>NZ_KV795763.1:0-136368 GCF_001809115.1 Rothia sp. HMSC071F11
GTTCTCAAACAACACACCACACCAACAACACCACCACACACAAACACGCATGCAGAGATCATCATCAGCCGGTCATCACATGATAAATCACCGCAACCAACCCCACCCGGATCACAACCAGAAATGAAGTCCTCGCCGCGGCGACTCATACAACTATACACACCCACACCCACCACCGCAACCCAACGGGTGAGTGTTTTACACCACTAGCAAAACAAGCCGTCAAGCACGGTATGTATTCGGGCTCTGCCGCTGCAACCCCATTGCGTCGTAAATACACGAGCGCGTGTGGAACCTGAACATCAGGCTCCACACGCGCATCGGATAAGAGCATTAGTGAGACTCGGCGCGATGGCGCGATACATCATAAAGGGTAATACCCACTGCCATTGCGGCGTTAAGAGACTCCATAGCCGAATCAATAGGGATCGACACGATCTGATCGCAGGTCTCCGTCACCAAACGCGAAAGACCCTTACCCTCGGAACCAACCACCACGCACAGAGGCTCAGAAGCGAGCTGTAGATTCGGCAGGTCTATGTCTCCCCCACCATCCAAACCAATCACAAAAATACCCTGCTCTTTTGCCTGCTGCAGCACACGCGTCAGGTTCGTCGCCATCGCCACCGGAATACGGGCCGCCGCACCCGCGCTCGTCTTCCAGGCGCCCGCAGTCACCGCAGCAGAGCGACGCTCGGGAATGATGACCCCATCGCCACTAAAAGCCGAAACGCTGCGAATAATTGCACCCAAATTTCGAGGATCGGTAATACCATCCAAAGCCACGAAAAGCGGGGGTGACTTGAGTTTACCGGCATGCCAGCGCTCCATAACGTCCAGTACCAAATCGGTCGCATCCGGATACTGGTAAGGGGGAATCTGCATTGCGATCCCCTGATGCACGGCACCGTCCGTCAGACGATCCAGCTCGCTGCGGGGAATCTCCAGCATGGGCAGGTTTTTCTTATTCGCCATCGTCATAATGTCACGCACGCGGTCATCGACCTCAATACGGCTCATCACGTACAGGTGCTTCGCCGGGATATTGGTGCGAAGTGCCTCCAGAACCGCGTTGCGACCGGTAACAAGTTCATCGCTCACGCGCTTGCCGCCCAGACGAGTCTGGAACTTACGGTTCGTGCCGGTAGCCGCACGACGCTCCGCCGCGCGCTTCATCTTATACGCCTTGTGATAAACGCGGTCCTCAGCCTTCGGGGTGGGTCCTTTACCTTCCAGCGCACGACGACCGTGACCGCCGGTGCCCTTTGTCGCACCCTTTTTCTTTGCGGTAGCGCCGGGGCGCGAACCTGCCTTAGCCATATCTGTATCCTTTAGTTCAACGTCTGTCATGCCCGCTTCGGGGCGAGTTTTGGGGGATGTGTTATGCGTTAAGGCTCCATGTAGAGCCCTGCGCGCCATCCTTGACCGTAATACCTGCGGCGGCGAGAACATCGCGCATCCTATCGGCGGTCGCCCAATCCTTCTCGGCACGGGCACTCGCGCGCTGTTCCAAAATAGTGTGAATAAGCGCATCTAATGCCTGATGCTCCGCACCGGAAGCCCCCGAACCGTCAAGATTCATGAGCGAAATCAGCCCCAGCACATTCGCCATCGCCCACACCGCATTTGCAAATTCAGAGGCGTCCGTACCGGCGGCAAGCGCGGCGTTACCGGCGCGAGTCTGCTCGTGAAGCACCGCGAGCGCGCGCGGAATATTCATATCGTCATCGAGCGCATCCGCAAAGTCCTGTGGTACGCGACGATCCTGCGGATTCGGGGCCATAAGCTCCGAGGTAGCGGCGAGGAATGCCTCCACACGCTCGATAGCAACCCGTGCCTCTTCTAATGAAGTGGGGCGGTAATCCAGCACCGAACGATAATGTGCCGAACCCAAATAATAGCGCACTACCAGCGGGCGAGCCTGCTGCAGCATTTGCACGGGAGAAATGGTGTTGCCGATCGATTTCGACATTTTCTCGCCCTCGTAGGTGACCATACCGTTGTGCATCCAGAAGTTAGCGAAATCATCGCCCGCAGCCGTGGACTGCGCCAGTTCATTCTCGTGATGCGGAAAACGCAGATCCAGCCCGCCGCCGTGAATATCGAACCGCTTCCCCAGATATTTACCTGCCATCGCAGAGCATTCCAGATGCCAGCCGGGACGACCGCGGCCCCACGGCGAATCCCACGCAGCGGTCAGTGGTTCGCCTTCCTTATACCCCTTCCACAAGGCAAAATCGCGGGGATCACGCTTGCCGCGCGGGTCCGCGTCGGCGGAATCCTGCATATCGTCTACACTCTGGCGGGTGAGCGCGCCATACTGTTCCCAAGAACGCACATCGAAGTAGACATCCCCAGAATCGTCAAGCGCTGGGTATGCGTGCCCGCGGTCGATAAGACGCTGAATAAGCTCAAACATCTCAGGAATGTGACCGGTCGCGCGCGGCTCATAGGTTGGCGGGTCAATACCCAACGTCGCATATGCGCGCGCAAAAACTTTCTCGTACCGGTATGCGAGCGCCCACCACTGCTCGTTGGGGTGTTCCCCAGTATAGGTGGGCTGTGCAGATTCAACGGACTTCGCCAAAATTTTATCGTCAATATCCGTAACATTGCGCACGGTGGTGACTTTGAACCCGCAGTAGCGCATCCACCGCGCAAGCTGGTCGAAAACCAGGGCGGAACGGATATGCCCCACATGCGGTTCGCCCTGCACGGTGGCACCGCAGTAGTAGATGCGTGCCTCACCGGGGACTACCGGTTCAAAATCGCGGATGCTTGATGTTGCTGAATCATAAAAACGCATAGTCACAGTACTAGTTTACGGGGTATAGCACCCAGGCGGTGGGTACCGCCGGGTTCTCTTTAATAATCTTCCGTCAGGGGAACTACTCCACCGAGTAAAGGAGTGCGGTGGCAACGGCTGCAACGCCTTCGCCGCGTCCGGTCAGGCCCAAACCGTCGGTCGTGGTCGCGGTAACGGTCACCGAAGCCCCAGCCGCTTCACTCAGAACGCGACTGGCTTCTGCGCGGCGCGGCGAAAATTTGGGGCGGTTACCGATCAGCTGCACGCTGATGTTGCCGATCTCGAAACCTGCCGCTCGCACGATTGCCGCCGCCTCCGAGAGAATACGCACTCCGGATGCGCCCGCCATATCTGGACGATCCACCCCGAAGTTACTGCCCAAGTCTCCGGTACCGGATGCGGCAAAGAGCGCATCGGCGGCCGCGTGCGCAACGACATCGCCGTCGGAATGCCCGCTGAGCCCGCGTTCGCCCGGCCAGTACAGGCCCGCGATCCACAGCTCGGTGTTTTCCTCGCCAAAGGCATGCACGTCTACGCCGGTTCCTACTCGAGGTATGAGGGGGGTCTGAGGGGTGGGGCTGTTCTGTGCGCTGGTTATATCTGTCATGAAGGTGCCTTTCATCGCGGTTGTGTGCTTAGTTTCAGGAGCGGGCGGATTCCGGCGCAGTCGGGTAGAGTGCGCGCGCTATGCGCAAATCGAGCGGGGTCGTGATCTTGAAAGCATCGGTATGCCCAGTCACCGTATGTACCTGTTCTCCGTATGCCTCGACCGCCATTGCATCATCAGTAATGTGCTCGGCGACTGAAGCCTCAAGCGTGCGGCTGTGCTCATGCGCGGCACGCAGAGTGTCGATCCTGAAGCCTTGCGGGGTTTGTACGGCACGCATAAGCGCACGGGAGGGCGTGCCGGTGACGGTGCCATGCGCATCCACGGTTTTAATGGTGTCGATCACGGGAACAACGGGGATAACGGCCCGATGACCGGCAGTCAGCGCTTGGGCGACCGTGCAGAAAACCTGGGGAGGCGTAAACGCGCGGGCGCAATCGTGAATAAGCACCCGCTCGATGGACGGGTTTTCGGCGGCGAGCGCATCCAGGGCGGCGATGACCGATGCGGTGCGGGTGTTGCCGCCTTCCGTAACGAGAGCATCAAATTCGGCAGCATCGGCCAGTAATTGCGGGCATCGGTGCGCACAGTCAGTCGGAACCGTTACAACGATACGTTCCGCAATACCCGAGGCACGCGCGCGCTCAAGCGCCCAGTACAGCAGGGTTTTTCCGTGTACATCGACGGCGGCTTTGGGCATCTTTTCTTTGAGGCGGGTGCCGGAACCCGCGCCGAGCACGACGATGGCGGTGCGAGCTGTCGGGGAAGCATTCGTGGCTAGAGCCTCTGGATAGTTTTCAGTCACATCTAAGAGGGTACCCGATAGTGTGCTTCTGAGGTTTTGAGATGTTTGCGCAGGTTTATGACGCTGAGCGAGACTCGCAAAGTTCCACGGTGATTTCCCGAAGACGGCATAAAACCGGCGTCATGTGCAGGTCTCATACTGACGATTTGTCATCACATTGCTAAACTAGAGTGCGAGAGTCAAATCTTGTGTCGCTTCTGTGCGCTCGAAGGACTGCGCGTGCAAGGCGGCTTTATATGCACGCACACAGAGTCGCAGGGCTCACCAGAATCTAGGAGGACGCGCCGTGAAGTTCGCCGTTTCCCACTCTCTTAAGCGCACCGGTGCGGGTGTGGCTATTGCAGCCGCGCTCATATCAGCAACTGGCTGCGGTTATATCTATACCCAGCCGACAACCCTGCAGTATGCTGCATCCGATGGGGTTAAGGCCGATCTTAACGGCGTTGAGCTTCGCAATATCATGATGGTTTCATCCGGCAAAGGTGCGGATGGTCGTCTGCTCGGCACTATCCTGAATAAGAGCGACCACGATATTACCGTTACCTTCGCGTTCCCCAGCGGCGAGAAATCCGTCAAGGTTGCCAAGGGCCAGCAGGTACGTTTAGAAAGCAACGATTCTCAGGTGATCGTGCCGAAGATTTCGCAGACTCCCGGTGAGACCCTGGCGAATACTCAGGTTTCTTCGAACGATCAGTCCACAAACCTGAATATTCCGATCTTAGACGGAACTCTCAAGGAGTACGCTTCCTATATGCCGAATGCGGCGAGCTCGCGTGCATCCTCGCAGTCTTCTCACGCGACAACTCCCAGTGCCAGCACGCCTGCGAAAACCCCAACGCCGAGCGCATCGGCAACTGCCGTTCCCACGAATACGGCGACCGCTGTGCCTACGGCTCCTGAACCGGCAGAGACTCCTTCATACGACGAATCTGAGGAAGTCCCCGCCCCGGCTCCTACGGCGAGCGTGCCCGTCTACGAGAACGTGCAGTAGCTCTGGTGAGGGTTTCACCCTCTCAAGGTACAGAAAAAGGCTCTTTATATGACATAAAGAGCCTTTTTCTGTATGGAGATGGGCGAGTCTCTACGCCTCAAATTTATAGCCCAGCCCGCGCACCGTAATCACATAGCGAGGTGAGGATGCCTTCGGCTCGATCTTAGAGCGCAGGCGTTTAATGTGCACATCTAATGTCTTCGTATCGCCCACATAATCCGCGCCCCAGACCCGCTCAATCAGCTGGGCGCGCGTCATCACGCGACCGGTGTTGCGAAGCAAAATCTCTAAAAGTTCAAACTCTTTCAGGGGCATGGAAACTTCCTCACCGTCCACGGTGACGACGTGACGCTCCACATCCATACGCACCGGACCAGCCGCCAAAGCTTTCTGATCCTGCTCATCGCCGTGATCGGGGCTCTGCCTCCGCAGCACCGCCCGGATGCGTGCCATCAGTTCCCGCGAAGAGTACGGCTTGGTCACATAGTCATCAGCCCCAAGTTCGAGCCCGAGCACCTTGTCAATCTCAGAATCCTTAGCGGTCAGCATGATGATCGGAACCGAGGAGGATGCGCGAATTTTCTTGCACACCTCCATGCCGGACATTCCGGGAAGCATCACGTCAAGGAGCACTAGATCTGGGTCTTCTCTCTCAAAGGTAGGCACCGCATCCAGACCGTTATCGACTACAACGGGCGTGAAACCTTCGCGCCCAAGCAGGAAGGACAGCGGGTCATAGAGCGCCTCTTCATCCTCAACAAGCAGAATTTTCGTCATCGTTACCTCTGTTTTAAGTCCTGTAGCTAGTGTAGCTCAGCTCACGAGTTATCGGCAGATCCAGGATTTCAGGGGTCGAATGATCTGCCTCGGCAAGCGGCAGACTCAGCGTAAATGTGGAGCCCTCCCCCAGGGTCGAATCCACGGTGACCATACCACCGTGCTGCGCCATCACGTGCTTGACGATGCTCAGACCCAGACCGGTACCGCCGGTTTGCCGCGAGCGGGCAGGGTCTACGCGATAAAAACGCTCAAAAATACGTTTCTGGTCTTCCTCAGAGATTCCGGCGCCCTGATCTGTCACCGAAATCAGCAGGTTCTCGTGCGAGGTTTCGACCGTGACATCAACGCGGGTATCTTCGGGAGAATACCGCACCGCGTTCTCAATGAGGTTATGCACCGCGATCCCAAGCAGTTCGGGATCTGCGTAAACCTCACGGTCGGCGTGGGCATCCGTGTGGATGATAATGTTCTTGGCTTCGGCGGCGAGCTTGGAACGGTCCACCGCCTCCGCCACCAAGCTGTTGATAGACACCAATTTTCCGCTGCCGATCACATCGGCGGACTGCAGACGGGAAAGTTCGATAATATCGCGGACCAGCGCGGTCAGACGCTTTGTTTCTTTGTGCAGACGACTCGTGAAGTAGTCGATAGATTCCGGGTCATCGCGGGCTTCTTCAATGGCTTCTGCGAGCAGGCTAATTGCCCCTACCGGAGTTTTCAGCTCATGCGAAACGTTCGCCACGAAGTCGTTGCGTACCCGTTGCACACGCGAGATTTCGGTGCGGTCATCGGCGAGTACAAGAATATATTCGTTTCCCACAGGAGCCACGCGCAAGTCGATCACCAAGGATTCGTCCTCGCCCCGGGCGATCTCAAGTTCTTTTTCCACGAAAATACCGCGGTGCCGCACGGTACGGATCATCTCGGCAAGCTCAATAGACAGCACGGTGTGCCCGCGCACCAGCCCCATGGCGTAGGCGCCCGGCGAAGCCTGCACGACGCCTCCGACCTCGTCTACCACCACATAGGCACGCCCAATAACCGCAAGCACCTGCGCCGCTCCGTCGCTCAAGGCGGGTTCGGCGACGGTCGTGCGATGTCGTTCACGCTCGAACCGCCTCAGAATACCCATGCTCAAAAGACCCAGAGCCAGTCCGAGAACGCCGGAGGAAAAAGCGATAAGACCTGCGTTCAACGGGCGATTCCTTCCTAAAAGTGCTTATCTGATGTGCGGTGTGCATTGTATCTGAAGCGAAAACCTGACCGCCGCAGTGCCGAGGTGCTCTGAAAACGGTGAGAACCCACCGCCCCGGTCAGTTCAACACTACCGGAACGATGGGTTCTCTTACCATGCGCGTTAAATAATTACTTACCCTGGTTTGCAACAGCCGCGATAGCATCCTTCGCAGCTTCAGGGTCAAGGTACTCGCCCGGCTTGAGAGGCTTAAAGTTCTCGTCCAGCTCGTAGTACAGCGGAATGCCGGTCGGAATGTTCAACCCAGCGATATCCTCATCGGAGATGTTCTCCAAATGCTTCACAAGCGAGCGCAGGGAGTTACCGTGCGCCGCGACCAGCACAGTCTTACCGTCGGCAAGGTCGGGCTTAATATCGGATTCCCAGTACGGAAGCATACGACCGAGAACGTCCTTGAGGCACTCGGTGCGGGGTGCGTTCTCAACATCCGCGTAGCGGGGATCGTTTGCCTGCGAGTAGGGGTCGCTATCGTCCAGCGGCGGAGGTGGCACATCGTAGGAACGACGCCAAGTCATGAACTTCTCGTCACCGTATTCTTCACGGATCTCAGACTTGTTCTTACCCTGCAGAGCGCCGTAGTGACGTTCGTTCAGACGCCAGGTACGCTTGACCGGAATCCAGAGGCGGTCGGCCGCATCCAGGGCAATATTTGCGGTGTTGATAGCGCGGCGCTGCAATGAGGTGTGCACAATATCGGGAAGGATGCCGCGTTCTTTCAGTAGTTCGCCGCCGCGCTGAGCCTCAGCACGACCCTTATCAGTCAGATTAACATCGACCCAGCCGGTGAACAGGTTCTTCTCGTTCCACTCCGACTGGCCGTGACGCAGGAGTACTAATTTGTATGTCATAGCTTCTATTTTTTCATGCGGGCGGCGGTTTGTCATGCTTATGCCAGCAACACCACACCGCCATCTTGCCCTACATCTCGCGGCAGAAGACGAATCGGCACGCGGCACACCCCTGCATAGATGCGCCACGCGCCGAAAAGGTCAAAGTCACCCTATACTCGGGCGAAAGATACGGGCTGCACGCCTTGACGAGCGCCTAGTAGCGGCGGTTACCGCCCACGGCAGGCCAGACTCCTGCCAGGAAAACACTCGAAATGGTAGCGGCGACCAGCTGGAAAAGCACCACGCTGCTCGTAGCGCTAGGATTGTAAGTGAAGCTCAAGGCGCTCCAAACCCCCAGCAGACCAACCGCGGCGGAACCGCCGGTCATAGCCATCCAGAAATTCTTGGAGCGTTTGCCGTTGAACGTGTACATATTCGCGGGTGCCATGACGGACCGCACAAAGGCGAGAATGCAAATCCACGCCACCACGAGGGCAAGTAACCCGTCAATAATCAGGGTGGCATAAAACAAAAGCTGAGGAGCAGTCATATTTTCCTTACTGGATGACCTGCTCGATGGCGGTCACCAAATCCTGGTAGAGATCATCGACATTCTCAATGCCGACCGATAGACGCAGCAGCGACGGCGGAATGGAGTCGGGTTCGCTCCCATGCCGACGACGGCGTTCAATCAGGGATTCTACACCACCCAGGCTCGTTGCAGGAGTCCACACGCGCAAAGCCTCTACCACACGCTGCGTTTGTTCATCGCTGGCACGCAAGACCACGCATAGCACCGCACCGAACCCGCCGTGCATCTGCTTCTTGGCCAACTCATGCCCATTACTGCCGGGCAAACCGGGGTACCGTACCTCTTCTACCGCCGGATGCTCACTCAAGCGCTCAGCCAGCCTCTGCGCGTTGTGCACCGAACGCTCTACGCGAAGCGCCAGGGTTCGCAGACCGCGTAAGCCGAGCCACGCCTCCACGGGTCCGGGAATAGCCCCGTTGGTGATGCGATGGTGCAGCATTGCCTGATATAGATCCTCGTTCGAGGTGACCGTAACGCCCAGAAGCACATCCGAATGCCCCGCTAAGAACTTGGTCGCAGAGTGAACCACCACGTCAGCACCGAAGGAGAGAGGCTTCTGCAAAATTGGGGTGGCGAAGGTGTTATCGACCGCAGTCACCACACCCAAACGTTTTGCCGCCGCGCAAATAGCGGGCAGGTCGGCGACCTCAAGCATGGGGTTCGTGGGGCTCTCCAGCCAGGCGAGTACCTTCGGGGCCGCATAATCCACGGTTTCCGGGGTGACACCGGTGCGGGCAACAGCATCTTCGAAGGCTGCAATCACCGAAGCGGTATCTTCCAGATCAATGCGCACGACCTCGGCAATACCGCGTTTCTGCAAATCCTTGCTCATAGTAATAGAGGCCATGTAGGCATGTTTAGGAATGAGAATAACCGACCCGACCGGTACCAAATCCAGAATCGAGGCAATCGCTGCCATGCCCGAAGGGAATAAGAGACCGTGTGTGCCACCTTCCAACCCGGCGACGACCTCTTCCATAGCCTCCCAGGTGGGGTTGGCGAACCGCGCATACACTTTATCGGAGACGGTATCAACGGTACCGGCTCCACGGTAGGTTGAGGACAAAATAATCGGCGGGTTCACCGGCGCATCATGCTCATGCGCGGGACGGCCACCGCTCACCACATAGGTCTCTGCTGACATCTTCTCTTCACTCATGCTTTTAAGAGTGGCACAGCGAAAGCTCACATGCACGCCGAACACCGCAGAAAGTCATGTTCTGGGTCGGCAACGCCGTGAAAACGTTCACCTTCCTTTATCGCATTCGGCAGGCACGGTACCCTTAGTAGGGTGAATGATTCCCTGCACTACACGCCACAGAGTACGCCCGCGCAGCCGGGTTCAGCGCCCGATCGCCGCGGGCTTTTTATCGTCTTCGAGGGCGGTGACGGTGCGGGCAAAACTACCCAGCTTGCCCGGCTTCAAGCCGCTCTAGAGGCTCAAGGCTACACCGTGATTGCTACCCGAGAACCGGGCGGAACACCCCTTGGCGAGTCTCTGCGGGAACTCGTTCTTAAACACGGTTCCAGCGAGGTCGATGCCCGTGCCGAAGCGCTGATTTTTGCTGCATCCCGCGCGGCGCATGCGGCGCAGAAGATTCGTCCCGCACTCGCTGCCGGGGCGGTAGTACTCAGCGACCGTTATCTCGATTCTTCCGCAGCCTACCAGGGTATTGGGCGTAATCTGGGCAAAGATACCATCACGGATTTAAGCCGCTGGGCAACCGAAGATCTGATACCGCACGCCACAATTCTGCTGGATGTTCCCCTCACCGATGAGTCCCAGCGCATGAGCGACCGCGGCACCGTAGACCGGATTGAGGCGGAAGGCGCTGATTTCAAAGCCCGCGTGCACACCGCTTTCGCTGATATTGCGCGGCAGAACGCCGACGGTGCGCACTATGTAGTGGATGGTTGTGGAAGCGTGGATGCGGTGCACGAACGGGTGCTTGAGGTTGTTCGCCCACTCCTGGAGTCCCGAGAGTTAGCCCGCGATAACGGCGATACGAACACGAATTTTACCTCCGGTGGTTTCGGGGAGGACGCCCGATGAGCCTATGGGATGAGCTGATTCTGCCCGCGGGCACGCTTGACCAGCTGCGCCGCGACGCATCCGCCGAACGTCCCACGCATGCCTGGCTTTTTACCGGGGCGGCGGGGGCACCGCATCGGCGAGCTGCCCTTATTTTTGCGGCGGCGCTGCTGTGTGAACAGCCCGATCCTGCCGATCGCGGATGCGGCACCTGCAAGGGCTGTGTGACCGTGCTGAACGGTTCGCACTCGGACTTTACGCATTTTCGCACCGAGGCGGTCAGCATTAGCATTGACGATGCCCGCGAGCTTGTGATGAAGGCGCAGGATAGGCCGTCGGTTGGGCGGTGGCGCGTGATCCTTATGGAAGACACCGAACGCATGCCCGAGCGCACCTCTAATGTGCTCTTGAAGGCTATCGAGGAACCGCCGCCGCACACGATTTGGCTGCTGACGGCTCCCTCCCCCACCGATGTGCTCGTGACGATTCGGTCACGCTGCCGCCCCGTGCAGCTTCCGGTTCCTGCTATCGCCGATGTTGCCGCCAAGCTCGCTGCCGACGGAGTTGAGGAAACGCTGGCACGCCACGCGGCAACACTCGCGCAGGGTGATGCCGAGGTCGCCGCCCGCCTAGCCCACGACCCCGCATCCCTGCAGCGGCGCGAAACTCTACCGCTTCTCATCATGAACATTCGTTCTATTTCTTCGGCGTATGCGGCAGCGGACAGGCTTATCACGCTCGCGGAACAGGACGCTGCCGAAGCCGCTGCGGCGCGCGACGAGAAGGAACGCGCCGAACTTTTGGCGATCCTGGGCATCACCGAAGGGGCGCGCATCTCCCCCAGCCTGCGCTCGCAGGTGCGGCGACTGGAGGACGAGCAGAAACGACGTGCGAAGCGCATCCAATCGGATACACTGCTGCGATCGATGACGGAGATTCAGACGGTGCTGCGCGATGTGCTCACCCTGCAGCTAAACTCCGGGTCTGCCCTGATGAATGAGCATGCCCGGGATGCGCTCGCCGAGTTCGCCGCACGCACGAGTGCCGCGCAGACCCTGGAACATGTGCAGGCGCTTGAGGTTGTGCTCGGCAGGCTGCGTACTAACGCGAATGCACGCCTGCTCATTGAGGGGTTTATGGGCAGGTTTGTGTTATAAGTTTTATGGAGAGAAAGGAAATTATTTATGGTAGCTGTAAATATTTACAGATTCATATTACCCTACAATGATTCAGAAATACTTGAAAGTAAAAATTGTGATAATTTGATAAATATTTTAAATCAAAACTATTTAGGTTATCTATATAGTAAAAAGGGGGAAACTAGAAATGCGGTGAGTGGCGAAGAAAATAAAGACGACGAGGAGCAGAATAAAAGCCACTCAGGATGCTCAGACACAAGCGGTAGTAACATTCCAGAAAATCTAGAAGAGTTAGAAAACTACTATTTAAATGAAAAAAAATGTTTTTATATTGAAGATTTTAAAGAAGATTTTAAAACCGCAACAATTTTGAGCGGTCAATATATACATCGCACACCTTTTTGGATCAATCTTGCCCACGAGGATATTTTCAAAGAATCAAGAGTATCCCCGTTCTGCATAATTTTTATTGAGCAAAAGATTGTTAAAGAAAATCAAAAAATAATCTGGGCTATATCTTACGGATGTGGATATCTCCTACTTGACACATCAAAAGCTACAAGGGATTTTGGCCGAGGGATTGCTCTATCTGAAGTTGACTATAAACATATAACAAAGCTCTCTACCGTGTCTCCTTCACGAAAAGGAAAAATGACAAATACTGCAATTTCATCCGGAGCAACACCCGAAGAATATTCAATTGATGAGATCGTCGATATACCAACGCGCATATCGGGAAATACGCTTAAGAATAACAAAACTGAAACCACTATACATGGGGGCATAAATTTATGCATCACTAAAGGCCTAAATTTCAAAAAAGATGAAAAAAAGATGAAGAAAAAATAGAAAATCTTAATGAACTTAAAAAATTATGCGAGGAATACGAGGAAAAATATCAAAACTATATGCAGGAAATTTCAAGCGGGGGAGGAAATATAAACTTAAAGAAGCTAGGATATTATGAATCTCTTACACTCGAAGAAGAAAAAAATTAAAAATAGCCTTATTTAAAGATATTTTGAAAAACGGTTTAACAGGAGAGAATTTCGATTTATACATATCTTATATGCCAGATTTCAATTCTGAGGATTTAAACATAGAATCTACTGTTATTCAATTTCCTGGAATAAAAGCTAAAGATCGCAAGAATAAAACTCCGAAGGATATAAATGTTAACTTTTTTCCTATATTATCTTCAGAAAATATTACCGAAATAACAAAGTTCTTAGAAGACAACCGTGATACTCTTCAAGGAATTCCTGATAATAAACTATATGATAGTTTTATTAAAAATATAAAAGTATCTTTTAAAGGAAACGACCATCCCGCTAAAAATATTTTCGACTATCTCAGCGGTTTTTATTATAATAAGGATAAAGATATATACTACTATATGGCCTGTGGTAGATTTTATAAAACTTCAGAAACATTCCAAAACAACGTAAATAATTTTATAGAAAACATATTTAAAAACCAAGACATAAATTATAATCATGAAAATGATACAAAGAAAATTAAAGATTTATTAGATAGCGCTGTCGGTAACTGCCCCCGCCACACTGTAAAGAACAAAGAATATACAGTTATTCATGAAGCTGATTTTAACCTTCAACTTGCTGACCTTATAAGGGATGATAATACCTCATTACCCAAGAAATGGTCGCACAATAGTTTATTATTAGATCTTGGTGGTAATAAGGATTATAACGGAGTTAAGCCTTTTGAAGAAACCAATGATGAAAACGGTGATTCTTCCAGCATAAAATTAAAAAATAATTATCCTATTGAACTATGTGATTTATATTTACATAAAGGGATTTATATACATGTAAAAAATAATTCAACGGATGCAGAAGGATTTAGTCATCTCTTAAACCAATCATATACATCAACAAAGTGGGTTTTAGATTCTCCTGATAAATCCTACCCTAAAATAAAAGATCTAATTGAAAATCTTCCTAAAAGAATAGATAATAAAATTAAAAAAATACAAAAAAGTGATAAAAATAATACAGATAAGGAGATTGATATAAAGACACAGGAAAAAGTTAAAAAAATTGTAGAGAAATTTCCTGAGATAGTTACGCATAAAAGCCTGAAACCACAAGAAATCGTTTTAGTACTCCTATATAGAGGTAATGAGGGTAATATTCCTCTATCTACTTTAAGTCAAATAGCTCTCTATCATCATATTCATAATCTTGAAAAACTCGGTGTTAAAGTAACCGTCTATTTCCAAAGAACGGATGAAAACCCCTAAAGAAAATTCTGGCTAGAGGTGTTTGGAAGCAACATAGAATGCTCATCCCAAACACCCCCAGTACCTTTACTCCTAGTTCCTAAACCCATGCACCGGCGAGGGTATCCTGCCGCAGCGAGCAATGAACGCCTCCGAAGATGGGGTATGCACCGGCATAATCGGGGCGCGCCCCAGCAACCCGCCGAACTCGACAGTATCGCCCACGCCCAGGCCGACGGCTGGAATCACGCGCACTGCGGTGGTCTTGTGGTTCATCACACCGATCGCAGCCTCATCGGCAATCATGGCGGCAAGCGTCGCGGCGGAGGTATCGCCCGGCACCGCAACCATATCCAGCCCAACCGAACAGATCGCGGTCATCGCCTCCAGCTTATCGAGCGTAATATGCCCGGCAGCAGCAGAATCGATCATGCCAGCATCCTCAGATATCGGAATGAACGAGCCGGAGAGCCCGCCCACATGCGAACAGGCCATGAGCCCGCCCTTCTTGACCGCATCGTTGAGCAGAGCAAGCGCCGCCACAGTACCGTGAGTCCCCACAGTTTCCAGGCCCATTTCTTCAAGAATATGCGCGACCGAATCGCCGATCTCAGCGGTAGGCGCCAGCGAAAGATCCACAATATTGAAGTACACACCCAGGCGTTCGGCGGCTAAATGACCGACCAGCTGACCCACGCGGGTAATCTTGAAAGCGGCGCGTTTGATAGCCTCGGCGCACGCATCAAAACGCTCGCCACGCACCTGCTGCAGGGCACGCTGCACCACACCGGGGCCGGAAACGCCCACCGAAATCGTGGTGTCTGCCTCCTGTACTCCGTGGAAAGCGCCCGCCATGAAGGGGTTGTCGCTCACGGCGTTGGCGAAGACCACAAGTTTGGCGCATCCGAAGCCGTTGGTATCTGCGGTGAGGTCAGCCGTTTCACGAATGATTTCGCCCATGCGTTTAACACCGCTCATATTAATACCGGCGCGGGACGAACCAATATTCACCGACGAACACACGACATCGGTCTCAGCGAGCGCAGCGGGAATAGAATCCATGAGCACGTTATCGGAAGGGGTAGCGCCCTTGTCGATCAGCGCGCTGAACCCGCCGATAAAGTTCACGCCCACGGCTTTTGCTGCGGCGTCGAGCGTGCGAGCATACTCAAGATATTCGCTTTCTCCGCTAGCTGCCGCGACCACGGAAATTGGGGTTACGGCAATGCGCTTATTCACGATCGGTATGCCCAGCTCAACTTCGATACCTTCACATACGCTTACCAGGTTTTTAGCGCGGGAGGTGATTTTGTCGTAGATTTTGCTGCGTGCCACATCGCCGTCAGAGTCGGCGCAGTCCAGGAGCGAGATACCCATGGTAACGGTGCGGATATCGAGTTTTTCTTCCTCGATCATGCGGATGGTTTCGAGTATTTGGTCGTTCATCATTGAGGTTATCCCGCGCCTTAGATGCTGTGCATCGCTTTGAAGATGGTTTCCGCTTGAATACGGATTTGCACCTTTTGGGCGTGTTCTACGGCTGTCATAGACTCCTGTAGGTCGATGAGATTCTGTTCGGTGTCGTCAAAGGAGCAGTGCATAATCATGGTGAAGTACTCGCCCATAATGGTTTGAGAAACGTCAAGCACATTCACGTGGCGTTCCGTGAGCTTGGTGGTGACGGCGGCGATAATGCCTTCGTGGTCGATTCCGGTTACGGTCAGAATAATTTTCACGGTGATTCCTTTACTCGTGTAAACCCGGTATTCGCACGTTTGCTGGCACGAATGCTTGTTTAGGAATTGTAACGCACGTATAGCTATGCAGACCCGTGCAACATGCTTGAGGCGGCGCTCACGTTCTCATGGGCACCGCCTCAGTTTTGTGGGCTAGTCCAGCCGTCCGTGCGTGTTAACGCCGTGCAGCAGGTCTTTTAGATGCAGTGCCAGCCGCGGTAAATCCCATGCGCGGTGCCTGCTGATGGTGGAGACAATATAGTCGCTGAGGTTCAGCCCCAGGCGTTCGGCGTTGCGTTCCAGCTTCTCACGGTCGGCCTGGGTGCCCCTGCGCTGTTCGGATGGCTCGCGCAGGTAGTCCACCAGTGCGGGAATTGCGCGGGCGCGTTTCGTGGCGGAGTATCCGGGCGCCTTGATTTTAACCATATAGCCCGTAGAGTCACGGATAACCCAGCCCTCAGCGTTGCTTGTACGTGCATCCTGGAGCAGGCGGGTGAAATCGGCGTCATCCTTGAGGGGAATTTCTTCGACGGTAGAGATGCGCACGGGGCCGTACTCCTCGGTTGGGCGTGGCTGTGCAAAGGCTTTCGGCGAGAGCCACAGATCTTCAAAGCGGGCCGGTTTCACCCTGAACTGCGCGGTGTTCGCGATCAGATCGAGCAGATAGAGTGTGACCTGTTTATAGGGCACGATGTGCGGGTCGCGGAACGGATCGACCACCTCAACGGTTAGTGATGAATCCATGCGGGTGAGCGCTTCGGTGAGCCGGGCGCGCTCTTCCTGGGTGAGGGCGGCGTGCAAGATGCTTTCGGCATGGCGGCTGTAGGCGGTTACCCCGCTCTTGCTATAGACGGCGAGCATACCGTCGAAAACCGTGATAATCGCTAGATATCCGTTTTCTTTGGCGCGTGCAAGGGCCGGGTAGGCGAGGCGTTTGCGAACTTGTGCCTCGCTCTCATGCCCGGGCTCGTCCATATTGAAGAATTTTTCGTACCCGCGCCCCACAATTTTGCCGGTTTCGGCGTGAATAAACAGCCCACGTGCTTTGGCGGTGGTCTTATCCCAGGCGCCTTTGTAGAAGGCTTTGCGCGTGAAATTGCACGCGAGCACTCCCGCAGGTTCGGTTGCGCGCACGTTCACGTTGGGGTTGGCGCGCATCTCCTCTAGCAGGCTATGCCCGTCGCTGAGTGGTTCTGTGGCACCGTTTGCAGCATTGTTCGAGGCACCCGCCGCTCTACTCCCCGAGGCGTAAGGATCGGGGACGAGGGAGCTCGATGGAATTTTCACGATTTCGCGCTTCCACACGGCTTTTTCGGGTGCACCGGATGCGCTATCCTCGCGGCTGAACACCACGGCGCTCAGCTCGCCGCCGGTAAATTCGACGCTGCTTTCTAACGGAATGAGATTACTGTATCCTTCCGAACCGAGTGCCGCCGGGCGGTGACCGTAAATTTGGGTGATACCAGCGGCCCGGCTTAGGTCGTTGAGCGTATCTTCGTAGCCTGCGTACTGGGTTTTACCCGCCCGCGCCTGCGAGTACGGATTAGAACCCAAATAGAACGTTTCATCTGCATACAGCCCCGTGAGGTACCCCTCCCCCACCCCTTCCAGCGTGCGATGGGAATCCGCAAAGAGCTGCGGCGCAACCCCGGCGTGGGTCACGAAATAACGCTCCTGCCCGAGAGTAAAGGGCATCATATTCACGGCGGTGTTGAGCATGGTGATCACCCGGCTGTTGTACACGCCGTGGGCGGCGAGCGCATCCAGAGTTTCGCGGGCATCACGGTAGCGGCGCACGCCCCTAATAGTGTGCATGATGGAGCGTTCATGGTTGCCCATCACGAGGTGCACATTGGGCAGGGTGCCAAGGGCGGGTTCAAGAATGTCAAAGACTTTTTCGGGGTTTTGCCCGCGATCGAAGAGGTCACCGGCGAATATCCAGCAGATGTTTTCATCGCTCAGCCCGGTTTCGGGTGAGAGAGTGTCGATGAGTTTTTCGAGTTCACCGCCCATGCCCTGAATATCGCCGACTACGACTACTTTATGGTAGTTATCGAGCGCACGCACCGGGGTGAAGAGCTCGGTAAAAACCTGGTTGGGGGCGATGTACCCGGCGACCACATCTCGGTAGTTCTTGAGGATGCTGCGCCAGTTCTCGCGCAGCTCACGGTGGTTGTTGTAGGCGGTCTCGATAACCTCTTCGGGTACGCGCTTGGTGTATTCGCGGGTTCTGTTGCGCGCATACAGCTCGTCGAGGGTGAGTTCGCCCTGAAAATCGACCAGGTATGCGGTGTAGCAGTATTTGCGCGCAAATTCGAGGAAGGTTTTCATGTTGCGCAGCAGCACGTTCATATTGTCGATAAATACGGTGTTGCCGTGCCGCATATTTTCTTCCACGCAGTCGTTCACCCGGCGGATAGCCTTCGATTCGGCGCTGGTGTTTTGTGATAGGGCTAATGCGGGTTGATTATCGAGCGTGTAGGTGATGTATCCGCATTTGCGGCGCTCGGCATCCCAAGAATGCGTCAGGTCTGCAAGTTCGGGATGCGCGGCGATCCAGGTGCTCTTACCGGCACCCGCCGCACCGGCTAAGAGGAAGATTTTACGTGCCATCGGTGCTGTCTTTCGTCGTCGGAGGTTGTGGTCGGGTAATTTATGTCAGGGTTTTGCCGGATATTCCATTCCGGCATCTCTGAAATATTTACATGTTACATCTGAAGGTGCACCGAGACACAAAAGAATATATCTAAAAATTATATTCTTAATATTTTAGTTCCATGAAGCTAAAACTCTTGTTCCAGCAGAGAAGGTAACCAATTTTTTACAGTATCCCACACGATATCGAGGTTTATATCAAAGTACCCATGAGCCAACCGGTTCCTCATATTTCGCATGCTGCGCCACGGAACCTCAGGAGTCGTACGAGTATAGTCTTCGTAATTATCCATGATTTTTGTTGCAGCTTCGCCGATAATAATAAGATTTAGGATAACTGCCTGTTGAGTCTTTTTATCTTTTAAAAACTCTTGATGAGTCATATTTTCCGTAAAAGAATATGCATCACCGGCTGCCTGTTGTATGTGCTCTATGTAATCAGAAAGACGATTTTTGCTCATCATTACACCGGCTGAGCCTCAGCAAGTACGCGTTCACGGAATTTATGGGGCAAATCTTGGGGAGTGAGAACTTCTACTCGGGTTCCAAGTGCCTGCACCAAATCTGCTTCCAGATCTCCGAGATCTAGAAGAGTAGCTCCAGGCAGAGCATCCACGAGGACATCAAGATCGCTCTCCTCATGATCGGTACCATGTAGAACAGAGCCAAAAACACGGGGATTTACTGTAGGATATTTTTTCACAATCTCGCGTATAGCACGCCGATGTGTTTCAAAAGCTAACGAAGGCCGCATAGCGCTACTCCTTTCTTAAGATACAAGTCTTATAGTAAATACTCACAAACTTGCTCTCAATATTCCCCACACAATAAACACGCTACACATACCGGGCGATATACAGTTCGCCCTCCCCCGTGATGGTGGCGGAGGTGGCATCCCCAGCGTGCAGGACCGACTCGGTGCCGCGCAGCGTTATGTTCTGCTCACCCGTAGAAATCGTGACCGAACCGTCCACCACCAGCGCGGCAGAAGTGCCTTCAAAGGTGTATTCAACTGGTTTGCCAGCGAGCACCCGTATATGCTGCACGCTCATGCGTTCATCCCACATGGCGTATTGTTCCACGCCCGATCCGTTCGCCGCCGGGCGCTGTACTACCGGCGCATCCTGACGCTCACCGAGCACCTTAATAAGTTCTTCCGCATCAATATGCTTTGGGGTAAGACCTGCGCGCAGCACATTATCCGAGGGATTCATGAGCTCAATCGCCGTACCAGAAACATATGCATGCACCTGACCATCCGGGGTAAAAGCAGAGTCCCCCGGCGCAAGGTTCATCAGGTTCATCACAAACGCGACGAGTAGCCCCTTATCACCCGGATACTTCTGCGCCACCAGGTTCACCAGGTCAGCGGCATCCGACACCGTTGCAGAGACACCGTCCTGTGTCATCAGCTTTTGCGCCGCAGTTACCAAACTCGCTATGGCGCGGTCAGCAGCATCCTGCGGAAGACGAATAATCTCGGTCAGCAATTGCTTCGGGCTTAGCTGCACACGAGAACTCAGCCAATCGGCGCCAAAAGCTTCAGCCAGCTCCCGCAGCTCACCTTGCGGACGCACGCCCGTCAGTACCTTCATGGGGGTTAAGGCAATTACGTTCTCAGGTTTAGAGTACCGGTCTTTATAGTTACGATGCGGCGCATCAGCCGGAATCCCGCGCGCCTGCTCATCCTCGAACCCGGCGAGGGCCTGCTGCGGTGTAGGGTGAACCTGAATCGACAGCGGAGCATCAATAGCCAAAATCTTAAACAGGAACGGGAACCAATCGCTCGCGCGGTCAGGGCGCAAAAAACGGTCCGGATGCGCCGCCACCAGCTCGTTCAACGGCGACACAGACCCATCAACTGTGGCCTCAGACGGAGCCGCAGGATGCGCCCCCACCCAAACCTCAGCCTCCGGCTTTTCTGTGGGTACGGGCACACCGCGCATGCGACCCAGAACTTCGTGCGAACCCCACGCATAATTCTGAATCTTATTCTTCAACGGAAAAATTTCGCCCATGTTGCCTTGGCCTTTCTAGGAACTTTTACACGCAACATCACCAAAACTACGGCATACGTGATATAAAACCCATAAAATTCAGGGAATTCTCTGGATACTCCCACCAATTATAGAGGTACATTTCAAAGATATACCCGCTAAAATAAACGAGTGACTACTATTAACCTCAAAGACTCATTTAAGGCGTACGACGTTCGCGGTATCGTCGGCGAAACTATTACCCACGAAACTGTGCGTGCAACCGGCGCCGCTTTTGTTGATGTGCTCGGTCTGGCTGGTCAGACCGTTTTGGTGGGCGGTGACATGCGCCCCTCCTCCCCCGAATTCATGGATGCATTCGCTGAAGGTGCCACCGCACGCGGCGCAAACGTCCAAAAAATCGGTCTCATTTCAACCGATGTGCTCTACTTTGCATGCGGTATTGAGAATGCGGCAGGCGTTACTTTCACCGCAAGCCACAACCCCGCCGAATACAATGGCATGAAAATGGCTAAGGCCGGGGCGGTTCCTGTATCCTCCGAAACCGGTCTTTTCGATATTCGTGATCTTGCCCAGAAGTACCTTGACGAAGGCTCTATTCCTACCGTTGAGAATCCCGGCGTCGTCACCGAAAAGGACGTTCTCAAAGCCTACGCCGAGTACTTGCGTAAGCTCGTAGACCTCTCCAATATTCGCCCCCTCAAGGTTGTTGTGGATGCAGGTAACGGCATGGGCGGTAAGACCACACCCGCCGTCTTGGGAGATGCTCTTCTGCCCGCGCTTCCACTTGAGATTGTGCCCCTTTACTTTGAGCTTGACGGCACCTTCCCGAACCACCCGGCTAACCCGCTTGAACCCGCCAACCTTGTTGATCTGCAGAAAGCGGTTGTTGAGCACGGCGCAGACATCGGCCTTGCCTTTGACGGCGATGCCGACCGTTGCTTCGTGATAGATGAGAAGGGTGACGCGGTCACCCCCTCCGCCATCACCGCGCTCGTGGCAGAACGTGAAATCGCGCGCGCTAAGGCGGAAGGCAATGAGCAGCCGGTTATTATCTATAACCTCATCACGTCCAAGGCCGTACCCGAGCTCGTCGAAAAGCTCGGTGGACGCGCCGTGAAAACCCGTGTGGGGCACTCCTTCATCAAGGCAGTCATGGCTGAAGAATCCGGTATTTTCGGCGGTGAGCACTCCGCGCACTACTATTTCAAGGACTTCTTCAACGCAGACACCGGCATGCTCGCCGCGATGCACGTGCTCGCGGCCCTCGGCGGCGGTAACCAGGCGCTCTCCGAGATCAGCGCCAGCTACTCCCCCTATGTCGCATCCGGTGAGATCAACTCCGAGATTGAGGACAAGGCAGCCGCTGTGGACCGTGTGCGCGCGCACTACACTGGCGCGCCTGTAGAGGTCGAAGACTCAGACGGTACCACCTTCACCAACACCGAAGAAGGCTGGTGGGCAAATCTGCGGCCTTCCAATACTGAGCCGTTCCTGCGTCTGAACCTTGAAGCACCGGATACTCCCACAATGGAGCGCGTGCGCGACGAGATTCTGGCTCTGGTGCGCCAGTAGTTCTTTGAACTCCTTATTTTGGGCGGATGCCGATTATTATCGGTATCCGCCCTTCTTCTAAGCATTATTGGTGCTGGGTTATACAATCGCATTACAGCCCTGGCACGAGCGCATTTGAGCCGCTTCGCCCCGGTAGGCGTGCCGGGCGTGAACGCCAGCGCGAGGGCTTTGTAGTTTTAACAGGGATATACCCACTGATATTTAGGTATAATGTTAGATAGCGGGCACCCCTAAACCGCGAAGCTAGGGGAACCCGCTGAAACGTCACACCGGCTTAGCCGATGACGTCGATTAGGTCAGCAATCGCTTTGACGAGTTGCGCGAGGGCTTTGATAATTCGCGCAGCCGCCAAAGCGATTTTGCTTTTACCTTTTTTCGGCATTCCGTCTCACCCCCTTTCGGAACTACGACCCTCCACGGCTGATTAGGTCAGAAGTGTTCCGTGGGGTGTAGCCGCGACGGGGGCTTCTTTAGTTTACCTTTGGACATTTAGAAATACTTAAATAAAAATATTGGGGGCTCAACGCCCCCAATATTATTTATCTCTCCTCCTGAATATGGGATATTCGGTGCAGCGTCAGACGGGTCTCCCAAGCGGCTTCAGTATGTTCTCCAAAGTAGCCTTTACGAGCGCAGCATCCACTGGTCCGGTCCAAAGATCTCATAATTGATATTCTGCGCCGGTACACCTGCATCTACGAGAGCGGACCGCATGCCCTTCATGAACGGCAGCGGACCGCACAGGTATACGTTCGCCTCTGCAGGTACGCCCAGCTTTGCGATGTCCACACGGCCACGGTAATCGCCAGTTTCTTCGTCTTCTATGAACGAGATGAGCTTGCCGTGAGGAAGTTTTTCGATCAGCTCGGTCATTTCCTCACGCAGCGGCCATGTATCAAGGCGACGGTCAGCGTGAACCACGGTTACCTGACGTTGAGAACCGGACTCAATCAGCTCATTGAGGAAGCTAATCATAGGGGTTACGCCGATACCCGCTGAGAAAAGGTAGAGGGGTGCATCCGCAGAGCCGAAGCCCTCCAAGGTGAGGTCACCATAAGGGTTGGAAATCTCGACGACATCGCCAATCTTGAGCCCGTGAATGATCGAAGTCATTTCGCCGTTCGGATCGAGCTTCACGCCGATACGGCGCTGGTTTTTATCGGACGGAAGCAGGGTGTATTGGCGGGGCTGGCGCAGACCATCACGTGCCTTCGTAATAATGGAAATGTACTGGCCTGCTTTCGCCTCAGTCATGGGGGTGTCATCGGCAGGTTCAAAGGTCAGCACGACCACGTTATCGCCGGTTTCTTGACGATCAACAACTTTGAAGGGCGCGTGGGTAACATTATTTGCCTGGGATGCATAGAGTCCCTTTTCGATCTTGATCAGGGCGTTCGCCATGAGCCAGTACACTTCACTCCAGGCATCCACGACCTCTTCAGTTGCTGCTTCGCCCAGGTCTGCGGCAATCGCCTCAAAAAGATACTTGTAGACGGTCGGGTATTCATTCTCTTGAAGCCCTAAGGACGCGTGCTTATGCGCCACACGGGAAAGCACCTCGTCAGGGTAGGAATCGGGATGCTCCATAATGTAGGAGGCGAAGACCGCGATGGACCCAGCAAGCGCTTTCGGCTGGGTGCCTTCAAGCTGAGACGACCGGGAGAAGAGCCCATCCATCAGGTCGGGCCGGGCGGCGAACATACGCTCGTAGAAGTCTGGTGTAATGTGCCCAATACGCTCTGCAATAATCGGCAGGGTTGCCTCGATAACCGGGCGTGATTTTTCGGAAAGCATGAGGGATGTGCGCCTTTCTTTCTTAGATTTTAGTGATATTTTGTTTGTAAACCTTTTTAGGT
Source organism: Rothia sp. HMSC071F11 (assembly GCF_001809115.1). Lineage (NCBI taxonomy): Bacteria > Bacillati > Actinomycetota > Actinomycetes > Micrococcales > Micrococcaceae > Rothia > Rothia sp. HMSC071F11. The sequence continues at coordinate 23,899 of NZ_KV795763.1, forward strand.
TATCACCTTTTATTGTTCGCTAAGATGGTGTTTTCTTGCGGCGTGAAATATTTAAAATGCCTTTGTATCAGATAGTGTGTTTTGTACAGTAGTGTTTATGTGATTATTTTCACCGCGATATACCGTGATGTGAATAAAAATAATTTTGTACTCTGACGCTAGGTTTCACGCAGGGTGAACAGCAGTGTTGTTCTACAACGTATAAACTGGCACACCAGTCACCTGCCCCTCTTACGGAGGCAGACTCAGGTCACATACCTGCCTTCTTAAACGGACACCGGGCACATACGGTCAATGTATATTCTTACGGTGCCAACCCTTGACAGAGGCAAGCTATCAAAAGAGAAAACTCCACGCTTTCACGGTTTATCCGCTACTTTCTCTCGCATAGTGCATCTACTCTCTGAGCAACAAACATTTGTCACCCTGAGACTTTAATCTTTAATGCGATGCTACTGCAGGCCGGGGAGGTACGGGCGGCAGCTCTCGCTCCGTAGGCTCGTGCACGAGCGGCCCCAACCCCAGCTCCACAAAAACGGGCCCAGCAGGCCGCGCTCCGGCGGGAAGTTCAGAGATAACAACATCATCAACAGAAGCATAGAAAGCTTCACGAGCGCGGGCTAAAACCGTTCGCAGACGACAAAAACTATCTAGGGGACAGTTGCCATTTTCATCTTCGCATTCAATCATAGGAATATCACCCTCGGTACTACGAAGTACCTGCCCCACGGTCGCTTTGCGCCCCGTCTCCGACAGCAGGACGCCACCGGATCGCCCACGGGTAGATTCAAGCAACCCTTGATTGACGAGAAACGCCACAGATTTTGCGACGTGATTATAAGGGGTTCCGACTCCCTCCGAGATCCTCTGAGTCGAGAGTTTTTCCCCTTCCTGCAAGGAAGAAAGAAGCATCATAATACGTAGTGATACGTCTGAAAAAGCCGTCAGGCGCATGCTTCGTATCTCCTTTCAACAGTTTATTGAGGGCTAATAATATAGGGTTTGTCCGTTCTACCGGAAAATTCTAGTCTTCGTACCACCCGCACGAAAATTAGGTATGGCTTTACTGCACACAAAATGCGGAGTCTGTATAGCAATATTTTAAGGCATTGGTGGATATTTACACCTTTTCTGCATAAAGTGTGCATCATCCCACACACCTGAGTATGCCATATCATGCTATACGCGCTACACACCCGATCGGTGGGATGTGCTTTGCAACAATGTAAGAGCGGGCTTTCACAAACGGTGGGGTGGGATACGCATTGTCAGCGCATCCCACCCCACCGTGATGTCATATTGCCGAATGTTCCTTAGTCTTCAAGAGACTTTGCCAAGGCGTCACGCTCAGCCTTGACCTCTGCGGGGAGCTTGTCGCCGAACTTTGCCAGCCATTCGTCAATGCCGGGCAGCTCGGCCGCCCATTCGTCCTTTGAAACGGCGAGTGCCGCGTTAAGTTCTTCATCGCTGACGCTCAGACCGGTCAGGTCGAGATCTTCCTTCGTAGGTACGGTACCCAGGAAGGTCTGCGTGCCGCCGCCCTTGCCGTCGAGGCGGTCGAAGATCCACTTGACCACGCGGGAGTTCTCACCAAAGCCGGGCCATGCGAAGCCGCCGTCGGGGGTGCGGCGGAACCAGTTCACGTAATAGACCTTCGGCATGTTCTCGGCGCCATGCTTCTTACCCAGGTCAATCCAGTGCTGGAAGTAGTCGCCCGCGTTGTACCCGATGAAGGGAAGCATTGCCATGGGGTCGCGGCGAACCACACCAACGGCGCCCTTTGCGGCTGCTGTGGTCTCAGAGGAGAGGGTGACCGCACGGAAGACGCCCTGCTCCCAGCTGTCGGACTCGGAGACCAACGGCACGGTAGTCTTGCGGCGACCACCCAGCACGATGGCGCTCAGCGGCACGCCCTCGGGGTCGTAGTACTCGGGGGCGAGCATATCCACCTGGGATGCGGGGGTGCAGAAACGCGAGTTGGGGTGCGCTGCGGGACGCCCCGATTCAGGAGTCCAGTCCTTGCCGGTCCAGTCGGTCAGGTGCGCGGGCGCCTCGTCAGTCTTACCTTCCCACCATACGGAGCCGTCATCGGTGAGTGCCACGTTGGTGAAGATAGTATTGCCCTTAGAGATTGCCTTCATGGCGTTGGGGTTAGTGGAGTAACCGGTGCCGGGCGCCACGCCGAAAAGACCCGCCTCGGGGTTAACGACGCGAGCCTGGTGGTTCTCGTCAAATTCGATCCACGCGATATCGTCGCCGACCATTTCGGCCTTCCACCCGTCGATGGTGGGATCCATCATCGCAAAGTTGGTTTTACCGCAGGCAGAGGGGAATGCGGCGGAGATGTAGCGGGTAACGCCCTCAGGGTTGGTGACCTTGAGGATAAGCATGTGCTCAGCCATCCAGCCCTCATCATGACCGATAACCGAGGCGATACGCAGTGCATAACATTTCTTGCCCAGCAGTGCATTGCCGCCATAACCCGACCCGAAGGACCAGATTTCACGGGTCTCGGGGAACTGCACAATGTACTTCTCGGGGTTGCAGGGCCAGGGCACGTCTGCCTGCCCGGGCTCAAGCGGAGCGCCTACGGAGTGAAGCGCCTTCACGAAGAAGCCCTGAGTTTCGTCCAGTTTCGCGAGCACATCCTTGCCGATAGTTGCCATAATGCGCATTGAGCACACCACATAGGCGGAGTCGGTAATTTCGACCGCCATCTTGGGGTTCTTTGCTTTCAAAGAGCCCATGACGAAGGGAATGATGTACATGGTGCGCCCGCGCATCGAACCTTTGAAAAGGCCGGTGAGAGTCTGCTTCATCTCCACGGGGTCACGCCAGTTGTTAGTGGGGCCCGCTCCTTCTTCGGTCTGTGAGCAGATAAAGGTGCGCTCTTCCACACGTGCCACGTCGTCGGGGTCAGAGAACGCTGCATACGAGTTGGGGAACTCATGGTCGCTTAGGCGTACAAAGGTACCTGCATCGACCAGCTCTTGGGCTAGCCGGTTGTATTCCTCTTCGGAACCATCAACCCAGTAGATACGGTCGGGCTCGGTGAGTGCTGCAACATCGCGCACCCAGGCTAAGAGCTCGGGGTGGGTTGTGGGAGCGTTCTGCAGGCTCTTTTCAAGTTCTGCAGAAAGAGTACCGGTTGAGATGTCAGTCATTGACCTATTTCCCCTTTGAGTCTTGAGAATTGCCGGGCACCTCACTGGCACGGCAGGCAGTGTGTTGTGAGGATGTTTTAAACTAACGAGGGCGTGTAGCTTCCTTAAATACACGCCCGTGGAATTTTCCACATCCTCGTGTTCATCTAGAATAGCGCATTTAGCTGATGAGTCGAGTATTTTATATTCGACCCCCTACAGCACTCTTGTTCTTAAGTTGGTTTACCTGTGGATGCGGCATAGCTTCACCGAATAATCCCGAGCGTTCCCACGAATTCCAAAATTTTTTGAAAAATTTTCCCACCCCGCAAAAACATTGAAATTACGCGGTTTTTATGCCGTTTTTAGGAACTTTGTGAGTAATAGTTGAGGGTTTTTGTTAGAACTAACACTCTTTTTCGACTTGCGCGCTATCAAGGGTGCCCGTATAGTATTGTTTGTTGCTGCGACGGGTGGTTATAAGCCCGGTCGCGAGGAGCATGCGCCTGTAGCTCAACGGATAGAGCGTCTGACTACGGATCAGAAGGTTGGGGGTTCGAATCCCTTCAGGCGTACGAACGAAGCCTTTCCTGTCAAGGAAGGGCTTTTTTGCTGTCTATCAAAGCCTGCAGACGTGGCAGTTTGAAAGTCCTCGGCGAGTAATCGCCGGGGATTTCGCCGTTTCTATACCCTAAAACAACTATTGAATAGCGTATAATTGACGAGTATAGAGAACCACGATCCGATCCTTCTGAGTCATAACATGCAGGCATTCACATCCACAAGCAGCTTCACCTCAGGCACTATACCCATGCCTTCAGAAGCGGTGACTATCGGGGGTCTCAACGCAAAACCAGCCTATGAAATTTCGGCTATCCATACGATCAGTGCAACCAGACGCATCGCGTAAATACTTGGTCTGCCCCTCAGTTTCCGGTGTGCCACAAGCTCTAGCACCGCTTTTATCTGCTAGGGGATTAAAAACACCGTTGTCCCAAGACAGGCTTCAAAAATACCGGTAATCTGGATACACCCCAATTTTCCAGGGAAAGTATTTCAACAGCGAAGGAGCGTCAACATCATGGTTCAGCTCACGATACCGCAATCCCTAGTGGGTTCCCTCATAGATATTGCTCAGCTAAAAGATATTACATACTATCCGGCAAATCACCGATGCGCCCACTGGGCAGTCTATAGCGAAGATCAGACCGAGCTTCTGTGTCCTTGTGCACCCGCCGAATCTGCATCCGTCGAGAAGCTGTTCAGCGCCGCATCCGAGATACTGTATAAGAATTTTCGACACCGTATTGAAAACGCCGACGATATTGTTTCTTTCTCAACTCAAGAGCACGAAGATGTTAGTGCAGCTCAGGCCGACGAGGTTGTCACCGGTTCTCTGCCGCTAGTTCCCGAAACCACGATTAGCGCCGCGGTGGATACTCCCGCCGACATGATGGAGGCACCTGCGAGTGATGATAACGCAGATACGACCCAGACTGGCCCCATACCCGTTCCTACGGTGCCCACTCCCCTAGAGCAGGCCCAGCCGGTACCTTCTCATGAACAGCCGCAAGTTCCCACGCCCGGCATCGCCCGTATGCCTTCTCCCGCGATGTTCAAGAAGAAGAGTACACTCACCTATACTCCTCCGCGCATTGAAGAATATCTGCAGCAGCTGCGCACGAACCAAGCAGCGCAGTCCTCAGCGGAAAATACAACCCCGCAGCCCGAGACGGCTTCTTCACAAACGCCAAAGCCAGCGGGTTCACAGACTTCGGCATCCGGTGCGCAGCATCCCGCACAGGTATACGGACACACGCAGAAGACCGCGCTGCCTTCTTTGAATGATCCCATCACCAAGGCCGAACGCACCGCCAACTATCGTGTAGATCCGGGGCGGTTGGACACCTTCAAAAAAGACAATATCGATCTGGTGACTATCCGCGAAGTTATCACACTGGGTCGCGCCGAACGCATTAACGGTTGGATTATTCGGTTCCGCCACAACGATTACCGAGTCGATGTCAATACAGCGTCTATGACCGTTATCACCGCTCTTGACGAGTTTGATGATTTTGATGGACGAAGCGGCACAGAATACAGCCCCGAAGCCGCTCGCGAGCTTCTTGGCGTCCCCGATATTACCGCCTGCGATTTCACCTCCGGCGCGCAGAATTATCTTAAAACCCACGGCGGCGAAGCCTTCGATGCGATGGTCTCCGCCATCAGCTCCCCCGAAAAGGTAAGGGTAAACCTTGATTGGACGCGCGAATATCACGGAAGCGGTATACAGGTTACGATATCGCCCGATAACCGCATCGTCATGAGTATTCGACAATCCGTCACAGATACCGACGCCAACGGTGCTGAAGATACCCCGGAAAATTCTCTAGAATCAAACGCCACCGTCTCATAGGGGTTAGGAGGAAAGCACCTTATGAACAAGAAAATAGACATTCCCGTCGAGCTTTATGCCCGTCTGCAGGAGCTCTCCCACCTAGCGCGATACGAATACACCGAGCAGGAGGGCACCTGGACTATACAGAACCCCAAGGGTGAAAGCCTGCTGGATGCACGGCGCAAAATCTCCCCGGAGGCTGCGGAGCTTTACTTCACCATCATGCCGCTTCTTGCCTCAGAATTTATTGCCCAAAACGAGGCGCTGGTGACCGCCTATCGCAACGCCCCCAAGCCTGCGGCGGTCAAGCCCACGATTAAACCCTCAGGTCAGCAGCTTATTCCCCTGCTTGAGGTTCCGCACGAGAACCAACGCATTGCCGAACAGATTGAGAATGATTTCTATGGCGATGTTCCGCCGGGCGACCGCATCTACCCGGTACTGCCAGGTGTCATCGATCATATGATGCGCAACAACCTGGGGTACGCGCTCGTCCTTGAGCTCATTACGGCCCCAGACAGCGAACGCCGCGACGAATCCGCCCAGGAAAACCGTTTCGGACGTGAGGTTCAGCATTATTCAAACCGGCGCCTCGGGTACACCGCCGTTCTGAACGCGAATACCTCAGAGGTTATCTCGGTACATCCTTTCGATGGCTCTACGCTCAGCGCCCCCAGCGGACACTACGAGCTCACCCCCGATGCCGAAAAACAGCTGAGCGCCCTGGGACTCACAGCAGAACTTGTGGAGCGCATCCTCGAAGAGGCGAATGATCGCCGCCCAATTCCGGGTACAAACCGTACCGTGTACTCCCTGCACGGCTATTCGGTAGAGTTCTCAAACACCAACCATAAGATTGTCAGTGTGCGCAAGGGTGTGGTGAAAACACGCAACCCCTTCGAGTCGCAGCCTAGGATGCGCGGCACCAAGTCGCAGCGTGGCGTTAAGATTCCGCACGATATTCACGCTTTTAAGAATCTTCTGGAAAGTCACGGTTTTACGATTACGATGGGTGGCAAGCACTACGATATTCGTCACGAAAAATTGGCGCCGGGTATGAAAGCTACCACATCTGTTACCCCCTCCGACAGCCAACGTTGGCATCTAAATTCGGCTCGTCAGATCCGTGAGATTTTTGGTGTGGACCTGCGATACGCCAATCCCAAAGATACCTGTCGCGGTATCGTGCATGCCCTGGAAACAGAGGAAGATTTCGAGGAATAACCTCCAGAACAAAGGCATTCTCATTCACCATTTTCGACTCGTTCACTAGGGTGCATGGGTCACGGATATGCTGTGCACGGCACCACTGCATCATAGGGTTAACCTTGGTACTCTTCTCGCGGGTACACCTCTGTCATACCCCCGTCGCAAAGTTTTACGGGGTAAGCTCTGAGTTTACAATAGAGGTGCATCTACACAATGTGAGGAGGACACGCGCGTGAGCGTGAAGATCAATGTAACCGGAGAAGACGGTGACAGCCGAGAGATCGAATGGGAGGATCACCAGACTCTATTAGAAGCTGTACAAGCGAACGGGTTCCCCGTGCTCGCAACATGCGGTGGCAACGCATCTTGTGCCACGTGCCATACCTTTATTGATCCAGAACACTACGCGGCTTCAGGCGATCGTACCGACGCTGAGGAGGATCTCCTCGACATGGTAGACGACGTAGCTAACGAATACTCGCGCCTCTGCTGCCAGGTGGAATACGCACCCGGTATGGATGGCGCCTCTATACAATTGCAGGCGGCGATGTAATATGACGAGTTCGGCTAAGATACTCTACTCCGCAACCGCACTTCTTTGCGCCCTTACGCTGGCAGGTTGCGGCGTTTCCGATGCCGATCATTCTGCGCAGACTGACGCTTCACCGAGCGCATCCGCCAGCGTTGCTCAGGGTAAAATTACCCGTGCTTCCGACCCGGCGCATTCTGTGTCCCCCGGTTCTATCAGTACTGCGGGCGGGGATAGTTCTCAAAGCCCTGAGGATAACCCCACAGATAATAACGACTCTCACTCAAACGATGAACATTCCGAGGATGGGGCTAAGAAAAAAGACTCCAATTCTAAGGATTCTCACGATAAAAAGAGTTCATCCGGCGAGGAAAGCAAAGATGCGGATGGCTCTTCATCGAATAACGATGGAGATAACGGCACTGAAGAATCGTCCAGCCCAGAAGCTAAACAGCCAGGGCGTTCAGCAACCGGTTCTTCAGGTTCACTCCTAGCGTCAGCCTGCCAGATCACCGATCTCTCGGTTTCTGTTTCCGAAGATAAGGGCACACCCGGAGCCCGGAAATTCATTCTGACGTTCACGAACGTTTCTGAGGAGCCCTGTGTGCTCAAGGGTAACCCGACGGTTGTCTACGCAGATTCTAATTTCAGTCAGATTGGCTCACCGGCACGCCCGGCGGCAGGTTCGACGAACCCCACCGGCACGCTTCTGCACACAGGTGAATCTACAAACGCCCCAGTGACCTCGGTCAACGCTGGTCCGCTGGGTAAGAACTGTTCACCGACGATGGCGCACGGATTCTTAGTTCAGGTTCCCGGTGACGGCAACTGGACGACGGTCTCTGCTTCTTCTGAGGCGTGCACCGGCAAGGTTCAGCAGCTGTCCGTGGGACAGTTCGGTTCGTAACCACTCAGCACACGAATGATGCGCTTCGAGAAGAAGCGATAACAGCAAGAGGCGGTTCCTCATACAGGAACCGCCTCTTCAGCATCTACACAATGCTTTATTTATACACGAGGTTTACCTAAGTTTTCCACCTCATCACCCTGATACGGAAATATTTCTTACCTACCTATGAAATAGAACACCAGATGAAGGGAAAACGCTAGGAGTTCGCCCGCACGTGGTATACGCCGCCGCGTTTCAGGGCTGCCGTAAGCGCAGGAAAATCTCGTGGCGGGACGCGAAGCACGGAAATTAAACAGTGCGCGTGACATCCTCAAAGTCAAAGCGCAGCCCGCGTGCCCGATAGGGGCCCAAACCATAGCCGAGATTCACCACGAGGAAAGGCTGTTGATCTGCACCGCCGAGCAGAACGGGGTCGGCGGCAAGAGCCTCAAAATCTACGCCGGTGATAGGCCCGGCATCTAAACCTAGCGCACGCACCACGGTAATAAAGTACCCCGCCTGTACCTGTGCGTTTAGCCTGCCCAGCGGAATGCGCTCTTCTTCAGCCTCGAAGAACTCCTGCGCTGCCACGGCGTGCGGAGCGAACTCGGCGAACCGTTTCTGCCAATTCTTGTCGTACCCAAGAACCGCATTCACGGGCGCGCTGGCGGCAGCATCGCGATTACTTTCGTGAAGATATCCCAAAAGGCGTTCTTTCGCACTCTTCGAGCGCACCCACGTAATGCGCAAAGGCTGATTGTTGTAGGCGGTAGGCCCGAGCGCGGTAAGCCGATAAATCTCACGAAGCTGCTCTTCAGTCACCGGATCATCGCTGAACTGATACGAGGTGCGGGGCAGTTCATATAGCGCCTCACGCTGTTCACGGGACAGGCGTGACTGGCGGCTCGGATTCGCGAGATAGGGCTCCGGTTCGATGCCCCGGTCGGCAGCACTGCGTGAGCTCACGTTCTTTCCCTTTCGGCAAGTATGCGGCATATGGAGCAAGAGGCACGTTACGCACCACTCCCCTTTTCCATAGTGCACCCGCCTCAGCTTCAACGCATAGCCACAGGGGTTTTCCCGATAGATTCCGTCAAACTTCGTCACAAAACCGGTAGGCGGTGCATCCTGGTGCAGATGCACGAGCCGCTAGAGGCTGCGGGTTACATCATCGAATCCGAACCGGGTATCGCGCGGGTACTGGGTTGGAACGCCGTACCCTAAATTCACCACAAGAATGGGATGCTCGTCGGTACCTGCAAAAAATTCTTCGTACAGCCCCTCAAAATCGGCCCATAAGGGACCGGCGTCTAGACCAAGGGCGCGCACAGCGGTCATAAAGTAACCGGCCTGCAGGTTGGCGCTCTGCTGAGCGGCAAAGGTAACAATTTCCTCGGTTGTACAGTAGCTCCTGATAGTCTCTGCCGCGCGGGGGTTAAACACATCTGCACGGTCTATCCACGCCTTATCGTATGAGAGTATGGCGTTGACAGGTGCCTGACGAGCCTTTTCTTGATTAGCTTCGATCAGATGCTTGACCAGACGCTCACGAGCCTCGGGACTCTTGATCCAGGTGATGCGCAGGGGCTGACTATTGAAGGCCGTGGGTCCCAGATAGGTGAGCTCCTGAATCTCCCGAAGCTGATCATCAGTGACGGGTTGATCGGTAAATTTACGCATAGTTCGGGGCTCACGGAAAAGAGCGGTGATTTGGTCCTCAGATAAACGGGTCATCTCTCATATCCTTTCCTATGACATCAAGTTCTCTTCGCGCAATGGATCTATAATCTGCGAAAGACCACCGCGCCGTTCTTTCCATCATGCACCGGTTCGCACCATAAAGCTACCCCCAGAATTCACGCCGCGACAGTTCCCCATTCCCTCAGAGCCCAGCAAAAACCGGTGGCTGCCGCATCATCAGATACGGCAGCCACCGGTACATCACATATTCGCAGGTCTCTGAGTACATGTATATATGCCGGATTCCTGCGGTTTATTCCCGCTGGGGACCGAAGGCGCACCTCGGCACCTCAGCAAGAGCGAAACACAGCTTTTAGATGCTGCGGGTTACATCATCAAACTCAAAACGAGTACCGCGCGGATACTCGGGAGCAACACCATAGCCCAGGTTTACGACGAGGAAGGGCTGCTGGTCGGTACCTTCAAAGAATTCAGCGGCGATACCATCGAAATCCGCGCCAGTCATGGGGCCCGCATCCAGGCCAAGAGCGCGCACGGCGGTCAAGAAGTAGCCGGCCTGAAGTGCAGAGCTCAGCGCGCCCGCAGGAATACGTGCCTCTTCAGCCTCGTAGTAGGATTCGAAGGCAGCGGCCTGGGGTGCGAATTCCCCAAAGCGTTTCTGCCAGTTCTTATCGAAGGCCAGCACAGCGGTTACAGGAGCCTTGAGGGTCTTCTCCTTATTCCCGTCCATCATGTGCTTGACCAGGCGCTCGCGAGCTTCGGGGCTCTTTACCCAGGTGATGCGCAGGGGCTGGCTGTTGAAGGCCGTGGGCCCCAGGTAGGCGATCTCATGGATCTTCTGCAGCTGTTCATCGGTGACGGGCTGATCGGTGAATGCACTCACGGTGCGAGGTTCGCGAAAGAGAGCGGTGATCTGGTCTTCGGTCAAGCGGGTCATACCTGTGTCCTTTCAGTGAAATAAATTACTTTACATGTAAAATTTTATGATGTACGTAATGTACATATTCAATTATTATGGCCCCATCACACGGAAAAGTCTTGTATTCGCGCACAATTGCCCCTGTAATATGTGCCACGCTCAAAAAACTTTCAAGGAGAATCCGGGGCATATACGAGATAATGGGACCATGCCCGACGCTCTAGAACCTTTCTCACCCGCCACTCAGCAATGGTTCCGCAACGCTTTTGGCACTCCGACCGCCGCGCAGGAAGGAGCCTGGGAGAGTATCAGCAAGGGCGAAAACGCGCTTATTATCGCCCCCACGGGCTCCGGCAAAACCCTTGCCGCTTTCCTATGGGCACTCGATGCGCTCTACCGCGACAAAAGCACAGAACTGGGTCAGCACGAGCTTATGACATCGGCTCAGGGGCGGAAAAACGGGGACGCTCGGGAAACACAAAAGACCAAGAAACAGCGTGCGGGCGGTACGCGCATCCTGTATGTTTCGCCCCTGAAAGCGCTCGGGGCAGATGTGGAGCGCAATCTGCGCGCGCCACTTGCGGGGATTGCGCATACAGCGAAGGAATCCGGGCAAACCCCACCCGATATTACCGTGGGTATTCGGAGTGGTGACACCCCGGCGCGTGAGAGGCGGCAGCTGATCAGCAACCCGCCCGATATTCTGCTAACCACCCCCGAATCGCTCTACCTTATGCTGACCTCTGCGGCACGTTCGACACTCACCGGTGTGACAACCGTGATTGTGGACGAGGTGCACGCCCTGGCGGGAACCAAGCGCGGGGCGCATCTGGCGGTGTCCCTGGAGAGGCTCGATCAGCTGGTGAAGCGACCGGTGCAGCGCATCGGACTGTCGGCAACCGTTAACCCACCCGAAGCCGTCGCCACATTTTTAGGCGGGGTGCACCCGGTAACGATCGTGGCGCGGCAGGTGCCCAAACGTTGGGATCTGCGGCTCTCGGTGCCCGTGCCGGATATGGCGGCGCTCGGAGGGGCGAACGATTACGGGCAGGGCAGCTATGCCCCCGGGGAGCAGCGGGCACCGCGCGGACAGGATTCGCCCAGTCCAGCCCCGGACGCGCCGGAGTTGCAGGTTCAGGCAGCCGATGATGCGCCACCCTATACTCTTGCGGATGCTATCGGCACCTTTCCCGGCGAAGAAGGATTATCCCTTGAGCTGCCGAACAACGCCGCCGAACAAGATGGTGCCGCGAGCGCAACGGCGAGTGCAGGGGCACGGAAGCCGGGCGGTGAGGGCGAGCGCGCATCCGGGTATCGTGCCTCGATTTGGCCTTATGTTCAGGAACGCGTCGTGGACGATATCGAGAATAATCGTTCTACAATCGTGTTCGTGAACTCGCGTGGGCTCGCCGAAAAACTTACCGCGGCTCTCAACGATATTCATGTGCGCCGTGAACTCTCACGGCGCGAGCTTGCGGGTGAGCCTCTGCCTGATATTGGTGAGGAACCGGACATTGCGCCGCTGGCGCGGGCGCATCACGGTTCGGTGGCGAAGGATCAGCGCACGCTTATCGAAGAGTCCCTCAAGAATGGTTCGCTGCGGTGCGTGGTCGCCACAAGTTCCCTGGAACTCGGCATCGATATGGGGCATGTGGATGCGGTTATTCAGGTGGCGTCTCCGCCGTCGGTGGCTTCCGGTCTGCAGCGGGTGGGTCGTGCCGGGCACCGCGTGGGCGAGGTTTCGCGCGGGCTTTTTTATCCGAAGCATCGCGGGGATTTGTTGGGCTCTGCCGTGGCTCTGTCCGGTATGCTCGCCGGGTCTTTAGAACCGCTTACCGTTCCCGCAAACCCGCTGGATGTGCTTGCCCAGCAGACCGTCGCCGCCTGCGCTCTGGGACCTATCGGGGTGGATGCCTGGTACGAGGCGCTGCGCCGCACCGCCCCTTTCGCGAACCTTTCGCGCGCGCTCTATGACAGTACTTTAGAAATGCTGGCGGGCAGGTACCCTTCCGACGAGTTTGCGGAACTTCGCCCGCGCATTATTTGGGATCGCACCGCCACCGCCGATGCGCCAAGCGGCACGATTGAGGGGCGGCCCGGTGCGCAGCGGCTTGCAGTAACTTCGGGCGGGACAATTCCTGATCGTGGGCTTTTTCCTGTCTACCTGGTCGGTTCTGAGGATTCCAAGGCGCCTAAACGGGTGGGCGAACTGGACGAGGAGATGGTCTACGAATCGCGGGCGGGCGATGTTATCGCCTTGGGTGCGAGCAGTTGGCGCATCGAGGACATTTCGCACGATGCAGTGCGCGTGAGCCCCGCACCCGGTGAGCCTTCACGCCTGCCGTTTTGGCATGGTGAGCGGGTGGGCCGCCCTGTGGCGTTGGGCCGTCGTCTGGGACAGTTTACCCGCGAATTAGCGAAGTCTGCGGGTGCTGACTCCGGAAGCGAAGACGCCTCAGCGACGGTTGCGATACGCGCCGAGCTGACCCGGTTAGGGCTGGATTCTTGGGCGAGCAATAATTTGCTTGCCTATATTCGGGAGCAGCGCGAGGCTACCGGCGTGGTCCCCACCGATACGCGGTTTGTGGTGGAGCGTTGCCGCGATGAACTGGGAGATTGGCGCGTTATTTTGCATTCGCCGTACGGATATCCGGTGCACGCACCTTGGGCTGTGGCGGTGGGCGCCCGCGTGCAGGAACGGTACGGTATTGATGCCAGCGCGCTTGCGGCAGATGATGGTATTGTGCTGCGTATTCCCGCGGTGGAAGATACCCCGCCGGGTGCTGAGCTTTTTCTCTTCGAGCCCGATGAGCTAGAGGAGATCGTCAAGGATCGTGTGGGCGAATCGGCGCTTTTTGCGTCTCGTTTTCGAGAGAGCGCCGCCCGTGCCCTGCTTCTGCCGCGCCGCGATCCGGGCAGGCGTACTCCCCTATGGCAGCAGCGCCAGCGTTCGGCGCAGCTGCTGGATGTTGCGCGCAAATACCCCGAGTTCCCGATTCTGCTGGAAACCGCCCGCGAATGCTTGCAGGATGTATACGATGTTCCTGCGCTTCTTCAGCTGCATCGGGATATTGCCGCGCGGCGCATCAGTCTGTCGCAGGTGCAGACCGAGGGGCCTTCACCTTTTGCCCGCACCATGCTTTTCGAGTACGTGGCGGAGCATATTTACGATACGGATGCGCCCGCCGCCGAACGCCGCGCTGCCGCCTTGGCACTGGATCCGACGCTTTTGGCGGAGCTGCTGGGTACCGCTCAGCTGCGCGATCTGCTGGATCCGCAGGTGATTCTTGAGGTTCAGGAGCGTCTTCAACGCACCGGGGTGAAGTATCGGGCACGCGGGGTTGAGGGTGTGGCGGATCTTCTGCGCCAGCTCGGTCCGCTCACGGCGAGGGAGCTGGCGCTACGGCTGCGCGGGAATGAGGGGTCCGGGGTTGAGGCCGCGCCCGAGATCTCTCAGAGCACTCCAAAAGGCAGCGAAAGTCGATCTAAAAAGGCTGATATTTCACATGAAACCGGGGATTCAGCCGAAAATACCGATGAGGGTCTACCGGAAGAAGACCTTGAAACTACCCCGCACGCCACCGACGAAGAGGCGCGCACGCTTGCCGAAGAGCTGGTCGCATCCCGCAGGGCATTCGTTATCAATCCGCACTCAAATATGGCGGGCAGCACGGAACCGATCTATGCCGCCGTGGAAGACGCCGCCCGGCTGCGCGACGGGCTAGGGCTGCCGCTTCCGGTCGGAATTGCTCAGGCATACCTCACGCCGGTCGCCGCGCCGCTCGAAGACCTAATCTCGCGGTATGCGCGCACGCACATTCCCTTTACCGCAGCCGAGGCGAGCGCCCATTTCAGTCGTATTACGCCGACGGGTTTGGGTGCTATTCTGCCGGTTTTACGCGCTTTAGAGACGCAGAATCGGCTGTTCTCGGGCGAGTACATGCCCGAGGAACTGCGTGTATCTCGCGCGGAGGCAGCCGATACGATACCGCTCTCCCCCGCACCCACGGCAAGCCTGGAATGGGTGGATGCCGAGGTGCTTCGCCTGCTTCGTGCCCGGTCTTTGGCGGCGCTGCGCCGCGAGATTGAGCCGGTACCGCAGCGTGCCTATGGCGCGTTCCTGCCCGCCTGGCAGGGAGTGCGCACGCAGACGGTCAAGGTTTCGCGCAGGCTCGCAGAAACCACCGAATACGGTGCCTATTACGAACCCGAACGCACGGTTCAGGTTCTCACCGAGAGCAAAGGTTCATCCGCCGAGGCATTAGAGGGTCGCGAAGGGTTACTGACGGTCATCGATCAGCTGGCCGGGGTGCGTGTGCCCGCATCTGCTTTGGAGACCCTCGTCTTGCCAGCACGGGTGCGTGATTATTCGCCGCAGCTCTTAGATAGTCTGTTAGCCAGCGGAGAGGTGCTTTGGCGCGGTGAGGGCGAAATCTCCGGCAATGACGGCTGGGTGAGCCTGCATCTTGCCGAATCCGCCGAACTGACCCTGCCCGATTCTTCCCGTACGCAGGCCTTGGATGAGCTGGGTCCGGTGGAACACGCCGTCTTTGATGCGCTTTCTGGCGGCGGGCTGTTCTTTATGCCGCTTCGTGAGCGTGTGAACGACATCTTGGCTTCTCGCGCCGCCTCGGGCGAGGTTGTGCATTTTCCGGAAGCTTCGGAGGTATCCGCCGCGCTGTGGCGCCTGGTGTGGGCGGGGCTAGTCACGAACGATACTTTCGCCCCGGTACGTGCCATGCTGGCGGGCGGATCGAGTGCGCATCCGGTGCGGCCCGCCGCTCCCCTAGCGCGCCCGGTGCGCAGGCGCGGTGCCGCACGACTGTCGGCGGCGCGTACTTCTGCGGGTGCTTATCCGCGCAGGTATAGCGGCTTGGGCGGCACTCGTGCCGGCTCTTCTGATCCGCAGGTTTCGGCCCGGGATTCCGGACGTTTCAGCCATATTAGCCTTCCCCAGCCAACGGGCACCGAGTCCTCGCAAGAGGCGGATGCTACCGTTACCGCCTATGCGCGTGCGGAACTTCTCTTAGACAGGTACGGTGTGCTCACGCGCGGCGCGCTCGCCTCTGAGGATGTGCCCGGCGGCTTTGCGGCCCTGTACCGCGTCTATGCGGCTGCCGAGGAACGTGCCTTGGTGCGGCGCGGATACTTCATTGAGGGGCTGGGTGCGGCTCAGTTTGCCTCCCCGGCAACGGTGGATGCGGTGCGTTCCTACGCGAACATTGGCACCGACACCCCGCAGAATACCGGGGCAAAACGAATAAAAACCGAGGAAGTATTCGGTGTATTTGAGGGCGTTCTGTTGGCGGCTACAGACCCTGCGAATCCCTATGGTGCGGCGCTCACGTGGCCTTCCGTCCCCAGTTTGTTCCCGGTCTCTTCTGCACCCGGCAGTACGGAAGAGGCTGCGCACGAAGGCGCAGAGACCGCTCGGTCCGTGCGGCATCGTCCGGGGCGTAAGGCGGGTGCCTGCCTCATCCTGCTCGATGGTGAAGCGGTCCTCTATCTGGAACGCGGCGGCAAAACCCTGCTGTCTTTCACGGCTGATCCGCTCAAACTTGAGGCTGCGTCCCCGCTGCTGGCGCGCATCGTGCAGGCGGGTATTGCTGAGAAAATCGTGGTGGAAAAACTCAACGATTGTGATATTCTAGCGACCCCGGAACCGCCGACTCACCGGGGAGCGTCGAAGACCGATTCTAACCGGCTGCCCGAGCATCCGGTGGTGGCGTTACGGCGCGCGCTGCTTGCGCAGGGCTTTTACACTACCCCGCGCGGTCTGCGGATGCGCCGCTCCCCCTAAATGTATCCTCAAACTACACGACTCCAGCCGGGAGTCTTCTCGCTTTGGTATGCCGCGCATCGCCGGATAAAATTCCCCTGAATTCGTACCGCCCCATAATACCTCCAACGAGGAAGGGCTTAGCCAGCGTTTAGGGGCAGGTTCATTGCAGCGGATATATGCAAGCTGTAGGGTGGCTTTATGCTTCCACCAGAATCACAACAGGTAACCGCAGATCCGAATACCAACACCGTTTTTATGGTGTGGAAATTTAAGAACGATATTTCTCAGCAAGCGTTGCTTGAGGGTTTTCAGAGTCTCTGCGCGCTGGTCATTAACGTGAACCACACCGCCGCCAACCGGTATTCTCCCGAAAAGGCGAACTTGGTGATGGGTATCAGCCACAGTGCCTGGTTGACGCTAGATCTGCCGAAGCCACTGCCGAAAGAGCTCGTGGAGTTTCAGTCGATTCAGGGAGCTAAGCATACCGCAGTTTCAACTCCGGGAGATCTGCACTTTCATGTGCGGGCAACTCAACGCAGCGTCGCCTACGATATTGCCGCAATCATCACCGATGCTCTGCGTGATATTGCCGAAACTATTGTAGAAGTGCACGGTTTCCGCTACTGGGATGGGCGTGCCATCATCGGTTTTGTGGACGGTACGGAAAATCCGCAGACTCCCGCATCCCGTGAATACTTCGGCGTGGTCGGTGACGAAGACCCAGAGTATCGAGGCGGCAGTTACCAGTTCGTGCAGAAGTATATTCACGATATGACGGCGTGGAATAATCTGCCCGTATCCGAGCAGGAGAAAGTCATCGGGCGCTCCAAACAGGACGATATTGAGATGCCCGACGACGTTAAACCCAGCAACTCGCATTCCGCGCTGTCTAATGTTGGCGATGATTTCAAGGTTATTCGCGATAATATGCCCTTCGGTACCGTGGGTAACAACGAAATGGGCACCTACTTCAACTGTTATGCCAGCACATTCTCAACCGTGGAGAAGATGCTCAAAAATATGTTTATCGGTGTTCCAGAAGGCAACTACGATAGGCTTTTAGATTTCAGCACCGCCACAACCGGAACGCTTTTCTTCGTACCGACCATGGATATGCTGGGGGATTTTTCGGGTTAAGACATGCCTCAAACACGGCGGATACCCCGCGCGGTCTGCGGATGCGCCGCTCCCTCTAAAATGCCGAGGTCTTTAAGTGCAGAAAGCCCCTGCATCAAGGAGAACCGAAATATTTTCGGCAACTCCCGATGTGGGGTCTCGTTGAGAAGCTCTAGCTTAGTACCCGCCGGTCATGGTGTCTGCCACGCCAACGCATATGTCGATAGCTTCATCGACGCGCATGGCTCGTGCACCCGCCGGAGTGTTACCGCGCGGGCTGCCCTGCACCACATGCCGGGCGAAGTAATCGACTAGATGCAGCCATCCGCCTAAAATCATGCGGGTGCGGTCGTTAACGGGCATTTCGGTGCGTTCGAGCATCCATTCCAAGTATTCGTCAGGAGTACTGGGAGCATCGCTTTCACTGCCACCCTCAGCAACATGGGCGAAATTGGAGCGCAGCTCAACACGAAGAGCCTCCACCGGGTTAGGGTGATGCTCGCTGAGCGCTTCAAGAACAGCCCGTGCTTCGCGCCGGGTTACCGCCGCCGCCAAAGACTCTTTGCCGGGGAAGTAATGGTACAGCAGTGCCCGAGTAATGCCAGCCTCACGAGCGATGCTGCTCATGCAGGCTGCCACAACACCGTGCTGCGCAAAATGAGCCGCCGCGACCTGCAGGATTTGTTCTTCCCGTTGCGCCGGAGTCAGACGCTGACCGCTCTGCCGCGTCTTCTTAGCTGCTTTTTCAGAGGCTTTTTGTGCGGGTTCGGTGTGCTTAGCTTCGTTGCGTGCGTTGTGTTCCATATATCCCTCTAATCGTTCGATTTCATCGAACCTCTTTTTTTAATAGTAACGCGCTAACCCTAAGCCGCTACCTATAAAACTTAATATGAAGTTTAATGCTTATACACTGATTTTGCCGCTCTATTAAGCCGTTCCATGCTTCATGGTAGTGAAATAAATTTTATGATTTTATTTATTTATTAGACACTTTTGCGAGGAATATTTCGCATTAACTTCACACTGTTCACATACCACCCAAAATATGAGAGGGTCGTGCCATGATGGCCTAAGTATGTGCTGTCATCAAGGCGCGGTCCTTATACTTTCACGCAGGAGGCTAGAGGTTTCCTCCGAAGAGGCCAACTCACAAAGCACGCTACAATCAACCTATGCCGCGACGAGTCAATCGCCACCTCTTCACACCACCCCTGCCCCAGCGCGCGGGCATAGACCCCGTATCGCTGACTCTGCCCGCGCATCCAGTACTGCATGAGACGACCCAGGGGCCGGATGCACACCCCAGCACGGTGGCTCAGTACCTCATCAGTCGATTCTCGCCCGAAGACCCCGCAACAATCCTCGACTGTTTCGCCCGGCACGAGGTGCGCACCGATGACGGCACGATCCTCACCTACCAAACCCCATATCTGCCCGGTCTGAGAATCTGGTACTACCGCCCACTTCCCGAAGAACCGCCGCTACCGGATGACCTTCCGATCCTCTATGAAGACGAGCACCTGCTCGCCGTAGATAAGCCGCACTATCTGCCCGTCACCCCGCGCGGCGCTTATGTCGTGCAGACCGCACTCACCAAACTGCGGGTACGCGAGAATAATCCTCTGCTCACGCCCGTTCACCGGCTGGACCGCCCCACCGCGGGGATTTTACTCTTCGCCAAAACTCGAGACGCACGCGGCCCCTTCCAGATGATGTTTCAGAACCGGCAGGTCACCAAAACCTACCTTGCTATCGCCCCGGCACCAGGTGAAGACCTGCGTGAGAGCATGCTGGGCGAAGGCGTGCAGGTGCGCAGCCGCATCGACAAGGATCGCAATATTCTACAGGTGCGGCAGTACTCGGCACGCGAATGCGAGCGCGCAGGCCTTAGCGTGAACGCGGAAACTCTGGTGCGCATCCGAGAAATCTATCAAGCGCCACAAAGTGTTCCTCTCAAATCTGGCGAACAAAACCCGTATCTGACCTATCCGGCGCCCGGCGAAGAACTCGCCCTCTACGAACTCACTCCGCACACCGGCAAAATGCACCAGCTGCGGGCGCACCTGAACCTGCTCGGAACCCCGATCTTCGGCGACGTTCTCTACCCGCAGGTTCTGCCAACAGCACCAAACGATGCATCTGTGCCGCTACAGCTTCTAGCGCATCGTCTTGACTGTGTACATCCCTTCACGGGCAAACCGCTCACCCTGTACAGCGCACGCACGCTTTCTCTCGCACCGCGAAATGTGGCACGACCCCAGTACTAATAATGCGATAATGTGGTAGCACCTCGCCTCTCGTGGCAGTATCGTAGGTAGCTTTCATAAGCAAGGAAGAAAGAACGTGACCTCCAACCACCCTTCTGAATCAGTCCCCAGCACCGAGCATGCGCAACGCGCCTCGCGTGCCGCCGACTCTATCCTTAGTCGATACACCCGCCGCGTTTTTGGCGTACCCGGAACCCTGCTCGGGGCAGTGCAGATGCCCGAATCGCGTGGTCTAGGAGCACGGTTTGCCGAATGGCATTACTGGTGGCAGGCGCACTTACTCGACTGCATTATAGATGCGGGCGAACGTGCCGTCCGTGAAGGCGACACCGAACAAGCCCAGAACATGCTCGCCACCGCCAGGAGCGTGGTACGCGGCATCCATACCCGCAACCTGGGATTTGCAAACGACTTCTATGACGATATGGCATGGTTGGCGCTCGCCGTGGGGCGGCTCAATAGGCTTAGTAAAACAATAACCGGCGCCTCGGACGTTACGGCGCAGGATGCAGGATCGGTACTCTTTGAAAGGCTTAACACCGGCCTTCATTCCTGTGGCGGCATGAGCTGGTCCAAAGGCAAACGAGACTTCTGCAATACTCCGGCAACCGCTCCCGCGGCCCTTGCTTTTGCGCGCATCGGGCAGATAAAAACCGCGCAGAATCTTATGTCCTGGCTCAACGACGTTCTTTGGGACGGCGACCGTATGCTCTACTTCGATGGTGCTAACCTGCGCCCGCAGGATGTGATGGTTGATGACATTACCGGCCGCCGCGATGTTCCCTTTGACGTAGAACGCAATATCTACACCTACAATCAGGGCACAACCTTAGCGGTGCTTCTGACGCTTGCGGAATCCTCGGAAATTTCAGACGACCGCCGTGAAGAATACCTGCTGCGCGCCGAACGCCTGATCGTCGGAATCGTCAAAAACCTCAGCGAAGATTTCGAGTTCTCGGACGGTTCACATCATCTCGTACTTCACTCCGGTAGCGACGGTGACGGTGCGCTCTTCACCGGTATTCTGGTGCGCTACCTGGCACAAGCGGCAATGTCCACTATGCTCAGCCCGGAGGCACGATCCCTGGCGAGCGCTCTTGTATACGGCAGCGCCCGCGCGGTGTGGGAGGGGCGCCGCGAATTCGACCCCACCCTGCCGCTGAATGAACCTGGTATTGACCCGAACGAAATTCGTGACCGGGCGATCGCCATTTTCTCGCCGAAGTTCACCGTATCCGCGCGCGATGCGCTCGCCGCAGGTAAGCCCGTGGAACTATCCGGTCAGCTTCAGGCGTGGATGACTCTGGAGGCCGCCGCCCGCCTGAGCGCGGAAGACTAAGTCTTTTCCGGTATTGGTGGGGTGCTCCGCTTATCAGGCCCGTCCCGTCATACCCCTACATACGAGGTGAGACGGCGCGGGTCTGCAGATGCTCTGACGTACCGCGCCTGTATAATAGCCGTGCGCTTCCTCCCCGGAGTAAGCACATTTCCCCTAGTCGTACCCGTATATTTCAAAGGCACAGATGAACAACGAGTTCCCCCACCCCGACTTCGGTTTTACCGTCACGAGCCGCCTTGCCGAGACCGCATCCCCGTCTGCCGAGCGTGTTGAGGCTAACGGCGGGCAGTTTTTGGGGCGCACAGGTGTGATCCGCACCCCGCACGGCGATATTGAGACTCCCGCCTTTACGCCCGTGGGTACGAAGGCGACCGTCAAGGCGGTGCTTCCCGAAGCGATGAAGGAGCTCGGGGCGCAGGCGCTTTTGGCGAACGCCTACCACCTGTATCTGCAGCCCGGACCTGAGATTCTGGATGCCGCCGGCGGGCTGGGGCGGTTTATGAACTGGGACGGGCCAACCTTCACCGACTCCGGCGGGTTCCAGGTGATGAGCCTGGGTTCGGGGTTCAAAAAGGTGATTGACATGGGAACCGTTGCCGACGCAAAGGGCGCTGACGGGCGCCCGATTGGCGACGACGATGTGGCTCACGGCAAAGAGCGCCTGGCGCATATTGATGATGACGGCGTGAATTTTAAATCCCATATCAACGGGTCTATTCACCGTTTCACCCCCGAAGTTTCAATGCAGGTGCAGCATCAGATCGGGGCAGATATCATGTTTGCCTTCGACGAGCTGACTACTCTGTACAATTCCCGCGGATACCAGGAAGAGGCGCTGGAACGCACCCGTCTGTGGGCGCTGCGCTGCATTGCCGAGCATGAACGGCTCACGGATGAGCGCACGGGCAAACCCTACCAAGCACTTTTTGGGGTGATTCAGGGCGCGCAGTATGAGGATTTACGCCGCAAAGCCTGCCGCGATTTAGGTGATATGCCGTTCGACGGGTTCGGTATCGGAGGTGCCCTCGAAAAGGAGAACCTGGGTACCATTGTGCGCTGGTGCGCTGAAGAACTCCCGGAGGCTAAGCCCCGCCACCTGCTGGGTATTTCGGAACCGGACGATATTTTTGTGGGGCTGGAAAATGGTGTGGATACCTTCGACTGTGTCTCGCCCACCCGCGTGGCGCGTAACGCGGCGCTCTACTCCCCCACCGGGCGTTTTAACGTGACGAATGCCCGGTTCAAAGCAGATTTCTCGCCCATCTATGAGGGGTGTGACTGCTATACGTGCGCACACTATACGCGCGCCTATCTGCGGCACCTGTTCAAGGCGGATGAGCGGCTGGCGGCAACCCTCGCTTCCATTCACAATGAGCGGTTTATTGTGCGCATGGTCGATGATGCGCGCGCCGCGATTGCAGACGGCACCTACTTTGAGTACCGTGACGAATTCCTCGGTAACTATTACTCTGGTAAGAAGCCCTAAATCAACGACCGTCACGGAGTGTACGATGAGCATCACTAAGGTTCCCGACGAAGAACTTCTCATCTTCGACCATGAGATTGCCGCCCCCGTCGAGCAGGTTTTCGGGGCGTTTCTGAACCCGAATCTGCTGCATCGCTGGTATGGGCCGACGGGGTGGCGTACCCGTGCCGAAGATATTGTGCTGGAACCTTATGTCGGCGGCATGCAGCGGCTATCGATGATTAACGAGCTTGATGCCTCAGTATCATGCGTCCTGCAGAGTCGGTTTCTCGCTATTGATCCGCTCAAGGAGCTCGAATACGCTGAACAGCTTCCGGACCATTTAGGGAACCCCGGAGGTGTGGTTGTCTATCAGCGGTTCCGCTTTTTCCCCGAGACGGTTATTACCCCCGAGGGCGTGGGCGAAGGTACGCGCATCACCGTGGAGATCGGCCCCATGCCGGTTTCGGTACACGAGGAGGTACGCGCCAGCTGGCGGTCTACCTTCGCGCGGCTGGATGCTCTACTCAAAGAGGATGCGGCATAGGCTCAAGCAGCCTTGAGACTTTTGCCGCAGGGAAAGCACCGTAGCTAGCCATCAAATGACCTCGCGTAATACGGGTGGGGAGCGGACAGCTCTGTTATAAGAAACTGTCCGCTCCCCACCGTGTTTTATGAACATTAGCGAAGCATTAATCTTCGGACTGATATTCCGGGTTCTCCGGGTCGAGTTCGTTATAGGCACGCATGGCAGCCTCTGGGTCGTCCAGACGCGCCGTGATCTTGATATTATGCCCCTCCACAACGCATTCGGGTGCACCGCGATCGGGGGTATAGTCCAAGAACGGACGCCAGTAGCAGGTAGCATCCTGAATGCGCATAACCCAGTGCTGGGTCTGGTTATCGGGCGTGGGGGTGCTGTTGATGTACTGGGTCATGATCGACATGGCGTAATCGCAATCCGCCACGCCATCAACCACACGTAACTGTGCGTTGCTGCCCCGCAGGTGACCCTGCTGATGAATTGATCCGCAACTCTCCCCTGCACGGCGCACGTTCGTGGGATTACCCGCATTCGGGTCAGCCGATGCGGTGGTGACCGTACCCGTCTTGACCGCTCCTGGAGAAGTCCACACCTGGGAGGAATTCGAGGGGTTCGGGGTGCTGCTTGAGCTTGCGGAAGGCTGCATGGTGGAGTCATCATTGACCACCGGAGTGCGCTCAGGCATAACAGGTTTCGCGCTCGCGCTCGGGGTTGCCGATGCGCTGCGGCTCGCAGAGCTGTTTTGATGCGGGGAGGAGGCGCTGGCAGTGTTCTGCGCGTTTGTATTGCCGCCGCCCGAGCAGGCGGTCAGCGCCAGCAGGCAGGCGGCACCAAGAGTCACGAAAGAACGAGTTTTCATAGAGATCTCCTCAACAGTGGGGACATAGTTTCATTGTACAACCGTGCAGGAATTCTCAAGATCTTCATGAAGGTTGCGCCGCTTCCCCGCGGCGACCCTGCTATGCCTCGCTTGCCGTTCCATCCTTCGGCCTCATGCCTTCTTGCATCAGCATCATGATTTATTCCACGTAAAAAGGCTCTTGATGCGAATAAAGCGTTGAAAATCCCGCTCCATTCGTATCAAGAGCCTTTTAATGGCGTACCCCGAGCAATTATCCAGAGAGGTTCGGAGAGTTATCCCTCTGACTATGACAACAGCTGATCGAGGATGCCCGGAAGGTCATAATCTGTATGAGCGTTATTAAAGGTCGTCTCTTTCTTGTCGATTTTCATCGGCTGGGTGTTAAACCCTTCCCTCGCATACCAGTCGTGACCGGCTGTAGCCGTGTTGAGAGCATCCCACCATTCCGGTGTAGTAGCGCCTAGAGTATCTTTTTCGTTCACCCACCAGAACATAGGCTGCGATTTAATGTTCTGCGGTGCCTGAGTCTCCATGCGCCCATTCTTTCCACCGCCACCGCCAACCATGATGGAACCACCGCCGGAACGCCAGGTTCCCTGCTGATCGGCATCAAGCTCATAGGTGATAAATTCGGCGCCGCCAGAGTATCCCATAAGCCACACTTGCGACTCATCTATATCTGAATCGGCGATAAACTCCTGGGCAAAACTGCGGAAGTAGTCGCCATTCCCATCAGCGTTTTCCCACCAAGTGGCGTAATCATTTGCTTTATTTGGGTCGAATTCATCGGGCGTATCTACGGAGACAAAGACCTTGTTGTGTTTCTGAGCTGCATTCGCCATACCTTGCATGGTGTCACCTTTAGGGTTGTAGAAGAAAGAGCTATCTACGTCGTCCTGGTTATAGTCACCATCGAAGTAAAACACCACGCCCACGGGCTGTGACCAGTCGATATTATCGGCGTAAACGTGGTACTGCGAACTCACATTTTGGGGCGAAGTATAGGTCAGGTTAGTTCCCGATTGCACCTCTGCCTGGGCGGGGGCTGCCATGACCGAGCCAATCAGGGCAGGAACTGCGAGCGCAGTTAGGGCTACAGTACGCATCTTTTTCGTAGACATAAGTACTCCTCAATTTTTATAACGATAGTTTTTCATAGTGTGTTGATTAATATGATGCTTTCCGTCTTTTGATACAGAGTGCATACGAGGAACACTATCATTAAAGTTTTTATAGTGATATGAAATATAATTAGTATTATTTTCTTTCACGAGCTGTAAACATGGTTCTCTAAGTGCTTTCTGGATATTCTAGCGTTCGCACTAAGCCATATACTATTCTCAAAATTTACATACCCTGCTATCCTTTTAAACTTTGAGAAAACTATAAAATATTATTCATATATACTAAAAAGGTTCTTAGTGTGAACAATGCGGAATATCTAGTGTTGTGTTCACACCAAGAACCTTTTTCTGCGGTCTCAAAATAGAAAAAAGCTACTGCGTGAGACAGCATTTTTCTCAAATAAATAACAGGCTATTTATCAAAGGGTTTTCCAACAACATCGGTAGCGATACCTTCAAAGAACCCTTCCATCTGCCAGGCACCATCAAGATACCTCGCCTTAAGGGTCCCAGTGGAGTAGACAGTCTGCCCCCAACCATCAGTATTCTCAGGAATTTCATGCACTTCTCCGTTACGCACGTAGAAGTCTCCATGAAACATTTGTAATTGATAAGGCCAAGAATATTCTTCACCCTTTTTCTCGGGGTGATCGGATTCTAGCCTATATACGAAGTTACCTGACTCTTCCCAATACTTACCCTCACGCGTTTCTTCCAAAAGAGCAATACTTTTAAAAAGCTTCTGATCGCCCTCAGTCATTCCAGACTGCTTAATATACGTATCATCACCCGTTTTCATGGCATAACTTATTCCAGCCGATGCATATGCCCAGCTATAGTACAGCCCGAGTTCAGAGTTCTCGCTCATTTCTTGAGGCCTTTTAGGATGCGACCACCCATAGCCCGGCTTTTCGCGCGTGGAATACATATAGCCCTCACCCGTATACTCCATATCCGCATTATTAAGCTCCACATCGAATCCTCGCTGGAAGCTATTCCGCCTGCTTGGACTGGCACTGGGCGAAGCGCTTGATGAATTTTCTGATGACAACGAAGAAGAAGTGGAACTCGCGGATGAAGAGCTTGCGAGAGGCGAAGCAGAGCTTTCGGTATTTGACGCATTCCCACCACATGCACTCATCAAGACAGCCCCAGCACCAGAACCAAGGAACAGGAGCGCGGTACGACGATTAACAGCTAAAGATAACATTGCTTAACCCCTCTCTAGGGTGTATTCAGTGAGAAACTAGACATATGTAAAGTATCATAGGTCACATATATCTGGTCGGATTGCCTCAGACTCTGCACTGTGACCTTAACTACTCCTTATGCTTACCCTCACCCTAAACGCTCTCTGCCTACCGACTCCTCTTCTAGCCGCATCTAAGCGCGATGGATGTGCCCCGTGCGGTTACGCGCCAGCACATACAGCAGCAGGTTCACCACCGCCGCACCGGTTGCCGTCGCGCCGCCGATCATGACAATAGTGCGCGCATCCCCCAGTATTCCCGGCGTACCGAGTAGGTCACCCACAAGCACCATCGAACTAAACAGCGAGCCGATAAGAGCCCAGCACTGCCCCTGACGATGCTCGGGTACCTGCATATACACCATGTCACGAATACCCATATTGTGGATCGAGTTGAAGAACCCGCCTACCAGAAACCCAGCTCCTACAATCCAAGGATTCGCCACCAGCCCTTCCAGCAGAATCACGGCGCCGATAAAGAATCCACCCCACAAAATCGCGTTCACCAGCTGCGGTTTGTACCATCCGCGCCCATAGAAAATACTGGCGATGAGCGCGCCGACAGCCCACATCGCCAACACGAGCGAATACTCGAATGCAGTGTTCGTGATGGATTGCAGGTAGAACACCCCGGCGATGCCTTCCATCGTGGTGGAAGCAACTACGACCGCCATCACGGGTAAGAAAATCACGAGGGCGCGAGCGCTGGAAATAGCCGAGAATCCTAGGAAAATATCTTTAAAACTATCGCGTTTAATCGCATCGGAAAGTTCGTGATCGCGCCGTGCTGGCACGTTAAACCAGGCGATGACTGCCGCGACCAGCAGGAGCACCGAAGAGCCTACTATAGTGGCGGTCATGTTCCAGGTAGCGAAGAAGGCACCCACAGGTGGAGCTACGATCGAGCAGAATGAACCGATTCCCACAATAGAGGCAGATGCGCTCGACGGGGTCATACCCGGCGCCTTCGGCAGTAGTTTGAATTCGGCGGCGTTGGTGAGATTTCCGGCGGCCCCGTTGAGCACGCTCATGGCAATGATGGTGACCGGATTCGGGAAAAACGCGATGACTGCTACGCAGAGCGAGGATACGGCCAGGGAGCCAGACCAGCAGGCTCGACCCGAAAAACGATCGGCAACCCAGCCTGTGAAAGGACCGAAGAGTATGCCGGTGAAGAACCCGCCGACAGCCATGACGGTGAGCCACCAGGGCTCGGCAATGCGCGAGATATAAACAATGAGGATCAGCCCGAAGGATGCGTCCGCGAATCCATCGATCAGGGTGATGAGAAGAAGGGGAGTTTTGAAGTATTGAATTAGTTCTTTCATGCTTTCGTTTCGGTTCAGAGGGATAGTTGCCTATGCCTCTGCGCCGCCGAATATCACCTGCTGCACGATACACACCTCCTCACGTGGTATTTTGCCTTGCGCCCTCGCAGGTAAACCGCCGGGCATGTTTTTCTGAATCACATTGTATGCAATAGGGAGACCGGGCTGCCGGACTTCACTCACCCCCAACCGCACATACCGCGAGCAGATGGAGCTCGGTTATCTTTTCGTCAAAATACTATCTGCTCGCGGTCAAAGTGCTACGGCATATACTGCGCCAAAAGCTCCCGCTGTTCGGGGGTGAGGCGCGCGAGGCGGGCGGCAGGTGCATCCCAAAAAGCCAACACAGTGAAGGCACGCACGCACTCAGCATGATCCACCGGGGAATAGATACTATAGCCCACTCGCACCGAGGCGGCGCTCACCTTTTCGATACGCACGTTTACCTCTAATGGCTCGCCCGTATAGGGAAGCTGCCCCAGATAACGCACCCCGTGTTCGGCGATAAGGGCCTGCACTCCATCGGGCATGGTTTCAAAAAGCGGGATGGGCGGCGCGGGCAAATTCTGCGGTTTCTGCCCTGAAGACGGTGGCGGTCCGAAGACGGCGATGCGTGCCTCTTCGAGAAGGCTCAGTATTGCAACGTTATTGACGTGCCCGTAGGCATCCATATCACCCCAGCGCGGCGGCACCTGCACGGTCAGACCGGATTCGCCGGTTATCGAAGTTGATGGGTTCGCAGTGGATTGATGTGCGCTCATGCTCTTAACTCTACCTTGTGCATTTTTATGCATAAATACGTATATGGGTAAAGTTTTACAGTCGTACTTCCCCTAACTTGCACTACTGTTGGGCCTATACAGCGCACTGTAAGAAATTCTCGCTAGATCGTCATCTGCTGATACCAAAACATCTTAAATAGCCTTAAAAATGATGTTCCCCGGAAGCATCACCGCCTCCGGGGAACACCCAACACACAGACATTTGAACGCATACAAGATCATACGGTTCACCAATAACTATAGACCCTCTTGTAAGCCTATGATGCATTATTGCGGGTTTGTTACAGAAAAACTTTTTGTGAATTTCGCGGTCTTTCGAGAATACCCACAAAACCTTCAAGTACTACATGATAGATAAAATCATCATTACTTGAGGTTTCCCCTGCAAATTATTATGGTGATGGCTGCGGCAGAGCACTCATCACCCCGCACTTCAGCGACGAAACCCAGCATGCGCCGCATCAGCAAGGCGCTCTAGCGACCGAATTCGGAGGCTGTCTTCAACGCCTCCTCTTCCTCCTCTAAGGCTGTGGCGTGCTCAGCGGAAGCCTGCTGTGCTTCGGCAAACGCATCCTCATCAACCGTGAGTGTGTGTTTCACACGCGCAAAGTACACAATCGTCAGAACCAGGAAGTACCCCACGCCCACAATCGCGGGAATGAGCGAACCACGCACCATAAACAGGGCAACCCACACGGCGAAAAGCACCATGATGCCCACGCCCGCCGTAACGCGCCCGCCCCACAGGCGGAATGCCGAGCTTTTGCCCTCAACCCGCCGGTACACAATGTACGCGAGCAGAATCAGCACCCACACGGTGAGCGCACACACCATAATCAGGAAGATCATGGAGAGGAATGCTTCTTGCGGGCTGAACAGCGCCAGCAGAATAGCGATAACAACACCGCTGGTGGAAACCCATACGGCACGCGAAGGCACCCCGGAGGCGTTCACCGCTGCCAATGCGCGAGGCGCCATACGGTCGGTCGCCAGCGAGTGCATCAGGCGGGCACCGGCATACAGGTTAGCGTTTGCCGAAGACAGCGCCGCAATAAGCACCACAAAGTTCACGAAATGCGCCGCGCCCGTAATGCCCAACTGATCGAAAACCAGAACAAACGGGGAGGTTTCAACCTTCTCCCCCAGCTCGCCCGCCGAACGCCACGGAATAATCGACACCACAATAAACAGCGCCAGCACATAGAACGTTGCCAAACGAATCATCATAGCCTTCGCACTGGAACGCACCGACCGAGCGGGATCCTTGGCTTCTGCGGCGGAGATAGAGATCATCTCAATACCGCCGAAGGAGAACATCACGACCGCCAGTGAAAGCCAAACCGCGCCGAACCCGTGGGGCATAAACCCGCCATCATTGACAAGATTAGCGGTGCCGACCGCCGCATGTGAGGGCAGTCCGAAGAATACCAGACATAGACCCACCAGAATAAAGGCGATCACCGATATAACTTTGATGGACGAGAGGAAAAATTCGAGCGCACCAAAGGATTTCACGCTCGTGATGTTCAGAATAATAATTGCTACACCGAATACCGCGATGCCCGCCCACAGAGGCAGCTGCGGCCACCAGTAATTCAGGTAGGTAGCCACAGAGACCAGTTCCACGCCGGTAATGACCACGGTTGCGGTCCAATAGGCTAAGCGTGTGAGAAACCCGGCATAGGGACCAAGGTACCTGGTGGCGATAGCGCCGAAACCGCCTCGCACCGGATAACGCACCGCCATCTCGCCAGTGGCCGCGCCTATGACGGAGGCGAGCGCCGAGCCGATAGCATACGCAAGAATAACGGCTGGTCCGGCCATAGCGATTGCCCGCCCGGACCCCAGGAATAGGCCGGTGCCAAGCGCCGAGCCCATAACGATCATGGTCATCTGTCCGTGCGAGAGGGAACGCTTGAGTTCGGCGCGGGCGGATTTATTGCGTGGTGCTCCGCCAGCTGGATGCGCAGTGCCGCTTCTATGCCTCTTAGCAGGTTGAGGGGTGTGGCCGTCGGTCATGTTTAAGCCTTCTTCGGGTTCTGAGTGCCTGGACTGTGATGTTGTGAAAATGTCAAAGAATGAGTGTGTTTCTAGGGTAGTACATCGCCCGTATTAACCGCGAGCAGATAGTATTTTGACGAGAAGATAGCGCTATCTTCTCGTCAAAATACTATCTGCTCGTGGTATAGCAACAGGCTATGCGTCTTCCTTCTGTTGTTCGGCAAGCGCGTCAAGATCGGCACGCGGGAAACCGCCGCGTTTTTTCGCCAACACAATATAGAAGATAGAGATGATGGCGAAGAACACCACGCCCACCTGCACGGATACTACGGCGCTCGAATCGGGAAGCATGAAAAGGGCGACCAGTGTAGCAAGGACCCCGGCAAGCCCCACACCCGCCGTAATGCGCCCACCCCAGACGGTGAATCCTGAGGAGTTCCCCTGGTGCTTCTTGTATGCCTGATAGGTCAGCAAAATCATAATCCACACAACCAAAATGCACAGGGTGACTAGGGCCATCAGTAGCTCGAAAATATTACTGATTTCTGCCACCGCCATGACAGATGCGATCACCACACCCAGGAAAGAGAGCATAAGCGCGGTGACGGGCACGCCGTTATGGTTCGTGGTGCCCGCAAACGTGGGTGCCATTTTATCGCCCGCAAGCGCGTGGAGCAGGCGGGTTGCCGCATACAGCGAGGCGTTCGCGCCCGAAAGCGCGGCGATCAGAATCACGAAGTTGGTAATATCTGCCGCATAAGGAATGCCCAGTTCAGAGAACACCATCACGAAGGGCGATTGGCTGAGGTCTTTGCCGGTCTGCGCCGCCTGCTGCCAGGGCATCAGGCACAGAATAATCAACATCGAGAGCACGTAGAAGCTGGAGAGCCGCCAGATCATGGCCTTGACACTGGTACGCACCGAACGCGCCGGGTTCTGCGCCTCTGCGGCGGAGATGGAAAGCATCTCAACGCCACCGAAAGAGAACATCACAATTGCCATCGAAACCCAGACGGCGCCGAGTCCGTTAGGAAGCAGCCCACCGTCGTTCACGAGGTTTGCGGTACCCACCGCAGTGTGTCCGGGCAGGCCAACGAACACAAGAAGCAGCCCCAGCACAATAAAGACGATAACCGCAATTACTTTAATGGAAGAGAGGAAAAATTCGAGGGCGCCGAAGGATTTAACGCTCACCAGGTTCAGGATGAGAATCAGGATGCCGGAGGCTGCCACCGTCACCCACAGCGGAATTGCGGGGAACCAATACGAGAAATATTTGCCAACCGCCACGAGTTCGGCGCCGGTCAGCGGCACGGTAGTTGCCCAATACGCCCAACGGCCAATATACCCGGCGTAGGGGCTGAGGTATCTGGTTGCGATAGTGCCGAACCCGCCGGGAACGGGGTGGCGAACCGCCATTTCGCCCGCGCATGCCGCGATAATAGCGGCGATCATGGACCCAACAGCGTAGGCGATGATAGCACCGGGTCCCGCAATTTTGATGGCGGAACCAGAGCCCAGAAAGAGGCCGGTCCCCAGGGCGAGACCCATCGCAATCATAGTCATTTGACCATGCGAGAGGGAACGTTTCAGTTCGCCGTTTTCTGCCGGTGCCGTCTTAGGTGCTGAGGCGTCCTGTGCTTTACTCATCAGGTGGTGCTTTCCATTTTTTTCGTTCATCGGTTGGGCGCCTGCCCTCGTATGTCGCGTCGAAACCGAGCGCGGCTCGGTACCCGGTCTGCAGCAAATGTGGCAAAGGCGTATCGAATAACTATCCCGCGTCGAGCATCATCTATGCAACTTTTTGCATGGGTTTGTGCGTGGCGAAACAGATTTTCCCTATGATTCTCAGAGTTTGGTTATTTTTGGGTGTTCCACGACGTAATGCAAATTTGTGCATAGGATGCGCCACCCACCGCACAAGGATACAGTGCCACAAATATTAATGGCGAGAAGCAGACAACCCATCCGCTTCTCGCCACATCATCAATTTTTCACGGCGGTGTGCGGCATCAGCCTAACCGTCGTACTCGATCTCGTGCCGTTTGAACCAGCCAATCACCGGGTAACTGATAGGCATGAGCACAATCTCAACCAGGCACTTATACACATACCCGACCAAGGTGTAGCTGATGAATTGATCCAAGCTGGTAATCCCCAGAATAGGCGAAGCAATCGCACAGAAAATAATGGTATCCGCCAGCTCGCCCACGAGGGTTGAAGCGATCATACGCGCCCACATAAACCGCCCGGAGGTGGCCTTCTTCATGGCAACCATCACCCATGCGTTCAGAAGCTGACCTGTCAAATACCCCAGCAGCGACCCGGCAAAAATCTGCCATACGGGACCGAGAATA
Source organism: Rothia sp. HMSC071F11 (assembly GCF_001809115.1). Classification (NCBI taxonomy): domain Bacteria; kingdom Bacillati; phylum Actinomycetota; class Actinomycetes; order Micrococcales; family Micrococcaceae; genus Rothia; species Rothia sp. HMSC071F11. The sequence continues at coordinate 56,903 of NZ_KV795763.1, forward strand.
ATGGCGAACGCCTCTTGATTCTCATAGTAGCTGGCGGGCGGCAGGGCAACAGTCAGCAGGAAGCATCCGGCAGCGAACGCCGCCGCCACAAACGAGGCGATAATAGCCCGGCGAGCGCGCTTAAACCCGTACACCTCAGAGAGCACATCGCCGAGTACATAGGCCAGCGGGTACAAGAAGAAACCACCATCACTGGGGATAAAGTTGCCGTTCGTGAACGGCGGAAGCTCAAATGGGAGCGGCCCGAATTCGATACCTTTCGTAGCCGCAATATTCGAAATAATCAGAATCACGCAGGATGCGCCCAGCAGCAGGTCAAAATAGCTGCGGCGCTTCGCCCACGGCGGGGTAGTAATATCCTGCGGTGCCTTAGCGGGTGTAGACATAGTTCTCCCTGAAAGGTTTGATGTGAATGTTGTTTTGAGGTTATGCTCGTCTGCCACCCGAGCACTCACTATCTTACCCAGTAACTCCGTTTGGGCGAGAACCTAAAAAGGCTCTTGAGGTGATAAAGCGTAGTTTCGCCGATTTATTCGGATCACGAGCCTTTTTACGGTGCAGGCTGCCGCCTCTTAAACTATAAATATGGGTCACCAAGAACCTGCTCGCTCATCCGTGCGCCGCACAACCGCGCACATCCCGCGTTTGCCCCGAAGCATTTCGGCGGCGATGCGCGGTGCCCGCCGCGCCGGTTCAGTTCTGGAACCCCTGCTCGTTTCCTCCAGCGAACTCATCGGGTACCTCCCCTATCGTGCCTACGGACGAACCCTGCACTATCGGGTTGATAACGCACACTATCTTGAGGCTGCCCAGACCGAGCCACCCGGAATTCTTTTCTTCTTCGACGGCGATTACCTGCTTCGTTCAAATAGCAGGCTGCTCAGCCGCACCTCCAGTTTGCGCCGCGACCTCGCCGATATTGCCCGCGAACATCGTATGCTGTGCGTGCCCGTGCTGGCACCAGGAACCCTTGAAGCACCCGTTTTCAATGACCCCACAACCACCTGGTGGGTGCGTGCCCGCAGGAACGGTCGTGTTTTTCGTGCCCTTGCCGCCGACCTCGCCGAACGCTACGGATACGATCGCACGCGCATCTGGCTTGCCGGGTATTCGGGCGGAGCGGAATTTATTACCTACGAACTGCTGTCGCATTCCAACGACTGGCTGCTGGGCGGGGGCGCATCCATGATCGGCGGAGGCGGTTCCGACGGTATTCCGCAGCGCTTCCGCGGGCCCAGCCGTTCCCTAAACGGGATGCTGCTCAGCTGGCATGTGGGAGATCGCGACGGCAAAGCACCGGCTTCTGCGGGCCAGATCTGGTCAGCGCAGCGTGCAGCCCATGAGGGTGAAGAATTTTACCGGGGACGGCAGGCACGCACCATGCTGCGTATTCTGCCAAAGCAGGGGCATCGGGGGTATCCGCTAACCTCTTTGATTCGGGACGATTTGCGCGCCGCCACACGACTGGGCTACCTCTGAGCCGGGGCTTCTAAATTTTTCGGGAACAGTATTTTTACTCCTAGTCAGTGCACGATGCGCTCGTTGAGAAATATCTCAAGTTTTTCGGTAATTTTTTGTGCCACAGTCGCAATTTATTGACGTTCTGCGGTAAAGTGTCACTATGCCTCGTATTTCCGCCGCAACAAACGCCGCTCAGCGCGAAAACACCAAACGCGCCATCCTCGAATCTTTCGGGAAGCTCCTCTACTCCCGAGGACTCCCCGGACTCACCATGACCGACGTCGCCAAAAACGCCGGTATTGGGCGCACAGCAGTCTACAATTACTTCGCTGACATGGGCGAACTCCTGGTTGCCTACGCCCTTGACGAAACCGAACGGTTCCTGCACGAACTCGACGAAGGGATCACCGGAGTCACCAACCCCATCGATCAGCTCGCCGTATACATTCGCCTGCAGATCGAAGACCTCGCCCGCAGGCACCTTCCCCCCGGACCCGCCATGCGCTCCATGCTCTCACCCGAATCATACGCGCGCCTCGGCAAACACGTGAGCGAACTGCAAATGGTTTTGGCAAACATCCTCTCCGATGCCATCACCGAAAAATACATACCCGAAAACGACATTCGCGAACTCGCGATGCTCGTACACGGTTCACTCTCCTCAAGCGCCGGACGCGCCGAAGATGCCCCCGACGCACAAACCCGCGAACGCCAGATTCAAAGCACCATCAGGTTCATCCAGATGGGGCTGGGCGCCCGGTTTGATGCGGACGGAAACCCCCTCAAAATCGAAGAAACTCAAGCAAACAAAAGCGAGAAAACGACCGACCTGACCGTCGCATCCTAAAGGCGCTCGTCCCCGTCCGGCAGAAAACGAACCAGCATTAAACGCGAAAGCCCCCGACCGCTACGTCAGGGGCTTTCTTCATCTCCACAAGTTAGCTGCGGGAGCGAGTGCGCATCCGGCTAAAAACCCGGAACCTGATCCAAATCAAGCACCCGCGCATACATCACCGCACGCCGATGCAAAGCATTGCGCAACGCCCGATGCACCCCATCCTCCAGGTACAAATCATCACGCCACTTCACCACATGCGGAAACAAATCCCCATAAAACGTGGAATCCTCCGCAAGCAGCGTCTCAAGGTCAAGCGTCTTCTGCGTCGTAATCAGCGCATCAAGACGCACCTGCTGCGGAGGCACATTACCCCAATCAGCATGCGACAAATGATGCTCAGGATACGGGCGCGAAGAACCAACCTTCTTGAAAATCATATCTACATTCTAAAATGCTGCTCCCCCAGGCCGAAAAGCCACTCCCACAACACACGGCACAACGCCACAATAAAACCCGGTCAACACACCAAAAACAAAAATCCCCGACCTCGAAAACTCAAAGCCGGGGAAAGAGCGGAGGATGGGGGATTTGAACCCCCGAGGGCGTGAACCCAACACGCGTTCCAGGCGTGCGCCATAGGCCGCTAGGCGAATCCTCCAACAAAACACCCAAAAAGGGCGAACGGATAAAACTATACAGGGAACCCAACACTAAGGCAATTCTGCCCCAACGAAAGTGCCCAATGCCACTAGGTACCCCAAGGCCCCGGCACCAAGTTCACAACCACCACAAAATCAGGTAGACTGGTACGTGCCTCTTACGTGGCGTTATCTTGGAAAACTCCCCCAGGACCGGAAGGTAGCAAGGGTATTCGAGCTATGACGGGTGCGTAAGAGGTTTTTTATATCCAAAAACATTCGCAGCAGAAACACACCGTCATAGTGCGCTCACGCGCCCGCGCCGCTCACGCTTCGCGGCTTCAACCTCAGATTTATTTCCTCGCGCGCTCGGAATCTGAGGCTTCAGCGGTTGCGTAAGAGGTTTTATCGTTAAACTTCGGATGCATTACACAGTGCATCAGGCTGACAGGATTTCCCAGCTTTACAGGGACCCTGTCAGCTACGCTCGTTCCTCGCTTGCTGACATCCCTAGGCGCTTAGAAATCCTGTAGCCATGATGCACCTGCATCTCGTTTCCCTTGGGGCGGGAGGGGCAAGTGTCTCTGGGTTTCTAGTGTTTTTTGGCAAAATGATGTTTTCCGTTTCAGCGTCGAAGGTGGATTCTAGGTTCTTCTAGACTTCGGGAGCGTTTTCTTCAAGAGACTTATCTGAGATAACCTGCCTGCCATTTCTCACAGGCGAGAATTTAGGCATAAACCATCCCACGCCAGTAACGAAACCAAACCCCAAGCGCGCATCCGTGAACTAAAATAGTGTAGAACCCCGCGTCGTCAACCAGAAGGTCACCCGTGAGCACAGCACTCTACCGCCGTTACCGCCCCGAGACCTTCGCCGAAGTCATCGGGCAAGAACACGTCACCGAACCGCTCATTACCGCACTCACCAACAACCGCGTCAATCACGCCTACCTCTTCTCAGGTCCGCGCGGATGCGGCAAAACCACCTCCGCACGAATCCTGGCGCGCTGCCTCAACTGTGCCCAAGGACCAACCCCCACCCCCTGCGGCGTATGCGACTCCTGCCGCGAACTCTCCCGCGACGGCGGCGGCTCCCTCGACGTCATCGAAATGGATGCGGCATCCCACGGCGGCGTAGACCATGCCCGCGACCTGCGTGAACGTGCAACCCTCGCACCCGTGCGCGACCGCTACAAAATCTTCATCATCGACGAAGCGCATATGGTCACCCGCGAAGGGTTCAACGCCCTGCTCAAAATCGTGGAAGAACCGCCCGAGCATATCAAATTCATCTTCGCCACCACAGAGCCAAATAAGGTTCTCGGAACCATCCGCTCACGCACCCACCACTACCCGTTCCGGCTGGTACCGCCCGAAGTTCTTCTGCCCTACCTCGAAAAGCTCTGCGGCGAAGAGAACGTACCCGTCGAATCCGGTGTGCTTCAACTCGTCATCCGTGCTGGCGGCGGCTCCGTGCGCGACTCGCTCTCCATTCTTGACCAGCTTATCGCCGGTGCCAACACCGAATCCGGCATTAGCTACGACCGCGCGGTCGCCCTGCTTGGATATACGCACGCCCAGCTTCTCGACAACGTGATTGATGCGTTTTCCGCCCAGGATGCGCCTTCCCTCTTCGAGGCGGTCTCGCGGGTGGTGGCGACCGGGCAAGACCCCCGCCGTTTCGTCGAAGACCTGCTCGAACGCCTGCGCGATTTGATTGTGGTGCAGGCGGTACCACAGAATGCCGCGCAGATTCTGCAAGGCGTTCCCGCCGACCAGATAGAACGCCTCAAAACGCAGGCGCAAACCTTCACCACGGCCCAGCTGACCGGCGCGGCGAGCACCGTTAACGAAGTGCTTAATTCTATGACCGGTGCCACCAACCCGCAGCTGCAGCTTGAACTGCTATGCGCGCGGCTGCTGGTTCCTGCGGATAGCCCGGGCGGTGCTGGCGGCGATCTTACAGCCTTGACCTCTCGGCTGGATGCGCTCGAACGTCGTCTTGCCGCCGGTGGTGCGGGTGCGCCTCAACGTGGGGGACGCTTGGGGAATCCCGCAGCGGGGCAGGGGGTGCCTTCCGCCGTGCAGAATAGCGTATCGCCCAGCGCTGGCGGTTCCGCCGAACGTCAACCTCCCGCGCAGCATGCCGCTCCCCCGTTGGCGGCAGGCGGCGGAGCGTCAAAGAAGGCGGCTGGTGCCGAGGCTACGAACGCATCGGCACAGCATCGCGGCCCCGTTTTAGGGCAGAACACGAATCAGCAGGTGCCTAAGTCTGAAACTGAAGGCGAGCAAAAAGAGACGCCCCAGACTCAGAAGTCTCAGGGTTCCGCGCCTCAGAATTCCGCGCCATTGGCCTCTGCCGCAGAAGGTACAGGTTCGTCCGATGGTGCCCCTTCGGAGCCCAAACCGTCCCGTTCGGTTCCCTCAGAACCATCGGCCGCGCAGGAAACTCCCGTCAAGCGCGTTACAGTCGCGGATGCAGAAGACCCGCTTGCCTCGGTGCGTGCCAACTGGCGTGCCGTGATCGCGCGGGTGAGTGCGCCGGGCGCATCCGAAAAACTGTTGCAGGTTGAGCCCGTGCGTCTGATTAGCGGCGAACTGTATGTGCGGGCAGATATGCCTACGCTCAAGGCGGTTGCTTCTTTTGTGCCGGAGTTGAGCGCGCGCGTAAGCGATTTTCTCCGCAAGCAGGTGCGTGTGCGTGCCGAGGTTGCGCGTCCCCAAACCCAGCCAGATGCGCGCCCTGCCCAGGCACCCGTCGCGAACCAGAAGTCTTCTGATCCCGCGCCGATTGCTGACGGCCCGCGTGGCGGCGTGGATGCGTGGAACCGTCACGGGCAGCCCGTCTCGTCCGGGCAAGAGGCGGCATCACAGGGTACAACCAACGTGGATGCGCCCATTACGGCCTGGGAGGTCGCGCCTATCCCGCAAGATTCCGAGGATTCCTATCCGGATGATGCGGCTGAGGGCCAGCCCGCCGCAGCATCACAGCCCGGTTCTTCCCCGCAAGATACAGCGCCTCAAGATTCCCCGTCTCGCCCCAGCACATCATCGGAGGCGCAAGCGAACTTGCCTCCCGAAACCGAGCCTGTACCCCCTGAAATACCCGAAGATAGCGGGAATACACGGGTTCCCGAGGGCGGTTTTGGCGAGCGCGATTCCTTCGCGGCCTCGGGCAGCGGGATTCCGCAGCAGAATTCTCCGAGTCCGCACGAACAGGGTGAGGATAGCGGTAATACAGATCCCCAGGATGCTGGTAGCCGCAATGAACCGGTGGACGATTCCGCGCCGGATCCGGGTCAGACGCAGGGTGAGGGCTCTTACCCCTCAGTTTCCCTTGAGTCTGTAGATACCGCCGAGAACGCCGAGTTCAGCAATATTCCGGCACCGAGCGCATCCGCGCCGCTGTCCACGGGGAATAAGCCGGCTCGGGAGGCTGCCGCATCCGCCCCGGTCTCACCTTTACCACCCCTGGCTCAGCGGCCGGATTCAGCGGACACAAAACCCGAAGAGCCGCCCGCTGAGAAACCCGCAAAATCTGCCCCAGCACGCGGACAACGCGCACAGCAGGAGCAGAACGATGAAGAAGACGTCGTTTCTGATGACGACGAAAGAATTGAGAACAGCGTTCATATCGGTTTGCGCGCCATCGAAAAGATTATTGGCGGCAAGGTGATCGACGAACGGCCACTCCATCAGATTTAGCGCGGCACAACGCGCTCACAGCACACACAGACGAGGAGAAGCATGTACGAGGGCGCAGTCCAAAATCTCATCGATGAACTTGGTCGCCTGCCGGGGGTGGGTCCCAAGTCGGCGCAGCGCATCGCCTTCTATATTCTCAACTCTGACGCCTCAGACATGGCACGCCTGACCAACGCGATTTCGAAGGTCAAATCGAGTGTGAGCTTTTGCGAAATATGCGGCAACGTTTCGGAGACGAAGCAGTGCGTTATCTGCCGTGATGATCGGCGTGACCCGGGCCTGATTTGCGTGGTTGAGGAATCCAAAGATGTGGTGGCGATTGAGCGCACCCGTTCCTTCACCGGGCGTTACCATGTGCTGGGCGGAGCTATTAACCCGTTGGCGGGGCTTGGCCCCGAGCAGCTGCGCATTCGTGAGCTGGTCTCGCGCCTGGCAGATGAGCGTATTCAAGAGATTATTCTGGCGATGGACCCTAACCTTGAGGGCGAAGCGACCGCAACCTACCTTTCGCGAATGCTGGTTCCACTGGGCATTCGCCTCTCACGGCTGGCGTCCGGTCTGCCCGTCGGAGGCGACCTGGAATATGCGGACGAAATTACGCTCGGGCGCGCGCTTGAGGGGCGCCGCGTGATCAGCGAAGGCGCGGGTATCGCTCAGGGGAATGCCGCCGAAGATTTTGAGCAGGTGGTTGACGAAGAGCAGGCGGAACGTGAGCGCGCAGATACTGAGCCAAGGGCGCCGCGTAAACGCTGGAGCGGGAGCATGTTCGACGACCTTGACGATTCCCAGGGTGAGCCCGAGGATTCTTCCTCTGATAATCCGCACGACGCGGAGAACGATAATTCTCGTGCAGATAGTTCCCCCTCACCTGGCACGCAGACTACCGTTGATGAGGCGCTTATCGAGCAGGCACTCGATGATTCTGCCCATGCAGATGCCCCGAGTTCCGAAGACACGCCAGATTCCCCTCAAGAGACCCCGCCCGAGTCCCATAAATCGGCGGCTCAGGCTGAGCAGATTCCGGTGGATATTACGCGCGCTGATGCCTACCGCATCCACGCGCACCGGTCGGAGGATTATGAGGCGCGCATCCGTAAAATACAGGAGGAGCCCTTACGCACGCCTACCCCGGAGGTTCCGCCTCTGCCCGGTGCCAAATACGTTAACCCGTGGAGCTAATAAGCCCTGTCGTTATGTAAAAGTGGGATGTGCACCGCTCGGTTCCGCTGAGTCATCCGTAACAGTTCTTCATATTTCACGTTCTAATACACATACGTGCACAATTCCCACCGCGCGCCGCATCCGCCTACTATGTAAAGAGCCGGTAAACTAGCCGGTGGCATACTCAATACTGACCTGGAGAATTCAATGAGCCTGATCGTCCAAAAGTTCGGCGGTTCTTCCGTCGCGGATGCCGAGGGTATCAAACGCGTCGCCCAGCGCATCGTGGACACCCAAAAAGCGGGCAATGATGTGGTCGTGGTCGTCTCCGCGATGGGTGACACCACTGATGAACTACTCGACCTTGCCGCTGAAGTAACCGCTACCGTTACCCCCTCGCGCGAGCTCGATATGCTCCTGACTGCGGGTGAGCGCATCTCGACGGCTATTCTGTCGATGGCGGTCAATGATCTAGGCGCGAAGGCGCAGTCTTTCACGGGTTCCCAGGCGGGCATGATTACTGACGGCGTGCATGGCGCGGCGCGGCTTGTGGAGGTCAATCCAGACCGTATTCGCCGCTCTGTTGAGGCCGGAAACATCGCGATTGTAGCGGGGTTCCAGGGTGTTAACCGCCAGAGCGGTGACATTACGACCCTCGGTCGCGGCGGTTCAGATACTACGGCGGTCGCTCTTGCGGCGGCGCTTCATGCGGATGTGTGCGAGATTTATTCGGATGTGGACGGCGTGTTCACAGCCGATCCGCGCATCGTATCAACCGCGCATAAACTCAATACTGTCACAAGTGAAGAAATGCTTGAGATGGCGGCAAATGGCGCAAAGATTCTGCATCTGCGCAGCGTGGAGTACGCCCGCCGTTTCAATCTGAAACTGCATGTGCGTTCGTCATTCTCGAATCTTGAAGGCACTCTTGTTATCCCGGAAAATTCCGCGGAACTAACCCCCACCCATGTGAAGGAGATTCCCTTGGAACAGCCCCTGATTTCTGGCGTTGCGCACGACCGTGGACAGGCAAAAATTACCGTGGTGGGCGTGCCCGATATCCCCGGATCTGCCGCTAAGGTTTTCGGTCTGCTCAATGAGGCCAAGATTAACATCGATATGATCGTGCAGAACGTCTCGACCGACCGCCCGAACGTGACCGATATTTCCTTTACGCTCAACCAGGCGCAGGGTCCGCAGGCGTTGCAGGTACTTGAGAAGACCCAGGCCGAGATCGGTTTTGAAGAGGTTATTTATAACGAGGCGGTGGGTAAGCTTTCGCTTGTGGGCGCGGGCATGAAGACCAACCCGGGTGTCTCGTTTACCTTCTTTGAGGCGCTGAGCAATGCGGGCGTGAACGTCGAGATGATTTCGACCTCCGAGATTCGTATCTCGGTTATCACCGAGCTTTCAAAGCTTGATGAGGCGGTCCGCGCGGTACACACCGCCTTCGAGCTCGATGCCGAAGGCGAGGCCACCGTATACGGCGGAACAGGCCGCTAGTTTCGGAGAATGCAGATAAGTCACTCTGTGACAGTACTTGACGGCTCGCTCTGGCGTGCTTATGCGAAGGAGCATGAGCGCCGGTCAGGGCGCTTTGCGGACCCGTTTACGAGCAGGCGCGAGCGCGGTCAGGCGCATCCGGTCGAGGATTTCCTGTTTACGTACTACACGCTCAAGCCCGGTCAGTTCAAGCGCTGGCATCCGGGGGCTGGCGTCATTCTGCTGGATGCCGCCGAACGCGCCAACTGGAAATTCTACCGCGCTGCAACCGAGGACGAGCTCCTTTCAGCTGGGCTCTCCCCCGACGATGCACGCACCCATGCCGAACGTGGCGACGCGGTTCTCGTGGATATACCCCAATTCGTGGACAAACGCGGCACCGCCCTCACGTTCACTCGCGAAATTCTGTCAAATACAGCCGATAAAAAAGCGTTTTTTGGATGCTTTGGTATGCACGAATGGGCGATGGCGTATAAATCGGTTCAGAACAACATTCGTCACGACTACCTGGATTTGCGTTTGGGTGCTGAGGGCACCGACCGGGTGGTTGAGTCGCACCGCATCCGCTGTTCGCATTTCGATGCGTTCCGGTTTTTCATGCCTCAGGCGGCGCCCATGAACGAGCTGCAGCCCACCCGTGAAGCACAGCGCACTCTGGAGCAGCCCGCTTGTCTGCACGCCAATATGGACGTCTACAAGTGGGCATACAAGCTGATCCCGCTCATCGATTCGGCGCTCGTGATGGACTGTTTTGAGCTTGCCTGGGATGCGCGCGAACTCGATATGCGCGCCGCACCGTACGACCTTCTCAATTGGGGCTATGAGCCTATTAAGGTAGAGACCCCCGAGGGTAAAGCCGAGTATGTGCGGTATCAACGCGAGCTTTCGGAGCGTTCGGTAACGCTGCGCCGTTGCGTCTTGAGCCGGGTTAAGGGCGCTCTCGATCGCGCCGCCGTGGCTTAAACTAATTTCTCCCCCGCCGGAAAACGAGGGAGAAATACTTGTGGTTGAGTTTATCTATCGCGATAGCCTGTCTTTTTCGTCCCGAGGAGCATCTTCGAGCTTTTCTGAAGTGCCAAACTTTTCAAGCTCGCATGTATTCGGTGAATATTTTCAGCGATCGTTATTTACTTAGTGGTGATTGTCCTGCACGGCTTGTGCGGTGACTCAGCGCGGTGCATCACCGCCCACCCCGGAAATGATGGCTCATTCCGCTCGGTGGAACGGAGTGAATTAACATAGCCGCGCGCTATGCCTCTTCAAGCCACGGTGGTTATGCGGTTGATGCAGCTCAGGGTTTGCCCGTTTTGTTTTCTGCCAGTGGTGATGGCAGGAGTGCGATGAGGCGCCATTGGAAAACTGGCGCGACATCATACACGCTCTTAGAGAATTTGTAATCATGCATCCCCTATGAACATAATCACTTTAAACAAAATGTGAGCAAAATGAATCGTTGATGTCACTTTTCTGGAGCAAAAGTTTACAACGGAAATATACTATACAGCATGCGAGATTGGTTTTTATAATTTACATGTAAATAGTTTATGTGAAGTCAGCAACTTTGAGATTAGTTTACCGCTCAAGCATACTTTAAACATTGACACGACGCTTGAGAACTAGCTGAGGCGCGCATCCTGATATGCATAATCTCCAAAATTATTCTTTAATCCGCAATTCTGAAACATCACCTGCTAGAGACTTCAAAATTCCGATGTTCGCTCACAGAGAACGATTTTTGAGAAGAATTATTACGCTTTTCTACAAGGAGTTTTGATTCCACACTTTCTTCTTGGTAAGGCATAGCTCACCATGGGTATCTTCATATTTCTGCACATCTAGTTTCACGTTCCCGTACCCGCCGCTCTTTCACTGAATACTGCGGTCAAAATTCGCTCGCCGAGCGGGCGTCAAGAAGCGTGTTTGCGGTAACATTAAGACGGCTCAATCAGAACTCATGCACCCAAGGAGTGCCCGCACATGGCCCGTATTGTTGTTGATGTTATGCTCAAGCCCGAAATTCTTGACCCACAGGGTAAAGCTATCGCTCACGAGCTGCCCCGTATCGGTCTAAATTCCTTCACCGACGTTCGCCAAGGCAAGCGTTTTGAGCTGACCGTCGAAGGCGAAGCTACCGAAGAGCATCTTGCGCAGGCACGCCAAGCGGCAGAAGAGCTACTCTCAAACCCCGTCATCGAAGACGTTGTGAACGTCTCGGTTCTGGAGGACTAAGAGCATGGCAGAATCACTCGCAGCACACGAAGTTCCCCTTGTTGGCGACTTCAGCGTCTCGGCACCTAACCCCGAATTTGCTGATGCGCGCATCGGCGTTATTACTTTCCCCGGCACCCTCGATGACCGCGATGCGGCGCGTGCAGTACGGTTAGCGGGCGGAACCGTCGTCGAACTTTGGCACGACGAGGAAGACCTCAAAAACGTTGATGCCGTCATTATTCCCGGCGGTTTCTCCTATGGCGACTATCTGCGTGCGGGCGCTATCGCCGCGAAAGCACCCGTCATGCATTCGGTCATCGCGGCAGCAAACGCAGCGGGAACATCGGGCTCTGCTCCCCTGCCGGTGCTGGGCATCTGCAATGGTTTTCAGATTCTTACCGAGTCGCATCTGCTCCCCGGATCCATGATTAAGAACGATCACCGCAAGTTCATTTGCCGTGACCAAACCCTGCGCATCGAAAATAACGCCACCTCGTGGACCGGATCTTACGAACCTGGGCAAGAGATTGTGGTTCCGCTTAAAAACCAGGACGGTCAATACGTGGCGGACGCCAAAACCCTAGAGGGGCTCGAAGCCGAGAATCGCGTGGTGTTCCGATACGTGGGTTTCAACCCGAACGGTTCACGCCACGATATTGCCGGTATCAGCAACGAACGCGGAAACGTCGTCGGTCTGATGCCCCACCCAGAACACGCGGTTGAGCCCGGTTTTGGTCCCTCATCCTCCGGATTCGGTGATGTTTCACTACGAGGCGGTGCCGACGGCTTGGGCGTCTTCACCTCCGTTCTTTCCAACCTGATCAACGCCCGCTAGACGCACGACGACAAGGATAGACACAAGCGATGAGCGAGAAGCAGTTTAACCTCGATACCGTCGAGCACGCGGCGGAAACCCCCGATACCGAACTCCCCTGGGCAGAGCTGGGGTTAAAGGAAAACGAGTTCGAAGACATCAAGAAGATTCTGGGCCGCCGCCCGACCGCGGCCGAGCTGGCCATGTACTCGGTCATGTGGTCCGAGCATTGCTCCTACAAATCCTCGAAAGTGCACCTGAAGCAATTCGGCGCCAAGGTCACTGATGAGATGAAAAAAGATCTGATGGTCGGCATCGGCGAGAACGCTGGCGTAACCGATATCGGCGACGGGTGGGCGGTAACCTTCAAGATTGAGTCACATAACCACCCCTCCTATGTTGAGCCTTATCAAGGTGCGGCAACCGGCGTGGGCGGTATTGTGCGTGACATTATTTCGATGGGTGCACGCCCGATCGCGGTTATGGATCCGCTGCGTTTCGGCGCTATCGACCACCCGGATACCGCCCGCGTGGTCGGCGGTGTGGTTGCGGGCATCGGCGGCTACGGCAACTCTCTGGGTCTGCCCAATATTGGCGGCGAAACCGAATTTGACGCCTGCTACCAGGCAAACCCCCTCGTCAATGCCCTGGCAGTCGGTATTATGCGCCACGAAGATATTCGCCTGGCAAATGCATCCGGCGTGGGCAATCAGGTAGTGCTCTTCGGGGCACGCACCGGCGGCGACGGTATTGGCGGCGCATCCGTGCTGGCTTCAGAGTCCTTTGACGACACCAAGCCCTCCAAGCGACCCGCAGTGCAGGTAGGCGATCCCTTCGCCGAGAAGGTTCTGATCGAATGCTGCCTGGAACTCTTCAAGGGTTCCGTGGTCGAAGGCATTCAGGATCTCGGCGCTGCCGGTATCTCCTGTGCAACCAGTGAGCTCGCCTCCAACGGCGAGGGCGGCATGCATGTAGACCTTACCAAAGTACTCTTGCGAGACCCCACCTTAACCCCCGGCGAAATTCTGATGTCGGAATCGCAGGAACGCATGATGGCGGTCGTTTCGCCCGAGAACGTCGAGCGTTTTGAGGCGATTATGAAGAAATGGGGCGTAGAGTACTCCTTCTTGGGCGAGGTGACCGATACCGGTCGCCTAACCATTGAATGGGACGGCCAGGTGATCGTTGATGTAGACCCGCGTACTGTGGCGCACGATGGTCCCACCTATGAGCGCCCCTATGCGCGCCCGGCTGGTCAGGATGCACTCCAGGCAGACCATTTCACAGGCTCCGCTGCCGACGATGCACGCCCGCGCGGCGAACAGCTGGGCGAGGCTATCAAGGCTTTCATGGCGTCCCCGAATATGTGCTCCAAGTCCTGGATCACCAACCAGTACGACCGCTACGTGCAGGGCAACACAGCCCTCTCTATGCCGGATGATTCAGGTGTGGTGCGTGTGGATGAGCACACCAATTTGGGGGTCGCGCTGGCGACTGACGCATCACCACGTTTTACCTACCTTGACCCGTATGAGGGCGCGCGTGCATCTCTGGCGGAGGCCTACCGTAATGTGGCAACCGTGGGTGCCCGCCCGGTCGCGGTTTCGGACTGCTTGAATTTCGGCTCCCCCGAAGATCCGGATGTCATGTGGCAGTTTGCGGAAGCCGTGCGCGGTCTTGCCGACGGCTGCATGGAGCTAGGTGTTCCGGTCACCGGTGGTAACGTCTCGCTGTACAACCAGACCGGAGGTAAGGCCATTAATCCGACCCCTGTGGTCGCGATGATGGGCGTAATGGACGACGTTACCCGGCGCACCCCCTCGGGTTGGGCCCCGGAACACGACGGTCAGGCCATCTACCTGCTGGGTACTACGCGTGACGAGCTGGACGGTTCAGAATGGGCGCGTTTCAAGGGCCACCTGGGGGGTCTGCCCCCGAAGGTTGATCTGGCGGTTGAACGTCAGCTTGGCGATATGCTCGTGAATATGTCGCGTGACGGCATGATCGATGCGGCACATGACGTTGCCGCCGGTGGTCTTGCCGCAGCACTCGCGGAAGCCTGCCTGCGTTTCAACACCGGGGCGCGCATCGGGCTGGGCGAAGTTGCCGAACGCGACGGGCTCGACCTGTTCACCCTGCTGTTCTCGGAGTCCTTAGGTCGCGTGGTGGTTTCCGTCCCGCGTTCTGAGGAGGTACGTTTCAAGGATATGTGCACCGCCCGACAGTTCCCGTTCGCGCGCATCGGCGTAGTGGATGCGCTCTCGAACGCGCTTGACTTCCAAAACGAGGTTTCCATCAACCTTGATGACCTGCGTGCCGCTCACGAAGGCACCATGGCAGCTCACTTTGGTGAGGTGGCGCAGGGCTAAGTTCCCCTATCGGCACTGCCTTTCCCGTACAAAGGCTCTTGGTGTGACTAAAGCAGAGTTTCCACTGCTTTCCTCACATCAAGAGCTTTTTCTGCTTCAAGGCACTCCCCACCTGCGCTTTCACACGCTAGACTGGAGGATAGGTTACATAAACCGTTCACACCGATAACACATTCGCCCCGCCGAACCGCATCCCAAAAAATGCACAGACACAACAGAAAGATCACCATGACCGCAGCACCATCCGTGCAGGTCTTTGCGCCAGACATACCTAAGGCGGGCAGAATAACGCTCGCGGCATTCGCTCTCTTTGTTATCGGTTGGCTTATCTATATCGAATTCACGGGCGGACTAGACTTCAATGTCTACCGTTTCGGTGCCATGACCATCTTCGATAACGACGGCATGCACAAAGATCTCTACGCCCGCAATCTCCTGGAGTACGGCGACTTTAGGTTGCCCTTCACCTACCCGCCTTTTGCCGCGCTCGTGTTCTTACCGTTCGCTTTTCTGCCCGCGTGGGTGGGCATCGCCATCATGTATGCGATCAGCATCGGTGTTGCATGGTGGCTGGCAACCCTTATCTATAACTATGCCACCGACCGCGGCTACAGCATCCCTTTCCAGGAAAGACTCGGCACATACGGCGTCATTGCTGCCCTCACGTTCATCATTATTATGACCGGGCCATGGCGGCGCGGGCTCTCGCTGATACAAATCAACCCCATCATTCTTACGCTGGTGCTTGCCGATTTTATACGACCGGCAACCCGCATTCCCCGGGGTGCGCTTATCGGCATCGCGGGCGGTATTAAGCTCACCCCGCTTGCCTTCGGCCTTATTCTACTCATGCGCAAAGACTGGCGCGGCATCCTTACCCTAGGCGCTTCTTTCGGCACTACCATTCTTCTTGGGTTTATCTTCCTTCCGCAGCAGGCAGTTACGTTCTGGACGAGCGCCGTTTCGGATTCCGGCCGCGTTGGAGGTATTAACTTCGCCGATAATATTTCGATTCAAGGCTGGTTGATGCACCTGGGTCTGCGTGAGCCTACCCTGAGGCCCGTATATTACGCCCTTGTTCTTGCTACGATCGGTCTCTGTGCGGTGCTTCTGCGCCAGCTTATTCGCCGTAATCTTGTGCTATCTCAGGTGGCGGTCGGCGGGTTTTTGATGGTGAGCATCTCCCCCATCAGCTGGTCGCATCATAACGTCATGTTCCCGCTGATTATCATGACGCTTGTTCTTGATGCTTTCCCTCTGTTTTTCACACACCTGCCCGCCTGGTTATCCGGTACCGCACGTGTTTTGACGTGGGTGGCGTTTATCGGTCTATATATTTCGCCAATGTGGCTGGGTGCCGCCATCGGTGGCGGATTCAACAGCCTCAACCATCTTGCGCAGTATGCCTTGTTGTTTTCGACCGTGCCGATCCTGTGTCTCTATGCGGTCATGGCTCTTTGGGCAGGTTCGGCGCTCACCCCGGCCGTACGCATAGCGCAGAATCGCGATCGCGCGGTCACGGCGGGTCCCAAACCCGAGCCTCAGGCCGCGTAGCAGCAGGTAGTGTCATGTGCAGTTGAGTTGCAACGCGCATACGGTGGTAACAAAGGATGCGGTGGTTCCCCCTCTCTGGGGAACCACCGCACCCTTATATGTCCGCGTCACAGGATGAATGCCTAAGCGCGTGTCTAAATCTGCCCTATAAGTGTCATATAACGGTTATTTACGTATATTTTTCAGTGATAATAAACACTCTGAGGCGCTGTCTACACAAGTGTAACAATCTGTCACAAATGCTCGCGATATACCTCAAACGCGAACTTTGAACATCTATCGAGATGCTTACAGACGGCCACTCTGCTCGCCTAATTGAGCAAAAAGCGCGGCATTAATACGGAATCCTTCCATAGCCTCGTCAATCAGGGCTTCACGCTGCTCTTCGCTCAAAGGAGCGCGATCAAGAAGCTCCCTATATTCATCCTTGAAGACCTTTGGCTTAGGAAGCTGCGGGAACGAGTACATGGTCAGCGCATCCCGTGCAATGCCGTAATGGCGCGCCACTAGAGCCGCCACCGCCTGCCCACCCGAGAGATCTCCTAGATAGCGCAAATAATGATGCGCCAAGAACCGCTCGGGAGCCTGCGCGGTCGCCTTAATACGCGCCACATATTCGATAGTCGCTGGCAACGGGACGTCAATCTCGGTCTGCCCTAGAGCACGAATATCATGGTGAATCGCGGCGGTACGATCCAACCCTTCCAGCGTGAAAGGATCGGTCAGTGGGTTACCGGATTCACGCAGATTCTGAGAGATTTCCTCCAAAGCCTCATAGATATAGGTGTACTGGTTGATGAGGCGTAAATACGCGGAAGTATCGAGTTTCCCGCCCATCAAATCTTCCATAAAGGTAGAGTGCTCAGCATTATCATGCACACGCTTGGTGCTAGCTTTTAGCCGGGCCGAAAACCGCTGTTCGACAGCATCGGGAGAGGTGGTTTCGGGGGTAATAATGGCGGTCACGGAACGCCTCCTGATTGAGTTGAGAGTCATGAATATTTTTGATGACACAGTGTCACCAAATCAATAAATGACATAGTGTCACTAAATTTTTGGTTTTGCAACACCGCTGCCAAAAAATTTTATTAAGGGGAACCTCATCATTAAGCAAAGTACTACAATTAAGCTACACAAGTCTTAGCTAATAGGTCTAGACTAAGACTGCTCATTACTAAAACCACGAATAGAGGACACACATGTCTATGTCGCATAACGCGAAGCGCTCATGGGCGTTTCTAGCGTCTGCCGCCGTTGGCCTCAGTGGCATCGCCGCCACTCCCGCCCTAGCGAACCAACCCGCACCGACCGCGCAGATCGTCTCTGAGCAGGCGCCAGCTGCCGCATCACAAAGCCTGCAGGATGCATCCGTAGATTGGGGCGTCAAATCCTCATTCCGCAAATACATCACCGGTCCTGTCGCCGGTGGTTCGCAGGAACTAACCGGTGCTACCTCCAATGCGGATGGTTCTTATCACTTCACCGCCGCTGAGGGTACCGTCGAGGCAGACGGTTCGTACCACGTTAAATTCACCGGTTCCAGAGTGAAGTACACCGGGCACCACGGCGTGCTCGAAGTAACTATCAGCGACTTGGAACTTGTCATCAAAGACGGGCAAGGCAGCCTATACGCAAATATCAGCGAACGCCCCTATAACGGCAACACCACCCCGAACCCGCCCGTACAGCACGATCACACGCTGATTGGTACTTTCGATGCTTCCTCCCTGAAAAACGAGGGCGGGCAGCTGACCTTGGCAGCATCTGATGCAACCAAGGTAAAACTCAGTGCAGAAGCAACCTCGGTGTTTGCTGGGTTCTACCAGGCAGGTCAAGAGCTGGATGCGCTGGCATTCTCCGCGAAGCTCGTTACCAAGCAGGCACCGGCACCGGAGAAGCCTGCCGATCCGACCCCGGAGCCGACTCAACCTGCACCTGAGCCGACTCAACCCGAGCAGCCTGCACCAGCACCGGAGAAGCCTGCCGATCCTACTCCTGAGCCATCTCAGCCTGCGCCAGAGCAGAGTAAACCTGCTGAAACACCGGCTCCGCAGCCTTCACAGAGTTCCGAGGCTCCGGCACCACAGCCCTCTCAGACTTCTGAGGCACCTGCCTCAACCCCTTCAAAGCCCAGCGAAGCACCCAGCTCTCAACCGGCACCGCAGCCCTCACAAAGCAAGGAAGCTGCTAAGCCCGCACCGGCTCAGCCTCCGGCTACCGATGCAGCGCCGAGAACCGACGTGCCGAAAGGTCAAGGGCACATTATTGAATCCGGCAACCTGACCTGGAATATTCGTGCTTCCTTCCTGCACTACCTCAACACCATTGCGCGCGGTAACATCACCGTCGAGGGTCTGTCGAAGAACGCGGCGGGCGGGCTGGACTTTACCAGCGCATCCGGCTCGTACGATGAGGCAACGAAGACCGGTCAGATCAACTTCGCAGGCAAGGTGCATATTAGCGGGCATCACGGCCAGCTCAACAGCAGCTTCGAGAACACCCGCCTAGTCATCAAAGAGGGCAAGGGCTACCTGGTTGTCGACGCCGAAGCGCTCAACATGCAGGGCGAAAATCGTACCTTCAAAGATCTTGTACTCGCCGAGGTCGATCTGAGCGGTGCAACCTTAGAGAATAACGTGCTCTCGGCTAAGAATGCAGCCGTTACCGTTACCGTCGAGGGGTCCGAGGCAATCTTCGCCGGGCAGTACAATGACGCCGACAAGCGCGCTATGGCTCCGCTCTCCTTCAGCGCAAAACTCGGTTCTCAGCTGGTGGAAAATAAGGTTACCGACACCACGGTTAAGGGTTCTAACACCGGCAGCGGTTCGGCGAACCTAGGTAATAACGCGAATGCGGGTATTGGCGGCACGAACTTTGGCGGTTCCGTGAACAATGGCGGCGGCAGTTCCTCCCATTCCCATAACGGCTCCACCCCGGCAACACACCCCAACGGCGGTAAGAACGGTTCCTTCAGCAGCGTCTCAAAGAACCCCGCCCAGCCCGTCTGCACCCCGGTGACCGTGACCAAGCAGGTTCCCGTTAAGGCAGCGAACAAAGCACCGGCCGCATCCGCAGATGGTAAGGTTGCCAGCGCAGACCTCGGGTGGGGCGTGCGCGATTCCTTCCGCAACTACATTCGCGGCGGCATCGCTAACGGCAGCTGGGATCTGAACGGCACCACCTATTCCAATAACGCCTTCCAGTGGGCGAAGGGCACGGGTTCCTTCAAGGATGGTAAGGGCTCGATTTCCTTCACCGGCTCGGTGCATTTCACCGGACACCACGGAATTCTGGACACCACCATCTCAAACCCGCGTCTGGAGATCAACGGCAAGACCGCCGTTCTCTACGCAACGATGGTCGGCAACGATATGGACGGCAAATCGCATAATTACGGTGAAGTTGCTCTGCTCAACGTTAATGTAAGCGGCTTGCAGGTCTCTGGCGATAAGATTTCCATCAGCGGTGCGGGCACCACCATTACCGCTGAGGGTGCCAAAGCGTTTGCAGGTTTCTACGAGGCGGGTAAGGATATGGCTCCGCTGAGCTTCTCGGCATCGCTTTCGGGCGCACAGCCCGCGGGCAACACCACCAAGACCCAGGCCACCCAGACTGTGACCGAAACCGTATATCAGGGTCAGGGATGCGAATCCCTCAACGCACGCGGCTCTCATGGTCGTCTGGCGCATACCGGTGCCAGTGGTGTAGAGGTTGGGGTTGCTAGTGGTCTGGCCTCTCTGGTCGCCGGTATTGGTGCCGTGCTGTACACGCGCCGTCGCAAGTCCTCCAGGATGTCTGAGCGCTCCGAATAAACCTAAGATCGGCCTATCAACCACCGGCATATGCGGCGGTTCTTAGGCTCGGGTTTATTCCTCGGTGCAGCATCCGCACCTCATAACTCACCGGATGCGCTAGGGTGCGGGTAGTATCGACTGCCCGCACCCTCACCCTAAGCACACGCTCTCATCGCGAATACATACACTCACAGTTTTAGCCGATAGGAACTCTTCATATGGCTTTTCGTCTCTCACACCCCGGCGCAACAACACGCTCCAAACACCGGCACGGCAGAACGAGCGCATCGCAGAAGGTTACCGCCGCACTATTAGCGGCATCTATGTTTTTTATCTCCGGATGCGGCATCGGCACCCAAAATCCGGGCAGCACGAGCGCATCCTCGCATTCTGTGGTTGATGAACAGACCACCAAGTCTGAGCTTGAGAACCTTGCGCAGGAGCTCAAGAGCAATGTTTCTTCCGACCCGAAATCGCTGACGGGTCCCAGCAGCGCGAAGAACACCCCCGAAGTTCAGCCGATGGTTGAGACTCCAACCCCGCAGCTTCCCGTGACTTTCAAGGATTTCAAGGGCGATGAGGTGACTGTTAAGTCGGCGAATCGCATCCTGGCTCTTGACCTGTATGGCACTCTCGCGCAAGAGGTTATCTCGCTGGGTTTGGGTGATCGTCTGGTCGGCCGTGTGACGTCTTCAACCGAGTCTTCGTTAGCGAAGCTGCCGCTCGTCACTCAGAACGGCCACGATCTGAACGCGGATGCGATTCTCGCGACCAACCCCGACCTTGTGCTCTGGGATAAGAGCAATGGCCCCGAAGAAGTTGTTGAACAACTGCGCGATGCGGGCGTGACTGTGGTGGTGTTCGACCATGAGAGGCGCATGGATAAAATCATTCCCCAGCTCAAGGCTGTGGCACAGGCTTTAGGTGTGCAGGAGGCGGGCGATAAGGTTGCCGAGCGCGTGCAGAAAGACCTTGATTATGCCCTGAATACCATCAAAGAAGTTGCCCCTGCAGGCGATAAGAAATTGTCGATGGCGTTCCTGTACGTGCGTGGTAATGCCGGGGTGTTCTTCATTCTCGGCAAGGGTTCCGGTGCGGATGATCTGATTGCCGCGCTTGAGGGCAGGGATGTGGCTTCCGAGCAGGGCGCGCGCAACATTGTTCCCGCGAATAGCGAGGCGCTGCTCAAGGTGAACCCGGATGTCATTTTGACCATGACTCACGGCGTGGAATCCACCGGCGGCTTGGATGGATTCTTGGCACGCCCGGGTGTTGCCGAAACGAACGCGGGAAAGAGCAGGCGCGTGGTTGATATGAACGACGGGCAGGTTCTATCCTATGGCCCGAACACCCCCGCCGTTCTGCTTTCTCTAGCCCGCGCTATCTACGCACCCCAGCGTTAAGAGGCTCCACCTGTGAATTCGTCCAACCACACCGATGCGGCGGCGCCCAGCGCGGATTATCGCAGCAAACGCCGCATCCGTATTCTCGCAACTTTTGGCTTTCTGAGTATTGCCCTGATCGTCATAACCGTGGTGTCTGCGGGGTTGGGTCAGTACAATATTCCGACCGATCATGTGGTGGCTTCGCTGGGGCGCCGCCTGGGTATGATTCCCAAGGATCCGACCGCCTATCTTGAAGACAGCACCCTGTGGAATATTCGTTTTCCGCGTGTGCTTTTAGGGCTGCTCGTGGGCGCTGCCCTGGGATGCTCGGGCGCGGTCATGCAGGCGGTTTTCGGCAACCCGCTGGCCGAGCCCGGGGTTATCGGTGTGTCTTCGGGTGCCGCGGTGGGAGCATGTGTAGCGGTTGTTTTCAATCTCGAATTCTTCGATATTTACACGGTTCCAGCTTTCGCCTTCGGCGGTGCCCTCGCGGCAACAGCACTGGTTTATTTTCTCTCGCGTTCCTCAGGTCGGGCGAAAGTTCTTTCCATGATTTTGACAGGTATTGCGGTAACTGCGGTGGCAAACGCCGCAATCGCGTTCTGCCTATACTTAGCCGATAATGTCAGCCGCGACCGCATCGTCTTCTGGCAGATGGGATCGCTCAACGGGTCTACGTGGAAGGCTCTTGCCAGCGTGTGGTTCGTGATCGTGGCGGGGTTGATCATGTGCTTGATGATTTCACGCAAACTTGACCTGTTGGCGCTGGGCGAGCGCGCAGCGCAGCATTCCGGGGTGAACGTTGAGCGTCTGCGCGGTGTTGCGATTGCTGCTACGGCGCTTTTGACGGGTGCGGCGGTGGCTCATGCGGGCATTATTGCCTTTGTGGGGCTTATTATTCCGCATCTGCTTCGGCTTATTGTGGGGCCGTCTAACCGTTTGCTGCTGCCCGCTTCAGCGCTGGGTGGGGCGCTGTTAATTGCGCTTTCCGATTTGGGGGCGCGCACTCTCATTCCGGTCTCTGACCTGCCGATCGGTATTTTTACGGCGCTCGTGGGCGGCCCTACGTTCTTCTTCCTGCTGCGCCGTTCGATGGGGAAGGGAGGTCTCTGATGCTTACTGTTGATGGGGTGTCGCTGTCAGTGGGCGGGCGGCGCATCTTAGAGGATGTCTCTTTTGAGGTTCAGGCGGGCGAGGTTGTATCGCTCATCGGTCCCAATGGTGCCGGTAAGTCCACGATTTTGGGGGTTATTGCAGGCGATATTAAGCCCGATTCCGGTTCGGTGCTGCTCAAGGATAAGCCGGTGGGTGAGTATTCATATCTTGAGCTTGCGCGCCTGCGTGCCCTGCTGCTGCAGAAAACTCAGGTGGCGTTTTCGTACCTGGCACACGAGGTAGTGGCGATGGGGCGCACCCCGTGGCGCGGTACCAAGCGTGCGCATGAGGACGACGCCGTGATCGAGCAGATGATGGCGCGCACGCATACAGAGATGATGGCAAATCGCGATGTGACAACCCTTTCGGGCGGCGAAAGCGGGCGCGTGCATTTGGCTCGTATTTTTGCGCAGCAGACTCCCCTAGTGCTCTTGGATGAGCCTACGGCGGCGCTGGATATTAAACATCAGGAACAGACCCTGCAGATGAGCAGGGAGCTTGCCGCCGAGGGTACGGCAGTGTTGGCGGTTCTGCATGATTTAGATGTGGCGGCGGCATATTCGGATAGGATCGTGCTGCTGGATAAGGGTCGTGTGGCTGCCAACGGCGCCCCCGTTCAGGTGTGTACCGAGGAGCGGCTGAGCCGTGTGTATCAGCATCCGATTGAGGTCTTGGAGCATCCGGTAACGAAGCGCCCTCTGGTTCTACCGCGGCGATAGAGCGGCACCGTGCTTTGAGTCGTCCTTTTTCTGGGGCTGCTACCCCGAATATTTCATGCCGGTATCCGACGGATTCTCAGTATATTCCCAGTTCGGCATATAAGCCCTGTGCCATGGTTACTTGTTAGAATAAAGTAATGCCCGGCGCAGGGTTATTTCTCGTGATAAGAAGTCTAAACTCGCCCGGGTGCAGCCCAAACCGTATGTATTACTCTTCCCCTATCCCACGAAGGAGAGTACCCCATCCATGAGTTCTGACCAGCACAAGACAATGCTGTCTGAAGCCTCCGGTTATGTTCCCGAATATTCTGCTCAGGCACACAGCGGTTCCCAAGAGCTTGCTGTTCACGGGCTCAGCAGCGATGAGGTTGCTAAGCTCACCGCCGCCGGTAAGGTCAACGCTCAGAATAATAAGTCTTCCCGCACCTTGTGGAGCATTATGCGGGCACACCTGTTTACGGTATTTAACCTGGTGCTTGGGCTGTGCGGTCTGGTTGTGATTCTGTACCAGCGTTGGGCTGATTTGCTCTTTCTGTTCGCCGTGGTGGCGAATGTGATTATCGGTTTTGTGCAGGAGTACAAGGCTAAACTTGAGCTCGACCGTATCTCTCTGCTTGACCGATCCCCGATCACGGCGGTACGCGATGGTGCTATGATCGAGGTCCCTATGGAGTCCCTGGTTGAGGGCGATGTGGTAGTGCTCAAACGCGGCGACCAGGTTCCTGCGGATGCGGTGGTCCTAACCTCCGACTCGCTAGAGCTGGATGAATCCCTGCTGACCGGCGAGAATGACCCGATTCCGAAACGTCCGGGCGATATGGTGCTTTCGGCATCGAGCGTGCTCGGCGGCACCGGGCGTGTACTGCTCTCAGCGGTGGGCTCCGAGTCCCGTGCAAGCAAAATTTCTGATGAGGCCCGACAGTTCTCGCGCATCCAGTCTGAGCTTCGCGATGCGCTCGACCGCGTGGTGCGGTGGATTACCTTCGGCCTCGCGATCATTATCCCGATCGTGCTGTGGGGTCAGGTGCGCGCGGCGGGAGGTCTTGAGGTTGTCAATCGTGACGGTCTCTGGGAGAACGTCGCTATTGCGGTAGTTTCGTCAGTGGCATCAATGATTCCGCAGGGTTTGGCGCTTATGACAACTTTGGCGTTCGCGGCGGCGGCTGTGGCTCTGGGACGTAAACACAATATTTTGGTGCAGGAACAGCCCGCCGTTGAGGTGCTCGCCCGCGTGGATACGGTGTGCTTCGATAAGACGGGCACCCTGACCGAGGGCGGCGTGATTTTCGATTCGGTACGCCCGCTGACGACTCCGGCCGAAGCAAAAGCACCCGATGAAAATCAGGCGTGGCGCGCATCCCTGCCGCAGGGCTGGGACCAGGCGTTAGCGTGGTTCGGTCATGATGAAAACGCGAACCCGACCGCAGCAGCACTCACCGGCGGATTCGAGCAGGCACCCACCGAGCAGGTCAGCGGCATTGTGCCGTTCTCATCGGCGTTACGCTTTAGCGCTATCGAGTTTAAGTCTTCGGGAGCCTGGCTTCTCGGCGCTCCCGAGGCTCTGCTGAACCAGGGCACCGAGGAACGTGAACGGGCCCGTGAACTCGCATCATTGGGTCTGCGCACGATGGTACTCGCGCATGCATCCGCCGTGGTACGCAACGATGACGGAGACCCGGTGCAGCACATCCCCGCCGACCATGCCCCCGTGCTCTTCGTGATTTTCCGCGAAAATGTGCGTTCCGATGCCCCCGAAATCGTGGACTACTTCAATCGCCAGGGCGTAACCCTCAAGGTGTTCTCAGGCGATAACCCGTACACCGTGCAGGCAGCTGCGAAGACCGCCGGTATGGATATTTCTGCGGGGGCGATTGATGCCTCTACCTTGCCAGAAGACGGCCCCGAACTCGCCGAGGCTGCCGCAACCCACAATATTTTCGGTCGCGTTTCGCCCGAGCAGAAGAAGAACATGGTGATCTCGCTCAAAGAGCAAGGACACGTCGTGGCAATGACCGGCGACGGCATTAACGATGCACTCGCCCTCAAACACGCCAACCTCGGCATTGCGATGGGCAACGCTGCACCCGCGACGAAAGCCGTCTCGCGCCTGGTGCTTCTGGATGGCAAGTTCTCTTCGCTTCCCGCCGCCTTGGAGCAGGGTCGCCAGGTGATTGCGAATATCGAAATGGTGGCAAACCTATTCCTAACAAAGACCGGCTTTGCGATCCTGCTGGGTGTGGTCTTCGGTCTGATGGGGCTGATCTTCCCGTTCCTGCCTCGCCAATACTCGACCGCAGATTTCCTGATTGTGGGCGCGTCCTCCTTCGCGCTGGCGTTGCTGCCGAACTCGCGCCGGTATGTGCCCGGATTCTTGCGCCGCGTACTGAATTACACGATTCCGAACTCTATTATCGTGGTGGCGATGCTGGTTCTGGTAAACCTGGCGGCGCTGTTTATTTTCCGTCCGGAAGGCGATATACGACAGGTTCAAACGGCGTCGTTTATCACTCTGGTGATTATGGGGCTGTGGAACCTTGCAGCGGTAGCACGCCCACTCAATACCGCACGGATGCTTCTCTTCGGAGCGCTTCTGAGTGTCTTCTTCGCGGCTCTTCTGGTACCGCTTCTCGTCAAGTATCACCAGTTTGAGATGCCGTCGACGGAACTTCTTATGCTCTCTATCGGCGCCGGAGTACTGGGTGCCGTGCTGATTGAGGTGAACGCGCATCGTAGTCGCCGCTGGCAGAAACGTAGCTACCCTGAGCTTGAGGTGGCTTCGCTGAGCTTCTTCCCGTCCGCGACGAAATAGCTCAAGATCGCATCTTCCCCTCAGTAATCTCGTCTAAGAACCGGTGCCGTAACATCTAATGAACGACACCGGTTCGGCGTTTAACCTCTTCGGATGCTCTGCCTCGCCCTAAGACGATACCCACCGCAAACCTGAACGGCACAATTTACACTTTCTGAACTTTCAAAACCTCATCTTGCGCTCGCGCAGGTTTAAGCCTAGAGTTACATGCAGACATTGTGATTCTTAGAATCACACAACCATAGAACACAGGGTTGTTACTGGTAAGGCAGGCAAGACCTGAGTTGCTGAATCCCTTGAGGGAATAGATTCCCTAGGGTTCATCGTTATACCCACGATGCTTTAATGCATCACGGTACGGCGGCATGCAGCTCGGGTCTTTTTTGTTTCCCTCGGGGCGTTTTGCTCTGAGGATGCCGCCGGTAACATCCCTAACACACCATTCACCGTGCAAGGATAACAACGTGAAAAACCACGAACTTGGCGAGAAGATTCTGACGGGACTTGGCGGTTCCGAGAATATCGCCCACTTTACGCACTGCGCAACCCGTTTGCGCGTAACTCCCGCCGACAGGAGCAAGGTTAATACGGACCAGATTAAGAGCATCCCCGGAGTGCTCTCGGTCATTGAGCAGTCCGGCCAGACTCAGGTCGTGCTCGGCGACCGTGTTGAGGGGGTCTACAACGAGATGCAGACCCTGCCCGGCATGGCGAACCTTGGCGAAGATAATTCTGGGTCCAAGAAGGCTTCCGGGGGCAAGAAGGCTGGCTGGCTCACCAATATCTTCGATGTGCTCTCCGATTCCTTCCGTCCTCTGCTGTGGGCGCTGTTGGGCACCTCCATGATCCTGACCCTGATCGTGTTCTTGCAGCAGTTCGGTTTCTTCGGTCAATACACTGACCTGACCGGCCAGAGCGTGAACATCGATATTGTGAACGGGCCGCGACTTTCCGATGAAGCCGCCGGTAAGGCGCTCGAAGCCGAATGGATGAAGCAGTTCGCTTTCTGGTACATCCTTAAGGCCGCCGCTCTGTCGGTGCTGAACTTCATGCCCATTATGCTTGGCGCAACCGCCGCAAAGCGTTTGGGCGCGAATATGTGGGTTGGTGCGGCTATTCCGGCGGCGCTGATGACCAGCACCTTCCAGAGCCTCACTAAACTTGCTGACCCGGCTACTAAGATGCTTGACGTATCCATTATGGGTCTGCACCTACCGCTGTACGCCTACGATTACACCGGTCAGGTATTCCCGCCCCTGCTGGCGGTTGCCCTCTTGGCACCTCTGGAGCGCCTGCTGAAGAAGATCATTCCGAATATGCTGCAGATGGTCTTCGTCCCCATGCTGTCCGTTATTATTCTGGTACCTGTAACCGCCTTCGTGGTGGGTCCCATCGGTATTGGCGTGGCTATGGGTATCTCCGACTTCCTGAAGAATGTTAACGATGTAGCTCCGGGAGCTGTGGGTGCGCTAATCGCGGGTCTGTACCTGTTCATGGTTCCGTTGGGCCTGCACTGGCCGCTGAACGCCGTAATGATTAACAACCTGCAGACCCTGGGCACCGACTTCATCCAGTCCCCCATGGGTGCTTATAACTTCGCCGTCTTCGGCGCGGTAACCGGTGTTGCTATTAGGGCTTCACGGAATAAGGAGCTTCGCCAGACTGCGGTGGGTGCTTCTATGTCCGGCCTGCTCGGTGGTATTTCGGAGCCTTCTCTCTACGGTGTGGTTCTACGCTACAAGCGAGTTATTCCCCTCATCCTTGTACCGGCTGTGGCCGGTGGTGCCACCATCTCACTACTGGGGGTCAAGTCGCACGCTTTCGCCTTCACCTCGCTCCTGTCGATCCCCGCAATGCAGCCTTCCGCCCTGTACGCTCTGGGCTTGTCAATTGCGTTCGGTGGTGCAATGACGGGTGTTCTGCTCTTCGGGTATGAGTCCAGGAACGCAGCAAAGACTGCCGATACTCCTGCAGATTCCGCACGGGATGCGGCGGCAAGCGCATCGGCGAAGAAAGACTCCGCCGATCAGGCCGGGTCAGCATCCGCAGCTGCAACCGCTGCAGCGCCCACACTAGAGGCAGGTACCGTTCTTGAGGTGGCTTCTCCCCTAGAGGGTAAGGCTGTGGCGCTTTCCGAGGTTCCAGACCCGATTTTCGCTGCCGGTAAGCTCGGCGAGGGTGTTGCGGTTGAGCCGACCGGCACCACCGTGGTTGCACCCGCAGCGGGTAAAGTCGCAGCTACTTACCCCTCCGGTCACGCAGTGGGCCTCAAGCTGGATAACGGCGTGGAACTTTTGGTGCACGTCGGTTTGGATACCGTGAACCTCGACGGTGAAGGCTTTACCGTCAAGGTAAAGAAGGGCGAGCAGGTTGCCGCTGGCGATACGCTGATCGAGTTCGATCCGGCGGTTATTAAGAAGGCCGGTTACCCGCTCATCACTCCGGTGATTGTGACCAATACCCGCAAGTTCGCCTCGGTTGAGGGCGTTGTGGGTAATGCAAATAACGCATCCACCGTTTTGAAGGTGACCACCAAGTAGGTTTTTCGATGCGGCAAAAGCCCCACGTGCAGTTCAGCTGCACGTGGGGCTTTTGTGATATTCCGTTGTTTAGTCATGGCGGCGGAGCCTCTTAAGCCTCGGTTCCTACTACGATTTTTTCTCCCACCCCACGTTAATCCACACATTGGGGTCGTAGTAGGGCGCTGCGAAGAGCGCGGGGCCGTAGTTGGCGAGTTTTTTGCGCACCGCAAGATAGTTGGGCCCATTGTACAGCGGAATATAGGTGGCAACATCCTGCTGATGCTTCTGTTCAATGGCGTTGACGCGTTCTAACTGCTGGTGTGTATCCTCGGTTCCCAGCATCTGCGCCGCCATGCTACGGATTTCTTCGGTGCTCCAGCCTTCCGTGGCGGAAGCGTACAGGTAGTTGACCGCCTCCACGGGGGTTGGGGTGATGCTGTACCCAGTGAAAACCGCATCGTAGTCGCCAGCGGCGAGCGCAGTGCTGTATTCGTTGGCTGGGCGGGTTTCAACCTTGGCGTCAATCCCCATGCGCTTGAGTTGTTCCATCATGAAGTTGCTCATGGAAGCTACCGTCGGCTCGGTCGTGAAGTTGGTGATGGTCAGGGCGGCTTTTTCTTCGCCTTTGGTGTAAATACCTGCGCGAGTGTATCCGGCTTTCTCAAGGATTTTGACGGCGTTTTCGATGCTTGATCTGCTGGGATAGTTGTTGCGGTACCCGTTTTGGAGCGGTAGGAAGCAGAGCGAGCCGGGCAGGGTTTCTTTCCAGCCAAGCTGTCCGAAACGTATGTGCTGAATCTGTTTGCGGTCGATTCCGGCGACCACGGCCTGGCGTATGGGCAGCGGAACTTTGCGGGGGTTGAGCTGTAAAACGCCCGCGTAGAGCGCCATTCCACGGCGAATTTCGATGTCTGCAACACTCGTGATGTCGTTGTAGGCGCTCACGGTGCTCACGTTGACAACATCGAGTTCTCCGGTTTTGAAGGATGCGCGTTCCTCGGCGCTGTCTTCTATTTCGTACCAGGTGATGCTATCAAGAAGAGGCTGTGTGCCCCACCACGCTGGGTTTCGTTCGACTCTCAGGTATCTTTCGGCGGTATTCCACTCTTGAACTTTGTAGGGTCCTGCCCAGTATTTATCAAGGGGTTTATCAAAGCCTTTGTTGAAGAGCTCGGGGTCTTTCAGCGCCGGGTGCAGGAAGATGCAGAGGCTTCCATCGGCTGGGTACCACGGGGTTTTCATGGTAATGCTGATGGTGTGTTTGTCACCTGCTTCTTTGATGGAGGCTATCTGTTTCCAGGCTCCCCCGTCGTGTATTCGGTAGTCGTTGCCGCCGTCGTCTTTGCCACGCAGGATTTCCCAGGTGGTGCGCAGTGCCTCAATGTCAATAGGAGTTCCATCGTTGAACGTGGCTTTTGGGTTGAGCTTGATGCTGATGGTTTGTGTACCGTGCGCGGTTTCGGCTTTGAACTCGGTAACGTAGTCGGGATTGGTGGTGAGGTTCCCGGAGTAGTCGCTTATCCATCCTCCGGTGGCGGCCGCCGAGTTCACGGCCGCGTGAATAGTGAGCATTGAGATGCCGTACCCGGATTCGGAGGTGATGTTAAAGTTTGGTCCGATAGCGGGATATGACAGGTTGAGGTTGCCGCCTTCGCGCAACTCGGCTCTATCGCGCGGATTGGTTGCTGTTGCTTCTTGAGAGTCTGTTCCCCAGCCCGAGCCGGGCAGTTCTGAAGCGTTGGTTCCGGATTGGCAGGCGGTGAGCACGCCGATTCCTGAGAGCGCAAGAGTACCAGTGAGCAGGGTTCTGCGAGAGACAGATACGTTCTTCATCGAAGCTCCTGAGGTTCCGGGGAGAATCTGTGCCGGGTGAGCTAGTTCACCGTGGATGGGTAAAACATACCGGATGCACAACAGTGAAACATCCCTGCTTAATTATATCCCGGCTATCCTGCCTTTTGAGCTTATTTCATGCGGTTTCATATGAGGAAAACACATTTATAAGCTCAACATATCAGGAGACATGTAGGAGTTCGAACAAAAAAATAACACTCTGGAAGTCACCAATTAGATGTTTGGTTAACGTAGCAATTCACTCAGAAGGATCCGCACACCATAAATGGTGTGCGGATCCTTCTGAATTCATATATTTAAAA
This sequence comes from Rothia sp. HMSC071F11, assembly GCF_001809115.1. Taxonomy (NCBI): domain Bacteria; kingdom Bacillati; phylum Actinomycetota; class Actinomycetes; order Micrococcales; family Micrococcaceae; genus Rothia; species Rothia sp. HMSC071F11. The sequence continues at coordinate 87,696 of NZ_KV795763.1, forward strand.
ACTCATAGGCGGACCTTGGGGCCTTCCTGGACCTCCTGGGCCTCCTCCAAGATATGAAGAACCTGCACCAAAAGCCCCCAGGTTACCCGCAGGTCCCTTCCAAGCAGGAGGATGAAATATTGACTGGATAAAAGAATCAATTTCACTCTCATCATTCACAGCGTGACCTGCCGGAGCGGTAAAGGCGATAGAAGTAACCGCCAGCACAGTCGAAATACCTAACGTAGTCAACTTTTTCTTCACGGAGTCCCTCCTTAGTACTAAACAGAATATGATACTAAGACTCAGTATCTAGCTTTCAGGATCTACAGCATTTAGCATATGCCATAGATACACAGTCTACATATTGATGCAAATAAATATCAAGTACTAAATGAATCTTTCATACACTTAAAATGTAAAGTTTCTGAATCTAGTCCTTCATATTTTACATGATGCACGTCACCATATAGAGTGTAAAGATACGCAGGATCTAAGTTCACGCAGTCACAATGTCAGGAGCCGTTCTTATCTTCAAAAACCGCAAATCATGCAACGGAACCAACGTTGAGGCGACTCTTGCCGAGATCTCTCACCGGGAGGATCGAGGGAGTACACGCCCTCGCACCACGACGGTCGAAACGCCTCATACCAATGAGCAGCGCCCCGATCCCCAGCCGCGACCTGCACACTCGGCAAGTTCAGAAGACGCCACTTCATCGGTAAGCACTTCTTCCCTGAAACGTTATATCTTTGTCTTCACCTGGACGATCATCCTGTACTTCTACGTCTTCTGGCAGTATCTTTTTGGAGACCTTGAGGGCCACCGCCCGTTTCTCTTACTTCCCGCCGGTATCTATGCGGATTTAGATTCAAAAACCGCTCACGGTATTCCCGAGCACTGGATGACTATCGCATATTTCGGGCTAGGCGCGGTTCTGATATCTATCGCCTATCGCACGTTGAATCTTAAGTCCGTCGGTTTCGGACTGCGGAAGCCCAGTAATTTTCGAGGATGCCTAGCCCTCATATTTGCAACCTTTGCATGCTTTGGGGCTATTGCGCCGGGAATTCTTATGGATCGCTATGCCCTGCCTCCCCACCTCACCGCCAATGTGTATGAGGGGTGGCTGAGTGTGCAGCATTCAGCAGACGGCGCACTGCCCCTCTACATATGGTGCACACTCACCCTGACAGGGTTATTCCTAACCGTGTACCTTGAAAACGTGCTTATCAAGCTACGGCTGCCTCTATGGGCGATTCTGACTATCACTTGCGTGGCGGGGGCCCTCCCCTGGCTGCGTTACGATTCTTTTAGCCGTTTTTTCGGGATATTCTGGACTATTGCCATTGCCTTTATCTACTTGGCGACTCGCACAGGATGGGGGCTTATTGTGGGCAACACCATCTATGTGGCGTTTCTGGTGGGCATGACCTACGCCCACACTATTCACGATGATGCCCTGCTCTTCGCCTTCGCAACACCCTTCACTCTTTTAATCTTCGCCACGCTAATCTTGCCGGTGGCTGTCGGCGGCGGAGGTATATACCGCCTTCACTGGTTGGAATTACATAGGACCAGCACAGACCCTCAAGGGCTTCATCTCAGCGACTACTAGTATCTTTCAGAAAACAGCCCAGCAAAAGCAAATGCCCCCAACCGCATATCGGTCAGGGGCACTTCGGCTCAACAATGCTGCAAGATTGACTACTCCTGCCAGCCTACATTGACCCATAGATTAGCATCTGTATAACTTGTCTGGAACAAGCGAGGACCGTAGTTTGCCAGCTTACTCTTCACAGCCGAGTAGCTCGGACCATTAGCGAAGGGCAAGTAAATAGCAACCTTTTCCATGTGGAGCTTCTCTACCTGATTGGCAAGCTTAATCTGCTCATCTTTAGATTCAGTTGCCGAAATCTTAGCAATCAGCTTATCGATTTCGTCGTCACCCACACCGTTGTTAATATCCTTGGTGTAGAAGTACTGGGGGCTATCTGCCATAATCGCGCCTACAGCCCAACCGGAAAGCGTACAATCGTAACTCTTCGTACCCACGACAGAGTTAAAATTCGACTCTGGCTGATTATCGTTGGTTACTTTAATACCAGCTTGTTTAAGCTGTTGCTCTATTCGCTGGAATTTTGCTTGGGTGACGGTATCACTGCCGAAAGTAGTAATCGAGAATCCTGCAGTCTTACCGTCCTTCTGGTAAAAGTCACCGCTCTTGGTGTATCCTGCTTCTTCCAGAATCTTCTTGGCAGCATCTGCTCCCGAATCCTTCGGAACGTTATCCTCATATCCCTTCTGGAAAGGCATAGCGAGCATAGACCCGGGCATTGGTTCTTCCCAACCAACCTGCTTAAAGGTAACATCTGCTAGTTGAGAACGATCAACCGCCGCAAAAGCAGCACGGCGAACCGCCAGATCTGTAACGCGAGTAGCATTAAACTGCAAGTTCTGCACACCAGTATTCTGACCTGAACGAATTTCAGTACCGTTCTGCCCCTTAACAGCGCTATAGGTTGCAGCATCGGTAAATCCTGCGGCATCCAGTTCGCCGTTCTTAAACGCAGCCCGAAGAGAATCGATACCCATCTGACGCCAGATAATCTTCTCCAGCAATGGCTTCTTCTCGCCCCACCACTTATCGTTCGGAGCCAAAGTAATAACCTTCTCAGAAGAGTTCCAGTTACTTACCTTAAAAGGACCAGCCCAGTATTGATCCATAGGCTTATCGACAAAACCATCGTTGAACAGCTTCTTATCGACAAGAGCAGGATGTGTAGCAAACGTACCCAGGTCATCCGATAGATAGTATGGAGTTGAGAGAGTAATCTTCACATGGAACTTGTCACCATCGACAGCTTCAATACTTTCCATCTGCTCCCATGAAGGGTTGGGGATGATGTTGTAGCCTGAGTCTCCGCCACCCTTATAGATCTCCCAGTATGCTTTGACTGCTTCAACGTCAATAGGAGTACCGTCATTAAAGACAGCCTTGGGGTTAATCTTGAATTCTACGGTCTGAACCCCATCTTTAGTCTCCATCTTGTGTTCCAAACAGAAATCTTTGTTGATAGAGCGTTCGCCTGCAGGGTCCGTATTATAAAAACCAACAACGGCTGGTATGTTACAAGGGCCTCCAAAAGCTGCTAGGTTCTCTGTGGTATAGCCGCTCTGAGTCATGGTGTTGAAGTCCGGGCCCAAAGCACTTACGGAAAGTTTCAGTTCGCCACCCTTCTTCAGTGAAGAGTAGTCTTGCTTGTTAATCTGCAGATTCTTGACAACTTCTTCCGCGCTAGAAGCTGCTTTGCCGCTTAGCTTGTCATCTTTTGAACCGCCACACGCAGCCAGTAAGCCAACACTTCCCAGGGCGACAGTGCCCGTCAGCAGGGTGCGGCGGTTGAAGGTTCTCTGAACGTTCATGAGGATTCTCCTTTACTACCTTGACCCCATATGATGTGAGACATCATCTATGATTCAAGGCACATGCAACAATGTTGCTTTTATAGTACAGAACCCCCTACCCCACCGCAAATAGTTTTCACTCCTTTACCAATCTACGGAATTTCTACCGTGTAAACCTGTAGATTCTCCCTCGTCATATATTCGCTTTTTTAGAATAAAACTAATTTTTATCCGCAAATGCGATAAGGCGCGAGCAGATAATATTTTGTCGAACAGATAACAACCCGCTATCTGCTCGACAAAATATTATCTGCTCGCCGGGGTTAGGGTGAGTGCGAATGTACATAACACCCACCCCATCCATCAGAAAACGAGCAAAACTACTTCACCCAACCAACCTTAGTCCAGTCGATGGTCTTGAACAGGAACGCACCATAGTTAGCGAGACCCTTCTTCGTGAAGACGTAGTGAGGACCGTTAGCGGCGCACCCTAAGAAGGCAAGTTCGGCGGTATGCTTCTTCTCGATCTCGTCGCATTTGAGGTTCCGTTCTTTATCGTCCTCAATCAAAAGCATTTCCTCGATCATAGCGTCGATCTCAGGGCTGCCGATACCGTCGCTATTGGACGAGTGGAAGAACTGTTGGGTGGCGACCGTAGCATCGGGGTTATTCGCCTCGTATCCCGCGAACGTGATGTCGTATTCCCAGTTGCCCAAGACCCTACCGAAATCGCCTTCGGGATGCTGATCGACCTCAATATTGAGCCCGGCTTCTTTCATATTCCGCGTAAAGGTCTGAGCCATACCCTTATCAACAGGATCGTCGCCAAAGATCACGATCTTGTAGTGAATCTGCTGCCCATCTTTCGCGTAGAACTCGCCGTCTTTGGTGTATCCGGCGTCCTCAAGCACCTTCTTGATGGCATCTTTGGGACTGCCCTCTACCTTGGGGAACGCGTCCTGATAGTACTCCGAGAAAGGCATGTGGAGCATTGATCCGGGTATCTCTTCTTCATAGGGCAAGCCCTGGTACCGAATCTTTGCGAGGGCCTCCCGATCAAGCCCATAGAAAATAGCCTTCCGCACGGCGGCATCCTTGACCCGCCGGGGGTTCACATCGATACCGGAAACATGCAGGCGCACTCCCTTGTGGAGTTCCGTGCCTGCCACCGCCTTAAACTCGGAGTAGGCAGAGGCAGTCCCTGCAGCCGCGACATCAATTTCGTCATTCTTGAAGGCCGCTTTCTTCGCTGGTTCATCCATCTGCCGGAAAATAATCTTTTCCAGCACGGGCTTATCGCCCCACCACTTATCGTTCGGCACCACCGTAATGGTCTTCTCGGAAGAGTTAAAGCCGCCGTCTTTGATCGTGAAGGGTCCACAGCCCCACTCGGGATGCAGATTATCCACAAAGCCCTCATTATAGACCTTAGGATCTTCCAGCGCCGGATGCAGAATAAAGGTGAACAGGGCGTTCAAGGGGTAGAAAGGCTTCGAGAATGTCACCTTTACGTGGAAGTTATCTTCTTCGGCTTCCACGCTTTCAACATATCCATAAATATCCGAGGCCACAATATTGTATTCCCCGTCAGCCTTTTGCTGAGTTTTCCAGGTGGTCTGCAGGGCTTTCACATCAATAGGCGTTCCGTCGTTGAACTTGGCCTGGGGATTCAGCACGATCTTGACGATAACCTTCTCACCCTCTTTACCGGGGGTAAAAGACTGAGCATATTCTTTCCTGAGGGTCGTAGTACCGTCAAAGTCTAGGGTCCACAAGCCTGCATCATGAATAGTACTCATGATGGTCTGGGTATCGGTCATATTGCCCGACGTAGTCCGGGGGTTGAAATCTGGCCCCATCGACCCGACCGGCAGCCGCAGGGTTCCGCCCTGTTTCAGCTCAGAAACCTCGTGAGCATTGATGTCGTAGAGGTCTTTAAGGTTTGCGCCCTGCCCGGGAGCGGTAGTTTTTCCGTCCTTCGCACCGCCGCCACATGCGGAAAGCACACCGACGGTTCCAGCTGCCGCAGCTACGCCCAGCAGAGACCGGCGAGTCAGTGCATGAGGAATGAACGCTGCTGGGGTTTTGCTGATGCTCATGATGTGTTTCCTTACGTGTATGCGCCCTGCGATGGGCTTGGTGTTTCAGAGACTTTGAGATAACTTATGCGGTGTCATGCATAAATTATCCATATCCAAAACCATACACCGAACTTCATGTGAAAGTTAAGAAAAACAGCAATAATGTGTTGTATATTACATATTTTTATGCATATTTACGCAGAATTTGAGTATGTATTTCCGTATCTTTCAGGAAATAATGAGCATAACTTACGATAATCTAGAATATTTACTGAATATCATGTGTGGCTATGAGGGCACAGACAAGGCGCATCCCCACTCCCCCACGAGGGAATGCAGGATGCGCCTTATACATATTTGTAAAACGTTCCCTAATTTCTAAGGGCTATAGCTCAACCGACTAGTTTGTGAATCCAATACGCGACCACGCCGAAGGGTTGTACTGCGGATCATCAAAGAGAAACGCACCGTAGTTCGCCAGGTTCTTCTGGCAGCACACGATCTGCGGACCGTTGTAGAAGACGCTGCTCGTAGCAAATTCCTCCATATGCTTCTTCTCGATCTCGTTGCACTTGAGGTTACGTTCTTTAGCATCCTCAATGGAGAAGAGCTCTTCAATCATGGCGTCAATCTCTTCGGAACCAGCCCCATCGTTGTCTTCGCGGGAGTAGAACTGCTTGGTGCCTTCAGTACCATCGTCGCTGTTTACACTGTACCCAATGAAGCTCAGTTCGTGCTCCTTGGCAGACATCACCTTACCCAAGTTACTAACAGGCTGCTGATCGACATCGCTCTCAATGCCCAGATCACGAAGCTGCTGAGAGAGGAAACGCGCCAGAGATTTTATGGTGTTATCCTCGCTAAAGTTGTTCACCACTACTTTCGCGCGTTTTCCATCCTTTTCATAGAAATCGCCGCTTTTAGCGTATCCGGCCTCTTCAAGAATCTTAGCGGCCGCAGCCTTCCGATCGGCTGCCTGCGGCATACTATCGGCATAGTACTCCGAGAACGGCATATGGATCCTCGATCCGGGCAGGGCCTCGTTGAACGGCAAACCCTTAAAGCGAGTATCGGAAAGCGCCTTACGATCCAAGCCCACCATAATGGCGCGGCGAAGCGGAGTATCGACTTTGACGGGGTTCATCACCACACCGCCTGCAAAGAGGCGTTGGCCCTGGCGGAACTCGGCATTCTTAACATTTTCGAGTTCCTTGTATACGCTCACGACATTAGCGTTTACGGCATCAAGCTCGCCATTGGCAAAGGCAGAACGCTGCGCAGGGGTATCGAGCAGACGGAACGTAATGGATTCGAGAACCGGTTTTTCGCCCCACCATTTGTCATTTCGTGTGACGGTCAGCGTTTTCTCGGTTGAGTTCCAGCCGCCTTCGGCAACCTTAAACGGCCCTGCCGCATAATCGGAATTCGGCTTATCCACTAGACCATTGGCAAAGAAATCGGTATCCGTCATTTTCGGATGCACCACATAGCTGAAGAGGCTGGCAATAGGGTATGAAGGCTTCGACATCGTGACCTTCACGCGGGTTGCGCTGCCGTCTTCTTCAATAGACTCAATATTTGGGTACAAACCCGTGCTCTGAATCTGATAAGTCTTGTTGTCTGAAAGAACTTTATGAGTCGCTCTCAGAGCTTCAATATCGAGCGGGGTACCATCGTTGAATTTTGCCTTTTCATTCAACGTGATATGCAAAACCTGTTTGCCGTTCTCCATCGCGGAGGTGAACTCGGTACAGAAGTCGGGGTTGGGTGAAGTTTTGCCTTCGTAATCTTGCTGCCACAGACCACTCGTGAGCAAAGAATTATACGAAGAGATAGCACGAGCATTATCGCCAACGGCGCCCTGAGTATGCAGAGGGTTGAAATTTGGTCCCAAACTGGTGACCGCCAGACGCAGCTTTCCGCCGGATTTGAGGGCAGAAACATCCTGCTTATTAATTTTCACGAGGTCTGCGATATTCGCACCTGCCGTTGCTGCAGCCTGAGTAGAACCGGAACCACTGTTCTTGCCGGAACAAGCCGCAAGCATACCAGCGGTGCCCAGCGCAGCACCACCTGCGAACAGGGTGCGGCGGTTCAGAGTGGAGTGAGCTTTCACGAGCGTATTCTTTCTATCACCGACAAACGCACAGTCTAGCGCTACCGCCCGTGGTAGCGGCGTTTGATACACCTTAATTGTATTCATGGAATTACAGAGCGAGAATTTATTTCCTGCAATCTCAAATACTGGTAATTCATATCACTATTTCGCTTTATCGCATAATATAAATTTTTAGCTCTTTAAAACGTTGCGGGGGTGACTCTCCTATGAGAATCACCCCCGCAACACACATGCGGTTCTACGAAACCGACTCTAGCGCTACATCGGGAAGGTCTGCACCATCCGGGTAGTAGCAAGCATAACCGTGGTCTTCGCCGTCAAGCGTGATAACCTCGGGCTTTTCCTCCAGGCACCGCTTCTGCTTATCCTCAGGAAGCAGCTTGAAGATGGGGCACCTGCTGGAGAAGCCGCATCCTACCGGTGCATTAACCGGGGTGGGCAGGTCGCCATCCAGCATGATGCGCTGGCGCTTAGCCTCAACCTCCGGGTCTGGCACGGGAATAGCCGAAAGCAAAGCCTTGGTGTACGGGTGAATCGGGTTATCAAAGACCTGATCCACGTGACCAATCTCGACGATGCGCCCCAGGTACATAACCGCAACCCGGTCAGAAGCGTGGCGAATCACGGCGAGGTCGTGCGCCACCATCAGGTAACTCAGACCCAAGCTCGCCCGGAGTTCCTCAAGCAGGTTAATCACGCCCGCCTGAACGGAGACATCCAACGCCGAGACAGGTTCGTCCAGCACCACAAGTTTCGGGTTCACGGCAAGCGCGCGGGCAATACCAATACGCTGGCGCTGACCGCCCGAGAACTGGTTCGGGAAGCGGTTCACGTGATCGGGCTGCAGACCCACGATCTTCATCAGCTCAACCACACGCTTTTTAATATCCGGACGCTTCATGCCCTGGTTTTCCAGGGGCTCAGCAAGAATCTCGTAGACGGTAAAGCGCGGGTCGAGGGCACCCGTGGGGTCTTGGAAAACCATCTGTTGGTTCTTGCGCAGTTCAAGAATCTCACTGACAGATTTATGATCCTGCGTAGAGACACCGTTAATCAGAATCTCGCCATCGGTTTTCTTGCTGAACTCCATAATTTCCAGCAGCGTGGTGGTTTTACCACACCCAGATTCGCCCACGATTGAGAAGCATTCACCCTCACGAATATCGAAAGATACGCCGTCCACGGCCTTCACGGTGCCCACGCGGCGCTTCATGAGGGAGCCCTTCATGAGCGGGAAATGCTTCTTCACGTTGCGCACTTCAAGCACCGGCGCGCGATCTTCGCGCGGAGTGCTTTCAAACTTCGAAACGGGAGTTTCAGGAACGGTATAGAGTTCTTCGGCTGTCTTACTGATGAGGTCCTGCGAGATAGTGCAGGAGGAGTAGTGCCCCTCACCAGCGCCCTTGAGCGGAGCGAGCTCGGGCTCACCAGCATCGTCCTTGCAGCACTGACCGCCGTTTTTGGCGACGGGGCAACGCTCACGGAACGAGCAGTGATCCACCGGGTACAGCAGATTCGGCGGAGTACCCTCAATGGGCACCAAAGAGGTTTTCTGCGAGCGATCCACGCGGGGAACCGCACCCAACAGGCCAATCGTGTAGGGATGGCTGGGGTACTTATAAAGGTCTTCAGCCTTAGCAATTTCTACCGGTTTACCCGCGTACATCACCAGAATGTCATCGGCCATACCGGCGACAACACCCAAGTCGTGGGTAATCATGATAGTTGCCGCACCGGTTTCATCCTGCGCCTTATCCATAACCTCAAGCACCTGCGCCTGAATGGTGACGTCAAGCGCGGTAGTAGGCTCATCCGCAATAAGCACGCGCGGATCGTTGGCAATCGCCATTGCGATCATGATGCGCTGGCGCATACCGCCGGAGAACTCATGTGGGAAAGAACGCAGACGGTCGGCTGGGGAAGGAATACCCACTAGGCGCATGAGTTCGATAGAGCGATCTTTAATCGCCTGCTTGCTCATACCCTTATTGTGGATTTTGAGGACTTCGGCAATCTGATCCCCGATAGTGTACACCGGAGTCAGCGAAGACAGCGGATCCTGGAAGATCATGGAGATGTGCTTGCCGCGGTACTGGCACATTTCCTTATCGCTCAGACCCAGCAGTTCGGTGCCGTTGTATGTGATAGACCCGGTAATATCGGCGGTCGTGGGGTGAAGCCCCATAATCGCCATAGATGCCACGGATTTACCCGAACCGGATTCGCCAACGATACCTAGGGTTTTACCGGCGTAAAGGTCAAAATCAACACCGCGCACCGCATGTACAACACCGTTTTCGGTATTGAAGCTAACATGCAGGTCTTTAACACTCAGAACGGGAGAAGTGCTCATGAGTTTTATGCCTCCTCATTCTGGGTGGATGCCTGAGCATCGGGATTGGGGTCGGTTGATGGTGCTGCAGCGCCGGCTTCCTGAGCCTCCGCTTCCTCGATCTTAGATGCCGATTTCTGGCTCTTAGGTTTCTTTGACTTCTTGATCTTACCGACCGACATGGAAGTCGGGTCGAAGGCATCGCGCAGGCCATCATTCATGAGCGAGAGCGGCCCCACCAGCAGGAAGAAGAAGATAACGGGGAACCAGAACATATGCGGCAGGGTATTAAGCTGCTGTGCAGCATCGGAGATCAACGACCCCAGCGAGTAGTTCGGGTAGGTAATACCAATGCCGATAAAGGAGTACGCAACCTCAGAGAGCACAGCAATCATGATGCCGGTCGTGAAGTTCAGAACGAGCATCGAGCCGATATTCGGTACGAGGTGCCGCAGCACGATCTTGAAGGGGTGTACGCCCATGTAGCGTGCTGCCTTCACGTAATCGCGCCCAATCAGGGATTGCGCCATCGCACGAATCACACGGGCAGGTCCCATCCAGCCGAATACAATCAGCACAGAGGAGAGCACAATCCACGTGGGAACGGTCTTCTGAATCTGCTTACCGATCTGACCGTTGATGAAAATCGCCAAAATCAACAGCGAGGGAACCATAATCATGGTTTCCAAGAGGAAGAGCATAACCCTGTCGATCCAGCCACCAAAGTACGCCATTACGCAACCGTAGATCGCGGAGATAATGACGGTGGCGATACCCACGACCAGGCCGATTTCCATTGAGGTCCACACGGCTTCGCTCATCATGGCGAAGAGATCGTTACCGCCCACGGTGGTGCCAAACCAATGCTCTGCGGAGGGGCCTTCACCGCCGAGGGTCATAAAGTCAGATTCGGTTGCGGAGTACTTGGAAACATATTTGCCGAAGTACCCGAAAAGCCCCACACAGATAAAGACGATAAGCCCGAACACCGCAGCCTTGTTGCGCAGGAAGCGGCGGAGGATAATCACGTTCTTGTTGAGAACTTTAAAGTCACCATTCTGCACGACAGGTACCGTGCTTGTTTCAGTTACCTGGCTCATGAGATCCTCACTCGGGGGTCGACGATCGTGGTCGCGATATCGGCGATAATGGCACCGATGGCGAACAGCACGGAACCGTAGGCGAGAGTAGCGGTCGCAGCGTTCACATCCTGCTGGCCGATCGCGTCAATAGACCATTTACCAATGCCGGGCCATGCAAACACGGACTCCGCGAAGAAGGCACCTGCAAAAATGGTGGGAATGGTGTATGCAATCGACTGTGCCACCGGGATAAAGGACACACGCAGGGCGTGGCGGGTAATCGCCTGGTTACGGGTGAGTCCTTTCGCGCGAGCGGTACGCACGAAGTCTGCGTTCACGTTATCGAGCAGGTATTGCCGCTGAGCAATCTGATAGCTGGCCCATCCGAAAATCGTCATACAGAAGGTCGGCACCACATAGTGCGCCGCCATGTCTATGGTGGTATCCCAGAAGCCTGTTACACCGGGCGTCGAAATACCGGTCACATAGAAAATCTTTTCGCCGCCGTTTTCAACCACAATGTTGTTAATGGCGGTCGCTCCCTGCTGCACCACGAAGTATGCCACGGGGGCAGGAATAATATAGACGAGATAGGAATACCCGGTAATAACCCGGTCGGAAAACTTGTACTGACGCGCTGCCGAGTAAACACCCAGCGCCACACCGATAATAATGGTCAAAATAGTCGCTGCGAGCATCAATCGGGTAGAAACCCACAGACGCTGACCGAATTCCTGATTGATATATCCGCTGTTTGGGCTGCGTCCCCAATCAAATTTGGTGACAACATTCGTCAGCCATTGAATGTATCTGTCCCACGCACTCATTTCGGGGTCGAGTCCGAGGGATGCAAGGGTGCGGTTCACCTGTTCAGGCGAGGGGCGCGGCACCTTTTCTTGCTCCAAAAGGGCAGGTTTTAGCGTGGTAACAGCCGCAAAATAACCCATAGTTGTGGTTAAGAAAACCATCACGAGGTAAGTGAGCGACCTCCGGAGGATGTACCTAAACATGGGGCGGTTCCCCTCCTAGATATTCTGGTTTCGTAGGCATGTGTGTTACAGCTTCCGTCATCGGATAATCCAGTGACTACAGTCACTAGAAGCGTAGTCCCTTTATCTTATATTTACATTCGGGTATCTACCAAACCCACATCGCCTTAAAATCAGCCGACAAACACCATTTTGCGGGGTGCTGCGAGGAGTTGGGAGGCGGCATCCCTGGTATCGCTATCAAAATATGGTTTGGCGAAAAGTTACGAAAGATTTACACACACCGAAGATTTATGGCGTCATATTTTTTCACAACGCCTCAAACCCTCTCCAGACCCCAAAAAATCCACGAAAAACCATGTAAACAGGAGCAAAACCAACATCTAAAATAAGTAGGTCCTAACTTATATTTTCGGGATTTAGGGCAAAAAATTTTATGAATTTCATACCAAAAGCACCCCGTATCCTGTGATTTATGAATGGCATCACAGGATGCGGGGTGAGAATGCATCTCTTTTACACGTGACTTTCTACGTTCGTGAAAATTCTAGAACCGGTTACGGTACTCGCTCTCAGCAGCACCGGTGCGGAAAGCACGAATATTGTGGGCGATCAGTTCCTCCGGATTTACGGGGCGCCCACCGGCGGCATGCGGGGTAATCACGATATTCTTCGCATCCCACAGGGGCGAATCGGAGGGGAGCGGTTCGGTTGCCGTCACGTCCAGTGCCGCACCCGCAATCGAGCCGGAGTCTAGGGCGGCGATGAGCGCATCCTCATCGACAGTGGTACCGCGCCCCACGTTAATCAGGTAGGCGCGCTTGGGCAGCAGCTGCAGCTTATGGGCATCGAGCGCCTTGAAGGTCGAATCGCTGGTGGGAAGCACCATCACGAGAATATCCGTAGTTGGCAGGTATTCGTCGATCTGTTCGGTAGCAATCACCGGGAAACCGGAGCGCTCCCCCGCGCTCTGCGCAACGCCGGTTACGTTCGCGCCGAAAGCCTTGAAGAGCCGCGCGGTCTCTTGGCCAATCGAGCCGAAGCCCCACACAAGCACATTGGCATCAAGCAAGGTGGTGATCTGGTCTTTCGGGTGAAGTTCCTGCGCGCCGCCTAGCTCCTCAGCCCAACGATGCTCGACCGTTGCCTGCGCCAGCGTCGGCAGGAAGCGTACAAAGTTCAGGGTCAGCGCAAGCGCATGTTCCGCAACGGTCTTCGAGTGCAGACCCACACCCGCACAGATGGCGGCATCTGGGGTGAATCCCGCCGCGCGCACCGCATCCGGTCCCGCAAGAAGCGCCTGAATAAGCCCCACATTTTTCATGCGGCGAGCGGAATCCGCGAGCTGATCGGCGGTATTCGCCCAAGCAATCAGAACTTCGGCATCGGTATCTTCCTCGGCAATAGGTTCCGTGGGGTTGTAATGCCGCACGGTATCGCCGGGTTCAAGCCCTAGTTTCTCTTCGTCGAGCGTAATTGAGGTAGGGATCAAAATCTTCATGGGTCCTCCTGTGGATGGTGCCTGCGGGTTGGCGTTCAGCAACGAAGGCAACCTGCATCCCGTGTGAGGGGGTTAACAGTTATTCCCCTCCAGCATAGCGTGAGAGGGGAATAACTGTATAGGGTTACCTAAGAAGCCGTTAGGGCTTGGTGCCGCGCGAAGGTTCGCCGGTTTCCTTTCGGCCCTGAACGTGCTGCTCGGTTTCAGCCGTTTCATCGGATGCACTACCGGCAAGTTCCGGGTCAATCACGGTATGCGCTTCACCCTGCATTTTCTTCAGGCATTCGGCATCTTTCGCCGCCATTTCGGGCGTGATTACCTCAATGGCACCGGTTGCCGAACGCGCCACATCGGTAGTGGTGTGCGTTTCGATGGTGGTGGCGAGCGCATCCTCACGAATGAAGAGAAGCAGAAGCGCGGAGATTAGCCCGAGCGGTGCCAGGTAGAGGAAAAGTGGAATCAGGGCATCATTGTAGGCGTTCACGATAATGCCGTGAATCGGCTCAGGAATCCGGCTGACGAGCTCGGGAGTCAGGGAGGAGGTTCCGTGTTCCCCCGCCGAGGCTACTGCTTGCGCGGGCATGCGTTCACTGAGCAGGCTACTCAGGCGCGAAGTAAACAGACCACCCACGAGTGAAGCACCCACGGTTGAGCCGACTTGGCGGAAGAAGTTGTTTGCCGCGGTGGCGGTTCCTACGACGGTGACGGGGAAGGCGTTTTGCACGATGAGGGTGAGGAACTGCATCGACATGCCCAGGCCCGCGCCCATGACCGCCATGTAGCTGCAGAAGATCCAGGTGGGGGTGCTCGGGGTGATGGTGGAGATTAGGTAGAGCCCGAGCGCCACGAGTGCGGTACCGGTGACCACATATGCCTTGTATTTGCCGCGTGCGGAGACCAGCCGTCCGGTAATAATGGAGACCACGAGCAGGGCGCCCATGAGGGGAATCATGAGCAGACCCGCCACGGTTGCGCTCACGCCCAGGGACATTTGCAGGTAGGTGGGGATGTACTCGACGGCACCGAACATGGCAACACCGAGGGCGAGAGATGCGCCCAGGGTGAGCAGGAAGTTGCGGTTGGTGAAGAGGTACATGGGCATGATCGGCTCTACGGCGCGGTTTTCAACCGGAATGAAGATCAGGGCTGCGACGACGGATGCGATGAGAAGCCCAATAATCTGCGGGGAGTTCCAGGCGTACTGGTTGCCGCCCCAGATGGTGGCGAGCACGAGCGCGCTGGTTCCTGCCATGAGAATAATGCTGCCCAGGTAGTCTATCTGCCGCTTTTCGCGGTCTTTGAAAGCGGTGTGCGGGAGCAGGAAAATGACGGCGAAGATTGCCAGTATGGCAAGCGGCAGGTTAAGCCAGAATGCCCAACGCCAGCCGGGGCCTTCTGTGATCCACCCGCCGATGAGCGGCCCGGCGACCGAGGAGAAGGCGAAGACGCCGCCGATAATACCCATATATTTACCGCGTTCGCGGGCGGGGATCACGTCTGCGACCACGGATTGGGAAAGAATCATGAGACCGCCGCCTCCGACGCCCTGGAGCGCGCGGGCGACGATCAGCCAGGTCATATCAGGGGCGAGCGCGCCGATGATAGATCCCGTCATGAAAGAGAGAATGGCAAAAATCAGGAAGGGTTTACGCCCGAACTGGTCGGAGAGTTTGCCATACACCGGCATGGTGATGGTGGAGAGCAGGATGAAGGTGGCAATTACCCAGCTCATATGTTCCACGCCGTGCAGTTCGCCCACAATGGTCGGCAGTGAGGGCGCGAGGATGGTTTGGTTCAGTGCCGACATGAGCATCACGATGACTAGGCCGGAGAACATGAGCGCTATTTGATGTTTTTTAGCTTCAGCCGTGGTGGCTTCAGCGGTTTTGTCTGAGTGCGACGTCATTCCTAGTTTTCCTTCAGCAGGGCTTGAAAAGTTTTGACGGTGTTGTGGATGCGCCGCTCGACCTCGTCTTCGTCGGCAATATCCTTGGTGAAGTGCAGCTGCCGCAGCACCGCGGATGCGAGCTGGACCGTGGCACGGGTGCGTTCTTCGGCAGTTTCTGTCAGCGGCATATTTTCGGGGCGGGTTATCAAAGGGCCGCGCCTTCCTGCGGCGTTAAAGGCATCCCAATCGACGGTATTGAGATAGTCAATGAGCACCTGTTCGCAGTTGATATGGTGTACCTTCAGCCGGTGCCTAAAATCGGGGAATTCGTCGATGCGCTCCCGGAATTTTGCGTGATTGGCAAAGTTGAAGCTGTGCCGCACGATGTACAGCAGCAGATGGGTGATACGCACGATGAGGTTGTCGTTTTCGTGCGCCCGGTCGCTGGCGAGCAGGTCGTCGGTGATGGCGGGGGCGCGCAGGCCGAGCACCGCATCCTCTTTGGTTCCGAAGTAATTGAAGAAGGTGCGGGGCGAGATTCCGGCTTCCGCCGCGATGTCTTCGACGGTGCTGCCGCGCATGCCGTGCTGGCGGGCTAAGCGCAGGGCGGTTTCGTGAATGTTCACCCAGGTGCGTTCGCGGCGGCGTTCACGCAGGCTTGTCTCGGTGCGACTCGGCTCAGATTTTTGCATAACTGCAATTATTGCATTTCTGCATTTTTTGCACAACTGCACTATGCAGGCGACGCAGCGTGTCCTGTCTCTCCCCCACAGAAGACAAGATGCTAGGCATAATAATAAGGTGAACTTTTTTTCACCCGGATACCTCGACTTCCTACCCGATTGGCTCAGGATTATTCTGTTCTTCGCAGACCTGAGCATCCGTGTGCTGTCCCTATTCTGGCTGCCCTACAACCGCAAGCCCGTGGTCGCGCTCGGCTGGCTCATGGCTATTTTCTTCATCCCGTTCATCGGGTTCCTAGCCTTCCTGATTTTCGGGTCCTCTCACCTTCCGCAATACCGGCGTGCCCGGCAACACGCCATGAACGACCTGATCCGCGAGACCACCGGCGGCGCCCCGCAGCTCACCGACTCCGACGGGCTCAACGAAGCAACCCTGGTCGCCAGCCAACTCAACTACAAGCTCGGTTCGCTCCCCCTCGTCGGCGGGAACTCCTTCACCCTGCACAACGACAACCACGAAGCCATGCGCATCATGGCGCAGGAAGTCAACAAAGCCCAGCGGTACGTTCACTTCGAGTTCTACATCACCGCCTATGACGAAGCCTCCAAAATACTTTGGGATGCCCTCTTCGCCGCACAAAAACGCGGCGTGCGGGTGCGCGTGCTCATCGACCATATCGGCTCGCGCAAATACCCCTCATACCGGCAGCTGACAAAAATGCTCAACGAATCGGGTATCGAATGGCGCCTGATGCTGCCCATCAAACCCTGGCGGCTGCAATGGCAGCGCCCCGACCTGCGCAACCACCGTAAAGTCCTCGTGATCGACGGCGCAGTGGCATTCTCGGGCTCGCAAAACGCCATCCACCGCTCCTACGACCTCAAAGAAAACGTGCGTAAAGGTCTGGAATGGAAAGACCTCACCTTCTCGTGCACCGGTCCCATCGTCGAAGAACTCAACGCCGTGTTCGTCTCCGACTGGTACTCCGAAACAAACCAGCTGATCCTCGAAGAAATTGAGGCGAAAATCCCCTACGTTCCAGGATCGATGCGCGCCCAAGTGGTTCCCTCCGGCCCCGGGTTCGAGACGGAAAACAACCTGCGTCTGATCAACTACATGATCTACAACGCAGAAAAACGCATCACCATCTGCTCACCCTACTTCGTACCCGACGAAACCCTGCTGCAGGCACTCACCAACGCAGCGTTCTCGGGCATCGAAACCACCGTGATCGTCTGCGAAAAGGGCGACCAGTTCCTCCCCAATATGGCGCAGCGCTCCTACTACGAGACGCTGCTGCAATCCGGGGTGCGCATTCTGCAATACCCCAGCCCCACGGTGCTACACTCCAAGTTCATGTATGTAGATGACGAAATGGCGTTTATCGGCTCATCAAATATGGACCCCCGCTCATTCTCGCTCAACCTCGAAGTATCAACCTTTATCGCAGACCCCGCTATGGTGGATGCGCTCGCCAACGTTGCGAAAACCTACGAAAGTATCTGCACGGAGCTGCGTTACGGCCCGTGGTCCTCACGCCCGCAGCGCATTAAAGTCACCGAAAATATCTGCCGACTCTGGTCATCGCTCCTGTAAAACTCGGACTGGAAACGCCCGTAACATGAGGAAATTCGCCACGACCGCGCTCTCGAAGCGGTACCTGCGGCTGTGGTGATAACCGCGTGCAAGTGCACCTTCTGCCGCCTCTGAAAGACCAGCTGACATGGGGTTTTATACCGATTCGCCATATCCGCGAAGTTTTCCCCACGAATGCAGAAAACGCACGATCGCCCGCACCCGTCGCGGACGCATCGCGCGTCGTCCATTTCTACCCAAAAATATAGTATATAGCCTATCGCCACATGCGATTTCCCGTGTGTATCGCCGAGGGTTTAATCTGCAGCCACTCTGGACTGGGCAGCCGCACGGCCTTCTTGCACCCCGACAGGGCCATGATAATCGACTCGCACCGGCGGTTGAACTCGACCGTATGCCGCTTATCCACGATCTGCCCCGGAAAATGGCGGTGCATCTTCGACACCGAATCGCTGCTCTCCTGCAGACCGTGCCCAGTATGGCCCGGCACATGCTTCACAATCACCCGATGCGCCCGAATAGCCGCGGTCAGCTGCTCCATCTCGGCGATAACCCGGGCATCCTGCACGCCCTCACGCACCCAATAATCGAAAGCCCAACGGCTGTGCGCCAGCCGAAGAAGAAAGGTCAGCGCGCCCAAGGAGTCGGTGTTAATAATCAGGCGGCGACCGCCATGATAAAACACGTGAAACGCCGCGAGCATCGCCGAAAGCTCACCGGTCATAATATTCACGGCATCATAGTGGGTGTGAAAATAAAAGCCGTCCTCGCTCACCCCGGCAATGCCCATGCGCCCACCGCGCAAATACTTCTTATTGTGGGTGGCGCGAAAGGAACAGTCGGTGAACACGTTATAGTCCACGAGCTGATTTTCGGGAACCTCTGCCAGCGTATCAGCGATCATCTGCTCGGTCAGCTGCTCGGCACGATCCTGGAAATAGCGCATGGTCTCGGCGGCATCCGTACCGGCAAGACGCACATGCACCTCACCCAGCGAATGGTTATCGTAAGGGTCAAGTACCTTCTCAAACGCCCGGTACTCCATCGCCTTCTTAAGCTGTTCACAATTACGAAAAAGAAGCTTCAAATCGTGCCGGTCGGCGGCAACCGTCACCAGGTGGTGCGTATAATCCGAAGGAATAACATCCCAGGCATTAAGCACAATGCGCCCCAAAGTTTTCGGGTGCACCACATCGCACGGGTCAAGAAGCGAATGCATACACGATTCAACCACCGGTTCCTGGTTGATGACGATGCGCTCACCGTTTTCACGCGAAATATAGACAAGAGCCGTGAGGGTGCTGTAACAGTACCCCTTGGTCTTACGGGTGTATTCGGCAACTGCAATCACAGCCACGCCCCGAGTTGTATAGCCCGCTGGGTATGAGGTGCTGTAGTCTGGCGCCTCCCAGGTTAGGGTGCACCGTTTAATATGAGCCGGTGAGAATCCCACGTGTGTACACCCCCTTGCCGCATAGTCTCCTTCTTTCGTGTAGTGAGGAATTGTTCCACTATCTTTTATATGCCCGCCGGTGTCTGTGCGCAAACGTTGAACAGGTTATTTTACAGTCAGCGAAGAACCTTAAAAAGGGAAGCTAAAACCGTTTCTTGGCGGGGATTATGCGCGGTGAATGAGAGGTTTTACCCCGCTCTGGCGCGCATCTGTACGACGGTGTAGGGTTGGAGTTATTCGGTATATCTAATTGAGTAAGGAGCGCCCCATGATTGGTGTTTATGCAGGTGTTTCGGTCAAGCCCGAGCACGTTGAAGAATTCCTGGCATCCGCCCCCGCCCTCGTCGAGGCATCGCGCAAGGATGCGGGCAATATCAGCTACGATTTCGGCTCCGCCGCCGGTGAGACCCCTGCGGGTGAACCGCGCGCTTTCGCGTTCATTGAGCGTTGGGAGTCACAGCAGGCACTCGAAGCGCATATGGCGACCGAGCATTTCGGTACCGCTATCAAAACCTGGGAGCCCCTGCTCGCTGCGGAGCTGGATGTGCGCATCTTCGAAATGTAGCGCCAGCTCTCCCCTGCTAAAAAGAGCCTTGATGTGAATAAAGAGGCGAAAAACTCGCTTTATTCACATCAAGGCTCTTTCTATGCCCGATCAATAGGCGACTAGATTCCCTCCGGGAGGATGCGCACCCCGCCCTTATCGGCAGAGGCGGCCAGCATCCCGTAAACCTTCAGCGCATTCGAGACTTGACGTTCGCGCGGCTTGGTGGGCTTCCACGGGAGGGCGCCCTTCGCCTTGCGCCGCGCCTCCAAAACCTCGTCCGGCACATTCGCCCGCAGGATGCGGTTGTGTACGTCGATCTCGATCTCGTCGCCGGTTTCCAGCAGGCCGATAGCGCCACCGGCGGCGGCCTCCGGTGAAACGTGGCCAATCGAAATGCCCGAAGTACCGCCCGAGAAACGCCCGTCGGTAATGAGCGCGCAGCTTTTACCCAGACCCAGGCCTTTCAGGTATGAGGTGGGGTACAGCATCTCCTGCATGCCGGGACCGCCCTTTGGACCCTCATACTGAATCACCACAATATCGCCGGGTTTCACGTGCTTCGACAGAATCTCAAACACGGCTTCATCCTGCGACTCAACCACGAATGCCTTACCCACGAAGTGGAAAAGTTCTTCATCAATACCGGCGGATTTGATGATCGCACCGTTCTGGGCGATATTACCGCGCAGAACCGCCAGACCGCCGTCTTTCGTGTAAGCATGCTCCACAGCGCGAATGCACCCGTTTTCGGCGTCCGTCTCATGTGATTCGTACTTGTTCGCGGTCGAGAACGCCTGCGTGGTACGCACCCCGCCGGGTGCCGCAAGAAACAGTTCGTGAGCCTGCTCGCTCGCAGTACCGGAACGAATATCCCATTCGGCAAGCCATTCATCCAGCGAATCCGCATGAACAGAATGAACGTTCTTGTGCAGCAGCCCGGCACGGTTCAGCTCACCCAGCAGCGCGGGGATACCACCCGCACGGTGCACATGCTCAATGTGATACTTCGTAGAGTTCGGTGCAACCTTCGCCAGACAGGGCACCTTACGCGAAATACGGTCGATATCGTCTAGCGTGAAGTCAGCGCCGGCCTCATGCGCAATAGCCAGGGAGTGCAGCACGGTATTGGTGGAACCGCCCATAGCCACATCCAACGCCATAGCGTTCTCGAAGGCTTCCTTGGTGGCGATCGAACGGGGCAGAACTGACTCGTCATCCTGCTCGTAGTAGCGCTTCGCCAGACCAACAATGCGATTACCCGCCTGTAAAAACAGCTCTTTACGCGCGATCTGGGTCGCAAGCGTGGTACCGTTGCCGGGCAACGCCAGACCAATCGCCTCGTTCAGGCAGTTCATGGAGTTTGCGGTAAACATGCCCGCGCACGAACCACACGTGGGGCAGGCGTTCTTCTCAATCTGGGCAAGCGCGGTATCGCTCACGGAATCGTCCACCGCCATGACCATCGCATCCACCAGATCCAGGCGGTGCTCCACAACGCCTTCAACACCCTCGCCGGATTCCATAGGACCGCCCGATACGAAAATTGTGGGGATATTCAGGCGCATTGCTGCCAAGAGCATGCCGGGGGTGATCTTGTCGCAGTTCGAGATACATACGAGCGCATCCGCGCGGTGAGCGTTCACCATGTACTCGACCGAGTCGGCGATGAGGTCGCGTGAGGGCAGGGAATAGAGCATACCGTCGTGACCCATCGCAATGCCGTCATCGACCGCGATGGTGTTGAATTCTTTCGCCACGCCGCCAGCTTCACGAATAGCGCCAGCTACTAGGTCGCCCATATTTTTCAGGTGCACGTGACCGGGCACGAACTGGGTGTAAGAGTTGGCAATCGCGATAATCGGTTTGCCGAAATCATCATCACCCATGCCGGTTGCGCGCCATAGAGCGCGGGCACCCGCCATATTGCGACCGTGAGTTGAGGTGCGTGAGCGTAATTCGGGCATGTCTTTACCTTCCGTTGTGATGCATCTATAGATTCTACGCGCAGGCGTGCGCCCAATCATCGAAGGGTTACTTTGGTTTCATATGTTGGCATGCCGTGATGCTTGGTCATGAGCTGTGCCTGTGGCACGCCGAAGGGTGAGTGTGGATGCGGCGCGCACCTTATGCCGCGGGGCGGGCAAGGATGCCGGATCTGCGGCAGATTTGCCCCCTTGAGAATATATCCCCGTGCAGCGTGGAATGAGTCTATTATGCCCCCTATGCTGGTGGGGTAAGAACTCCCGCCGCGTGATTTGTGCCAGCTAGCGAACAAACGCTACACAAGCGCACGAAGACTCGCACGGGAGTCCCCCGTTATCTTCTCCATTGGATGTATAGATGCCTCACTCCCCCGCCTCCTTCCGCAACACCGTGATCTACCAGATCTACCCGAAGTCGTTCTATTCCGCGCACGGGCGGCCAACCGGTGATATTCGCGGCATTATTGAGAAGGTGCCCTATGTAGCATCGCTGGGGGTGGGCATGGTGTGGTTCAACCCGTTCTTCGCCTCGCCCCAGCACGACAACGGCTACGATATTTCCGACTACTACGCCATTAACCCCGAGCTGGGCACGATGGAGGATGTCGAAGAGATGATCGCCGCATTTGGGGAGCACGGCATCGGGGTCATGTTTGATATGGTGCTCAACCATGTTTCGACTGAGCACGAATGGTTTAGGCGGGCGCAGGCGGGCGAGCGCGAGTACTGGGATTATTTCTATCTTCGCCCGGGGCGGGTTCAGCCTGACGGCACGGTGGTTCCGCCCACGAATTGGGAATCGAAATTTGGCGGTTCGGCCTGGGCGCCTTTCACCGATACGGAGGGTGAGGTTTATCGGGATGAATCGGGGGCACCGCTGTACTATCTGCACCTTTACGACGTCACACAGGCTGATCTGAACTGGTACAACCCCGCCGTGCGTGAGGAGCTCTATAAGGTCGTCAATTTCTGGTATGACAAGGGTGTTCGCGGGTTCCGCTTCGACGTCATTAACGTGATCGGCAAATCCGAAGAGCTTGAGGATGCACCCGCCGGGGTTGTCGATAAGACCCTGTATACCGACACGCCCATCGTGCATACGCGTCTGCGGGAGCTGAACCGCGCATCGTTCGGGCGGTATGGGGATACCGTGACCGTGGGTGAAATGTCTTCGACGAGCATCGAGAACTGCGTGGGCTACTCCAACCCTGAGAATCGCGAGCTCGATATGGTGTTTAGTTTTCACCATCTGAAGGTGGATTATGAGGACGGCGAGAAGTGGTCGAAGGTGCCGTTCCGCTTTGCTGAGCTGAAGGGTCTGCTCAACGATTGGGCGCTGGGCATGCAGGCGGGCGGCGGGTGGAATGCGCTGTTTTGGAATAATCATGATCAGCCGCGTGCACTCAACCGTTTTGGTGACGTTCAGCGGTATCGGGCGGAATCTGCGACCATGCTGGCGACCGTGATTCACCTGCTGCGCGGCACTCCCTATATTTATCAGGGCGAAGAGATCGGCATGATTGACCCGGTGTATTCTTCGATTGACGACTACGTGGATGTTGAGGCCCATAACGCTTTTAAGACCCTGCGTGCGCGGGGTCTCTCGGAGGGCGAGGCGCTTGAGGTTGTGCGCGCCAAGGCACGGGATAATTCGCGTGTTCCCATGCAGTGGGAGTCTGGTTCTGGTGGGGAACGCGGCGCGGTTGGTTTTGGTACCGCCGCCCCCTGGCTGGCGCCCACGCCCAGTGTGGATGCGGCAACCGGCTCGGGTATTTCGGTGGCGGATGAGGAACGTGACGGCGTTATTTTGCCGTACTATCGCGAACTGATTCGCCTGCGCGGGCAGTACCCGGTGATTTCTGAGGGCAGTTATGCGCCCTATGCGCTCGACCATGAGCGGGTCTTCGGGTACCTGCGTGAACATATCGCTAAAGGCACGCGCACGCGGCTGTTGGTGCTCAATAATTTCTTTGGGGATGAGACGGCGGTGCGTGTTCCTGCCGAGTTCATGCCGGGCGAGGTTCTGGACGCGGTAGCTGGCAGTGAAGGCTCGCGAACTCCGACGGAAGCGCAGTCTGCACGGGTGCTTTTGTGTAATTACAAGAATCCGCTCAGTCAGGTTAGCGGTGTTTCCGGCTCCGATCCCCGCGAGGTTGAGGTTACACTGCGCCCCTACGAATCGTTGGCTTTGATCGTGGAAGAGCCCATCGTTTCTTCTTAGCTCGCCAGATTAATTGCTCGGTTACATGGGCATTTACAGGTATGGTTACATGCGCGAGCAGGTGGTTTTTTGGTCCGAGCAGGTAGGAAAATCCTACCTTTTCGGCAAAAAATGACCTGCTCGCGGTTTAAAACGCAGTTAAAGTGGGAGCATGAGTTTTGATTACATGCCCTCCGAAACCTTCCAACGTGCCGACCTTGACTTGCTTCTGAGCGTGCGGATTGATGTGGCGCGGGTGCCGGGCGGCGCATCCCAACGGCAGATTTTGGATGCAGTACGCACCTTCTTGGGCTCCCTCACTCATGACGATTCCGCCGATGGGCACGCGATTGACCCGGTTCTGGGGTTTGCGCGCCCCTACTATGCGGGCGGGTTTACGGTGGGCGTGGTGCCCGCATCCGGGCAGGGCAAGGTGGCGCTCGCCGGGAGCCATGAGGGAGCACAGGATGTTGGGTTAGGCAGGTTCAGCGTGCCATCGAAGGGTAAGGCTGGCTGGCGCATCGTGACGTCGGTGGTGGTCTCTAGCGCGGGCGAGGATGTGCTGGATTCCCTAGAGGCTGGCATCGAATACCTGACGGATGCGCTCGGTGACCTGCGGGTGGGCCTCTCCCTCACGGAACTCCCGGCCGTTTAGAGTCCTCTCCCCTCTCCAGTTTCTCCGACCGTCAAACCGTCAAAAGAGCCTTGATGATGAATAAAGCGGGATTTCCAACTCTTTATTCATCGTCAAGGCTCTTTTTATGCGCCCGGAAGAATTAGTGCGTAGGCGCAGGGTCGTCCTGCGCATTGGAAAAGACGGTTCCGCCGCGGGACATGCACACTTCTTGCGCCCGGCCCGAGTCAATGTAGTCGAAAAGTAGTTTCTGGTCGTCCTCAGAGTGGGCTTTAGCCCAACGGTTATTCAGGATGCGGAAGGTTAGCTGGGCTTGGAGATAGGCCAGGTTGGCGCATACGCTTGATGCCTGCACAGAGTTTATATCTCGCCCATTATTGACTATTTTGCCGCTCCCCTGCAGAACAATTCCGGTTTCATAACCGTCATCATAGACGTTGTATCCCGTAATGTTCTTATATTCTATCTTATTTTTATACCCTTTGAAGGTACAAGTTTCAACAAAGCTTCGGGTTATCATTACGTATGTATTAAGATTAATTAAAGTTATGCCAATAACTATTATTGCAATAACAAACATAATGGCAAAAGAAATATATATGTTCGTAGAACTATATGAGGACGCAAAAAGCATAATGCACATCCCCAGCAGACTCAGCAGAATCTGTGCGATACCGAGAGGTTTTATGCGCTGTTCTTTAAAATTACTTGGGTCATTCTTCTGACTACTCTTCGACAGATATGCTTTAAGACCGTTTGACATTCTAGAAGGCTGAAAATCTTCCATGACGTACATTCCTTTATTCATTCATTTTTATTGCAAGGATTGACAGTAAGGTAATCTTGTGCGTCTATAAAATTACTCCTTACCTTCCCGGTATGGACTATTGTCATTCTCAGGGAAAACAAAACCACTTTGCTCCAAACAAATCTCACGCGCTCGACCCGACGACACATACTCCTGAATCAAGTTCTGATCCTCATCAGACTCAGGCTCAGCCCACCGCTCATTCACAATACGAAACGCAAGCTGCCCCAACACATACGACATATTCACCCAGTTACTATGAAGCTCTATCCCTTCACCAAAATATCCTTCATCATTATAGGGACCATCAATATATAATCCATCCTCAAAATTATTGTCACGATCCGTCCGCTCATAGTATCCAAAATCACGAATACGACGATATTCAACCTTTTCAACAAACCGGAGAAAAGTACGCCGCAACACATACGTACGCGTAATCTCCACATACGCATTCCGATACCACACATAAAACAACAGACCTGCTACAGGACATGACATCAAAATTCCCTGACATATACCGTCAAAACGATTAAAACGGAAATAAAAATACAGAAATAACACTAATGCCACAAGAGAAACAGCCCAAAATCCGTATGCAGCCAAAAGAAGAAAACCCATCCGATGGATATTCTTTTTACCTGTAGACTTCCCTCGATTACGTTTCGACTGAAAACTTCTACCTAGTGCAGAGATTATAGGACCTAAAAATGCATTATCCACGTAGAATCACTCCTTTTTATCCCTATTCTGAGGTGCTCTCTGGAGTTGCGTTATGACTTTCTATTGTATTAGAAGAATTGGAACTATTTGATGGTTTAGAGTCTTTCTTAATATTTGCATTAAACTTGGCAACGGTTTTGGGATCCCACTGCTTCTTCAACTCATCCACCGCTGTATCACTCGCAATCTCCCACGCGTTTTTATCCTTAACCTGAGCACGATTACGGGCATCAGGATTTTCCCCTGGATGCTTTGCCATATATTCATCCCTGTCCTTACGCAGAATTTCATTCTGTAAAGGAGCTGTAGCTGCAGACTGAGGAATATCGACCATACGATTTAGCCCTTCGGATGCCGTATTCTTAAGGGTAGCGGAACCCCAGCGCTGCAATTTGCTCCCCTCTTTTGCATTACGGACTATGGGGAACTTTGTGTAATCGGTGCTATCAAGCTTCATTTTAGGGATTGTCTTGATGCCAGATCCGAGTCCTTTCATCGTGCCTCCGGTTGCAGCACTCAGCATCATGCCACGCACACTCCAGTCGTCCCCAGCGTTCTTGCTATAGTCATATGCCCCCTCAATCGCGCCCGAGACCATATCACCTGTAATCTCACCACCTTCTTTCCCCAAGAACGTTGTATGATCTTTGATATATTCTTTTTTCAAGATATCTGGATTTTTTGATTTGATACTATCAATGGTTTTATTTGCCCATCGACCCGGTGCTTTATTCGCCAAGAAACGATATCCCTGAACCTTCTGGGCAACCTGTCCTTTCTCCCAGAGGAAACCTCCACGACCCACCGAAAGGATCTTTGTTGCGGCACCGGTGGCTCCACCCACTATACCGCCGATGAGAGCGTCTTTTCCGACAGCACCCCAATCAATACCACCATCAGGTCCGACCTTATCTACCGCCGATGATGCAGCGGAAGCTGCACCAGCAATCGCGCCCAACGCAATAACCGCCACCGGTCCTGTCACTGCTACCGCAGCTACGGTGGCAACCACAGCTACCACAGTAAAAAATGCTTTCCACCGACCGCGCTCTTCTGCATGCTCCAAATACTTATCGTATTCCTCAATCGACACGGGCCGCGTGCCCCAAGGATCCATGAGACCCACGGGGTTATTGCCAACGAAGGAATACGAGTCTGCAAACCAGCCGGTACCTGGGACCGATTCAAGCGGGTCGAGCGAGAGGAAATGCTTCGATGCAGCATCGAAGGTACGCACACCCATGACGTCCAGACCGGCAACATGTACGCTACCGGCACCCGAAAAGGCGAAGCCTTGAGGAAGAAGAGACTCCACCACGGAAGGAGCCTGTCCCCAAGGTTCCTGCTGTGAGGGAGCTCCCACGCCCCACGGGTTAAACCCGCCCGGAACGCTCACCTGCGAGAACCCACCGTCATGACCGGGTGCAGGAACAGAACCGGCACCCAAAATCTGAGGAATCGGTGCGGTTGGGTCCCAGAGCAAAGGCACGGACCGACCGTCAAGCCCCGTCACCTGAGCAAGATCGCCCACGGCATCCGTCACCAAGCGCACATGAGAGTATGCTTCCGTCGAGTGCCCTGCCACGGCGTTATCCGTAACGGCAGCAAGAGAATCCCACACACCCCACGAGTACTCACGTGTTCGACGGGCGCCCTGGCTTGTTGTTACCGTCTCCTGAGAACGGCGCCCAGCGGCATCGTAACCGTAAGTTGTCACCGTTTCCAGAGGATTATCAGTGTCCACACTCTCGCGAGCGATAATCTCAACCAGTTGATTGAGCTCGTTATACCTAAACGTACGTTCACCCAGCAAAACGCGCTCAGAGCTTTGCTGTTTGTTCCCCCGCGTTTCAGGCTCAGTGGGGCGGCGGTACAGACGTTCACGAACCATAAGCCCAGCGTCGAAAGTCCATTCAAACTCCCGTTCACCCTGGCGAGCGCCCGTCAGCTGCCCAGCGGCATCATAGGAATACATAACCAGGGAGTTTTCGGTATCGAGCCCGATAATCCGGCCTTCACGGTCACGGATAATTTCAGTTCGTTCCGTATGAGGGGCATGTTCCGCGTCTTTCCCGCTGTGATGAGACGCGGTGCGGGTGTAAGAAGACACCAAACCAGAGTCGCCATCAAACTCCCAGGTGGAAAGGGTATCACCCAGCTGCGCACGCACTAGGCGCCCCATCACATCGTAGGAATACTCCGCAACCGTCATCTCGTCGTTATGAGAGGACGATGCTTCACGACGTACAGCATGACCGGCACCGTCATAAACGGTCTGTTCGGTGCCGTACGGGGTAACCATCATGGTGCGGTAGCCGTCTGCATCGTATTCGAACGTAAGCGTATAAGCGCCGGTCGAAACGAAAGTGCTCAGACTCTGGGCTTTCGCGTCAGTATCCGCAGAATTGTGGAAGTTCTCGTTCGTTTCTGCGCCAATAACACCCGTGCGGGATCGTTCGATGAGGAATCCTCGGGCATCATACACATACCGATGCTCAAGGTAGGAACCTTCGGGCGCTTGAGGATCGAGTTCCTGCGCGGTTACATAATCGCGCACCCATAGCTCACGATCCCCGCGTTCACGCCCGTATTCGGCGAGCAGCACACCGTTGCAGCTGGCGCTCTTGAGGTTACCGCCACGCTTGTAGTTATAGGCGTATGCATAATCTTGAAGACCGTTAAAGTAACGGGTGGGACGACCAGCGGCATCGTAGGCGTACTCTTCCACGATCTCGTGGGATGTGCCGGTGCCTCGCGTCACGCGGGTTACCCGGTCCATAGCATCATACTCGTAGGCGGTAATCTGACCGGTAGCGTCCATAACTTGCGCCACCTGTCCGTTTTCGGTGTATGAGAAGTGGGTGCGATACCCCAGACCATCCGTCACACGGACTATCTGCCCGGCAGCATCGTACGCGAAGGTGCGGCGACCGTAGGTTGTATCTTGGACTGAGGTGATACAACCACATCGGTCATACTCATAGGCGGCAACTCGCGCACCTGAAACTACACGAATAACACGACCGCACGAATCATAGACGGTTTTTTCTTCGGTGCCATCGGGGTTGATACGCCGTACAAGCTGAGATGCGGCGTCATATTCAAACCGGGTGACCGCCCAGCGTGTGGGTTCTGCCTCGCGCAGTACTCCTTCGGCATCAGGAATGCGTTTAGGAGTATCTAGGCCAACGGCATGCATTGTTGTACGTCCAGCGGAATCATATTCGTAGGTCTCAACACGACCTGCGGCAGATACTACACGCAGCGGGCGCCCAGCTTTATCGCGTTTGATGCGTGTCAAGCCACCGGAGGCATCCAAAATTTCTACGGGACGACCAGCGGCATCATAGGTCACCAGGTCTTCCACATGTTCTTGGCCGCGGCTGGTCTGTGTTCCCTCGGTGGTTACGCGCCCGAGCACATCAAGCCGTTTGAACGAAGAACCAGAAGCGGCAATAGTACGTTCAAGACCGCCTTTACGCTGCACGAAACGTTTTGCTTTCACACCGGTCGGGTCTGTGACACTGGAAATTTCACCCGCAAGGTCATAGGTGTATCGAGTAGTAGCGCCCGTGGGATCCGTGATACTGCTCAGCTGCGATAGCCCATCCCAGGTGTATTCCCAGGTGCCGCCCGAAGCGTTTACGTAGCGAGCAAGGTTGCCCCAGGTATCGTAATCCGCCCGAGTTACGCGCCCCAGAGGATCGGTCACAGATACGATATCGCCGCCTTGGTTATAGGTAAAGTGGGTTTTATTCCCCTCGGGGTCGATAACCGCTGAGGGAATGAAACCGCGGGTATGTTCTGCACCATCGCGTTGCTGCGCCTTCCGTACGAGCGCTGGAGTGTCACTTTCAGCAGAGGTCGGATAGATAAACTTCCACCGGGAACCTTCTGGGTTCTGGATAGCGGTTACTACGCCCGAGCTGCTGTAGGTCAGTGTATTTTCATACCCAAGACCATCAATAATTTTGATAACGCGCCCGAACTCATCACGTACAAGGCGAGTAGTATCACCCGCACCATTGGTGATAGCCACAAGATCCCCGTGGGAGTCATACGTGAAATCGGTACGTACACCGCTGGGATCGATCTGTGCGATGAGGTTACCACGTTCGTTCCAGTCAAAACGCGTGGTTGCGCCGGTACCATCCGTCACCGCGTTAGGGTTCGGATTCGCCGTATCATCGTACTCATAGGTTATCGTGGTCGGTTCGCCCAAGTTGCGCCGGTCACGTGCATCCCGCACTGAAATACTTGTCAGACGGTCATAATCATCCCAAGCATACGTGTAATCCGCGCCTTCGGGGGTGCGTTCTCGGGTTATGCGGCTGCGCGAGTCAAAACGCCGCGTGGTCAAAGAGCCATCACGCCCCGTCACACTAATGCGGTTGCCCCAGGAATCATATCGCATGGTTTGTTTGCTGCCGTCCGCCGCAGACAGTGCGACTAAGCGTCCCTTTTCATCACTGCGCCAGATGTTGGGGTTCTCGCCCGTTTCAGCGTCAGCGACAATAGTCATCAGCCCCTGAGCGTAGGTGTATGAGACTTCACGCCCATATTCGGTAAGCTGATGGATTACTCGTCCGGAATCATCGTAGGTGTTTGTCACCTCAACGTGACCGTTAACGTTGGTAACTTCGCGGATTAGCCCTTCGTCTGTATGCGAGTATGCGCGCGTTCCGGCGTTCGTGGTCGCCGATACCAAGTGTTCGCCTTCGTAGGTATACTCCACCACGGCAAGCTCTTCGCCAGCGTGGTCGCCGCGAGTGTTGTAGGTGTAAGCAGCCACAGGACGTTGGGGTACGGTCGAATCATTCGAGTCTTCGCCGTATAGCACGTAAAGACCGCGTTCAGTAACCGGATGCACAAGTTCCACGATCCGGTTCTGATCATCTCGACAAGCAATTACCGTATTTGCCGTATGCCCTTCAACGGTACCCGCCCAATCTCCGGCAGGAGTGAAGAAAATCCGATGGTGTTTAGCGTTAGATACCACCCAATAGAACGGCGCCGAGGAACCAGCGGTACCAGTCTTCGCCTGGGAATACGCCTCATCACGAAGCTGTGCAAAACGCTCGTACTGATCCGCCCCAATCGTCACCTTCTCCAGCCACCAGGGTTCGTGGGTGCATCGCGCATACCCCTCACCTTCGCGGGCGAAGAAGAGGATACGACCATCGTGGGTGTGCCAGCGGGCTTCCTGAGCGGTAAATTCCATGTGCTGGTCTAATGTGGATGCCCACCCGGGACCAAAAACACCCGAAGGTATTTCATCAGGATGCGTAACCGCCAAGCTGTTGTACATCCGTTCCAGGCGCAAAGTACCCGAACCAGTACCGGGGAAGGAAAGGTCGAGCTCTTCCTCAATAAAGTTACCGGTAGCAGCGTTCACGGGGTCGTTTACATATCCTGAAGAGAGCGTTGCGCCCGCAACAGTTGCAGCGGGAATATCGAGTTCACCTCGTTCTTGTGCCTTCACACCGGCACTCGCTAGAAGCTGTTCCACCATAGAGCTATCGTAGGTCGCCACCATATTGCCGGAGGCGCCTGCCTGACGGAAAGCCTCAGCGATCACGTGTACGAAGGATGCATCCTCCATATTTTTGCCAGCCCAGTCACCCGTTGCTTTGAGCAGACCCATAATATCGAACTGACCCCAGGAGGTATTTTCCATAAACCCCTGGTATTCCTTTTGGATGCTTTCAAGTTTCTTCCCCAAGTCCTCACTCAGGGTGCGCGCTTGATTGAAGTAGACATCAAGATTATCGGGGATGGCAGAAGTCATTGAGACGCCCGGGCCGCCCACCTTAATATTTTTCCTAGCCGGATCCAGCGTATCCATCACCATATCAGAGACGGTTTCCAGGAGAGAGCCGCCCTTGCCTTCTCCTCCTTGAGAAGAGTTCTCGGTCGCTGGCGGCGGTGTGCGTAAACTGGGTCCAGTCCTGTTGATATCGGGGGACTGCTTACTCTGTAACCAATCAGTAAATTGCTCAATCGGATTACGTTTCTCCCAGTCACGGACTTTCTGCCGGTTCTCTTGCTCTAGACGGGCAAGCTCTTTATATTTCTGAAGCTCATTGGCGGCATCGGAGAGCGCATCGCCCAGCCGTTTTCCATCGCGAAGAGCAGTTTCCGTGTTGTGCGAGAAAAGATCCGCGTATGGTCCGGCAAATTCGGTCATCGCTTGATCGCGAGCGCCTGAACGCTGGGTGGAGTCCGTGGTGTGCAAATATTCGGAGGCTTCACGCAGCTGACGCATCAGCTGGTCTGCTCTGCCGTTATCGAAGTGCACGTCTTCTTTTGAAGCTTCATATTTCTCAGACATCAGGAACTCCCCCGGAAGTGTGTAGTTTCAGATGGTGTGATGCTCACGAGCGCACTCTGCCCACGCCGAAGCAGATGGGTAATGCGCTGCGCCTCTTTAACTGAGGCTTGATCAGGCATGACATCTTCCGTATAAGCAGCGATCACTGGTGTATCCGCGCTCTAATTCCGTGAACGCATTCACATTTCATGGACTACGGAAGTTTCAATCAAGGCTATCTACTTTAACGTTGAAGGTCAAGGATATTTAGGGGCATTCTTGAACGTGTTTCATCGTGCGTATACAGTTGTGGTACCTCTAGTACACCGCCTACACAAAGAGCTTTGATCATGAATAAAGCGGGATTGCCAACGCTTTATTCACGATCAAAGCTACTTTGCATTCCAAGGAATGGATGCCCCAACCGGATATTCTCTGAGCACGAGAACCTAGCGGTATCCAGCACCCAGCGCAGAAAGGAAGAAAGGCTACAACATCCCCTTATCCTTGAGCCAGTTTGCCGCTGCCGTGGATGGGTCCAGTTTCTTATCGCCGGATACCTCGTCATTGAGCGAGCGTAAATCGTCGGTCGTCAGCACCGCGCTGATGCGGTTCAGCACCGCCTGCGCATCCTCGGGTACCCGTTTGGTGTTGATAATGGGGAGTACCTGCTGCGCCGGAATCATATTCTTCGGGTCTTCGAGCATCACAAAATTGTTCTGTGTAATTGCCGGGGTGGTCGAGTACAAATCTACAACCTGCACGGTGTTATCCTGCAGGGCTTTGACGGTGAGTGCCCCTCCCCCATCCGCAAGCGAGACGAATTCCGCCGGAACGCACCCGTACTTATCTTTGAGCCCCGGAATTCCATAGGCGCGTTCGGCAAATTCGGGAGCGGCACCAATCTTCAGTTCGGTACAGACCTTCGCCATATCATCCAGGGTGTGCAGATTGTATTTTTGGGCGGTCTGCTGGGTAACGACTAGGGTATCTTTATTTTCCGCCTGCGAGGCATCCAGTGCCTTGAGGTTTTTATCCAGCACCCCACCGAGCGCCTGCAGAATCTCTTGTTTAGTCTGCGCTGTGGAATTCTCGTCAAGATACAGCAGCAGGTTGCCCGAGTATTCGGGAACCACGTCGATAGCCCCGGAGGTGAGCGCCCCCAGGTAGGCTTCACGCGCGCCAATCCCCAGCTGGGTGCTCGATTTAAACCCGTTTTTATTTAGTGCTTGGGAGTATATTTCGGCGAGAATCTGCGACTCTGCGAACGCTGCTGACCCCACGATAATACCGTCGTGTTCACCGCCGAAAACGTTTTCGCCGCTCAGCCCGCAGGCGCTCAGCGCTCCTAACGTCCCGAAGGCACCGAGGACACCCAATGCCCGCCGCCTGGTAACGCCGCGTGCCATTCCAGTCTCCGCCGTTCCGTGGCTTTTCGCGCTCTTTCCGGAAAGAAAAGAACGATCGTTCGTGTTTCGGCGATGTACCAGGCTCATGCGTGCGCCCCTTCCGTGTGCGAGTTTGCCGCATCCAGCGCGCTCTCGTGTTTCGGTTGCCCATGAGGTTTGGATGCGCCTCCACCCCGCAATGGAACGGGGGTCACGGCTCGCTGCGCTAGGGCCATAATCGCATCCACCACGAAGGCGAGCACAGCTACCAGCAGGGTCGCCACGAGCATACGCGGATAGTCCCGCACCGCGAGCCCATCAAAAAGGTACCGGCCCAGGTTATTCCCATTAATGTAGGCGGCAATAGTCGCCGTCG
The DNA here is from genome assembly GCF_001809115.1 of Rothia sp. HMSC071F11. Classification (NCBI taxonomy): domain Bacteria; kingdom Bacillati; phylum Actinomycetota; class Actinomycetes; order Micrococcales; family Micrococcaceae; genus Rothia; species Rothia sp. HMSC071F11. The sequence goes on from NZ_KV795763.1 coordinate 121,777, forward strand.
CGATCACCTGCAGCACCGCGCTGCGCAGACCACCCATAAACACCGGAAGACCCAGAGGAATCTCAACCCGGCGAAGAATCTGCCCTTCGGTCATGCCTTGGGCGCGTGCCGCATCCACCACATCCGGATCAATCCCGGTCACGGCTTCAAGGGTATGCGCCAGCAGGGGCGCCACCGCGATAATCACGAGCACCACGAGCGGTGGAATCGCGTTAACACCAAACCAGAGAGCCAGCAGAGTCAGCAAACCCAGGGCGGGCAGAGCGCGCAAAGCGGCGGTAACCCCCAGCAGAGCGTGCCCGCCGCGGCGAGTATGCCCAGCCCACAGCCCCAAAGGCACGGCAATCACCAGGGCAATCGCAACCGCAAACACGGTGATGCCCAGATGCTCAATGGTGCGCGCAAGAATGCCCTGAGGCCCTTGCCAGTTGGCGCCATCACCCAGAAAAGCGAAGGTGCGTTCTATAACATTCATGCGGTCCTCCAGGCGGTCAGGCGCCGTGCCGTGAGGGCAAGAAGCGCGTCGGCGAGGTAGGCGAGAGCAGCACTGAGCACCACGCCCGTGATAAGTTCGGCAGGGATACTACGCGCTAGTCCGTCGGTAAAAAGCGTGCCGAGCGAAGAAACACCAATAACCGCGCCCACAGATACCATCGCAATATTCGCCACCGTCGCCACGCGGATACCGGCAAAAAGCACGGGCAAAGCGAGCGGTAATTCCACCGTGAAAAACGCACGAGCCGGGGTGTACCCCAGGGCGCGCGATGACTCCACTACGTGCTCGGGAACCGCGTTAAAAGCGTCTACCCCGGAACGCACCATCAGCGCCATCGTGTAGATCGTGAGCGCCACGAGCACGTTCACCGGCGAAATAATGCTGGTTCCTAGAATCAGCGGCATGAGCACGAAGAGCGCAATCGACGGGATTGTGTAGAGCAGCCCGAAGCCGTGCACCAGGGCGTGCGCACCACTCCGGTAGGTTTTCGCGCCGTCTTCCCGCGCGCGGCGTCGGCTCGCATACCGCGCCACCGGAATCGACAGGGCGGTTCCCACAAGTACCGGAATAATGCCCTGGTACAGGTGATTGAGGGTCAAATCAAGGACGCGCTGGATGTTATTTCCCAACCAGTCCCAGTGCATCGAATCTGCCAGCAACAGGTTCATACTATCCCCGCCCAGAGGTTGATGCGGCGCCCTCGCCCGATACTGCGGCTTCGCGTGTGCGGCGGTAGCGTTCGCGGCGAATATACCGCACCTGGCGCATCACATCGGCAGGCAGCAAGGCACCCACGGACTGGCTAACGAAAGATTCCACAAAATCATTAGCGGGATTCGTCAGGATCTCTTCGGGAGCGCCATATTGGGCGAGCTTGCCGCCGGGGGCGAAGACCGCAATATTATCGCCGAGGAATAGGGCCTCATCAATATCGTGGGTTACGAAAACAATGGTCTTATGCAGCTCACCCTGCAGACGCAAAAGTTCTTCCTGCAGTTCGGTGCGCACGATCGGATCGACCGCAGAAAATGGCTCGTCCATGAGCAAAATAGAGGCATCCGCCGCGAGCGCCCGCGCGACTCCCACGCGCTGTGCCTGCCCGCCGGAAAGCTGAGCCGGGTAGCGCTGCGCTAGGGACGCATCCAAACCCACGGTGCCCAGAAGGTCAAGAGCGCGTTCTTTCGCCTGCGATTTGGAGGTGCCGTTCAACAGGGGCACGGTCATAACGTTCTCAAGCACGGTACGATGCGGCAGCAGCCCGCCGCTTTGCATGACGTACCCGATGGATCGGCGCAGCTTGTAGGGGTCTTGATCTGCAATATTTTGCCCGCCGATAGTGACTGCGCCTTCCTGTGGCTCGACCATGCGGTTGATCATGCGCAGGGTGGTGGTTTTACCACTTCCTGAGGAACCGACGAAAACGGTGGTTTCACCGGCGGGGATGCTCAGAGTCAGGTTATTGACCACGGTGTTAGCGCCGTAGCGTTTGGTGACCTGGGAGAATTCGATTCCCGCGGTGCGTGTTGCCTGCGCGGAGTTCGACGGTATGGTGTCTTGGGGAGTGGATGCTGGCATTCGATCTCTTCCGTATGCGCCGGTTTTGCCGCCGTGTGTACAGGTGTTGTCCAAATAGCACAACGTCTCCACCCTAACGGAAATTCCAGGAAATTGAAACGAACCGGCGTGTTTACCGCTCTGTCAGCTACTACTCTCCTCTTCCCCGGCGCAAAAAGAGCCTTGATTTCAAGAAAGCAGCGAAAAATACTCTTTCTTGAGATCAAGGTTCCTTTAGCAGAAAAAGGATGCGGGCACACAAAATATAATGCACAAGACATAGAATACGCAGGCTTGAGAGCAGGGCGCGGTTAAAGAAAAAATCCGCCCCCACTGTAGAAGCCTGGAGGGCGGATTGTGGCTCCGACCGGCGTCGATCCGGTGACCTTACGATTTTCAGTCGCACGCTCTACCAACTGAGCTACAGAGCCTTGCGCATCGAAGCAGATACGCAACGACCGCGTCTTCGTGATGAATTTCTTCACCTGAATCACGCGGCCAGAGCGACCCCGACGGGACTTGAACCCGCGACCTCCGCCGTGACAGGGCGGCGCGCTAACCAACTGCGCTACGGGGCCTTGTTGGATTCGGCAGGGGTATAATCTGCTTCTTCAACATGGCTTTGCAAATCTGAGGATTTGCAAGTACCCCCAACGGGATTTGAACCCGTGCTACCGCCGTGAAAGGGCGGCGTCCTAGGCCGCTAGACGATGGGGGCCCAGTCGATGCGAACGGGTTCTTTTCATCCCGTCGTTCGAACCTCAACTAGTCTATGACAGATTTTTAAGCCGTGCAAGCCGAATTCTTCAAAAACTTCTTCATACCCGCCGCACTCCCCCTTCTAAGATACCCTGCTCACCTACATAGTTACTAGTCAGAACGTATTTTATAGTCACCAGAAATTTCTCAAAATTTTTCTGAATAACCCCCGCAAACAGCACGAAATGACCGGGTAAGCGCCGCGCATCCCCTACACAGGTTCAGCAAAAAGGCGTAGAATATGCCGCGCGCACGCGCACACCATGATTTTGATACAAGAAATCCCCGCCGGTTTCGGGCTGTGCCGAAGACCCGGCGGGGATTCTTCATTGCGGCTCATGTACCGCAGAAAATCGCTGCGTACAGCTATTACTCGCCGCGCGAAATACGAATCATCTCATCACGGTCAACAACCTTCACACGCTCACGTGGCTCGCCCTTCGCATCCTGTGATGCTGCACCGAGCGCCTTTTCGTGATCGTCCAGACGGTGCCAGCCTTCCCAGGTGGTATAGCGAATGCCCTTAGAATCCAGGTAATCGCTGAAGGTGTCAGCATCCGGTTCGGCAGCGGTGTACAGGTTCTCGCGGTCCTCCAACAGGTGGGTGATGGTTTCAAGTGCATCGCCCTTTGTGGAGCCAATCAGACCCACCGGTCCGCGCTTAATCCACCCGGTAGCGTACAGGCCGGGCACGTGCTCGCCGTTTTCATCGACCACACGGCCCTCAACGTTAGTAATCACGCCCTTATCAGCGTCATAGCCAACCTCAGGCAGCTCAGATCCGAAGTAACCGATCGCGCGGTACACGGCCTGCACGGGGTAGTCCACGAACTCGCCGGTGCCCTCGATACCGCCCTTACCGTCAAGCTTATTGCGTTCCATGCGGATGCCCACAACCTTGCCGTCCTCGCCCAGAATCTCGTGCGGGGACTGCAGGAAGTGCAGATGCAGACGGCGCGATGCGGTCTGCTCGCCCTCCTCCTGGTCGGTAAGCCAGGTGGTGAGGGTCTTCATCATGGTCTTAACCTGGTTATTCGTCTGAATAGCCTCATCCGAAGCCTCGTCGAACTCGAAGTCCTCTTCGTAGAGCACAATATCGACATCGCGGGAATGAGAGAGCTCGCGCAGCTCCAGGGGGGTGAACTTGATCTGCGCGGGGCCGCGGCGGCCAAAGACGTGCACATCGGTCACGGGCGAAGATTTCAGCCCCTCGTACACATTCTCGGGAATTTCGGTGACGAGCAGATCATCGGCGTGCTTGGAGAGCACACGCGCAATATCCAGCGCCACGTTACCGTTACCAAGCACCGCGATTTCCTTCGCGTTCAGCGGCCAGGTGCGCGGGTAATCGGGGTGACCGTCATACCACGAGACGAAGTCGGCAGCACCATAGGAACCGTCCAGGTCGATACCCTCAATAGGCAGGGGCGCATCGTAAATAGCACCGGTCGCAAAGATAATGGCGTCATAATGCTCGCGCAGATCGGCAAGGTTCAAATCCTTACCGTATTCGACATTGCCGAAGAATCGAATATCACCGCGGTCAAGTACCTTGTGCAGGGCGGTGATAATGCCCTTGATGCGCGGGTGATCGGGCGCCACACCGTAGCGAATGAGCCCAAAGGGCGCGGGGTAACGATCAAAAATGTCGATAGAAACCTCAACGGCTCCAGAGCGTACTTCCTCAGATTTGGTGAGCAGATCGGCGGCATAGATACCCGCAGGACCCGCACCGATAACGGCAACGCGCAACGGGCGTGCAGCTTCAGACACGTATTTTTCCTTTCAAAGTTCACCCACAGGGCGAGCTTAGCCTTAACATCCTTGCTTATTTTAGCGGTCATGCCTGAGCAAACGCAGGAAACATGAGCTGAACCACTCAAAAGACACATTTTTCATGTTTTTATCCCAAGGATTTTGAAGGCTCCATCATTAATATTCCTGTCATGACTTCGGAATATATGTGCGAGCACAAAATTCGTCGCCTGCGTTACGAGAACACACTAAAAGTTCAGGATGCTCATAGCGAGCGCCTAAGGGTGCATCGCCTCCCAGGCGATGCGGGTCCCCTTGGTAAGCGAAGCATGAGCATCCTGAACTTTATAACGGCTGTCAGCTAGGCAGCAGCGACTTTACGACTCTCGACGGGGTATTCCGCATCCGGTTCGCCAGTGAGGCGGTTGCAGCGCAACCCGAAAGTCTATAGAACACCACATAAAGCCATAAAAACCCTAATTGTTATTTTCTTCTGACCTGCATATTTACAGGGTAAAGTTTCTTAAAATATTTTTCCGTCGTAAAACGCAATAAAACCCACCGATGCGGTCTCGGTGGGTTTTATTGCCCCGCGAGCAGGTGGTTTTTGACACGAACAGGTAGGAAAATCCTACCTTTTCGGCGAAATCCTACCTGCTCGCGGAATGAATAGGGGTTAGACCGCGTGGAATTCCACAACTAATTCTTCGCGCTCGCCAAAACGCACAAGGTGACGCTCCAGCACGCCTGCAAGGTTCTGTGCTTTCTCGTCGTCTTCGGCGCGAACCTCCATGATGAGCGCATGGTTCGCATCATCGGCCACCAAGTCTCCATACCCGCGAAAGATACCGTCGCGATTAAAGATTAAGCGCAATCCGCCAGGAATTTCCTCGGTGCTAATTTTGCGGCCCATATGTGAGCCAAGCTGTTTAATATAGCGCGCCGGGCGGTCGGTACTAACCGTGGAACGCTGACGAACGGGCAGAGATTCTGCGGCTGGATACTCACTCATAACAACCTTCTTCATGCTTCAGGATGCGCGCCCAGCGCCAATTCCCAGGCGGCACATATCATCCTTAGGTAACCCTTATCTTAGCAATGTTGCGAGCGGGTGCCGACGGGGTTTCGCCTACAGCACGGATGGTGCCCTCACGGAAAACTTACCACCTAAAAGCGACCATCATTCGCACACGCAAAGAAGTAGCCTTTTACGGGTTATTCCCCCTAGAATGTTGTAGTAACAAGAGCGTCACGCCCCACGGCTGGCGCTTTTCTTATGCGCGTCCCCAACCGGCGGATGCGCGCCCTACGAGAGTATCTACGGATTTTCACGAATGTCTTCTGAGAACACCGCGGCTCCCCAGACGCCTAAACCCAGCAGTTCGGGCGGCGCACTGGACCGTTACTTCAACATTACCGAGCGTGGCTCAACCATCAGCACCGAAATTCGCGGCGGTTTAGCGACCTTCTTCGCCATGAGTTATATTGTGGTGCTCAACCCGCTTATTCTCGGCCTCACGCCCGATTCATCCGGACGATCCCTTGGTGTGCCGCAGGTTGCCGCCATGACCGCGCTTGTTGCAGGCGTGATGACCATTCTTCTAGGCGTTTACGCCAAACACCCCTTCGCGATGGCGGCGGGACTGGGCGTGAACGCACTATTGGCGACTACGATAGCCACGACTCCTAACCTCACCTGGCCGCAGATTATGGGGTTGGTCGTGTGGGCGGGCGTGCTCATGACCGCCCTCGTGCTGACCGGTTTCCGCACCGCCGTTTTCGACGCCGTGCCCGAAAGCCTGAAAACCGCAATCGTGGTGGGTATCGGACTCTTTATCGCCTTTGTTGGGCTGGTGAACGCCGGAATTATTCGCCGTGCAGAGACCGGCTCAACCCCTGTCGTGTTCGGTGTTCACGGGCATCTGCTCGGCTGGCCCACTCTCGTGTTTATTGTGGGGTTGTTCCTGACCATTATTCTGTATGTTCGTCAGGTGCGCGGCGCTATTCTCTACGGCATGCTCGCATCCACGGCACTTTCGCTTATTCTGGAGGCGGTCGCCCCCTCCGGCAGCGTGCAGGCTAACCCGCTTGGCTGGTCGCTCAATGTACCCACCTGGGACGGCAGCGGTTTTGGTCTGCCCGATTTTTCGCTTCTGTTCTCCGCAGATCTTTTCGGCGCCTTCAGTTCTTTGGGTGCAATGGCCTCAATTCTGCTGGTGTTTACCATCCTCATTTCGGCGTTTTTCGATGTGATGGGCTCCATCATGGGTATGGCAGTCGAAGCCGGTTCTATCGATGAAGACGGCAAGATCGAAGACATCGACCGTCTGCTTCTGGTAGATGCGCTGGGCGCGGTCGCCGGTGGCGGCACCTCAACCTCAACCAACCAGGTATTCGTGGAGTCGGCAACCGGTATTGGCGCGGGTGCCCGCACAGGTCTGGCAAATGTGGTGACAGGTGTGCTCTTCCTGGGCGCTATTTTCCTCTCTCCCCTGGTGACGATTGTCCCCTTTGAGGCGGTCGCCCCCGCAATGGTGTTCGTCGGGTTCCTGATGGTGCGCCAGGCGGTTAATGTTGATTGGAACGATCTTGCCCTGGGAATTTCGGCCTTCTTGACGATCGTCATCATGCCGCTGTCGTATTCGATTGCGCACGGTATTGGTGCCGGGTTTATTTCGTACACGGTTATCCGTGTGGCGACCGGTCGCGGACGCGAGGTGCACTGGCTCATGTACGTGGTTTCGGCGGTGTTTGCGGTGCATTTCGGAATGGGCCTGATTGAGGGGTGGATGCGTTAGAGCATCTTTCTCTCTCCCCCTCCCATCGTAAAAAGAGCCTTGATCGTGAAAACTTTAGTCACGATCAAGGCTCTTTTTATCACCCATTTTTACCCCTAAAGGCGGATATACATCCCCGCACCCCGCTAAAGACCTGAGAATTTCCTGTCAGTAGCGCATTGAGGGTTAAACGTCATAGAATAATGTGGTAACAAAAGCGTCACACCCACCATAAGGGTTGGGCGCTTTTCTTATTGCGGCGCAAACCCGCGCACGCATCCTACGAGAGTATCTACGGATTTTCACGAATGTCTTCTGAGAACACCGCGGCTCCCCAGGCACACAAGCCCAACGCATCGGGCGGCGCACTGGACCGTTACTTCAAAATCACTGAACGAGGCTCATCTATTTCAGCCGAGATTCGTGGCGGTCTCGCCGCGTTCTTCGCTATGAGTTACATCGTCGTCCTCAACCCCCTGGTGATCGGCACCGGCGCAGACTCGGCGGGAAATATCCTTGGCGTGCCGCAGGTTGCCGCGGTCACCGCACTCGTCGCCGGCGTGATGACTATCCTCATGGGCGTTATTGCTAAGCAGCCTTTCGCGATGGCGGCGGGACTGGGTGTGAACGCGCTGCTGGCGTCCACGATCGCAACCACCCCCGGGCTGACGTGGGCAGATATTATGGGCTTGGTGATTATCGCCGGTCTTATTATGACCGTGCTGGTCCTCACCGGCTTCCGCACCGCCGTATTCGAGGCGGTCCCCGAGAGCCTCAAAACCGCAATTGTGGCGGGAATCGGCTTCTTTATCGCCTTTATCGGACTGGTTGATTCCGGGATCATCCGCCGCATGCCGGATGCCGCAGGAACTACCGTTCCCGTCTCGTTCGGCGTGGGTGGTCACCTACTTGGCTGGCCTACTCTCGTGTTTATTTTCGGTCTTTTCCTCACCATCGCCCTGTTTATCCGCAATGTGCGCGGCGCTATCCTCATTGGCGTGGTGGCATCTACCGCGCTGTCTATCATCCTAGAGGCGGTTTTCCATATCGGCAGCGGCAAAGGAAACCCGACCGGCTGGTCGCTCAACGTTCCCGCGCTCAATAATTTTTCCTTCTCAGCCCCCGATTTCTCGCTTATCGGGTCTGCACGATTCGGCGCGTTCGGCGCTATTGGCGTGCTGGGCGCATCGCTGCTGGTGTTCGCTATTCTGCTCTCGGTCTTCTTTGACGCCATGGGCGTTTCAGTGGGCTTAGCAACCGAAGCGGGCACCATCGATAAGGATGGTAAGGTCGAGAACATTAACGAGGTGCTGCTCGTGGATGCGGTCGGTTCCGTGGTCGGCGGCGGCGCATCCGGCTCCGCGAACCAGATTTTTGTGGAGTCGGCAACCGGTATTGGTGAGGGTGCCCGCACGGGTCTGGCGAATATCGTAACCGGCGTGCTGTTTCTGGTGGCGATTATCGCCTCGCCGCTAGTGACGATCGTTCCCTTTGAGGCGGTCGCCCCCGCGCTGGTGGTTGTTGGGTTCCTGATGGTGCGCCAGGCCGTGCATATCGACTGGCAAGATTGGGGCCTGGGCATCCCCGCGTTTATGACCATTATTTTCATGCCGCTGTCGTACTCTATCGCTAATGGTATTGGTGCAGGGTTCGTCTCCTACGCCTTTATCCGCCTGGTTCAGGGTCGCGGGCGCGAGGTGCACTGGCTCATGTACGTGGTGTCGGCGGTGTTCGTTATCTACTTCGGCATGGGTATTATCAACGGTCTCACGCACTAGCGTTTACTGAAATCCCGGGTCTATATCGGGTATAAAAAGGCTCTTTTTGAAGAGAAGCGGCGGAAAACTACGCTTTATTCAAAAAGAGCCTTTTTATACACCTATGGGGGTGTAGATATGCGCTCGAAAACGTCAGAAATTTCACGGCTGCAGGTATACAATTTCACCCGTTTTTCCTGGTATTCTTCGCATGGGTTTACTTTCAGGTAGACCCAATTCAGCGCACCTATACACGCAGACAACGCGTTTGAATGCGAGCCAGCCCGCGCCCTCTTTTCAGAGACGGCGCGGGCTGGCTCAGGTTAAACCAAGAATTCTACCGTTCGCTTGGGCGGCATAATTCTTTCATAATGCGCTCGGCCACCTCTTGTGCGCGCTCATCCACCGCGCCAATATCGCAGGCGTGCAGCAGGTCTGCCGCCACATGCAGGCGCAGCACCCGCGGAAGGGTAAAAACCTCGCGCAGAATCACGTTCGCCCGCTCGGGTGGGGCAGGTTCCAGGATCCAATTCGGGGCAAATTTTGTGAGGTCACTGGGCAGAATGTAGGCGTCTATTAGAGGGGTTTTCATCCCCGAAAGTTCGTGCCGAGCCCCGGTGAGCGCGAGCGCATCCGCACCCGTTCGCAGCAGGTCACTCGTATCGTAGGGTGCCACGTAGTAGTGCGCAGTCATCCCGGTGCGGTGCGTGTACTGCCGGAGTGCATCGAGCCCGTGGGCGCAGAGGATGCGGGCGCGTTCAGCAGCGATGCGGCGCGCATCCGGGGCAAGCAGGTGCCCTCCCCCGTTGAAATAGAGGGCGAGCTCGTCGAAAGATTCCTGCGAGATAACGTCACTCATGGCATAAATATAGCAAACGCAGGACTAGTTTTTGAGACTTTCATCAAGGAAGCTCACAATGTAGCCAGGATTCAAGCTCTGCGCCCTGGGCTGGGATTTTCACCGTTTTCTGATCAGGCACGGCTTATGAGTCCTTTCACCAGACGTTCCGCTTCCCGCTCGCTTCTCGGGTCTTTGGAAACTAGGAGGTCAACCGCAACGTGCAAGGGGCGAATCTTAGGCAACTCTTTGACTGCGCGAAGAATAACGTTGGCATCCTGTGCCGGAACTTCACGCAGTGCGTAGATAAATTTCAGGGATTCGAGATTGTGGGGAGTCACATATGCTTCTACGGTAGCCCCGTAAATTTCCGAATATTCGTGGCTGACACCCGTAAGCGCTAATGTTCGTTCGTCCATCAAGTCATGCAGGTCAGCAGAAGGCACAGCATAGAATTGAAGTTTCGCATCTGCACGCACTGCATACTGCCTAAGAGCTTCTACCCCACGTTCGGAGAGGTTATGTGCACGTTCTTTGGCACGGCGGCGTGCATCGGGGGTAAGGGATGCACTGTTACCGTCAAGATAGGCGGCAAGTTGATTGAAGGATGACATCGAGATTTTGCGCCCATGTGCGGAGTGATGCTCGTGCGGGTTATCTGAAACCATCCACCGCCCGGCGATTTTTTGTCCACTCAAAGATCCTCGTTCAAGGCGTGCACGCACGCTTCGGGGGCTCACCCCGGCGTGCTGGGCATATTCCGCAACTGACATCATGGCAAAAACATACCATAAGAGGAATATTTCTGCCATGCTACCCGATCGGGAGGAATTTAGCTGACCTCACCGTCCAGGTAGTACCAGATGCCGTTTACCTTCTCGAAGCGGGATTTTTCGTGCATGGTGCCTTTCACGCGTTCTTTGGCGGGCGTGCCGGGAACCGAGCGGTAGTACGCCACGAACTCGACCGTGCCCGCCGCATCGAAGGGACCGCCCGAAGAGCCCAGGATATCCAGTCGGTACCAGCGCAGCGTTTCATCCAGCGTTAACTCTGCGGGGCGCGTATGTGGGTGCCAGCTTGCCAGCAGGTAGGGCGCATCGTGTAGGGCGAAGGCGGTGAACCGCGAGCGCATCAGAGCCAGCGGTGTGGGCGCGCCCAAGGTTCCGGATGCGGCAAACTCGCCCAGGTACCGCCCGCAGCAGGCACCGTATACCTCGCCGCTTGTGCAGGGGCAGCGGGTTTGAGGATCATACAGGGTTGTTTCGCTCATGCACCCCATTCTAAAGGGCTACCCGATGCAAACATGCGAGAACCCACCCATCCCGGCGGTCAAACCGGAGAGGGGGCGGGTTCTGCACTGTTTTCAATATATTGCGGAGGAAACTCTGAGGCAGAGTTGGTTAGTTCGCGATAGCGCGTGCGGGGGTGTCTGCCGTGGAGGGCTTACCCACGTAGGCGCCGCGGTATTTCGCGGCCGGGTGGGAGTCTGCAACCTTAGTCTGGCCCTTACCGAACAGGCTTTCGCGCAGGGTCTCGCCCTCATAGGAAGTGCGGTAGCGCCCACGCTTTTGCAGCTCAGGAACCACGAACTCGATGAAGTCCTCGAAGGAACCGGGCGAAACGTGGTATGCCAGGTTAATACCGTCCAGTCCGCCTTCATCAATCCAGCGTTCGAGTTCGTCGGCCACCTGCTGCGGGTCGCCCACAATAACCTCGCCCATACCGCCAATAGTGCAGTGCTCGGCAATATCCTTACGCGTCCACTGCTTATCCTTGGCTTGCAGGGTGAAGGGGGTGAGGAAGGACTGAATCGACTCGGTCTTCACATAGTTGAGTACCTCGTCCTCGTCGAACTGGGAAAGATCCACGCCGGACCAGCCGCCGATAATGGCCTGCGAAGATTCCAAGTTGACGTACTTGCGGTACTCTTCGTACTTTGCCTTCGCCTTCTCTTCGGTTTCGTCCACAATAATGGAGAGCATCGCGAAAACCTTGATTTCGTCGCGACCGCGGCCGTTCTCTTCTGCGCGGTCACGAATGCGGTCGGTAATAATGCGGGTCAGATCGGGGCGCAGTGCACCGATAAACACAACCTCGGCATGCTTGCCGGAGAACTTCTGCCCGCGGCTGGATGCGCCCGCCTGGAAAATCACGGGGGTACGCTGGGGGCTGGGTTCGGTCAGACCCGCGCCGGGCACGCTGAAGTACTTACCCTTGTGCTGAATCGGGTGCACCTTGGCGGGGTCGGCGTAGATACCCTTCTCGCGGTCTTTGACGACCGCGCCGTCTTCCCAGGAGCCTTCCCAGAGCTTGTAGCAGACATCCAGGAACTCTTCGGCGAGTTCGTATCGGGTGTCGTGCTCAATCTGGGTTTCGAGGCCCTGACATTCGGCTGCGGAAGGCAGGTATGAGGTCACCACATTGAAGCCCACACGCCCGTTAGTGAGGTGGTCGAGAGAAGCGTACTTGCGTGCGAGCGTGTAAGGCTGCTCGTAGGTGACAGCTGAGGTCACGCCGAAGCCCAGATGCTCGGTCACGGCGGCCATTGCGGAGATCTGCATGAACGGATCGTTCACAGGCACCTGCGCGCCACCTTCGATAGCGGGTGCGGCGGAGTTCTTGTAAATATCGTAGATGCCCACAACATCGGCTAAGAATACGCCGTCGAAGAAGCCCTTCTCAAGGATCTGTGCCAGGTCGGTCCAGTATTTGATGGTGTTGTACTCGGTAGCACGGGAGCGGGGGTGGCGCCAGAGGTCGAAGCTCTGGTGACCCACACAGGTCATGTCGAATGCGTTAACTGCGATGCGCTTCTTCTGCTCAGCCATCTACGTATCCTTTCGCGAATGTTCGGGTGTTCCTGCACCCCGCGCGCCGCCTCCTTTATAGGTGGTGACCTTCTTGGTGTTCCAAGTCGTGCAGGTGGCGCATTCGCGCCGTACTTGCTTCGTGTCCCTTGAAGCCAGATCATCATCTGGAGCACCCCGCTACGGGAGAGGGTTGCCGCCCGGCTAGCCAGAGCTTTACACCGGGACTCATAATCCTTGATTTTGAGTGTATAAGGGGTGTCGTGGTTGGTGCGATATTATGACGAATATTAATGTTTGTGACTGTCGCCCGTAATATTAAGGGCCGCGTACGTCGCCCGGCGGACAGCAGTGTTCTTTCGAATGCGATGGCAAAATTCGGGAGCAATAGTTTGCAGCGGGAGCGTGTTTAACGCTCCCGCTGCCATTCTTCGCTCCCATTTTAGGAAAAGCGTCAAATTATTCAGGAAATGAGATCCAATTCGCGGGCATATTCCGCTGTGATGGGGTTTATTTCCACCTTGGGCTCAGGGACAGGTTCAGTACCACCTCGTCCAGTCAGAACTGCAAAGCGCAGGTTTTTCAGGTCGCTTGGTGCCGTCAGCCAGCCTGTCATTCCGTCACGGTTAAGATCAAGAGCATAGATTCCATGGTCGATTTCGCCATTACCGTTGAGATCGACAGGTCCATCTGCTGGCCTCAGTACGGCCTCTGGATTGGGCCGATACATGTACCCACGCGCTTGGGGACCAAAGCCTTTGCGTTCGTCCAAGGCCCATTCTTTAAGGGTCGGCATATCCTGCTGCAGGTATCCGAAATATTTGGTTCCATCCGCCTTGGGCACACCGGTAAGCTGATAGTTGTAATTCATCACGCTGAAGTACTGTGGTTTACCTTTTTCACCTTTCTCCTCGGCATCACCACCGTGCTGCAGGCCGAGGTTATGCCCCAGCTCGTGAATAAAAGTACCCACGCGAATATCGCTCATATTACCTTTATTGTTATTCCAGTGTGTCTTTCCTACAGTCACCATGAAATTAAGACCTCCCAATTGCCCCAATCCTGATGAACCTTCCTCCCCACTTTGTTGTTGCACGTAATAGTCACCCCAGACCATATAGTGAAAGAGCCCTTCACGATACTGATTAATATGAGAAGCCTTAAACTTGGCCCAGTTCCCACCTCTGTCATCTATATCGTCGCTGAACACTTGCCACTCGACCTGTTGACCCCCTCCCAAGTTGTACTTGGGGCCCCGAGCGGAACCGGCATCTAGGTGCAGGTTAATACCCGTTTTGCCGTCGGGGTTGCTGATATTCAAATCCGCGAAAGACTGCACGATGCGGTCCAGCTCTTCCTCACTAGCAAGCTCACCGGGCATATAATCCATCTCGACAAAAATGTCTTTATGGTTGGGATCCGCGCCCATCTTAGGGAAATCGATCTCTGGTATGCCATCGTTATTGACATCGTACCCGTCTCTTTCCATCCCGTCAGGAATATGATCACCGTCGAGATCATCCGGGTTGGGTTCCTGAGCGAGATCCATATTCCGGTTCTGCGCGTGCGCAGGCTGAGCGGGCTTCGCTTCCACCGCAGAAACGGGCAGAGAATTCAGAGGAGCAACAAGCACCAGGCTGACAAACGCCAGCATCAGGCGCACTATAGTACGTAATTTCATGAGAGATATTCCTTATGTCGTTGTATTGAGTGAGAGGGAATCTTAAATAGAGAGTGAAGTGAGTGATATTCATCGGTGAGAACCTGCGATGTTGCGGGCTCTCGGATGCGAATACATCTTGGGCGGCGTCACGATGCCGTTTGAGCAAGAGAGTGGTATATGAACGGT
>NZ_KV795763.1:136468-225319 GCF_001809115.1 Rothia sp. HMSC071F11
CGTTTGAGCAAGAGAGTGGTATATGAACGGTTGTGCGGGGTAAAGCCCGGGAGCGAAGAGGCGCAGCGAGGGCGTGTTTCATCTGGCTCGTTGCCTCGCCAGCTTCAGAACGTTATGTACGTCCTCGCACGCTCGGAATAACATCCCTCAGCAGCTACACCTCTTCGCCCTCGTTTTGGGAAGAACGCCGAATGATTTAGGGAATAAGGCCCAGGTTGCGGGCGTCATCCGCAGTGACCGGGTTTTCTTCCGCTTCAGGCTGAGCCACAGGACCGCCAGCTCCAGCCTGAGTAGGCGTCATATCAAAGTTGAGCTTCTTCAGATCACTGAGAGCAGTTAGCTCATTTAGTATCCCATCGCCATTGAGATCTACCGAGACCGGAGAATTATCAATAACGCCGTTCCGGTTGAAATCGATGGGTTGATTTGCGGGCTGAGTAACGTCTTTCCCATTTTTATCTTTGTGCGTATACAGGTATTCGCTCGCTTGGGGGCCAAAGCCGTCGCGCTCATTCAGTGCCCATTCGTTAAGGGTCGGCATATCCTGCTGCAGGTATCCGAAGTATCGGGTTCCGTCCGCCTTGGGAATGCCAGTGAGCTGATAGTTGTAATTCATCACGCTGTAGTACTGAGGCTTGCCGTTGAATTCGTCAGTACCGCCGTGCTTCAGGTTGAGGTTGTGCCCCAGCTCGTGGATAAAAGTGCCCACGCGAATATCGCTGTTGGCTCCTTCCCAATAGGTTTTCCCAACGGTCACCATGAAACCGGGAGAGCCTATAAGCCCTACTCCTGATGAGATTCGATTTCCGGTTTCATTATCCACATAGTAATCGCCCCAGATCATGTAGTCGAAACCGCTGTTGTAGCGGGCAGAATCAAAATTACGAGCCCTGATATTTGCCCATTCCCCAGAAGACTCCATATCGTTGCTGAGCACTTGGTGCGGAACCTGGTTGCCGCCTCCCAAGTTATACTTGGCGCTCCGGGCAGAACCTGCATCTAGGTGAAGATTAACGCCTGCCCTGCCGTCAGGGTTAGTAACATTCAAGTCAGCAAAAGACTGCACAATGCGATCCAGCTCTTCCTCACTTGCAAGCTCGCCAGGCATATAGTCCATCTCAACGAATACATCCTTGTGGTAGGGATTTGCACCCATTTTCTTGTAATCGACTTCAGGTCTACCATCACCATCAGCATCGTATCCGTTGATTTCCACACTGTCGGAAAGCCCGTCACCGTCAGTATCAGGTGAAGTCACCTTCGGGGCGACACCCGGGTTACCAGGGGCGACTGGCAACGTGTCTGCCGAGGCGGGCAGGGAATTCAGAGGGACGAGAAACACCAGGCTGACGAATGCCAGCATCAGGCGCGCTATAGTACGTAGTTTCATGAGAGATATTCCTTGTGTCGTTGTGTTGAGCGAGAGGAAATCTTTCTATGAGTGAGCGGTATTCATGGTAGGGAACCTATGGTGTGGCAGATTCCCACATGCGACAATGCGCATTAGTGGCATTGTGGTGCCGTTTGAGCAAGAGAGTGGTATATGAACGGTTGTATATGAATAACCGATAGATTAAGATTTCACCTGCATCCTAGCACCGTAAAATTTTATAAATCTGTGACATAAAACAAGTTTTGGGAGCGGACCACATTACAGGAATAAGTAAAGGTTTCCAGCAACATAACCCGCTCCCGCACGCTGGCAGCATACAAGGCTAGCGAATAAGACCTTGCTCTCGTGCATCATCAGCCGTTATGAGATTAATCTCAATCTCTGGTGAAGGTTCAGGGCTTATCTCACGTCATATCTTCCGCATAATTTGAGGATGCTCAGATCGGGGCGAGTAAGCGTTTTATCGTAAAGATTTCATGTGTGTCTTACATTATTTAGGATTTTTGGGGTATATCCCGTAAAATTATTAATGGCGTGTAATCCGAGCGCCACTTATTCACCCAACCACTCATAGGAGTCATTGTGACCCACGCATCTACGCGGGGAGGTCTAACGCGCCGTCGTGTTCTGGCGGGCGCCGCATGGACAACCCCAATTATTGTTTCTTCCGCTGTAGTTCCGGCTTATGCGGCTTCGTATGATGACACACGCCCTGACTACGGTATTTTTACTCAGGCGTTCGTCACCCACCAGGAACAAGCCTATGACAACTTCCTGGGGCTAGATTCATTTAGCGGCCCAGTTGCGAACGAGCAGGCCAATGTTCCGGCAGGTTCCAGTGGTCTCTACTCGGCTGGCGGCGGTAAGTTTACCCCCGGCGGCAGCATCGGCAAGGCAAAATGGGGTGGCGCTGGTTTCTGGTTCTCAGCACCCAAGGCAACCACTAAAGACGGTAAGCAGACGTACTACTCGGGCACCACTACCCTGCTCGCCGGTGCGCGCCTACGTTTGGAGTACCGTTTCGTTTTCCCCACCTCGTTTGAGGCCGACGGCATTGAACCTTCGCCCTGGGATAAAAACACTGAAGATTTTGCGGCTTCTCTCACCGTTAATCCCACGTCAGAAAACGGCGATAACCCTAAGCTCGTCGCCTTCAACGGTGGTGCTATGTACGGTACCTTCAGCGAGATGACCTCTAACGGTAATGAGCTGATAGGTTACGTTGATATCAAGCTTGAGCAGGATGTTGTAGCTTCCAGCCACAATGGCGGCGGAACTCAGGTTTACAACCAGATCTTGGCCAGCCAGTTCGGTACACATTTTGAAGATATCCATCTCGAACACTACGGACTGACCACCACCCTGACGATCCTCAACGGTACTCTGCGCTATGAGCCTGAGAACGGTGCCCCCAAGAGCGATATTGACCTGACCGGTCAGCAGGCTGTGGCATCCATCGATCATGTTGGCGAACCTGAGAATCCAGATCCGAGCACTCCCAGCACCCCCAGCGACAAGTCAAAGTCCAACTCGACGGGATCAACGGGTGACCAGAAAAACAAGGATCAAGAGAGCGACTTCACCGTCCGTAACGACATTCAGATCGATCCTAACGACTGGTTATCCGGGCAGAAAAACCCTAACGGAGCCTCGAAAGGCTCAACCAACGCACAAAAACAGAACTAATCGGTAATTTTGGGTGAGTAAACGGCACTCCCGCCGGGTAAATCCTCTTGACGAGGCGCATCCCGGTGGGAGTGTTTTTCTTGTGCTGTTCGCGAGCAGGTGGTTTTTGACCCGAGCAGGTAGGAAAATCCTACCTTGTCGACAAAATCCTACCTGCTCGCGGTATTGGGGTGTGGTGTGGATGCGTGGGCATGGGTGCAATGTTGCGGAATGTTACGAACGTGGCGCATACACGCGCAATATGACGGGGTGTCTTTGCACCTGCGCTAGCTACAAGGTTTACTAGATTGGTAATCCATCTAGAGCGACCGAGAGACCTGGCTCGACGACGTCGCAGCAACCTCGCCTGCGGTGGCGCATCATGCGCCTTCATAACGCCGAAGGTGCTAACGCCAGCAACCGATGGGAGATACTGTGGGACTTCCCTCCCCTTTTTCATTCACGAATCCTCTAGCACCCACCCCCAACCCCGCGCACGAATCTGACGAGGCGCGGGTAGCGTTCTGGGAGAAACAAGCCGAGCGCTTAAGCTGGGGCAAGACCTGGGACAACGCACATACCTTCCAGAAACCGCAGGTTATCGGAACCGACGCTGAGGGCATCGAAGAATACTCCGTACCCGAGATTAAGTGGTTCGAGGGCGGCAAACTCAACGTCGCCTACAACTGCGTGGACCGCCACGTGGAGGCGGGCCGCGGCGACAAAGTAGCCCTCTATTTCGAGGGCGAACCCGGCGACCGTGAAGCTATCACATACGCCGAACTGCAGCGACGCATCGCCCGCGCCGCCAACGGCCTGCTCAAACTCGGCGTGCGTAAAGGCGACCGTGTAGTAATCTACCTGCCGGTTATTCCCGAAACCATTATTTTCACGCTTGCGTGCGCGCGCATCGGCGCAATTCATTCGCTTGTGTTCGGTGGATTCTCTGCGGAAGCGCTGAAATTCCGTGTGGAGGACACAGGCGCGAAGGTTCTGATCACCACCGACGGGCAGAACCGCCGAGGCAAGGTCGTGCCCGTGAAGGTGAACGCCGATGAAGCATGCTCAGGTGAGAACAAAATCGAGCACGTGATCGTGGTGGATCGTACAAGCGCCGCAGACCCCGTGGCGCACGCGCAGGTTCCCTGGACGACCGGGCGCGATATTTGGTACCACGACCTGGTTGACGATCAGCCCGATACCCATGAGTACGAGCTGCACGATGCCGAAGACCCGCTGTTTATCATCTATACCTCCGGCACCACGGGCAAACCCAAGGGCCTGGTGCACACGATGGCGGGGTATTTGGTGCAGACCGCATACACCCACGCGCTGCTGTACGATCTGCTGCCGGACCATGTGGATGACGACGGAGTGCTGCGCCCCGATGAACTGTCTGCCGTGAACGACCCGGCGAAGGTCGAATTCACCGTGCACTGGTGTACCGCCGATCTCGCGTGGGTGACCGCGCACACCTACGAAATCTATGGTCCACTCGTGAATGGGGTTACCGAGGTTATTTTCGAGGGTACCCCCAATACTCCGCATTACGGCCGCCATTTCGAGGTTATCGAACGCTACGGCGTCACCAACTATTACACCGCTCCAACCCTGATTCGTTCCCTCATGGGGGCTTTTCCTGACGGCCCCGAACCCGGAAAATACGACTTCTCAACTGTGCGTCTGCTCGGGTCTGTGGGCGAATCCATTAACCCTCAGGCGTGGAAGTGGCTGCGCAAGCACGTGGGTGGGGGTACCGCATCGTTTATCGATACGTGGTGGCAGTCCGAGACCGGATCGACCATCTGCTCCCCACGGCCACACGACCCCGCCTTCGCGCCCGAAGGGACCTTCCCCGAAGGTACCCCGCACTGCACTCCCCTTCCCGGATGCGCCACCCGCGAAGTCCCCGGAGTCTCGGTGCGCGTGGTGGACGAGCACGGTGACCTCGTTGAGCCCGGCAAACAGGGCTTCATTGTGGTCGATAAGATCGGCCCCTCCATGGCACGCACCGTCTGGGGCGACCCGCAACGCTACCTGAATTCCTATTGGAAGCACTACGGTACGCGCGGCTGGTTCCTCGCCGGTGACGGCGCGAAGGTCGATGATGAAGGCAACGTGTACATCCTGGGGCGCATTGACGATGTGATCAACATTTCCGGGCACCGCCTTTCGACCATCGAAATTGAGTCTGCGCTCGTGACGCACCCGGCCGTGGTGGAGGCTGGCGTGTGCCCCGTGGAGGACGAGCTAACCGGCCACCAGGCAGTTGCCTATGTGACGCTCACCGACGAAGGTCGGGCACTTACCGAAGACGAGCTGAAGACTGCACTCACCCAGCATGTGCGCGAGCATATTGGCCCTATCGCTAAACCCAAGGATGTGGTCGCGGTCGCCGATATTCCTAAGACTCGTTCAGGGAAGATTACCCGCCGTCTGCTGGGTGAGCTCTACCAGGGGCATAAGCTGGGCGATATTTCTTCGCTTCAGAATGAGGAGGCGCTCGGCACTATCGCACAGGTGCTCGTAGAAACCGGGCGAGTGAGCCCGGATGCGTTCGCCGAGGATCAGGCGGCATAAGCTACAACACGAATCAACCCCGAACGAATGTGCAACGAAATGTTCATGTAAATTCTAAGACATGAATGTCTTGTTCATCACTGCGATAAGAACAAAAATTGAAGAGTTGCATAAGGCATACAGTTTTTATCCTCTTCCCCTACCCGGCGGAGAAGAACAGAGAGGAAAGCTGTCTAGTTGATATATCTGTGTAAAAGGTCCGCAAGATAGATACAAGATACATCCAGGCGGAAACCCAACCTAGAATAAATTTAGAAGAATAGCCATATATCCGGTACATTTAACCTATATCTGAACCTTATGGGAGGTCACTCATGACATCATGGATCTACGGCTTGAACAACGCTAACCACCAGTTTGACACCAAAAAATCTTTCGGTAAAAACATCTTCACAAATGCTTTTCCTCTATCTATCGCACAGTACCTCTCGATCAAGAAAAATCTTCCTATCGTAGAGATTAGGGCCACCAATCAAGAAATCGTTATGAAAGACGAAAATGGCCATAAGCAGAAAGTCCAGGAACCAACCACCGAACATAAAAAGACTAGTTGGAAAGACATCATTGGTTGTGACCCTATGGAGGCTTACTTCGAGTTCGAACACATTTATGAAGGCTATAGGAAGTACACAGACGGTAAACCTAATCAAAGCGATGTTGTAGTATGCAAAAACTCTAGCTCTAAGTCTCACAAGCGCCCGTTAGAGATTAAACTAGTTGTTGTGCCCACATCCAACTCCGCAGAGAATGATAGGGCAGACCAGTCCTGTGAAATTGTTTGTAGGCCCTCCACCATTGAGCAGCTTGCTTTTTCTATTGCTAATTCATACGGCGAGGACGGAAGAATGTTGATGCAACAGACTATTCTTCAGCATATTTCTCGCCCGATGGACTTTAAATGGTCCGAAGAAACCTACATGAAGAAACATATCAACGAAGTGCAGGACGCAGTTAAAGGTGTCATTAAAAATGGGCTGGAAAAACAAACCCCTCTTGTCTTAACTGCTGTGTGGCGCACTGAAGGACAGCGCCCTACTCTTGATGAACACGCTTTTGATGCCTTTGTCTGGACAGACCTCGCGTTTTTGCAACTTTTTACTGATTCAAAAACTATCTCTGGTAACAAGATATCTCGACCTGCTCGAACCTTATGTTGGTTGGTTAAATCATTACTTGATTGGTCAATGCAAGGTTCGCTTCAGTTCGATCGTCATCATAGCGAAATTACTTATGGTACTCAGACTGACAAAGCAGGTGCTTTTACCGGCAAGAAAACTCTACGACATATGCAATCAGTAGAGTTTGAGTACCCTCGTCTCTCACGCGAGGAAATACCAAATCTCTTAAATAAGGAGGCTATTGCTGCTCTACAACCCGAGCGCCGTCTCGATGCAGCTCTTACTTTTGAACAGTCTAAACAAGAAGCCCTTGAGTCAGCAGAGAAAAAGTTTAAGAACTAATTCTAAAAGGGCATGCTCTCAGATAAAGCACTGGCAATGTACTTACCTAAGAGGGGAGGGACAGCGTTACCAATCATCTGCTCAACATTAGTCCGAGCTCCCACAAATCGGAAATCCTCTGGAAAAGTCTGAATTTTGGCACGCTCGCTAGTTGTCAAAGGACGCGCATTTTCTATCGGTGCAGAGTCTCCCGCATGACCTGGATACCCCTTAGGAATAGGACGATTAACACCTCGAATAGTAGGGGAAGGTTCATCAATACTAAATACACCACGACGAGCATAACTACGCGGATGGCGGTAATAATGCTCAGTGAGCAGGGAATCGCCCAAATAATCCCGTACCGTAGTTTCCCGCTCGCTCTGATGTAACTCAAGATATCTAAAAATCTCAGCAGTTTTTACTTCATCCAGAGTACCGATAGTTATAAGGCGCTTGCGACTCTGTGGGACACCACACTTAGCAGCATTAAGGACTGTCATAGACACTTTGTAACCAGCTTCCTCCATAATCGCTACTGCTCGCTTAAAAGCTCCTGCATGTTGAGCTCGGGCCACATTCTCCATCACGAAAAAGGGAGGCATAAAGCGGGTTACAACCGTTGCATATTTCTCAGTTAGATCCGCGCGGGCACCTTCGGTACGCTTACCCGCAGAAGAGAAATCTTGACAAGGTGGACCACCGATAATAGCAGGCTTCTCTTCACATTGAAAAAATGGTTGAAGAGCTTCGATAGTACTTTCAACGTCCCCAAGGTCAAGCTGAGTCGAATTATGCCCCATGTTTCGAGAATAGGTTTCAATAGCGGGAGCCCAGTTATCGAACCCTGCAAGTACTTTGAAACCAGACATTTGGAACCCTAGAGACATCCCCCCACATCCAGCAAATAAATCAAGAATTGGCGGCAGAGCAGGATTCACAGGTATGTTGATCAAAGCAGGTTCCTTGGGATAGTAGAATCCTTCAATAACATCCTCAGACCATACTGCACCCCCGTTGATATCATGCGAGGTTGGTGCTGGCAGTTGTCCACGGTGACGCATAGTGCGAACTGTTGAGCGTTCCACACCTAGAAGTTCAGCTAATCGACGAACATCATAAAGTCGTGTTGATGAATCAGGTGGTGTCTGTTTATTACTCGCACGGTGTAAAGTCATACTTTGTATTTTAGCACGCGCTATAAAATGAAACGCTATAGAGTCAAAAGTAGACCCCCAAAACTCACACAGGTGCTCGTAGAAACCGGGCGAGTGAGCCCGGATGCGTTCGCCGAGGATCAGGCGGCATAGGGGTTACGCTCGGCAGCGGCATCGCGCCGAATCTGATAGAAAGGTTCTCTGCGAGCGCGAGTGTTTTGCGGAGGCAATAGCTCCCGCCCTCAATACCCTGATGAAACTACAGTGCGGCATATAACCTGCTGGTTATATGCCGCACTGGCTATATACACTAGTCAAATAGTATATTCCTCAAATGGAATTATGGCTTAGAAGGATTTTTCGCGTCCTTTTCCGAAGAAATCGGTTGCGTCTCGTCTGCGGGGCGTGCCTCGGTGGAGGCCGTCACCTCCGCATCAGGATCGGTACCGGAAGAGTTTGAGCCGTCCCATGCCGAGTCAGCTTCCGTTTGTGGCTCAGCGGCATTCTGCCCGGATGCCCACGCACCTTTATCCACCGGTTTGGCGAAGAAGAGGCACGCAACCATGCCCACGGCAGCTAGAGCCAGTGCCAGCATTAGTGAGTCGTTCATCGCGGTGGCGATAGGTTCACGCAGGAAGTCGGGAACCTGACCGCCGGACATCCCTTCACCGCCGACGGCGGGGGCGTTCATGGCGCTTCCGCCTGCGCCGGCGCCCGAGGGACGCATCCGCTGCATGGTCTGCGCAATCTGGTCGGCGATCAGACCGCCCATGAGAGTGGCGATACCCGCCGAACCGAGCACACCGGCAACCTGACGAGTTTCGTTATACACGCCCGACCCGGCACCGGCTAAACGAGGCGGCAGGTTGCGGGTTGCGGTCACCGCTAGCGGACCCCAAATCATAGAGTTGCCGATACCCAAGATCGCAAAGGGTATGAGCAGAAGCGCGAGGGGTTGATCCGCCGTCATCAGAGCCCGCAGAACAACAAATCCGACTACCAGCAGGGCAAACCCCGAGACCGCATACCATTTGGGGTTTGACGTGCCTAAACGCTTACCAATGACCGGAGAGAGCGCACCCGAGAACAGGGCGAGCGGGGCGGTCATGAGTGCCGCCTGAGTGGGGCTCATACCGCGCACCTGCTGGAAGTAAATAGTAGTTGGGAATGCCATTGTGAGGGTGTGCGCACCCATTGCCGCGATAGCAATATTCGATACCGAGAAGTTGCGGTCTTTAAACAGCCCCAGCGGTACCAACGGTTCTTTGCGATTAACAGCCTGCCACACGATAAAGAGGGTGAACACGATGATGCCCGCGATAATCATGCCCCATACGCTCACCGGGATTCCGGTTCCCCACAGCGAATCGGTGATAGTACCCCAATCGTAGGTGGATCCCTCCTGAATGCCGAAGACCATTAGGAACAGGCCGATAGCGGAGAGAACCACGCCCAGCCAGTCGAAGTTGTGCTGTTTGGAGGGGAAATGCGGGATATTCCGTACCGCCAGATAGGTGCCGACCACACCGATAGGGATATTGATGAAGAAGATCCACGTCCATCCGGGACCGTCCACGAGCAGGCCGCCAGCGATAGGGCCCACGAGCGATGCGATACCGGCCGCCGCGCCCCACACGCTCATTGCCACCCCGCGTTTATGCGGCGGGAACATGAGCGTAATAATGGACATGGTTTGCGGGGTCATAATTGAGGCGCCTATCCCCTGCACCACGCGCGCAACGATCAGCATCTCCACATTGGGCGAAAGACCACACCATAGCGAAGAGAGGGTAAAGACTACCATACCGAGCAGGTACATCTGCTTCTGCCCGAACCTATCGCCCAGGCGACCGGTAATCAGCAGCGGCACCGCATAGGCGAGCAGGTAGGCGCTGGTCACCCAAATCACGGCGGAGAGCGAGGCGTTGAGCTCATGCTGCATATGGGGCAGCGCCACGGTGACGATAGTGGTATCGAGCAGGATCATAAAGAACCCGATCACGAGTGACCACATGGCAACCCACGGTTTCTCGGCGGTTTGCTCCATTGATGGTACGCTGCGGTGCGTCTTTGATGCGGCTGGCTCTGCCATAAATCCCCTGCCTTGTCTTCTCGGCGGTCCCGCCGGGCAATAAAAACCTAGCACTTCATCATAACGCCGTCTTGAGCCCCGCACGAGAATTCTCATCATGCGGTGCTGTCTGAGCGCATCAGCACAGGGAACGCGGGTTCCTGATGTTCTCAGGAAGCACAGAAAAACCATAGACATTGCGGCACAGCAAGCCTAGCCTGGATATACAAGTATTTTTCAACACACAGGGAGGATACGATGGCTAACGTTACGATCATTGGCGGGCACGGCAAGGTTGCTCTTCTGGCAGAACCGATGCTTCGTGAACGCGGACATACGGTGAACGCTATTATTCGTAGTGAAGATCAGTCGGCAGATATTATGGCGACCGGCGCTAACCCGGTGGTTGCCGATATTACCACCCTGAGCACCGAGGAGATGGCGAAGCTCTTCAAGGATTTACATACAGAAGTGCTGGTGTGGTCCGCGGGTGCGGGCGGTGTAGGTGGCCCCGAACGCACCTATGCGATTGACCGTGACGCCGCGATTCGCTCTATGGAGGCGGCACAGCAGGCAGGTCTTCGACGGTACATTATGGTCTCGTATTTGGGGGCCGGAACCGAGCACGGAGTACCCGCAGATAACCCGTTCTTCACATATGCGGAGGCTAAGGCGGAGGCCGACCAGCATCTTCGCGGCACCCGGTTGGAGTACACGATTCTAGGTCCCGGCATGCTCACGACCAAGGATGAAGGCGGTATTACCATGGGGGTCGATCCGGTGTACCACTCCGATTTGAGCTCCCATACCCCGCGTGCCACCGTGGCGCGGGTGCTCACTGAGGTGGTCGATGATTCCAGCACGATCGGCAAGGGCATCCCCTTTACCGGCGGCGATACCGAGATTCGGCAGGCTCTCGCTCAGGCACCGTCAAGCTCACAGTTGCGCTAGGGTTTGCCGGATGCGCCTGCCCCGGCTGAGTGCGGATGCGCCCCGAGCCTCTTCACGGGTTCGGGGCGCGTTTTTCTCTCGCGCAAGGTTGGTTCGCACGCCGGGGTGCGGGACGTGTGTACGTGCCACTGTGCTTGCACGCGGTCGCGCTCTTGTCATTTCAGGTTTAGTTCCGCAGGGTGCGGGTGTTATCTCGCAACGAGTTCCGGGGCGACTATTCCGTTGGAGCCGCATCGCTCGGTATCCTAAAGTACCAGGTATTTTTAGAGAAACTGCAGGAGGTTCCCGTGGGATTCTTCGATCTCTTCGCCGACAAAACCCCGGAAGAGCCCGCCGAGGCTCAGCTTACCGCCTACGTTCAAGGCAAGGTTCAGGGTGTGGGGTTCCGATGGTGGTGCGCCGGGGCCGCCAAGCCGCTGGGATTGAGCGGATACGCCGAGAACCTGGATGACGGTCGGGTGAAGGTGATAGCGCAGGGAAGCCGCGCATCCTGCGAGCGCCTGCTGGAGACCCTTAATTCGGGTGATACCGCCGGGCATGTGGACTTTGTGGATGCGTCTTTCACCGAACCGCAGGGCACGTTCAAAGGGTTCGGGACCCGGTAGCGCATTCCCCTGCCGCCCTGCTAAAAAGGCTCTTTATGTGAATAAAGCGTCTGAAACGCCTCTTTATTCACATAAAGAGCCTTTTTATGATCCCGATGCACCCCGCAGTATGCCCCAAATGCCCGGTAACGTGGAATAATAGTTTACGCACTCATATCATTCACGTATTTCATGAAGGTCTTTGATGACACGCTATCGCTGGGGCATAACCGGTGCCTGCATTCTTTTCTTAGCCGGAGTTATTGTTTATAACCTGCGCGAATTTTTGGCATATGATTATCTGGTCTATTATGCCGGGGGTAAAAGCGTTAACTGGTTTCTTGATTACCCCAGCAGCCTCTATGATCTCGATATTCTTCGTGAAACTGTGCGGGCAGAAAACTTTAGATATATTTTCGGTGACAGCGGCCTGTGGCTTGCGTTTACGTACCCGCCGTTTGCATCGCTCCTCTTTATTCCCGCATCGTTCTTGCCCTTGCGGGTGGCAATTGGCCTTCATCTAGCATTTTTCGTACCTATTGCCTTCTATTGCGCCAAGGTTCTGCGTGACTATCTGGTAAAGCGCAATTCTCGGCTGCTTTTTAAGAAATATCTTTCGCCTTTTTCCTTTATTGTTTTGTGTGCTGCGCTTATATTGCTTTCGGCACCGTGGCGCAATAATTTCTTGTACGGTCAAATAAATCCGTATCTGTTGGCGCTTATTCTCTACGATCTTCTGCGGCCAGGTACCAGGATTCCGCGCGGCGTTTTTATTGGTATTGCTGCGGGCATTAAACTTACTCCGCTCGCCATAGGAATTCTTTTTCTAGTGCGTAAAGAGTGGAAATCCATTATTGCACTGGGAGTTTCGTTTGCGGGAACCATTGCAGCAGGATTTGCTGTGCTTCCGCAGCAGTCTCTCACCTATTGGAGCAGCGTCATCTGGGATCCGTCACGCGTGGGCAACCCAATATCGAGCAATAGCGTGGCGATTCAGGGTATTTTAGGGCGCATGACCTTTCAGGATGGTACCGTGCTGAAGGCTCTGTACGGGATCACGGCAATCACACTAATTGCGGTGGTGGGGTACGCCTTGTGGAAGATGGAGCAGCATAACCTCTATCTATCGCAGATCTCGTTGGCGGTTCTTGTGCCGGTGTTTATCTCACCAATCAGCTGGTTCCATCACGCCGTGATTCTGCCGATTTTTATGGTGTGCGCGGCGGTCGATTTCTTGCCGCTAGCGGCACGGTGGCGTTCTCGTGCGGGGCGCATCCTGTGTTATACCTGCTATGCGCTGAGTTCCCTCATGTTGATTAATACGCTTCTGGACTGGGGAAAGCTCGTGGTACGCTTCTGGCGGCGTGTCGATTTTTACCCGTTTACCGGCAGGTATCCGGGGGTGGATGCGCATACCCTGCTTCTGCGGGCGGCGGATGAGCAGCCGGTTATGTTTGTGACCTCAATTCCGGCATTGGCGCTCGTGGTGTTGGTTGTGCTGTGGGCGGTGCTCCTACGCCGCCCTGCCGAAAATATGCAGTAATCAGAAGGCTCTTAATGCGAATAAAGCGGGATTTCCAACGCTTTATTTACATCAAGAGCCTTTTTACGCAGTGATAGCGGCGGAAAAGCGAGAAGCCAGGACGAACATGCAAACGCCTTAATCACGCCAGATCTCGGCGAATTGGGCGCGTGTCATCATCGCCTGCCGCACGGCGACAGCCACCCGGTTGCCGTACTTATCGGGACGGGCCGCGCTGGTGCTAATCCCATTGATAATATTCGTGAACCCGGCCTTCACCGCCACCCGTTCGGATGCCGTATTCCCCGCCAACGCCGTCCATCCGATGGTGTCTAGGGCAAACCCGAGCGGATCGAAGCCAAAGCCGAGGACTGTGCGTACCGCATCTGTCATGATGCCGCGCCCGCGCATCTGGGGAGCCGTATAAAACCCTAAGTCTGCGTGTGTTCCGGGCGCATTTGCGGAGCCTCCGGGCAGGCGCAGGGTAACAACCCCTGCGAGCACCCCGCTGTAGTCAATGGCCCAGGTGAGTTCACGCCCGGCTGCTGCGGCACGCTGGGTGAAGTTGAGGAAGGTTCGCGCATCGTCGCGCGTATAGTTCAGGGGGATGGTGGTCCATCGCACGGTTTCGGGGTCTGTGCAGATATGAACCAGTTCGTCAAGGTCGGATTCGCGCAGTGACCTGAGGGTAAATTTTTCGGTGATGAGTTCCGGAATTCTCATGACATGACATTACCAGTTTCTGCGCTGTTTTGTGAGGCGTGCTGTGTCTGCAAATCCCCAATCACCATATTGTGTGACTCAAAACACTTGTAACATACCGACGGACGGTTGATTATTATGAATTACTCATATTAAAATGGATAGGATTCCTCTTGTGAGGAGAACAGAAGAATGCCTCAAGGCCGCTGAAGTCACACACGAACCAGCCTTGAGGTACCCACCTAGATCAGGAAAGAAGAACACTATGGCTGTGCTAACTATTGGCGACCAGTTCCCCGCCTACGAGCTGACCGGCGTTGTTCCCGGCAAGCTCGCCGAGATTGAGGCAAACAAGCCCGAAGATTACTTCACCACCGTTTCCTCCGAGGGTCTGGACGAAGACACCTGGCGCGTCGTATTCTTCTGGCCCAAGGACTTCACCTTCGTCTGCCCCACCGAAATCGCCGCATTCGGCAAGCTCGCCGATGAATTCGAGGCACGCGACTGCCAGGTTATCGGCGTATCCGTGGATAACGAATACACCCACTACGCATGGCGCCGCTCCCACGAAGAGCTCGTAGATCTGCCCATCGTCATGGCATCCGACCTCAAGCGCGAACTCACCAGCGCCCTGGGCGTCCTCAACAAGGACGGCGTGGCAGACCGCGCAACCTTCATCATCGACCCGCACAACACCATCCAGTCGGTATCCATTACCGCAGATTCCGTCGGCCGCAACACCGACGAAGTACTCCGCCAGCTGGATGCGCTCCAGTCCGACGAACTGTGCGCCTGCAACTGGAAGAAGGGTGCAGAAACCATCGACGCCTTCAAGGAGATGAAGTAATGAGCATTGAGAACCTGCGTAACGCGCTGCCTTCCTACGCGAAGGACATGAACCTGAACCTGTCTTCGCTGCCGCGCATCACCTCGCTCACCGAGCAGCAGCTCTGGGGCGCAATCCTGGCCACTGCGGCGGCAACCAAGGTTGATTCCGTTATCGTTGAGATCGCAGCAGAAGCGAAAGAGCACCTGAGCGAAACCGCCTTCGATGCGGCACTCGGCGCGGCAACCATCATGGGGATGAACAACATCTTCTACCGCACCCGCGGCTTCCTCGACGGCGCCTACGACGATCAGCGCGCAAACCTGCGCATGCAGATCATCGGCAAAAACGGCGGTATCGACAAGCTCGACTTTGAGATGCTGGCGCTCGCAGTTTCTGCCGTGAACGGTTGTTCGCACTGCGTGGCTGCCCACGAGCACACCATCCGCGAGGAGGGCGCCTCCAAGGAGCAGGTTAACGACCTGATCCGCATTGCGGCAACCATGGGCGGCGTGGCACAGGGTATTCAGCTGGCTGAAGCACTGGGCTAAGCACACAGAGCCCTACGGCCTCACCCCCCGCGTAATCTCGCGTAAAAAGAGCCTGATAGTGAATAAGCGTTAGAAATTCCGCTTTTCACTATCAGGCTCTTTTTCGTGTGGGGCATAGGATAATACGGGTATGCAGTACAGTATTTTGAACGCCAAGAATTCCCTACCAAGCACCGAAGAACTCGTTGAACTGTATGATGCGGTGGGCTGGAGCGCCTACACTCGCACGCCCGAGCGATTGGCCCCTATGCTGGCTGGGTCGCGGTACCTCTATGTAGCGCGTGAGAACACGGCGGAAGGAGCCGAGCGGCTTATCGGCCTGGTACGTGCGGTGGGTGATGGACAAACCATTGCGTATATCCAGGATCTACTGGTGCACCCGCAGGCTCAGCACCACGGCATCGGCTCGGCTCTACTGGGAAAGATCCTCGCCGATTTTGACCGGGAGAGCATTCGCCAGAGGTTCATCACTACAGATATTGTGGACACACCCGTCATCGAACTCTACCAGCGCTTCGGCTTCACCCCGGTGCAGGATAACGGATGCGTAACCCTCGCGAAGTATGTATTCTAGAAACTAGCACACACCACAGAACTGGAAGGGGCTAAGACCTATGACTGCATACAATGACAAATATTTTGAAGAAATGCGGAGGCAGCCAAAAGGGGAGAATTTACCCCCGTTCCTAATACTCTACTCACCGGGGAAGAAGCTCGGCAGTCTGCTTTGGCAATGCTCAAAGCGGCAACAGGAACTGATGATTATACAGAGCTCGTTAAGATGACTCGCGGCCGCCGCAAGCTCTCAGAGCAGAAAGAACAAGCATCTCAACACTCACCAGTACTGCATATGCGACTGCCTGAAGAACTTAACAAGGGTCTTCGGAATATATAGTGGAATTACTTTCTTAATAGTTTAAAAACAACTGGTGTTTAAATCGGATTTTCTGGTGGGATGTTAGGATAATCAATAGTATTATATAAAAGTATCAATCACATACGAGTGATACTTTGGGAAAAAATAAAATAGTCCAATTTACTTGACCGTGTACTATGGTACATGGTTTATAATATTCAGGGGGTGAAATAAGATGATTTATCGCATTAGTGAGTTTGCAGATATGAAACTATGTTAGACGACTTAAAACAACGATGTCCAGATGAAAAGCAATTACATTCGTGTCCAATAATAGAAACATTAACATGAGAGATTAATTAACGAAAGGAGCTTTTTTATGAATAAATTTAAGGTAAACATTTCAGGAATGACTTGTACGGGTTGTGAAAAACACGTAGAATCAGCACTTGAAAAGATAGGTGCTAAAAATATTGAGTCTAGTTATCGTCGTGGTGAAGCAGTATTTGAACTGCCCGATGATATTGAGGTTGAAAGTGCAATAAAGGCGATTGATGAAGCAAATTACCAAGCCGGAGAAATTGAAGAAGTATCATCACTAGAAAACGTGGCGTTAATTAATGAAGACAATTATGACCTTCTTATTATTGGTTCTGGTGCTGCTGCCTTTTCTTCGGCAATTAAAGCTATAGAATACGGTGCAAAAGTTGGAATGATTGAGCGTGGAACGGTTGGGGGAACCTGTGTGAATATTGGCTGTGTTCCGTCAAAAACTCTTCTTAGGGCAGGGGAAATCAATCATTTATCAAAAGACAATCCGTTTATAGGTTTACAAACATCCGCTGGAGAAGTGGATTTAGCTAGTTTAATCACGCAAAAGGATAAATTGGTGAGCGAACTTCGGAATCAAAAATATATGGATTTAATTGATGAATATAATTTTGATTTAATTAAAGGTGAAGCAAAATTCGTTGATGCTAGTACGGTTGAGGTCAATGGGGCAAAGTTATCTGCAAAACGCTTTTTAATTGCAACAGGTGCATCGCCTTCGTTGCCCCAAATTTCAGGACTTGAAAAAATGGACTATTTAACTAGTACAACACTTCTTGAGTTAAAGAAAATACCAAAACGATTAACTGTAATTGGTTCAGGATACATTGGAATGGAGCTTGGACAACTATTTCATCATTTAGGTTCAGAAATAACGCTTATGCAAAGAAGTGAGCGACTTTTAAAGGAGTATGATCCTGAGATTTCAGAGTCAGTTGAAAAAGCGTTAATTGAACAGGGTATAAACCTTGTCAAAGGGGCAACTTTTGAGCGTGTTGAACAAAGTGGAGAGATAAAAAGGGTTTACGTAACAGTAAATGGCAGTAGAGAAGTCATTGAATCAGATCAGTTACTTGTTGCCACTGGAAGAAAACCAAATACGGATTCTTTAAATTTAAGTGCAGCAGGTGTTGAAACTGGAAAAAATAATGAAATCCTGATCAATGATTTTGGTCAAACAAGTAATGAAAAGATTTATGCAGCAGGAGATGTGACTTTAGGACCACAATTTGTATATGTAGCAGCCTATGAAGGTGGAATTATTACTGATAATGCTATTGGTGGATTAAACAAAAAAATAGATTTATCGGTAGTTCCTGCTGTTACGTTTACGAATCCGACGGTTGCAACGGTTGGTTTAACAGAAGAACAAGCAAAAGAGAAAGGGTATGATGTGAAGACATCTGTATTACCTTTAGATGCTGTTCCAAGAGCAATTGTAAACCGTGAAACAACCGGTGTATTTAAACTAGTAGCAGATACAGAAACACTAAAAGTATTAGGGGTTCATATTGTATCTGAAAATGCAGGAGATGTCATCTATGCAGCATCATTAGCTGTTAAATTTGGCTTAACGATAGAAGATTTAACAGAAACCCTAGCACCATATTTAACAATGGCTGAAGGGCTAAAATTAGTTGCACTTACGTTCGATAAAGATATTTCGAAATTATCTTGTTGTGCAGGCTAAGGGAACTTTTTTACAACTCCCTATTCAAGTGAACCAGCTAATGCTTTAAGGGATTTTCTAAGTGAATTTGTGGTCACAAAAATAATTTAACACTGATGATTTCGACATCAAATCTATAATTGATACCTTAACACCGCAGAGTAATAAAGGATGAATAATATGTCAGACTTATTATCCCTACCAGACATTAAAACAATAGAACCGCCACAAGAAAATGAAACCGATATGATGTTTAAAGTTGAAGCAGTCGGACCACCTGAACGTTGTCCTGAATGTGGTTTTGACAAGTTGTACAAACACAGTTCAAGAAATCAACTAATTATGGATTTGCCCATTCGTTTAAAGCGAGTGGGATTACAATTGAACCGTAGACGATACAAGTGTCGTGAATGCGGATCTACCTTCTGGGAACGCCTAATATCTGTAGATGAAAAGCGTAGTATGACCAAAAGGCTTTTAAAGTCCATTCAAGAGCAATCCATGTCTAAGACCTTTGTAGAAGTCGCAGAAAGCGTTGGTGTTGACGAGAAAACCATTAGGAACGTTTTTAAGGACTATGTGGCACTCAAAGAACGTGAATACCAGTTTGAAACTCCTAAGTGGCTTGGGATAGACGAGATACATATTATCCGTAGACCTCGGCTTGTATTGACTAATATTGAACGCAGGACTATTTATGACATCAAGCCTAACCGTAACAAGGAAACAGTCATCCAACGTCTTTCAGAAATCAGTGACAGGACTTACATTGAGTAAGTCACAATGGATATGTGGAAGCCCTACAAAGACGCAGTGAACACTATCCTTCCACACGCTAAAGTTGTCGTAGATAAGTTTCATGTAGTTAGAATGGCTAATCAAGCCTTAGATAACGTCAGAAAGTCTTTGAAAGCCCATATGAGCCAAAAAGAAAGACGTACCCTTATGCGTGAAAGGTTTATCCTTCTAAAGCGTAAACACGATCTAAATGAACGTGAATCATTCCTCTTAGATACTTGGTTAGGTAATCTTCCTGCTTTAAAAGAAGCCTATGAACTCAAAGAAGAGTTTTACTGGATATGGGATACTCCTGATCCAGATGAAGGTCATCTTCGTTATAGTCAATGGAGACACCGTTGTATGTCCAGCAACTCTAAAGACGCATATAAAGACCTCGTGAGAGCCGTAGACAACTGGCATGTTGAAATATTCAACTACTTTGATAAAAGGCTCACTAATGCTTATACGGAGTCAATTAACAGCATTATTAGGCAGGTAGAGCGAATGGGTAGAGGTTACTCGTTTGATGCCTTACGAGCCAAAATCCTTTTCAATGAGAAGCTCCATAAAAAGCGTAAGCCACGATTTAATTCAAGTGCTTTCAATAAAGCTATGTTATACGATACTTTCAATTGGTATGAAGTGAATGATCACGACATTACAGACAACTTAGGTGTCGATTTTTCCACACTTATTAAGAATTTGGAGAAGGGTGATTTATAAGCCCTTTTCCACCATAAAATCCGAATACCCCTTAACAATACTATCCGAGACCTAGCATCTCAACGAGGACAAAGCACCTCTGAAGTTGCCCGCGAACTACTTGTTAAGGGGCTAGCGGCAGCTTAACTTAAAGTGAATAGGGGGCAGTTGAATCAGCTGCTCCCTCTTACTCTCAATCCCTGAGGCACCGGGCTATACCCAGAGTTTTACCTACGCAAGTTCAGATGCAGATGCGAGTAGGACAATAAATTCTAAGCCACTTCCTGCCTCTGAGGCTGTTCCTTAGGCTTTTCTTCGGGCGTTTTCGGGAAGCCCATCACCGCCGAGAGCAGGACGAACGCACAGATAATAGAGACCATCAGAATCGTCCTCTCCCCCGGAATTACCGCGAGCAGGAGCGAGGAAATAATACCGCTTCCATATTGGAACGACCCTAAGAGTGCCGCAGCGGAACCGGCAATGGCGGGTTCCACAGAATTTAGGGCGGCGGCGTTCGTGCAGGCGGCAACAATGCCGTTCATACTGAACACCAGGAACACCGGAATCGCCACGCCCCACAGGCCGCCCACATCCGCAGCAACAGTTATCACGGCGAGTATAGAAGCCGCCCCGGCAACCGCAGTCGAAATACGCAGCAGAAAATCTAGACTATAGCGCTGCACAAATCGTCGATTGAAACTGCTAAGCACCATCACCCCGATGATATTCACGCCGAAAAGCAGACCGTAATAGCGCGGATCAACCCCGAACCTCGTGATATACACGCTCGACGATGCCGTGATAAAAGCGTAAATCGCCACGTAAAAGAAACACACGCACAGCACGTACCGCATAAAAGTGCGACGGCGCAGCAGAAGCGGATAACTTCTAAACGCCGCAAGTACCGTACTGCTTTCACGTTTATTCTCAGGCAGGCTCTCGGGCAGGAAAAAGACCAAAAGCAGAATAATGGCACTGATGGTCACAATAGCCCAGAAAGTCAGCCGCCACCCGCCCGAGACCACCAGGAACCCGCCAAGAAGCGGCCCGGCAATCGGCGCAATCGCCATAATAAGCACAAGAGTAGAAAGTACCTGTGCCGCACGCACGCCCTGATACATATCACGCACGATAGAAGAGTATTGTGGGGTTTTACCCGCACAGGTGAAAACTGCGGGCGTCACGAGCGTTAAGAGCCCCCCCCCACTCCCCCATGCAGGTGGTGCGCATAACTTGTGTATATTGTGCATAGATTAGGTAGGCCACCTATAAAACCACTTGTCAGATGAATTTTAGACCGACCGGAGCGCCGCATCCCAGGTGGAGGCGAGGCGCACCGCGGCGGCGGCGAGCGCATCCAGCTCACTGGCGTAGACCGGAGTGGACCGCACACCCGCGCACCAGTCAATCGTGCCCAGACCCAGCCAGGGTTTGCCGGGGAAGAACTCGCGCCGCAGCGCCACACGGCGTTTCCCCAAAGCCCGACGACCGGGCACATACCCGCCGCGGCTAATGAAAAATTCATCCCGGCGTTCGGCGAGAACCTGCTGATCCAACACCCGCAGAGCATTAACCCAGCTGGGCTCCCCCATCTTGGGCAGGTCGGTTAATTCGGGATATTCCTCATCACGCTCGGTCACGCTCACACCCAGAATGTACTGATACCGCACCTGACCCAGCTCGTCGGGAAGCCCACGGTCGGCACTCTGAACCGTTCCGCACAGATGCCGTGCCACGGGTTCGCCCGCCAGGTTCACACCCATCAGCGGCAACTCGGGGCCGTCAAGGTACAGTCCCACCGCGCCAGTTCCCGTAATATTTGGGCGCACCAACCAGCCAGGCAGACCCTGCTCTAGCGCCGGATGCACCCGTTGAAGAACCTCAAAAACCTGCTCACGTGAAACCGCCATTGCATTCCTCTCAGCACTTTCACCCTGCGTTTACTTTCTTCCATTGTCTCGCACAGGTCTGGCGTATGCGGCACGCCACAAACCTGCGGGTATCGTAGCGGCAACACACACGGTAAGATAGCAGACGTTGCGCCTAAAACTGCGGGCCGCACTCCTCTACTCCTGAGCCGTCGAAAGGAGGCCGACCGTGTTCAATATCGAGCCCGAGACGCTGTTCCGTATCGTAGATATTGCAGCCGTAGTGGCTAATGGCCTGCTCGGCGGAGCAGTGGCGCGCGCCCTGCGGTTCGACATGGTGGGCTTCTTGCTACTGGCGGTCGTCTGCAGCATGGGCGGCGGCATGATTCGTGACATCCTGCTGAATGTGGGGCTTCCAATAGCGCTTACCGACGGCTGGTACTGGGTGGGCGCTATTACCTCGGCGGCGTTGGCGTATGTGCTGGATCTGAGCTCAAACTGGGCCACCCGCGCCCTTGTGGTCGTAGACTTTCTGGGTATGGGCTGTTGGGCGGCTACCGGCACCATCAAATCTCTTACCCTGGGGCTGCACTGGCTCCCAGCAATCGCGCTGGGGGTGACAACGGCGGTTGGCGGCGGGGTGATCCGCGATATTATGGTGAACCGCATCCCCGCTATCTTCGGCGGGAACTCGCTCTACGCCACGGTGGCGTTCGTGGGCGCCGCCGAAACGGCAATTTGTTTCAGGATGCTGGAACGCCCTCATGTGGCGATCGCTATGTCTGTGCTCACCTGCACGGTGTTGGGTATTGTGGCGCGGTGGCGCGACTGGCGACTGCCGATGCCCACCACGCTGAAGGTTCAGCGCCCGCGCCTGCTGGATGTATTCCGTCGCGACCACGAACATCTTGAGAACGAAGGCTGGGCACCGGGCACGCCGCTCACAAATCAGCTGGATGTGATTACAGAGGACCAGATTCAGGCGTACCGCGATCAGCTGCATCGTGAACGGGAGCAACGCGGTAAGTAACGGGTCTGCTACTTCGCCCTGAGAGGTTCCTCAACGCTGTTCGGAAAGAAACGATAAAGGCGGCGGGATGCTCATGTGTGCCAAGCACCCCACCGCCACAAAAGTACCCTGCGACCGCCGCGAAAGCCCCCTGTCGCAAGGCACTCGTATTAGCATACCCGTAAACCTATCCCTAAGGGTAGGGTTTTAAGCTGTCAAGTGGTTAACCCGATTTAGATTTTCGGGTGGAAACAATATAAATATATAATTTTGTGTTTCTGACGATTAATTTTCTTCGGCCCGATGCGCCAGCGATACGACCGCGCTAAAACACCCCAACCAGCCCTATTTTCTGCCTTCTTAGCCCATCCAGCCCCTCTTGCGCTGACAGAAGGACAGCATCATCACAATATCATCACAACTTTTTGTGAAGATGTTGTTATGACGCTTGTTGTCGTTGCGTCTCATAGGGAAAAACCCCTGATATTTCAAGGTTTTTGCGACTGTTCGGTCATCCCAGTATCATGACAACTTTTTGTAATGATGTTGTGAAGATGTTGTGATGATGACCAGCCAAGCACCCCAGATGCGGAACATACCGCCCCCCATTTCTGTAGGGCAGGAAGATGCGCACCTATCACACAAGAACGGCAGCCATTTGGAAGCTTATTACTCCCAAACAGCCGCCGCTGTGAAGATTAGGCCTACGACAGTCGCCGAGCTACGCCGTGACCTGGCGCTTCGAGGAAATCACGCCGGTGTTGAAGCCCGCAAGGTGAAGTCCACCATGGAAGCGTGCGTGCTCGATCTTCACGCATCGGTCCATGACCACGTTCAGCCCAGCTGCCTCACCAATTGCGGCAGCTTCCTCATTCCATGAGCCCAGCTGCATCCACACGGTTTTTGCGCCCAGATCAACCGCCTCCTGAACCACACCCGGGAGGTCTTCATTGCGGCGGAAAATCTCGACGAGATCGGGCACCTCAGGTAGATCCTGAAGCGAGGCGTACACCGGCTGCCCCAGCACGGTCTTGCCTTTCGCCGCAAGAATCGGGTTCACAAAATACACTGTATACGGCGATGAAGACAGCAGGTAAGTTGCCACAAAGTTTGAGGCGCGCGAAATTTTATCGCTCATCCCCACAATCGCGATAGTGCGGGTATTGCGCAGAATGTTCAGCCGCTCGGGGGCGCTCGGGCCTACCCAGGTACGTTTCTCAGTCATTAGTTGCCCTCCTTCGCGGGTGCATCCTTGGGTTCTGAGGCGCCCGAAGCTGCGGCGCTATTCGGCAGTGCGCAGGCGACGCCCTGCTGCGGGTCAGCCTCTTCGGCGGCGAGAGCCTCTTGCGCCGCAACGAGCTTATCGGCACTGGATTCGCCCACACGTTCACCCGCGTGGTTCATGCCAGTCGCGTGGGTGAGCGCCTGGTCAAGGTCCCAAATAATGTCTTCAACATCCTCAAGCCCAACCGAAATACGAATCAGGTCTTCGCCCACGCCCGCAGCAGCAAGCTGCTCACTGGAAAGCTGCTGATGCGTGGTCGAACCCGGATGCAGCACCAGAGTGCGCGAGTCACCAATATTCGCCAGATGCGATGCCAACACAAGCGCACTAATGAACTCGCCGCCAACCACGCGGCCGCTCGCCTTATCGGTGCCCTTCACCCCAAAAGAGAACACAGACCCAACGCCCAGCGGCAACAGTTTTTTCGCGCGTTCGTGGTGCGCATGTCCCGGCAAACCGGCGTAGTTTACGTAGGCGATGCGCGCATCCTCAACCAGCCAGTCCACGACCTTTTTCGCGTTGGCGAGGTGCGCATCCATGCGCTGCGGGAGGGTTTCGACACCCTGAAGCAGGTTGAATGCCGACTGCGGTGAGAGCGCAGGGCCGAAGTCGCGCAGCTGCTCGGAACGCAGTTTTGTGAGGAACCCGTATTCGCCGAAGTTCCCCCACCACGAGACGTTATTGTACGAAGGCACCGGCTCGGTCATGAGCGGGAAGTTGCCGTTCGCCCAATTGAACCGTCCGCTCTCAACAACCACGCCGCCGAGGGTGGTTCCGTGCCCGCCCAGGAATTTGGTGGCGGAGTGAATCACGATGTCGGCCCCGTGTTCTAGCGGGCGAATCAGGTACGGGGTTGAGATAGTGGCATCCACGACGAGGGGGATTCCCGCCTCATGGGCTACGGCGGCGAGCCCTTCAAGGTCTGCGATTTCGCCGGAGGGGTTGGCGACGACCTCTGTGTAGATTGCCTTGGTGTTCTCGGTCAGCGCCGCCTTGTAATCCGCAGGGTCGGTGCCTTCCACGAAAGTGGTTTCGATGCCGAATCGGCGCAGGGAGACATCCAGCTGGGTGACTGTTCCGCCGTACAGCTGGGAAGATGCCACAATATGGTCGCCCGCCTGGCAGAGCGCGGCGAAGGTGATGAACTCGGCGGCCATGCCGGATGCAGTCGCCACCGCCCCGATACCGCCCTCTAGAGATGCGATGCGTTCTTCCAGCGCGGCAACGGTCGGGTTCGATAGGCGCGAGTAGACGTTGCCGTATTTCTGCAGGGAGAAGAGGTTGGCGGCATCGTCGGTGTCTTTGAAAACGAACGAGGTGGTCTGGTAGATAGGGACCGCGCGGGCGCCGTGTTCAGCGTCCGGGGTGCCGCCCGCGTGCAGGGCGCGGGTGCGGAATCCGAAAGTATATTCAGCCATGCATGACTCCTGGTTGGCTTAGCGCAGCCGAAGGACGCGCCAAGGTCGAGGAACAGAGGTACTCAACCCTATACTGTGCCACGGTCCCCGGATGCGCCAAGTGCGCGTAGCAATGTGTCGTTTGTGTCGGTTTATGACGGGAATTAGAACATGCAAGCAATTGCGTCACCAGCATATATATTTCTTGTCTAGCAACTCGACCACTCAAAGATCACGTTCGAGAAGTCACCCGCCGCCAGCTGTT
Organism: Rothia sp. HMSC071F11; assembly: GCF_001809115.1. Lineage (NCBI taxonomy): Bacteria > Bacillati > Actinomycetota > Actinomycetes > Micrococcales > Micrococcaceae > Rothia > Rothia sp. HMSC071F11. Next base: position 162,071 of record NZ_KV795763.1, read on the forward strand.
CGGGCGTTATCAGCCAGTTTGCGGAGCCCGCATCGCCCCAGAGGAGTTCCGGGGTCTCTTCCTCCGATTCCCAGTCCGCCTCAGAAACAATGGTCAGCAGGTTCACCGTGTGCCCCTGCAGGTTCTCGTCGAAATCCCGCGGGTCATTCTGAATAAAGTAGGGGTAACCGCCAATCCGAGAGTACTCATCACTCTCCTCATACGGGAGAGTAAGCTCCTCAACGGCGTCCGTCCGCTGAATCCTCGCCCGCTCGTCGTCTCCCGTGGGCAATTTATCCTCGGGATACAGCTCGTCCCACACTCGTGCAAAATCGGGATAGTAGTAGTGCGCAGTACCGGTAACTCCCTGCTCGACCACGCTGAACGAGAGCGCAAATTCCACGCTCTCCGGTTCGATAGGCCAACCGATCGTGTCCCAGTCGATCACCGGCAGCGGCGCATCCGGGTTCGGCTCACCCACGCTCTCGTGGTAGAGCACCCGCCAGTTCTCTTGAACCGCAGGCTTGTTATAGTCATACCCCCACACGGTGTCGTGAGGGTCAATCCAAAATTGAAGCATACCGTTCTTTGGGTAAATATTATTTTGCGGCAGCTGCGCACAGTTAATCTGCGCGATCATGCCTAGGGGCTGGCCGGATGCGTTCGTCGGCGCGGATTCTCCCACAGGCAGGTACGGCACTCCCCCGAACTTAGAGGCGGTCTTCGGCAACGGCTGCTGCGATGGGGTTGCCGTAATCCTGATAGCCTGCTTGAGTTTTCCCTGATTCATAACATCGAGGACTCGACGCACCTGCGCTTCGGTGTTTTTAGCTGCATTCTGCTCGGTGGTATTCATGTGTTCCTCCGGGTGGTTGGTTCAGTGCTACAACCATCAGAACACATTTTGCGGTGCCGTGCGCAGAACTTCGTCACTCGTGCGCTTATTCAACGGTGTATTTTTTCTGGGAGGCCACACGCTGCATGATTCGGAACATGACTCTAGGCGTCCCAAAGGTTCAAGGGGTGTGGTGTATCAAGTAGCTTGAGTACACCACAACCCCTTGTATAAGAATTATCGAGCGGGCCGGTTAGCTGCTCGACCACTCAAAGATCACGTTTGAGAAATCGCCCGCCGCCAGCTGTTCGGGCGTTATCAGCCAGTTTGCCGCGCCTCCGCCGCACCACATGAGCTTAGGTGAACCGTCATGAGGCTCAGCCCAGTCCACCTCAGAAACAATGGTCAGCAGGTTCACGGTATGCCCCTGCAGAGCCTCGTTGAAGAACCGGGGGTCGCTCTGCACAAAGTAGGGGTACCCGCCAATCTTCGAGAATTCGTCGTTCTCCTCAATCGTGAGGGCGGCACCCTGCGCCTCCTGGTAGCTTTCAAGCTGCGCTTCGGGGTACATCTTATTCCACACGCGCGCGAAATCTTCATAGTAGTAGTTGGCGGCGCCGGTAATACCCTGCTCGATCGCCTCGAACGAAAGCGCAAACTCGGTCTGTGTGGGTTCAACGGGCCAATTGTCCTTGGGATCCACGGCAGGAAGAGTCGTGTTCGGGTCTGGCCTGCCCACGTTCTTGTAATAGATAACCCGCCAGTTCTCCTGAGATGCAGGCTTCGCGGCATCGAACCCCCACGCCTCGTCCTTCGGGTCTATCCAGAATTGCACCATGCCAGTTTTTGGATAGATATCATTCGGCGGCAGCTCTGCACAGTTAATCTGCGCGATCATCCCCAAGGGCTGACCACTGGAGTTTGTTGGCGCCGAAGCACCCATAGGTACATAAGGAATGCCCCCAAATTTTGAGGCTGTCTTTGGCAGCGGGGTTTTAGAGGCAGTTGCCGTGATGCGTACCGCCTGCTTGACGTGGTCTTTATTGAGCGCATCGGCAACATGCTGCGCTTTTTCTTCTAGAGTGCTCATGGACATCCTCCAAGGCGTGGTTAATGGCATGTATTAACCATGAGAACACACTTTTTTATAGTATGCCTTGAATATCGTTGTGGGGTGAAAAACGAACGCATCCGCATACTACACAATGTGAACCAGTACGACCGCACCCTTGCCCGGAATCCCTGGAGAATTCCGGGCAAGGGTGCTGTCGCTGTGATGCGCATACTAGATATTTTTGTCGATTTCCTCGATCACGCCTAGGGCCGCGGTAATTCCCGCGTTCAGGTAGAACATATCGGCATCTACCTTATGAGCGTGCTTCTCCTTGACCGCCTTCAGGCTTTCCCACAGTGTCTCAGAGGTGAGCTTGGATTCGTCGCCGCCCTGCACACCGTAGAAGAGGTAGTCGCCGTCTGCCTGGTCGAGGTTCTCGGAACTCAGGTCAATCGAGGTCTTGCCTTCCTGCTGCGCGGCGGGGCGGGTGAGGGAAGCATCCTCACAAATGGAGCCCACAAACGAAGATTTCGCGTATACGCGGGTACGGTCCCCAGCAGCGTAGAGGAATGAGAAGGTCTTCTCTTGACCGGCTTTCTCGCCCAGTTTCTTGGCTTTATCCTCGTAATCCTTGAGCATCTCCTCAGCTTTAGAGGTAGCACCCAACGCCGAGGCGATCATCAGGAAGTCCTGTTTCCAGTTATGTCCGGTACCCTCGGTCACCACGGTTGGGGCGATCTTTGAGAGTGATTCGTAGACCTCTTCCTTTTTATTGGTGTTGTTAATCAGGATGAGGTCGGGGTGCAGATTTGCGATAGCACCAAGGTCGGGTTCGGTGCGCTTGCCCACCTTGGCTATCTTATCGAGTTCGGCCGACTTATCGGAGAACTTGGTCTTGAGGTATTCGGGTACGAGGTCGGCATCGTTAGCGGTTGCTGCACCGATGGGTACCAGACCCAGAGCGAGAACATCGTCAAGCTGCCCGGTCGAGAGGATAACCACGCTCTTGGGGGCAGATTCAATCTTGGTTTCGCCGCGGAAATGCTTGACCGTACGCGGGAATTCGCCGTCGCCTGCGGTCGAGCCCATGCCAGAAGGAAGGGCTGAAGGAGCGGGCTTTGCGCTCGTCGATGCAGAGGATGCGGACGCGTTGGAATCGGAAGAATTGGAAGACCCGCAGGCGGCAAGGGCGAGGGCGCTGAAAGAGCCCAGGGCAAGTACGCCGAAGGATCGTCTGGTCAATGAACGGTGAGAGTCCCTGTGTTGGGGTGAACTAGTATTAGCCATAGACTGAGGATACCCTTATAAAATAGATAATGCCATATCAGCCCCATATTGACGTAGGATAAATCACATAAATATGTCCTAAATATTATGCGGCTGCCGCCCAGATTTTCGAGCAGTAAATCGGCATAAGCCCCCCCGATCAGCACAAGATAGAGTACGCCTATGAGTTCATCGCCCCGCCGGGGTAAACAGCCCGTCGCCTCCAGGTCTGACGGGGCAGGCGCATCCGCCCGGAACACGACGGCGGCGCCAGCCGAACAGCCGAGCACGCCAAAGCCTTCGCTATCACGTTGGGGATTGGCACTTCTGATAGGGCTGGCTCTTTTAGCGGTTCTTATTGTGCTCTCCGGGGCAGTTGGCTCGCGCATGTTTTCCTTCGAGAAGGCGCTCGACGGATTTCTGCACCCGGATGCCGCCACGATCGAATCAAAACTGATTTGGTTCAAGCGGATGCCCCGCACACTCGCCGCTATTATGGTGGGCGCGGCGCTGGCGGTTGCGGGCGTTATCATGCAGGCGCTCTCGCGTAACCCACTTGCCGAACCGGGACTGCTGGGCGTGAACTCCGGGGCGGCTGTTGCGGTCGTTGTAGGCATCGGCATTTTCGGGGTATCTTCACCCTTCGTACAGCTGTGGTTAGCGCTCGCCGGTTCTGGTCTCGCGGCGGGCACGGTATTCCTGCTGGGCCTTATTGATTCCAAGCCAAACCTGGATTCTACCGCCCGCCTGGTGCTTACGGGCGTTGCGGTGAATGCCTGTTTGGGAACGATCACCGGCATTATTACTATGTTCAATTCCCGGGCTTTCGACTCACACCGGTTCTGGGTGGTCGGTTCCCTAGAAAACCGCACCTACGAGCAGGTTTTCACGGCGCTTCCTCTCGTGGTGTTGGGGCTGGTTCTATCGTTCATTCTGATCGGCCCCCTGCGTGCTCTAGCGCTAGGTGAGGATGCGGCATCCGGCTTGGGCGTGCCGGTCACCCTCGTGCGCGGTGCCTGTATCGTGGCGATTATGGCTCTATGCGGCGCGGCGACTGCGGTAGCCGGACCCACCGGATTTGTGGGGTTGGTGGTTCCGCATGCGGTGCGCTTGCTGGTGGGTACCGATATTGCGCGGGTTTTGCCACTTTCGCTCGTCTACGGACCGGTGCTGGTTCTGACCGCCGATATTGCCGGACGCATGATCGTTCCGCCCGGGGAACTTGAGGTCGGTATCGTGACCGCGTTCATCGGCGCGCCCGTGCTCATGGTCCTGGTACTTCGGCTTAGTTCCGGGGCGAAAGGCCGGAAGCGCAGCATCTTGGGTGTGAAGGCGGCACAGCACGAACAGGCAGGGGCGGCTCCGCAGACGGCGGGAGGTTCCCGGTGAACCAAACGACGCACACGAATAAGCTCAACGCGGCGAGCACATCCCCGAATCCCCGCAGAAAGTCTGGCAAACGACCGACTATTCCCGGGCGGTACCGCACTCCCCTGCCGCGCACACTTTTGGTAATTGCGATCATGGTAGTGGCCGCCTGCATGACGCTCATGTATGGCACCTACAATATTTCCCCCGCTAACGTCTTGAGCGTGCTTTTTCAGGGCGGTGGCAGCGATATTGACCGGTATTTTATTCTGAATCAGTATCTGCCACGAATCGTGGCAGCTGCTGTGGTGGGTGCGGCGCTGGGGCTTTCCGGGGCTATCTTCCAATCGGTTTCCCGCAACTCCCTCGGTTCACCGGACATCATCGGCTTCACGGTCGGTTCGGCAACCGGCGCGCTCTCCATCATTCTGGTCGGTTCCTTCGACAATTCCGGCGTGAGTATCGGCATGGGTGCACTTATCGGCGGCTTCCTCACCGCCACCGTGGTGATGCTGCTTGCGGGTATACGCGGCGGCGCTTCTATGGGGCAGCGCATGGTACTGATCGGTATTGCGGTCAGCGCTATGCTCGCATCGGTCAATGATTACCTGATCACACGCTCCGATCTGGAAAAGGCGGAGGCAGCCAAGACCTGGCAGCACGGCTCGCTCAATGCGATTTCTTGGGCCCAGGTGACAGCACCAGCGATAGCGCTTGCGATTACGATTCCACTCGTGCTGATGCTCACCCACTACCTGCGCACCCTAGAACTGGGCGAAGACCTGGCGGCGGGCTTGGGCTTACCGGTGCGACGCACGATCAATATTTTAGTAGCCGCAGCAGTACTCTTGGTGGCGGTCGCTATCTCAATGTCAGGGCCCATAGGTTTCTTGTCGCTCGTTGCCCCGCAGATTGCGCGGCGGCTGTGGAATACTCCAGGTGCGGCGATGTGGCACTCAGCGCTTCTGGGTTCAGCCCTGTTGGTGACAGCTGACTATGCGGCATCACGGATTCTTTCACCCTTCCAGATTCCGGTCGGGCTGATGACCGGTGCTCTGGGCGGTGCCTATATGCTGTGGCTTCTGCGCCGGAGTAAGTGATTTAGTTAATCGAAAACGCCGCTTTGAAGTGCGCAGGATTTAGTCGCTTTACAGGGACCCTGTCAGACTCGTTCGTACCTCACTCGCCTGACATCCCTAGGCGCTTTAAATCCTGTGCACTTCAGATATTCGATAATTTTCGTGCTACAAAATCAACCCGCACAGTTATATTCCAAAAACGGTATATAAACTTGTCAGAGTATATATTCCACATTCCGTATCTGGAATATATGCTGTATAAAAACCTCTCTTGGCGGCTCGGCACGGTTAAAGTGTCAGGGTGCCTAGGTACCGTCGAGGTATCAGAAAAATACCCCGCACTTTCACGGGGCGGCACCCCACCGAGAGAGGATCAGCACCTATGGCACAGCACCCCCTAAGCGCATCCCGCATCGTTGCAACCGCCGAGGATATTGTTAGCGCCGATCATCAGTTCCTCATGTCCACGGGAACGCTCGTACACCACGAAACCTTCAATATAGAGGCTATTCGCCGCGATCTAGAACAGCTCATTGCCGAGCGTGTTTGTCTACAGGTCGCCCCGGCGTCAAATTCCTGCGCCCGGATGCTCACTCAGCATCGTTATGGCGAGGCCGGATTCCAGCAAAATCTTCACGAATTACGCCGGGCGGCGCAGAACGCTATCCTAATGGTTTTCCCGCACGATCAGCTTGAGATTGGTCTTCGTTTCGAGCGGATTCAGGGCACCAAACTGGCACTGACGCATATGTATTGCAGCCCCCGTTACGGCGATGCCTGGTATAAGCATTGGGCGCCGCGGGTGCTGCCCTTGGAAGGGTATGCTTTCGCCACCGAGAGCCGCCCGGGTTCCGGTGATTTTAGGATTAATACCGCGCAGTTCCTCAATATGCTGGGCCTGCTGGAAGTCGCCATGATGGGGCTTGACGTGAGTGAATGGGACCTGTGGGAATGCGAAAACCTCAAAGACGCCTGCACCAAATTCAAACGGGAACGCCGGGATGTGCGCCGTCGCATCCGCGAAGATTACGGTATGACCGCTTAGGTTTTTCGGGCAGAGCAAAGCTCCCCACCACCGAACGATGCGGTGCGCGGAGAGCCAGCACGGTTACGGATTAGCCACGGTGTGCGTAACGGTACAGGAACGCCGCCATAGCCTCACGACTGATGCTCTCGTGGGGACGGAACGTTCCATCACCCCAACCGGTCGTAATCTTGCTGTCATGCAGCCAAGCAATTTCACGGTAGAACATGTTCTGTTCGGGAACATCCTTGAAGGGCGCATTCTGCACTTCAACCGGCGGTTTCCCAGAGTACCGGTAGAAGAATGCCGCCATAGCCTCGCGGCTGACGGGATCGTGCGGGCGGAAGGTCTTATCAGGCCAGCCGGTTGTAATACCCTGCTGCTGGAACCAGACGATTTCCTTGTAGAAGGGATCGCCTTCCTTCACGTCGGTAAAGGGAGATTCCTTCGGCAGCTGTACCTCAGGCGAGCCGGACATACGGTAGAAGAACGCCGCAATAGCCTCACGTTCGATGCTTTCGTGCGGGCGGAACGTACCATCGACCCAGCCGGTCGTGATGTTCTGCCCGGCAAGCCAGGTAATCTCGCGGTAGAACATATCGCCTTCATGCACATCGGAGAACGACTGAACGGGCTCTGCCGGTTTACTCGGCTCAGGGTCGGCTGGCTTGCTGGGCTCCGGCTCGGCAGGTTTCGACGGTTCCGGTGCTGGGGTCGTCGGGGCCGGGTCCGCCGGTTTACTCGGTTCATGGGTTGGAGCAGGGTCAGCGGGTTTGGTAGGCTCAGGCGCTGGTGCCTCGGAGCTTTCCGACGGCTCGGGAGTCGGTGTTTCAGCCGGTTTGCTGGGCTCGGGCGCGGGTTGCGTCGGCTCAGGGGTGGGTTCCGGGGTCGGATCAGCAGGTTTCGGCTGTTCGGGTGCCGGTGTCTTGGCGGTATTCACCAGGCGGTTGAGCCACAGGTTAGATTCCAGGCCGTCATTCTTCTCAACCATCGTGGGGAAGATAATATCCCCGTTCGGCAGCTCAAGCGCGTTGTACGACCCGCTCTTATCGGTCGAACGCAAGTCAGAGAGCGGCACATCGTGATCGAATTCGAGGGTCTTTGACATCCAGACCAGACGGCCGTTTGCGGAATCGACCGCCACAATCTTGTCGCCAGCGGTGAAGAACGAGGCGATCGCCCCCATACCGTGCGGCGCGGTGGAGCTTTCGCGCACCGTTGTGAAGGAAGAACCATCGTACTTGAGAACCTGCACGGCACTGGCGCTTGCGGCGTAGTTATTCCACCGGTAGACGTATCCGTCTGGAGTGGTGAGCAGGCCGTTGAGGCTGGGTGCCTCTTCCGCATCTTTGGGCTGGGTTTGCTCAACCACCGAAATACCCTGAGCACTCAGGTGAAGCAGCTGACCGTTCTGAATCTTGTTGCCCTCTTCGTTGTACACAGATTTATTGGGGCTGTATAGGAACGAGCCGTCGGGCAGCGGCGCAAGCGTGCGGGTGCTTCCGGTGAAAACGTCGCCATAATATTCGCTCAGGTCATCGGCGTGTGCCACCGAGGGGTCAAAATCCAGCGGAGATTTGACGGTTTGCGCTTTCACCGTGCCGTCGGATGCGACGTTGACGTACCGCGCTTGCCCGCTGCTATCGGCGGTGAGCACAGCCCAGCTGTTGGTCGCTTCGTTGTAACCGAGCGCCAGAATATTTTCGGATTCGCTGAAGGTGACACCCGCGAAGGTCCCCTGAGATACGAGCTTGCCGGATTCATCTACCCGGTAGCGTTCCAAGGCGCGAGTATTCGCGTTCACAAACACGATATCGCCGGTGGCGGGGTTGGCGGCAAAGTGCGCGCTGGAACCCATCGGCAGGGTTGCAGACTCGGTCTGCTGCAAAGTCTTTGGGTCGATGACCGCGTAGCGTGCATCCGCCCCGCCGCCGAAGCTTTTACCGGCCGCGTAGAAAAGATAAGAGCCCGCGCGCACGGTATTTTGCGGATTATTAATATCGGTACCCGAGTTCAGGCTCTCGCCCAGTTTATAGCCGCTGTTTTGGGCATCTTTCGCCTGAGTACCGGAATACGAGAAAGTAAGAGCGTCCAGCCCCACACCGTCCTCGTAGAAGTTCGAGAATGCGTGATTTCCCTCGGCGGTGAGGTTGGCAGCAACATTGTTCCAGGTGACAATGCCGTCTTTTTCACTCTGCTGAGCGGTTTTGAGCGAGAGCTTCGCCATCGGGATTTCGTGGGGTCCTTCCCACTGCCCGGAGGTGTAATTCTTGGTGCGCACAACCATGTAGAGCATGCCGGTGCCCTGTGCCGCATCCACTTCGATGCGCGGGTTTGAGAGCGTCAGGTTCAGCGAGCATTCTTCGGGTTTATTGCGGTCGGCGCAGTGCGAGATATATTGAACTTTGCCGGAGCCCTGAAGTGAAACTTGGTTGCCGTCTTCGGAAACTTTGGCTTCCTGGTTGGGGAAGGTGAACAGGTCGGTGGAGTTGTAGCTTGCGCCTTCGCTGACCTTGTACGGTTCGCCGATGTAGTTGCGGAATGAGGTTTTGATGCCCCAGGTGATATTTCCGGTGCTCTGGTTCTGTTCGGCGGCTACCGCTACACCGGAATCGGCGTGAGCGTTTACGGCCAAAAGCGGAGCTACGGGCAAGAGCATTGTGCCTGCGAGAGTGAGTGCGCAGATGCGTCTGAGGGTGCGCTGGCGCGATGCAAACGTGAAAGACATGTGTAATCCTCGTTGATCTATTGAGTTAGGACACCCTTAATGTAGCAACATGCTACCCTTAATACAAAAGAGCTTAACACCACTCTGTGAGGAGTTGTCGCTACAAAGTGTTCATACACTACAATGCCCTCACTTCGCTGCAATAGAGAGCTAACGACGACATGCAGACCACCGAAAAACTCTAGATTTTATTCGGTATTTCTAACGCTAAATACCGTGAGAATCTTTTTAATATGCTCTTCTAAAATACGTAATATTACGGCTAGAACCAGCCACGCTTCTTAAAGAAGAGATACACCGCCACACACGCCACCACCATGAGCACGAGCGACGCCGGGTATCCGTAGGTCCACTTCAGCTCGGGCATATTCTCAAAGTTCATACCGTAGATAGACCCAATAATTGTGGGCACCACCAGGATTGCGGCACCCGCCGAAATACGCTTCATATCTTCGTTTTGCTGCTGCGCCACAATCGTATCGTGCACCGTGAGCGTGTTCTGTAGGGATGTGCGCAGATCCTCTAGGCGCTCCTTAACCTGCACCACGTGATCCTGAATATTGCGGAACTGCCGTTGCAGCTCATCCTTTTCCTGCGCGATTTCGGTTGCGGTAGCACCCGTATAGGGGCTGATATCAAGTACGCCGTCACGAATCTGCTGCATGATGCGCGCGAGCATCATATCGAGCGGTTTGCAGGCACGCTGAAAATCAGCAACCTGGTTGAGTAGTTCATAGGTGCGGCGTGACAGTGTGCGGTCGCCAGCGCCGGTTTCTTGGAAAAGCGCATCCTCAATTTCATCGCCGTCGTTTTCAAGCCCTTCGAGCACCGGCATGTAACCGTCTACCGTCTGGTCGATGATGCGGTGCAGCAGGCGTATGGGCGAGCCGTCCGGAGTGGCGTAGATCAGGTTGAAGAGTTCATACACTGCCTGCTGCGGATGTATCTGGTCGTTCACGATGCTCAGCAGGTAATCACGCCCCAAGAACATGTGCATCTCGCCTAGACGCACCTCTTCTTCGGCATCCAAGTAAATCGCGGGACGTACCACCGCAAACAGGGAGCCTTCGTAGCTTTCAAGTTTGGCACGCTGATGCCCGTGCGAGGCGTCTTCGAGCGCAAGTTCGTGCAGGTTAAAGGTTTGCTGAAGCTCGCGCAGCTCCCGCGCGTTCGGGGTCATGTAGCCGAGCGCCACGCTTGCGCCGCCCTCACGGTAAGCATCAAGCGCCTCGGATTGGGTAACCCCCATACGGATGCGGTCCTGCAGCGGATAAATAGCACCGGTTACATACGACATAGGTTAAGTGTAGGGGTAGGCCCCCAGGTGCTAAAAAGAGCCTTTATTCGAATAAAGAGTATTTTTCGCCGCTTTATTCAAATAAAGGCTCTTTTTATGCAGGGGATTTATCGAATGCGCCGGTAGATCTGAGTTGCGGGGTCCCGTTCAAGTATTCCGTGATCCACGCCGTAGCGACGCACCAAAGCAGGGTCATCCGTGTACTGCCTGATGCGCTCGTTCATCTCACGCTCCGAACACTGCTCGGAGGCTGGAATACTCTTTTGAAGAATCCAACGCAAAAGAGCATCCTTATCCTGCGCGCGTGAGGGCCAGGTATGCACTCGTCCCTTGACTAAAAACCGCTCAACATCATCTGTTACCTGGTTTTTCGCGGATTTCAAACGACTCAAGTAGTCAGAGAATACCTCGGTAGCCTGCCAAAGCCCATCCTCTGACTTCTCAATGAGCCTGACTGCTTCAAGCCGCGCCAACAGTTTACGATCACGATAGTTAGGCGTTTTCGGCACATCCTGCACGATAACCTTGGCATATATTTCTCGGGATTCATCATTCGCCAGTGCAGCTATCACCGGCAAAATATCTTGCACATTATCCATCATTTAATTCTGCATCATTCCTACAACGTAAAAAGGCTCTTTATTCCAATAAAGCATTAAAAACGCCGCTTTATTGGAATAAAGAGCCTTTTTCTGGGAGGGAGCGGGAAAGAACCTAATCCATCAAATCGCGGACCACAATAGTCTGGTCGCGGTCGGGTCCTACGCCGATTGCCGAGATGCGGCAGCCGGAAAGTTCTTCAAGCTTATGCACATACTTGCGGGCGTTCTCGGGCAGCTCGTCCAGGGTTTTCGCATCCGAAATGCTCTCGTTCCAGCCGTCGAAGTACTCGTAAATCGGCTTCGCATGGTGAAAATCGGTCTGCGTCATCGGTATTTCGTCAAAGCGCACGCCGTCCACCTCATACGCCACGCATACGGGAACCTTCTCAAGTCCGGTGAGCACATCCAGCTTGGTAATAAACAGGTCGGTAAACCCGTTGATGCGCACCGCCTGGCGCGCAAGCACCGCATCGTACCAGCCGCATCGGCGCGGACGCCCCGTGTTCACGCCGAACTCACCGCCGGTGGTGCGCAGAAAATCACCCATCTTATCGAAGAGTTCGGTGGGGAACGGACCGGCGCCCACGCGGGTGGTGTACGCCTTTTGAATACCAATCACGCGGGAAATGCGGGTGGGGCCAACACCCGATCCCACGCAGGCGCCCCCGGCGGTCGGGTTCGAGGAGGTCACGAACGGGTAGGTACCGTGATCGACGTCGAGGAAGGTCGCCTGGCCGCCCTCCATGAGCAGAGTTTTACCCTCATCAAGCGCCTTATTGAGCAGCTGAGTAGTATCAACAATCATGGGTTTGAGCCGCTCGGCGTAAGACATGAAATAGTCCACGATTTCGTCTACCTCAACATGGCGGCGGTTATAGACCTTCACGAGCAGCTGGTTTTTCTGCCGCAGCGCGCCTTCAACCTTCTGCCGCAGAATCGACTCATCCAAAATATCCTGCATGCGAATACCCAGGCGCCCTACCTTATCCATATAGGCAGGCCCAATACCGCGCCCGGTCGTGCCGATCGCGCGCTTCCCCAAGAAACGTTCGGTGACCTTATCCATCGTCTGGTGGTACGGTGCCACCAGGTGAGCATTTGCCGAGATTTTGAGTTTAGAGGTGTCGGCGCCGCGCGCCTGCAGACCCTCAATCTCAGAGAAAAGTGCCTCCGGGTTTACCACCACGCCGTTGCCGATCACGGGGGTTGCGTTCTCGCTCAGAATGCCGGCGGGAAGCAGCTTAAGCTCAAATTTTTGGCCGTTCACCACCACGGTATGCCCAGCGTTGTTGCCGCCGTTCGGCTTGACCACATAGTCCGCGCGGGGTCCAAGCAGGTCGGTTGCCTTACCTTTACCTTCATCGCCCCACTGGGCGCCCACGATCACAACAGCTGACATTCTTGCTCCTCTAGGATGTACTCCCCGCCGTTTCGGCGGCCGTGCGCGGGTTCTTCAACCCTCTTAGGCACACATTTGTTAATCATAACGCGACCCCGTGATGGTGCATCTATTATTTAGCGGTTGCAACACATTTTTCCGTGAGTCTCTGCGGCGTAAACCCCGTGATTCGGCGGTAAAAGCCGCTTTGGAAGGCCAGCATACAAGATGCACGCCCGGGGCAACCTGCCGCGAGCGCGCATCCATGAATTATGCCCGGGTATATGCCCCAGGTACCGCATGAACCTTCTTATTTGAGAATCTTGATGAAGGTCATGGGGTAGTCGTACATTTCACCGCGATTAGCCGCGATAGCACCTAAGATGTGGAAGATAATCATGAGTATGCCGGTGACTGATACCACCAAAAACCATATCGGAGACAGGATGAAGAAGGTGATAACCATCAGGAGGAATGCGGCGGTGTTAATAACCCACATGGAGAAGTTGAAATTGAAGGCGCGGCGCGATGATTCTTTGGTGAATTCGTAGCCGGGCTTGTCTTTGTAGATGAGCCAGAAGATGAGCGGGGCTATGAAGCTCAGCGTGTTCAGCGACAGCAGCATGGCGAGAAGCGATGAGAGGTGCGCGAATATCGCCATGTTTTTTGCGTCCGGGGTAATACCTTGGTGGTTATATTCTGGCCGTTGCTGGCTGTACCCCGGACCCGGCTGTTGGTTATAACCGGGCTGATTCTGGTAGTTCGGCTGTCCGTTGTTGTAGTTAGGGTCGTAGGTCATAAGAACCTCCTCAATGCAGCGTGTTGGGCTGTGTTTTACAGTATATGCCGCCTACCTTAACGCAACATGGGAATCGTGGGGAGAGGATATTTATAGTCCTCACCGGAATTTGCTTTAACCGCCCCGATAATGTGGAACACGACAGCGGTAACGCCCAAGCCCGCGATCAGAAGCCACAGTATGGGAAACATCGCAAAGAACAGCATAAATGGTTCGCCGGATTGGCTTTGCGCCCCTATGATGAGGGATATTATCATCAGCAGAACCAGCAGCAGGAATGAACTGAAAATAGTGATCACTAGGGTCACACCCAGGTTGAAGGCTCGTGCGGCGGCGCTGCGTACTCGCTCATAGCCGGGCTTGTCTTTGTAAACCGCCCAGAAGATCAACGGAATTAAGAATCCTGCAATCCCGGAAAGATGCGCGAGCATCGCCATGTTGTTAACGTCGGTGGGCTGCTGTATCACATAGACCGGCTGCCCGTAGCCCGGTTGTGGGTAGCCTTGGTTCGGCTGCTGTGGGTTGTATCCCGGCGGGTATGGCTGCTGGCCCTGGTTAGGCTGCGGATTCTGCTGATAAGGGTCTTGGTTGGGGTCAAAATTTGGGTTTGACTGGCTCATGTTTTCACCCGTTCTGTGTGTTGTCGTCTCTGTGTTTCGTGGTTTCGTGTACGAGTTTTACCTCGCCTCTGTCTTCGGTAAGGATTGAGGTAAAACCCTGCCCGATGCACCCGCCGTCTCGGTACTATCGCAGGATAGGCAAGGTGGGCAGAGGGTACTTATAGTCTTCACCAGAGTTTGATTTAACCGCGGCGATAATCTGGAAAATAATCATCATAATCTGGACGACGCAGCTTATCAGAACCATGAGGGTTATGGGTGCGAACATCCCCATGGCACTGGAAACAGCGGTGCTCGGATCGTTAGTCGATGCCATACCGGGTACGACCATCGTAAAAATATAGACAAACCCGCTCAGCAGGGTGATAAGAACAATAAGGTATCCCGTCAGCCCAAAATTGAAGGCCCGCGCGGCGGCGCGGCGTGCCAGTTCGTACCCGGGTTTATCTTTGTAGATAGCCCAGATAACGAGCGGAATAATAAACCCACCTAAAAGCCCGGAAAGATGCCCCCACAGGGCGACCGTGCTGACATCGTTGGTTTGTTGAGTCACATATATAGGCTGCCCCGGTGGGTACGGCTGTTGGTGCTGACCCTGATTAGGCTGCGGGTTCTGCTGATAAGGGTTGTGGTTGGGATCAAAATTTGGCTGACTCATGACAATATTCCATTCTTGAGGCTGCTGCCCCACCCCGTCGGGTCTGATGCAGACTTCCATGCGAGCCGGGCACAGCATCCTTACCGTGCTCGACGATACGAGCAACTCAGCTTCGACAAGGTTTTTATTCGGTGTTTTTGGTCTTTTTATCATAGCGCGCACCATATTTATACGGTAGATTTTTGTGGCACGAATACCGGATGTTTTGAGGGAATATATAAACTATAGAAGTAAAGAATTTACATTTATGTATAAATTTTATAAATATTTTTAGTGTCCTTGATAAAACTCTAGAGTAAAACTTCTTAGAATTGATAGTGCAAGACACATCGTTTTTTAAAACGCGATGCGCTCGCATATCACACCGAACCATAGTTACCAAAAGTGCTGACTCGGGTTCGACACTATCAAACACAAGGAGCATCATGGCATCCACCAACACCTGGCGGGCGTGCACCCGCATCGGGTTATCGGCGGTTCTGGGGCTCGGTCTTATCGCCTCCACGGCGGTACCACTCAACGCAGCAGAGACACCGTTGAGAGGGCAAGACCCAGACCTGAGAACCTCACAACAGCACACGCAGCAGCAGGTACTCTCCCCCAGCATGCTAAAGGCGCAAGGCACCATACCGGTCTACGTCAAGTTCAAGGGTCAAGGTGCCTATGAGCAGACCCAGCCGCGGGCGGTTCTGCAGAACAGGCAGGCACCCGTGAACGCTCAGGCACAGGTGCAGGCGATCAAGACCCGCGTAGAGTCACAGGCGCAGTCCGTAGCAGGAGAATCGCACGCGAAAGTTCTATACACCACCCATAACGTGATGCCGGGCGTGGCGCTCATGGGCGATGCCCAGGCGATTCGTGATCTCGCATCCCGCCCGGATGTTGAGCGCATTAGCCCGATCGTGCCGAAATACCGTCAAAATGCGGGTTCTGTCGTCGATACCGGGGCCGCCGAGAATTGGGCGCGACAAAACACCGGGTATACCGGCAAGGGCATCAAGATTGCGGTAATCGATTCGGGCATTGATTACACACACGCCGACTTCGGCGGGCCCGGCACGAAAGAAGCCTTTGATGAGGCCACGAAACTCACCAATATGCCGGAAGCATCGTCCGGTCTCTACGACCCCGCGAAGTTCTTAGGCGGGTACGATCTTGCCGGTGACGACTATAACGGACTGAACACGGCGGTGCCCGATAACAACCCGATCGACTGCATCAGCGGCGGTCACGGCACCCACGTGGCGGGTACCGCGGCAGGTTGGGGTGTGGATGCGCAGGGCAAGACCTTCCGCGGCGACTATTCCACGCTGACACCTGAGAAACTGGGCGAGATGAAGATCGGTCCCGGTTCTGCACCGGATGCCCAGCTGTACAGCTTCCGCGTCTTCGGGTGCAGCGGTGCCACCAACCTGGTGGGTCAGGCTCTCGATAAGGTGCTCGACCCCAACGGCGACGGCGATTTTTCCGACCGCGCGCAGGTGGTGAACATGTCTCTTGGCGGCGAGTTCTCGCCCGAAGATGACCCGGAATCCTACGCCGTCGAAACGCTGTTCCGCCAGGGTGTGCTCGCTGTTGTCTCGGCGGGTAACGCGACTGGATACAACGGTGTAGGCGATACCTACTCGGACTCTGGCCAGCCCGCGAACGCCATTTCGGCGCTGACGGTGGCGAACTCGGTGGGTTCAACCTACGCCATGGATGCGGCGCAGATTCTTGCACCCAGCCAGATTGCCGGGAAGGTTCCGGGCGACTATTCGGTGGACTACAACTATTCGAAAGCCTCCGAAGAGGCCCTGCGGGGTCAAGTCGTTGCGGCATCCGCATCGAATAAGTTCGGGTGTGAAGCGTTCAGCGCCGAAGACGCCGCCAAAATCAAGGATCGGTGGGTCTTTATCGAGTGGGCGAACGAAGACGGTACTATTTCGTGCGGCTCGAAAGTCCGTTTCGACAATGCGGAGAAAGCTGGCGCTAAGGGTGTCGTCCTTTCCTCCCAGGAAGAGCGCGCCGAACTGGGGATCGCCGGGAACGAAACTATTCCGGGCTTCAGGGTGACGAAGAGCGCATCCGATAAGGTTCGCGAGGCCGCGCAGGCTGGCACCTTAGAGATTCGCCTGGGCGAAGACCTCAAGGGTGGTCTGCGCGTTCAGAGCGGTAAATTTGATGAGCTGACAACCTCAAGCGCACGCGGGTTCCACGGCTCATACGGGTACACGAAGCCCGATCTCGCCGCGCCGGGGAATAATATTTCCTCTGCCGCCGTGGGTACCGGAACGGGCTCGATTCAGTACACGGGTACGTCGATGTCTGCGCCCTTTGCCTCCGGTGTGGCGGCGCAGGTATTGCAGGCTCATCAGGATTATTCGCCGATTCAGATCAAGGCGGCGATGATGAACAGCGCAGACCATGACCTGCACGATGCCGACGGGCATACCTACGCGGTGGATCGCGTGGGTTCGGGGCGCATTGATGCGAAGGCTGCCGTCGATACCCGCGTGCTTCTGTACAACGCGGACCGTCCTGAGCAGGTCTCGCAGACTTTCGGCGTGCTGGAATATGCGGCAGATGCCGGTCAGCAGTCGCTCACCCGCGAGATGACGGTCGAGAATTTCGATTCCAAGGCGCACACCTACTCGATTTCCTATGCGGGAAGCACCGATATGCCTGGTGTTGAATTCTCGATGCCTTCCAGCATTACGGTGCAGCCGGGTGAGAAGAAGAATTTCCAGGTGAAGGTCACGATTGACCCTGCACGCTTGGAGAAAACTATGGACCCGGCGATGGAAAAGACCCAGTCCTCCATCGACCTGAACACGGGTAAGACCATGGTTCCCGAACAGGCACGGCAGTTTATCGCCTCCGAATCCGGGCGTATTAAGCTGACCGAAGGCGACCAAACCCTGCGCGTTCCCCTGCATGCGGCACCCAAACCGGTTTCGACCATGAAGGTTGCGGGCAACAACGTTCAGGTTCCCGCTGGCTCCTCCCAGACGCGAGTCACGTTAGAGGGCACTGAGCTGAACCAGGGCGGATACCGTTCCCTGCTGGGAGCCTTCGAGTGGGGCGCATCGGTGAATCGTGTTAACCCGAGCAACCTGTGGGTCAGCAGCGATATGAAGGCGAACCTGCAGCATGTGGGTGCGGCCTCGAACGCGCCCGCGCTCAAGGAAGCAGGCAAAGACCCGAACGAAGGTACGCTTTCCTTCGGCATCAGCACGTGGAGGAACTGGGATGTGATCTCTGAGGAAAACACCTTCACGGTTAATATCGATACAGACGGCAATAACCGCGCCGATTATGTGCTCAAAACTGACCGTTCCGCAGGGTTGGACTTCCCGATCGTGCGCCTGATGGGCTACAAGAACGGGTCTTTGGAGCAGCTCGCCTACTATCCGCTTAACGGCGCCTGGGGCGATACCGATACGAACATGATGGACACAAACACACTCATCATGAGCGTGCCCCTGAAGGATCTGGGTTTGACGGCTGAGAACGCCCCGCAGATTCGCTACAGTGTTGAGTCCATCACTCAGTACGAGTGGGAAAACGTCAGCCAGACCGACTGGATTACCTACAGCCCCTTCGCCCCGAAGGTGTGGTTCAGCGGTACCGAGTCGAGCATTCCCGGACTTTTCGCGGATGCCCCCGCCACCGAGCTGACGCTGCACCGCGCCTCGGATGCGGGTTCGGCTAAGGCTCTCTTCCTGCACCTGCACAACGGCACCGGGGACCTTTCGGGTTCCCAGGGTGCAAGCGGCGAGCGCGCCCAGGTGCTTCCGGTGAGCGAGCAGAGCACAGAGACCCCTTCTGCCCCACGCTTCACGGATGTGAAGGAGGGCGATATGTTCTACACCGAGATCGCCTGGCTGGCGCAGCGGCGTATCACGACTGGCTACCCGGATGGTTCGTTCCGTCCCGCCGAGAATACGAGTCGTGCCGCCATGGCGGCGTACTTCTACCGCCTGGCGGGTTCGCCGCAGTTCACCGCGCCGAGCACGCCCACGTTCAAGGATGTGGCTCCCGGCGACCAGTTCTACAAGGAGATTGAGTGGTTTGCGGCGCAGCGGCTGACGACGGGGTATGCGGATGGAACCTTCCGCCCGCAGGATGCGGTTAACCGCGATGCAATGGCGGCGTTCTTCTACCGGTATGCAGGCAGCCCGGCCTTCACGGCACCGGATAAACCCACGTTTAAGGATGTTGCCCCGAACAGCATGTTCTACCGCGAGATCGAGTGGCTTGCCGCGCAGAAGGTGACGACCGGGTGGCCGGATCAAACCTACCGCCCGCTGGAGCCTATCCACCGCGATGCTATGGCGGCATTCCTGTACCGCTACAACCAGGGCGTGCTCAAGGCTGAGGGCTAGTCCCTTCCCCTAATCCACCCCGCGAGCAGCGGATTTTCGCCCGAGAAGGTGGGAAAATCCTACCTTTTCGGGCGTATCCCCGCTTCTTACGAGGGTTAACACATATTCACTCCGCATCATCTGTACATTGTTACCTTCAAAGGATCAAGGAGTATGATATGCCTCCGAATCATCGCAGACGAGGCGCCTTAGGGTGCCTTGCCGCCGCGACAAGTATTCTGTTAGCGCTTGGCACACCTGCCAGCGCAGACATAAACCCGGGCGGTACCAACGAAAACGGGCAGTATGTCGCAAACCCCGCACCGCAGAATTCAGATGCGCTCTCCCCCACCATGAAAAAGGCGGAGGGAGATGTGCTCGTCTTCGTTAAATTCAAGGGTCAGGGTGCCTACGAGCAGACCCAGCCCGACGAAGTTCTGCACAATAAACAGGAACCCGTTAAGAAGCAGGGTGAGGCCACCTCTATCAAGGATCAAGTCGAGAATCAGGCTCGCCAAGCGGCTCAGGATTCCGATGCAGAAATACGTTATACCGTGCACAATACGATGCGCGGTGTAGCCCTGCACGGCAATGCTGAGAAAATCCGTTCTCTTGCCGGGCGGGATGATGTCGAGCGCATCACCCCCATTGTGGCGAAAAAGAGCATGAACGCTTATAGCGATATAGACTCTAAGGCCGTGCAGGCTTGGGCTGAAAGCACCGGGTACACCGGTAAGGGCGTCAAGATCGCTGTGGTCGATTCCGGGATTGACTACACCCACACCGACTTTGGCGGTCCCGGCACGAAAGAGGCTTACGAAAAGGCCAAAACTCTGACGGACCTACCCGATGCTGACTCAGGGCTTATTGACCGGTCCAAGGTGGTTGGCGGCATCGACCTCGTGGGTGACGACTACAACGCTCTCGACGCGGGTTCGACCCCTAAGCCCGATAACAATCCGCTCGACTGCCGTCCTGAAGGGTATGGAACCGGCGGGCACGGCACCCACGTGGCGGGTACCGCGGCAGGGTACGGGGTGAATGCCGATGGCAGTACCTTCCGCGGCGACTACTCCAAACTCACCGAAAACGATCTCAAGAACATGAAGATCGGTCCCGGTTCCGCCCCCGAG
Source organism: Rothia sp. HMSC071F11 (assembly GCF_001809115.1). Lineage (NCBI taxonomy): Bacteria > Bacillati > Actinomycetota > Actinomycetes > Micrococcales > Micrococcaceae > Rothia > Rothia sp. HMSC071F11. Next base: position 182,237 of record NZ_KV795763.1, read on the forward strand.
GCGCAGCTGCTGAGTATCCGCGTGTTCGGGTGCCAGGGCAGCTCAAACGTAGTGATGCAGGGGCTCGACCGCGCTCTAGATCCCAATGAGGACGGCGATTTCTCGGATCGCGCTAATATCATCAACCTGTCCCTTGGCAGCGAATTTTCTCCGGCTGATGACCCCGACTCCGCTATGGTGGATGCCCTCGCGCAGCAAGGTATTCTCACCGTCACGGCGGCGGGTAACGCCAATGAGTTCAACGGCGTGGGCGATACCTACTCGGATTCGGGCAGCCCCGCCAACGCCGCATCCAGCATTTCGGTTGCGAACGCCAACGGCGCTATGAGCGTGTCCGATCAGCTCAAAATTGTCAGCCCCGAAAACGGAATTCCCCTTGATTTTATTGACGGCACCTTTAGGGACTTTAAGTTTATTGATGGTGACTATTCGCTCAATTTCCCCCTCGATAAGGCACCTGCCGATAAGCTCACCGGCTATGTAACCCTCGCGCCCGAACGCAACCATGACGGCTGTAAGCCCTTCACCCCTGAAGAAGCTGAAAAGATCAAGGGTAAATGGGTGATGCTCGACTGGGAGGTAGACTACAGCTACAAGGTCGAGTGCACTTCCGCCGAACGTTTCGATCATGTTGCCCAGGCGGGTGGCACGGGCGTGCTGCTCGTCCTCAAGGACTATCCTGCCCAGCAAGGATTTGGCGGTAACGCCACAATCCCCGGGTTCCGCATTAACACCGCCTTCGCCGCAGACATAAAACCCTACGTGGAGGCCGGAACTTTCAAGGTTGAAGCGAATGAGGCTTATAAGAAGGCAACGCATATTCCTACTAGGCTCGACTTCGGCCTCAATTCTATGAGTTCTCGCGGCCAGCACGGCACCGAAGGATTCATCAAACCCGATGTTGCTGCACCAGGAGTCGATATTTTTTCGGCATCAGTCGGCCAGGGCACCGAAGGGGTTTACAACACCGGAACCTCAATGGCGGCACCGCATGTCTCCGGCATTGCTGCACAGGTGATGCAGGCGCATCCAGACTATACCCCGGCAATGGTGAAGGCTGCGATCATGAACAGCGCAGACACCAATATCACCAACAATTCAGGATATAAATATGCTGTTGATCGTATGGGGTCTGGCTTCGTGAACGCCAAGAAGGCGGTCAACGCGAAGGTTTTGGTCTACGATGAGGAAAATCCCGAGCGGGTTTCCCTATCATTCGGCGTTCTCGAATATCCCCTCGATGGCGAAGACCATACCGTAACCCGCAATATCGTCGTGCGGAATATGGATTCGGTGGCCCACACCTACGAGCTTTCGTACCAGTATGGTCCCGAAATCCCTGGATCACGTCCCGAGGTACCGCCTTTGGTGACCGTCGAACCGGGCGAGACCGTAAAAGTTCCTATCACCTTCTCGACCTACACCCCCTTCCTGGAAAAGACCATTGATCCCGCCCTGGAGAAAGAGCAAACTGCCATGTCCTATGTTAATGGGCAGTACCAGCCTATTATCTCGGGCAAACGTCAGTATATTGCGAGCGTCTCCGGCCGCATAATCTTTGAGGATGCGAACCAGGACGACGGGGAGGAGCTTATACGCCTGCCCGTTCATGCGGCACCGAAGCCTATCTCTACGATGAAGGTTCAAGGCTCCGAGATTCAGTTTGAGAATGGTAAAGCCACCGAAACCACCGTCAAACTCGCTGGGCAGGATGTGAACCAGGGCGGTTATCGGTCCATGATGGGAGCCTTCGAGCTGGGGGCTGCGAGCCCGCGCATCCCCACCGAGAATTTGGATCTTCCCTCAAGTCAGAGCATGGATCTGCAGTATGTAGGTGCGGCCTCGGATGCCCCGGCGCTCAAGGCAGCCGGGCAGAATCCGAACGACGGTAAGATCTACTTCGGTATTTCAACCTGGGGTATTTGGGATTCCATGCACCCGGGACGTCAGCTTCAGGTAACGCTCGATACCAACCGTGACGGTAAGCCCGACTACAACCTTGAGGTGGGGCCCGAAAAGGGTCTGGATTACCCACTCGTGAAGGTGTGGAAGGCGAATGGGGATACCTGGGAAATAACCAACCGGTACCCGCTTAATGGCGCCTGGGGTGATACCGACACGAACATCATGGATACAAACGTGATGGTGCTGGGCGTGCCGCTCAAGGATCTGGGCTTGACAGCTGACACGGCTTCAAGCATTGACTATGCGGTTTCAACAAATACGTGGAGCAATGCGAAGGCTGGCGGCGACTATGTTGATGTCACCGAGAAGATCTCTTTCAACCCGTTCGCACCGAAGGTATGGTTCGAGGCTGAGAGCGCGGGTGTTCCGGGGCTCTTTGCCGACCGTAACGGCGGCGAGGGGAAGGTGCACCGCGTTGAGGGAGAGAAGCCTTCGGCGCTCTTCCTGCACCTGCACAACGGTACCGGCGATTTGAGCGGTCAGAATGGAGCTGCCGGTGAACGCGCCCAAGTGGTTCCGCTGAGTGAGCAGCAGCAGAGCAGTCTGCCGAGTCCGTCAGAGCCTACAGAATCTCCGAAGGATGGCTCACTGCCGGGCCCCTCAGAGCCCACGGAATCTCCAAAGGATAGCTCACTGCCAGGTCCATCGGAGCCCACGGAATCTCCAAAGGATAGCTCGCTACCGGGCCCCTCAGAGCCCACGGGCTCTCCGAAGGCAGATACGTCTTTGCCGAAATAGCGTGCGGAATACGCCAACTATGCGTTAGCACGCTGACCTGGCCATATACCGATTCCGGTATATAGTCCACACGGTATATAACCGATCACGAATATGCTCTCGGCTCCCTCAAGAGTAAGGGTTCCGAGAGCATATTCTTATATTCCGATACTGGTATAAAGCCTTGTCCGTGCCTATGTGTGAAGTTTTAGGGAAGTCTTGTGAACCAGTTTCATGCGGCGGATTATCCAGAACGGTACAACAATACCCCCACAGTAGAAAGCTCCAGGTTTATCGAAGGAGCGTCTCACTGCAGGGGTATTGTTATCGGCTCTGAAAGCCTATGCTCTAGGTCTTACTAATCTTTCAAGATCTTCAAGGCGGGCAGCGGGTACTTATAATCCGTCTCTCCCGCGTTGGCCTTCACCGCGCCAATAATATGGCATACGACACCGGCAATCCCCCATATACCAATGACGATTGCCACAACCACGATAAGAATAAGGGCTACAACCGCGAGCCCACCGTTGTTCCCAGCTACAGCAACTACTGCCAAAATAAGGGGAATGATCATACCCACAATCGTTGCAATCGAAATGGTAATCGCGACATTGAAGGCACGCGCTGCGGCACGTTTAACAACCTCGTATCCGGGCTTATCCTTATAGATCGACCACATAATAAGCGTGGCGATCCAGGTGAGAAAAACGGATATATGCGCGAGCGTTGCCTTGCCCTGCGCATCCGCTGCCTGTCCCAAGACCGGCTGAGGCATACCCTGTGCGGGCTGTTGGCCATATTGATTAGGGTCAAAGTTCTGTTGGCTCATGATAGTGTACTTTCATTCGAGGTCTATCGGTGCGATGTGTGAGGTTCACCGAATATTAGGCGAACCTACCCTAGGCTAACAAAAATGCAAATAGTTCCGCCTGTTTTATACACCGCGACACTTTGTAGTATTTCTGGATTAAAAACAACGGTAAATTAGGTCTTTAGAGCAAAAGATTTGATGAAATTTTTAGAGTATCTGCATTATCTTTCGTTCCCTCAGCAAGACGACGCCCGCGTACACTAGAAATATGCGTGAACTTCAGGAAAAAATCGTGGCACAGATGGGTGTTCGTCCCAATATGACCGAAGAACAGGCGCGTGAGGAAATACAGCGGCGCGTACAATTCCTCTGCGACTACGCGAAAGCAACCAGCACCCACGGATTCGTGCTCGGCATTAGCGGCGGCATCGATTCCACACTGGCGGGCAGGCTCTGCCAACTCGCCAGCGAAAAACTCAACGCCGAAGGATACCGGGCGCAGTTCATGGCGGTACGCCTGCCCTATAAAACGCAGGTAGACGAAGAAGACGCACAAAAAGCCCTCGAATTCATCGCCCCCGACCGCACCGTCACCTTCAATATTGCGGATGCGGTCGATGGCTTCGACACCGCCTACACGGCTGCCGTGGGCACGCCCATCAGCGACTTCAACAAGGGAAATATCAAGGCGCGTGCCCGCATGATCGCCCAGTATGCGCTCGCTGGCGACCCGTCCCTGCTGGTCGTCGGCACCGACCACGCGGCGGAATCCGTGACCGGTTTCTTCACGAAGTTCGGCGACGGAGGGGCGGATATACTGCCGCTGTCCGGGCTGAATAAGCGGCAGAATCAGCTGCTTCTGAGGGTTCTGGGCGCATCCGAGCGGCTGTGGGCTAAGCCGCCGACAGCCGACCTGCTTGACGGTATCCCCGGGCGCACCGATGAGGACGAACTCGGCATCACCTACCCGCAGATCGACGACTACCTGGAGGGTAAAGATATTGACCCCGCCGTCGCCGAAAAGTTGGAGAACATCTACCTGCGCAGTCGGCATAAACGCACGGTTCCAGTAGGCATCGCCGATACCTGGTGGAAATAGCGTAATCCTTGGGTGAGGCTCGTTGCCCGGCGGCTTATTCTGTGCTCACGCTTTTTCAAGCTGCCGGATGCGCGTGCGCCCGCTCGCCCAAAACAGCGCCACCCCGAGCGCGCACGACCCCATCTGCGTAACGGGGAACGCCCAGGTGAGGCCGGTAAATCCAAAAAGTGTATCGCCCGCGAAGACCGTGATGAAAAAGAAAACACCCACGCTCGCGGTCAAAACTACCGCCGCCACGCCTTTACCGCAGGCCTGGAACCATGCAACAAGCAGCATCACTAGCGCGTAGAAAACGGTTGAGAAAAGCAGAGCGGTGAGCACCTGATCCCCCGTCGTGATGATGCTGGGGCCACCCGCAAGATACAGCGCCCAGTCGCGGAACGCCCAAACCGGAATCGAGAATACCGCCGAGGTTCCAACCGAGAGCAGCACCGCGACCTTGAGTGCGGCGCGCAGACGCTCCCGGTTCCCCGCACCGTAGGTATATGCAAAAAGTGGAATACTGCCCATGCAGATACCCGTACACAGGGTTTGCGGAACCATAATCAAACGGATCGAAACGCCGAAGGAGGCGACCGCCGCATCGCCGTATTTAACCGCCAGGTTATTGAGCACCAGGGCCGAGACAACGAGGAAAAGACTCGATACCATTTGCGAGGAACCTACCGACAGCACGGGTTTAAGCACGTCGGCAGAGAGCGTGAAATCCTTGAGCGACCACGAAAAATTCTTGCTCTTCGCGGTCAAAAACAGCATGTAATAAATAATGCAGGCGACGTTTGTCCCCATGAGAGCCCAACCGGAGCCCGCCGCACCCATACGTAAAACGCCGATGAGCAGCACATCCAGCACGAGGTTGGCGAGTACTCCCCACAGCAGGCCGTACATGGATTGTTTGGCATAGCCTTCGGCACGCACCAGCTGTTCCAGGGTAAACATACACATCCAGGGCGGGGCGCCAAGGAGCAGCACGGTCACGAACCAGCGCGTCGGTTCATAGGTGGCACCACCGGCACCCATCAGTCGGGTGAGCGGATCGACGAAGAAAATCCCCGCTACCGCCAGCCCTACGCCGAAGATTAGAGAAGCATAGACAGCAAAAGAGGTAACGGCAGGAATGCGGGCGGTGTTGCCTTCACCCAGCAATCGTGCCGTGAGGGTGGATGCGCCCACCCCGAAAAGCCCCGCCAGCGCGGTAATGACGCCTACCACCGGGAACCCGAAGATAAGCGCGGCAAGGTCTTCAACCGTGCCAAAGTGCCCCACGAAATAGGAATTTACCACGTTGTAGATGGCGGTGATCGCCAGCCCGGTTGCCATGGGGATACCCAGGGCAAGCAGGGCGCGCATCACCGGGGCATCTTTGAGGAAGTAAATATTTCGGGAGTCTTCACTCAGGTTGCTTTGATGAAGCACTTCGCGGGAAAGCTCGTCTGCACTCGCTGTCGATGCGGCCTCCCCGGCAACCTGTGTTTCGGGTACACCGAGATGCTCGGCTTGGGGCACGGTGTACCTCCTTATAGGGTAATGGTCGCTGAACGTAGGCGGCGTGCGAACGCATGGAGTATAGGCATATAAGCCTGACAAGGGTATATACCCAGTCTGGAATAATCCTGCGGCATATGTACGTGCCATGCAATAACCTCACATGGCACCAATACCGCAAGTTTTTCCTTATATGCCGGTAAACGCATATAACCGGTTGGCTCTACCCTGAGTGCGGGGCTGCCGCCTCGCTTATCATACACGGCTGTGCCCGTGTGGGGCATATGCAGGTCGTTCCATGACGGAATAACTTCTGATACTGCGCTGCACGGCAGAATCCTATATGCTGTTTTGAGCATATTATTCGAGCTGCTTTGCCCGATATATACCAAAAGCGTTATACAGAGGTGAAATTCCGTTTCCAGGATTCACCGCTATATAACGCTTCGGGCATACACTCAGGTCAGAGCGTTTTCACGGGTGCGAATGAAGAAAGTGCAGACCCGCTACTCAGACTCAACCTTAATCTCGGTCACGCCGTGCTCGGGGGGTGCCCGATGCGGGCGCATCCTTCACCTTAGTACCGCCGGTTGCGAAGAAGAGGATCACGCCCAGCACGCACGCCGAAATCTGGGTGAAGGGGAACGCCCAGGTGAGGCCGTCGAAGCCGAACCACATATTGCCGAAGATGACTGCGGGGAAGAAAAGCAGGGCAATGCCCAGGGTCATGAGCGTGGCGGGCAAGCCTTTACCGGCGGCCTGGAACCACGAGACGAACACGATACTCACGGCATTAAACACGGCGGCAAGCATGAGTGCGACCAGTACTTTCTCGCCGGTGGCGACCAGCGAGGAGTCACCCACGAGCTCAAGAAGCTGGCGACGGAATATCAAAACGGGGGTGGTGAAGATAATGGAGGTTGCCACCGATACCATTGCGGCGGTTTTCAAGGCCGAACGCACGCGGTCTCGATTGCGGGCACCGTAGGCGTAGGCGAAAAGCGGAATACCGCCCATGCAAATACCCATACACAGCATTTCGGGTACCATGTTCAGGCGCATCGCCAGCCCAAAGGCGGCCACAGAATCGTCACCGTATCCTGCCGCAATATTGTTGAGCACCAGCGCAGAAACGGTCAGGTTCGCACTCTGAATCAGTTCGGCGGCACCCACAGCGAACACGGGCTTAATAATGTCGCCAGCGATCACAAAATCGCTGGGTTTCCACGAAAAGTTAGGACTCTTGCGGATAAGGAACTGTAGGTAGTACACCATGGATGCGGCGTTTGCGGCGAGCATCGCCCAACCGGCACCGGCGATACCCCAGCCGAGGACCGCAATCAGCAGAACATCGAAAATTGAGTTGATGACGACGCCCCAGATAATGCCGTACATGGACTGTTTGGCGTAACCTTCAGAACGCACCAGCTGTTCCAGGGTAAACAGGCCGACCGAAAACGGCGCACCCAAAAAGAGCAGGTGCACGAAGGTTTTGGTCGGTTCAAAGGATGACCCGGAAGCGCCCATCAGGCCGGTAATCGGGTCTGCGAACAGGAACCCAGCAATGGCGACCACCACGCCACAGGCAAGCGCAGAGTACAGGGCGAATGAGGTTACGTTGCGAATACGTGCCTTATTGCCTTCACCCAGCAGACGCGAAGCCAGGGTTGATGAGCCCAGACCGAACACACCCGCAATCGCCATGATAATACCGAAGACGGGTACGCCGTATCCGGTGGCGGCGAGCTCTTCGACGGTGCCGTAGTGCCCCACGAAGTAGGAGTTAATGACGTTGTAAATGCTGGTGATCGCCAGACCCGCTGCCATAGGGATACCCAGGGAAAGAAGCGCCTTGAAAATGGGAGCATCTTTGAGCAGGTAGATGTTTTTGGGATCGTCCATATTGGGCATCCCAGGGCCTGCATCAGGTGCGGGCACAGCCGGGATGGCACCAGTGGTGGAGGGCACGGTACCTATCACCGCCGGAACTGCACCGGTGACGGGCGGGTTCGCCTCGGACGGCGCTACTGTGCCAAGTTTTGCTGCTGCGTTAGGTTTGTCTGCCGCGCCGGTATTTTCGGGCAGGGCGTGTGTAGGTTTATGTATCATGAAGATGCGTTTCTCGGTCTGTGGAGTGCGCCCGTCTCTGGGGCGGCATGGCTCAAGGTAATATCGGTCAGCGCTACATGCCGGATGCGGGCAGGGGACTCTATTGTACCCGTTTCCTGTTGAGAAGTAAGCCCTTCCTCCCGCTGCTTTTCCTCCCGGTCCTCTCCCCTGTTTCCCCCTCTAACCTCCCACGCAAAAAGGCTCTTTATTTGAATAAAGACCCTTTTTGACCACAAGTATTTAAGAAAAATACTTTCTTCAAAAAATATACAGTAAAGTTGAAATAACCCTTTTCGCCGGGGTAGAGCACACGGAACATCCTATGAAATATACCCCCGTGATGACTCTTAGGGTGGAGAGGGGGTGAGTAGGAATGCTGTTCTACGAGATAGTAGAAACGGCTCAAGCGATCCTCATCAACTACATTCTGATTGATGGATCGGCTCAAGCCGTTTCACATATTGTAGGCTTTATCTCAGCTTGGAGTAAGAGCCTGAGGTAACAACCTGCTCACAAGGAGGAGCTTAGTAATTCCAACTTACTGGGCTCCTCCGCCATGAGTGTATCCTATGAAATATGGTTCCAGCTTAGCACACCGCTTCAAGACCTTAGAACTTTGTGGTATTTCTCCCCATCCAGCAATTCTTGGATGCCTAGGCAAGGAACTCGGGCAGTTTTTGTTCAAGCTCGGCGCAGGCACGCTCAACAGCGACGTCTGGGCCAATATTTGGATCCATGGTGCCTTCGGCACGCACAATATCGGTCGAATCGAACCCGAGCATCCCAAATGCGGTCCGCAGGAAGGGGTACGATTGCTCCCACGGTGCCAGCGGACCGGTGCTGTACACGGAGCCGCTTGACTGCACGAGCAGCGCCTTATGCCCGCCCATGAGACCCTGCGGACCATTCTCGCTAAACTGGAAAGTCTGCCCTCCCATAATAATGTTATCCAGGTAGTCTTTCAGGCGTGAAGTCACCGTGAAATTGTGCATGGGCATAGCGATAATCAGCCGATCAGCCGCTTTAAACTGTTCAATGAGTTCAGCACGGCGCGCAAGAATCTGCTGTTCCCGCTTACTCAGGGACGATTTTTCATCATATACCGACCCGTAAAGCGGCAGGGTTTCGGCAGTAAGTTCGGGAATATCCTCATTGTAGAGGTTCAGCACGGTTGCATCCGGCAGTTTCTTGGTCAGGCAATCAACGAGGCGGTTGGTGCAATACGCAGTTTTATTCTGGGGATCCGGGTGGGCGTTAATAATAAGGGTCTGCATGGGGTCTCCTGGTGATTGAATAAGATATTGCAGAATTTACAAAAATCCGGGATGGATATTTCTATCGTAGATTGGGTGTAACGCTGGTATCAACGCTGAGTACAGGCAAAGTTATGGAATAACGCTTTATGACGCAATATTTCTTCTAGGAATATCCCTAGTGCGCGTGAAAAGAATTTAAAAATAGAAGAATCACATTTTTAAGCATTCTCCAGAATCACACGAAATTTCCTCGTAAAGCATGCGGTAAAGTTATGAGTGCCTTCTTCCCGGAATGAGTCACCGGTACAGTTTGCAAATTTACATTCAGTGATGACTTTCGGGGCGGATGAGCTGGAGCACCGTAGATTCCGAGCGCGCGAGGCACCAAATCTGCGTGCGGAAGGCGCGCAAGCGCAGTAGGAATGCTGTTCTACGAGATAGTAGAAACGGCTCAAGCGATCCTCATCAACTACATTCTGATTGATGGATCGGCTCAAGCCGTTTCACATATTGTAGGCTTTATCTCAGCTTGGCTTAAGAGCCTGAGGTAATACCCTACTCACAGAGAGGGGCTGGCAGTTAGCGCTACCGGCTCCTCTTGCCTATAACAGGCATCCAGTTTGCAAATATGGTTCCAGCCTAGCACACTGCCAAAAGACCATGAAGGCACTCTCCTCCCGGAGAGAAATGCCCCCATTTACCTCTCAAGTGCCGCCCGCAGGTCCGCTAGAGTTGTCGAGCGCATTGTACCGAAGAATTGTGCATCTACCTGCTCGACAGCGGGAATCGCCTGAATCGCAATATCCTGCCCCGCGTCCGTGAGAAGAACATTCTTTGACCGCCCATCCGCGGGGTTTGAAACACGCTGTACAAGCTCGCTTTTCTCTAGGCGCCGCAGCACGTCAGAGACCATTTGTGCATCCATACCAGCAGCTTTAGCAATATCGATCTGTTGTACAGATTCGGTCTTTTGAGTTAGCCAGTAGGCGCAGGCGAGAATCACGAACTGAGTCTGCGTAACACCCAGCGGTTCCAGGGCATCAGCTACCGCTCGCTGCCATCGCTGGGTTAGTTTCCACAGCACAAACCCCGGGCTGTCAGCACCAGGGTTAGCAAACCTGCTAACACTCATGATGCACGTGCCGCCTTAATAAGCTCGCTCATCTGGGCGGGAAAATCAGAGCTTATACCAGGCCCCATGTGTGCACCTAGGGTATCTGCCTCATCCCCTGTGATTTCTAGGGTGTGAGTAATGCGTGTGCCCTCCTTGACCGGCTCAAACTCGTGACGGAAGGTCAGGATTAGACCGTTAAACGGGGTCTCGTCGGCGTAGCGCTTTTCAGGCACGAACTCGGTGACCGTTGAGATGACCTGTTCCTGACCGGCAGGAGTCATTGCGATACGCGTACCCACTGCGAGTTCCCGTTCAGGTTCAAAATGGTCGCCGCCGGGCAGGGTAAGTTCGCCGCTGTGCACCGCAATAAAGGTGCGCCACAAAGCAGGTATGCTGACATCAGTAATCTGAGAATGCTGGGTGCTCCACATCGTGTATTCCCTTCTTACGAGAGTGTTATGTTCCATTGCGTATATTAGTAAATACATTGATTATCAATGCATTTACTAATATATCAAAAAGCGTCTCTCAGAGGAACCATGAAGCACGGTAGCCTAACGCGGCACCACCCTAGCCCTTCTTTGCATCCTCCAGCGCCCGCATCAGTTCGGCGAGGCCCGCATCCAGCTGACGGCGTGTCTCAGTGGGCAGCTTTTCCAGAATACGCCGCTCATTTTCCACGTGTTCAAAGACGACTTTTTCCACCAATTCACGCCCGGAAGCCGTCAGCTTCACGAGCATACTGCGGGCATCGTCCGGGTTAGGGATGCGCTCAATGAGCCCGCGCTTCTGCACCTTCTGCAGACGGGTTGTCATAGTGCCCGAGGTAACCATGAGCGAAGCAAAAAGCTCGGTCGGGGTCAGAATATAGGGCGCACCCGCGCGGCGTAATGTCGCCAACACATCAAAGGCGCCATTACTAAGATCATAAGCAGCAAAAACCTCGTCAAGGCGCGGCGCGAGCAGGATGGAGCATCGCCTAAGACGGCCAATCAGGGCCATATTTTCAGAAGCCAACTCGGGGAGTTCACGTTTCCACTGATCGATAATAATGTCCACGGCATCGGGGTGGATACTGCGGGAACGGGCGCTCGACATATTCCTCCTAAAATCAACTCATTACTATTTTATCTTGCTTTCAAGACAAAAAGTGATTAGGATTTATCTTGAACTCAAGGCATCTATCCGACTGCGAAGAACTATGAAAAACCGTCTGCCTTTGCTGATCATTACGGCGTTCGTCCCCATGGTTTGGGGCTCAACCTACCTCATCACCTCCGAATTTCTGCCGCCCAACCGTCCCTTCACCGCAGCCCTGATCCGCGTGCTGCCAGCAGGGTTGCTGCTACTGCTCATCACCCGAGAGTTCCCACGCAAGAACGAGCTGGGCCGAATTATTCTTCTCGGCACCCTCAATATCGGCCTATTCCAGGCAATGCTGTTCGTCTCTGCATACCGCCTGCCCGGCGGACTGGCGGCGATTCTCAGCTCAACACAAACTATTTTCGTCCTCGTCCTCACCCGAACAGTTGCCAAGAAAGCGACCCCCGCATCGGCGTGGCTTGCCGCACTTATGGGCATTATCGGCATTATTCTGCTGGTCGCATCCCCCAGCACCACCTTCGATGTGATTGGCATTCTCGCGGCGCTCACCGGGGCTGTCGCCATGGCGTGCGGAATTTTCTTCACCTCCATGGGCACATCGTCTCTCTCGACTCTCGCCATGACGGGATGGCAGCTGCTCGTGGGCGGAATATTCCTGCTACCGATTGCCCTGCTGACCGAGGAACCGCTGCCACCGCTCACCGCCGCAAATATCGGCGGATACGCCTTCCTCTGCCTGGTGGGCACAGCGCTCGCCTACTGCGTGTATTTTCATGGGCTCTCGAAGCTGCCGCCCGCCGTGGTCGCATCCTTAGGCCCGCTCAGCCCAGTCACCGCATTTATCCTTGGCTGGATTTTCTTGGGGCAAAGCATGACGCCGCTGTCGATGCTTGGCTTCGTGCTGGTACTGGCCTCAATAGTGGGGGTACAGCGCGCCATGATGGGCGCTCGAAAAACGGCTCTTTCTCACACAAAATAGTTTTCCCGCCGCCCCACACACGACATAAAAAGGCTCTTGATGCGCATAAAGCACCAAGAGCCTAAGGTAATTGTTCTACCCGTAGAGAGGGGTCGGCAGTTGGAACTGCCGATTCCTCTTGCCTTTACTCATAAAGATAGAACCAGCTTAGCATACCGCCCCAGCGCGCCGATTAGCTGTCAGTCGGCTTAGGGGGCTCAGCGTCATTCTTGGCTGTTTCCTCTTTGGTTTCAGCCGCCTGCGAGTTCTCCTGTTCCCGGGCTTTTTCACGCTCCGCCGCCTCACGCTTGGCCTTCGCCTGTTCGTAAAGCTTTGCCGAGGATTTGTTGATACCCGTACCCTGCCCTAGGGACGGATCGTTCGGGCGTTCCGCTAAGATCAGGGTTGCACACACTACGAGGGTGACCACAAAAACCGCGCCCGCCACACCTAAGGCCAACACAAGGTTGGGGTGGTTGCGGGTGCCGCCGGTTGCAAAAATAAATACGGCGAAGAAAGCCGCTACAGCCAGAGCAGCGGCAACCAGCAGGGGACCTTTCACCTGCGCTTTAAATCCGCGGGGGCGTTCTTCAGCCACTCGTTCCTCCTCTTGTGTGTGTCTAACCAGTGTACGCGCCGTTGCAATACACCTCTAAAACCTGGGTGCTATATGAACTAAGGTTTTGTTCGGTCAGCGCCCGCTTTCTCGCTCGGTCCCAGAGAACCTACCAGCAGAAAAACGCCGATAATTAGCGCCCCGCCGCCGGGAACTCCCAGGGTCGCTTTCGCCCCGATCTCCCCTACAAACGGCAGAATTAAAGCAACCGCAAGAAGCACGCCCCCTTCCAGAACCCAGTCACGCCACACAGCCACCGCGCTACGGTAGCGCATACCCAAAAGCAGCTTAATCAGCCCCGGCAGACCCGAACCGGCGCATACCGCCAGAATAATAAGAGCAAGGGTATCCGGCATTATCACGAGTAAAGCCCCAGATGCCGCCTGCACGAGCGCCGCCGAGCTGAGCGATGCGCTTGTCGCGGGTCCGTAGTGCATCCCGCGGGCCGTGAGCGCGTGTGAGGTGCCGAGCGCGAGCATCCAGAGGCCCAAAAGTATTTTGGTGAAGACATTATCAGGGGTCTGCACAAAAACGGTGATAATCCCAAAGATAAGGTATATCAGCGCGTGCAGCATTAACGATGCGCGCCCTTGCGCGGTACCAGCAGCGCGCGGAACTTTCCCGCTCGGGGGCGGGGTCGATGCCGAGGGTTTCGTGCTCACGTGTACCAGAATACCGTGCAGCCCCCTAAAATTCCGCATAAAACCCCGGGAGCGTCCTTAATATTCCATATACGGAATATAGAATACACCCGGGGTTTAGCACTTCTGGAGCCGTTCGGGGCTACTCCAACTCAACCGGACCGAGCACGCGTATCTCCTCAATATCCAGGATCTCCTGAATCGCGTGGAGCACGTTCATATCGATGGTGCGCTCATTACGCAAGCGTTTAAGCACGCTGCGTTGCTTCTCTAAATGCCGCAGCCGCAGCTCTTTCTCAAGGTCGCCCGCCTCAATAATGCGGCGGGCTTCTTCCGGCGCGTTCGCACCGTGCTTACGAATGGTGTGCAGGTTGCGGTACATACTCGCGTTGTACATCTGTTCTTCAGCAACGCGGTCGATAATCTCCTGCGACGCACCAATCTCCTGACCGACCTCAGCCACAGAGTCGAAGGACTCGGCAATTATCGTGCGTATTGCCTCGTTGATTTCATCCTCTTCGGAGGTGTCAACCGGGAAGTTAGCCCACCTAATAACGAGCGGCAGAAGCATACCCTGAACCACCATCGACAGCAGAACCACACCGGCAACAATGAAGATAATGAAGTCGCGTCCCACAACATCGTTCGGCACAGAGAGCGCTACTGCGAGAGAAACGCCGCCACGGAGTCCGGCGAAGGTTGAAACCACACGGCCGCGGAAGGTTGTGCGCAGCAGCCTCTGCTTTTCTGAGCGGTCAAGGGCACGAATAATACCGATCGTGACGTGCAGGAAAATAAAACGCGCCGCAATGGAAACGAGCCATGCCACCACAATCACGACGAGCGCAGAAACCCACGCATAGTTGTACTCGTGGATAACGCCTTCCATATGCTCGGTGGCGCTAGGCAGCTGAACACCCACGAGCACGAAGAGCGCGCCGTTCATGATATAAGAGACAAAAGACCAGATGGGCAGACCATAGAAACGGTTTTGGGGTTTGATGGTATCCGGTCCACGATAGGTCAGGTAGAACGCTGCGACCACCACGGCTACCACTCCGGAACCTTTCATGCCTTCAAAAGGCTCGATCTCTTCAGACAGGAAGAAAGCAATAAACGGTATGGTAAACATGAACACACTGAAGTTCATGGGGCTGCCCATATACGCACGCAGCTTATTTGCACCCCACCCAACGGCCAGGCCAGCGAGAGTTCCAATCAGGAACGAGAAGAAGAACATTCCGGATGCGTTCCCCAGGGTCAGCTCATGACCGCCCGCAAGCTGCAGTGCGAGCGCGAAAAGAACTAGAGTGGTGCCGTCGTTAATGAGCGCTTCCGCTTTAAGGGTGGTAATGGAGGATTTGGGGAGTTTGCCGTTGAGCGTTGCCACAGCCACGGCATCGGTGGGAGCGAGAGCCACACCGATAATTAACGCCACATGCCACATGTAGATGCCCATGAAGGTGTGGAGTACCCAGGCGATAACGAACGCCGTAAAAATTACGAGCACCGTGCCCGAGAGCAGAATGCCGCGCATGCGGGTGCGTACCTCACGCCAAGAGGTGTTTCGGGTCTCCCAGAACAGCATCACGGGCAGGAAGATTTCGAGAATCACGTGCGGGGGCAGCCCGGCCTCGCGCACCTCGTGCATGGCGTGAACGGGGATGAGCGCCAGCACAAGCCCCATGAAAATGAGCATAATGGCGGGGGTTATCCGTATTTTATGGGCGAGGATATTACCCAGAAGAATTGCCAGCGATAGGGCAATGATGACTTCAAGCACGGTGATGCTCCTTGATGTGTGTTGGAGATTGAAGAGGAATAAACAGCGCCAGAATAACACCTGTGAAGGCGCGTATATTCCAACATATCACGGGGTAAAAATACGGGGCTTTATGCTGAACGGCACTCTCTTCGCGGTGCTGTACTTCTAGGTGCAAAAGACGCGCGCATGTGAGATGCCCTGTGCAGGGTGCACACCGAGCGGTCTAGTATTATCTGTTCTATGGGAGTCGGCTTACGAGGCTTTATAGCGCCGCAAACCTCACGAAATATGACGATTCGTGTCATGCAGACACAAAGATGCGCGCGCATCCGCAGAAATTCCGTCGCAAAGTGAGCGTACATGCACCGAACGTGAGAAAATGGGGGCATGACTGAACAGACTAATTCCCCAGTAACCGGCTCCCCGCTCGTGAAGCGCGGGCTTGCCGACATGCTCAAGGGCGGCGTCATTATGGACGTCGTCACCCCCGAACAGGCCAAGATCGCCGAAGATGCTGGTGCCGTCGCCGTCATGGCGCTTGAGCGCGTACCCGCCGATATTCGTGCGCAGGGCGGCGTGGCCCGTATGTCCGACCCCGACATGATTGAGGGCATCATTAGCGCCGTCTCGATTCCCGTGATGGCGAAGGCGCGCATCGGGCATTTTGTTGAGGCGCAGATTCTTGAAAGCCTCAAGGTGGATTACATCGACGAGTCAGAGGTACTCTCCCCCGCCGATTACGTGAACCACATTGACAAGCACCAGTTCACGGTGCCGTTCGTATGCGGCGCCACCAACCTGGGTGAGGCGCTGCGCCGTATCGCCGAGGGTGCCGCTATGATCCGCTCGAAGGGTGAGGCTGGCACCGGTGACGTCTCGGAGGCAACCAAGCATATCCGCACCATTAAGCGTCAGATCGCCGAGCTGCAGGGCCTGTACAACACCATGCCCGACGAGCTGTACGTGAAGGCGAAAGAACTTGCCGCCCCCTACGACCTGGTGCTCGAAGTTGCGAAGACCGGTAAGCTGCCCGTGGTCATGTTTACCGCCGGTGGCGTGGCAACCCCCGCCGACGCCGCCATGATGATGCAGCTGGGCGCGGACGGCGTATTCGTCGGTTCCGGTATCTTCAAATCCGGCAACCCCGAGGCACGTGCCAAGGCCATCGTGAAGGCAACCGCGTTCTACAACGACCCCGAAAAACTGGCGGATGCATCACGCGGTTTGGGCGAGGCCATGGTCGGCATCAACGTTGCCGATCTGCCCGCGCCGCATCGTCTGGCGGAGCGCGGCTGGTAAGTACAGGCCGCCACGTGGCGGATGCGCGCTCACCGATCTGTATATTTCGGATCAGGCGAGCGCCCGGCCAAGGCATGCAGGGGGTGAAGCTCGGTGCGGGCTTCGCCCCCGACTCTGTTCAGATGCGTTATCCGCTCGGGTGAGTTTGGTGCTCTCAAACGCAGCCCGCAACTCAACGTTCTACAAAGTGCGCAACCTCGTGTTGCAGAAAGATAGGCTCATGAGCGAGACTGAGGTTCTTCCCCCGGCTGCCCTGCCCGGTGCGGGCAAAACTGTGGGTGTTTTGGCACTGCAGGGCGGTGTCGCCGAACACGCACGCATGCTCGAATCCCTGGGAGCGCAGGTGGTGCTCGTCAAAAGTGCCGAGCAGCTGGCGAACCTGGATGCGCTGGTTCTGCCCGGTGGCGAATCTTCCACAATTGACAGGCTGACCCGTATTTTTGGGCTGCGTCAGCCGTTGATTGAGGCGATTTCGGGGGGCTTGCCGACCCTGGGAACCTGTGCCGGGCTGATTATGCTCTCGACTGTGATTGACGATCCGGCTCCGGGGCAGCAGTCGCTCGGTGTGTTGGATGTTTCGGTTGGGCGTAACGCCTTCGGCTCGCAGGTCGATTCGGCGCAGGTTCATCTGCCGTGGCTTACGCCCTCAGGTGAGGAAGTCGTGATCGATACGGCGTTTATTCGCGCGCCGATTGTGACCCGCGCCGGTGAAGGCGTGCAGGTGGTGGCGCATCATGAGGGCAAAATTGTAGGTGTGCGCGCCGGGAACATTATCGGCATTTCTTTCCACCCGGAAGTCACGGGCGATACCACCGTGCACGAGGAACTGCTCTCGCTAATTCGGTAGGTATTTTTCTGCCTCTCCCCTGGTATAAAAAAGAGCCTTTATGTGAATAAAGCGTACTTTTCACCGCTTTATTTACATAAAGGCTCTTTTTTACGGGGAGGGAGAACAAAAGTTATCGGAACCTATCGGGGGTTATCGGAATTTTTAAGATAAGTCCCGATAGGTTGAGATAACTCGCGCAGCTACTGTGCCGACCGCTTAATGAACCGATCCATCCCCGGCACCGTAAAAGCGATCCGACCATATGCAGGGCTGTACAGTACACCTTTCTCAATTAAGGATGCGCGGCGGGCACTCAAAGACGTTGTAATAGATTTCATCCGGCTGGATACCTCTGAGACCGGCACAGAATCTCCTTCTTCCTCAGACATAAGATCGGCAACCGCCACCAAGTAGTGTTTCTCAGATTCTGTTGCCCTGTTCCACCGCGTCATATAGAACCCGCGGTTTAGTTCTTCCCAGCCCAAAGTAACGCCCACACGAACATCATCCTGAGTGATATTGCCCGCGCTGGCACAGTCCCAGGCATCCCGCCCAAACTGCTGAATGAAATAAGGGTATCCGTGAGATTGATCCACAAGTTCTGCAAGCGCATCCTGCGTGATACTACCGCCATTTTTAGCAATAGGATCAGCATAAGCCAGCCTGGTCTGATCATCATTGAGACGCTCTAAAGGATGGTAGCTAAAGAGCCTTTCGGCGTAAGTCTTAATCTCGCCCAGTTTCGTGGGAACTGAAGGCAGTCCAGCTCCAAAAATATAGAATGGAAGCTCTTTTTGCCCGGCTTCATGTTGGGTTGTCAGCAGAATATCGAGCATCTCGTTATCAAGATCTTGAATCTCATCAATGAAAATACCCACACCATTACTAGGCGTTTGGTCTTTGAGCTCCCGAGCCATAGAAAGTAGTGTCTCTGGAAGATCAAAGTCTAGAAGACCCGTTGTATCGGAGTGGTGCGTATCAGCTTTAAGCACGACGGAGGCTCCGGCAAAACCAAGCGTCGCTGATAGAGAAGCAATATTCGATAAGAGTTTCTTCCAGTGACTTTGCTGTTGGTAGCCTCGAACAGCTAGGGCAAGTTCTTTACCCAGGCGGGTGCGAACTTGAGTATATGCATTCTTCCCCATTCCGCTTTCTAGAGAGATCGTTACCCATCCGGCACGTTTTGCGTCTTCCTGCAGACGGCGCAAAAGCACGGTTTTGCCCATCCCCCGCAGCCCGTAAAGCATCATGCCACGGCTAATGGCTCCTATCTCAGTACGACGCAGGATGTTAGTAAACGTATTAAGCGGTTCTTGCCTGCCCGCAAATTCGGGCGGAGTATGCCCGGCGCCCGGGCGGAATGGGTTGAGAGTCATGGTCTGCGAAAGCCTCCTTAGATTTTTAGTCTACAGGAAGTTATCGGAACCTATCGGGGGTTATCGGGATTTTTAAGATAAGTCCCGATAGGTTGAGATAAGTGCGAAAACTAGTTATCCCCGGTTATCCCCTTTAAGGGATTTCTAGGGATAAGTTGGAATAACGTACCGCGCAGCCGTATTTTCCGAGGCGGTTGCAGAAGCTGTTGCGCTTTCCAGGCAAAGGCTGTATCTAAGGTTCTCTTGCGGAAGAACAGCCCTCGGCAGCCAGTAGGCGGTGTGCTAGACTAAAAGCATATTTCATGATGCAAAGCTCATGAACGGAAGGGCTCAATAGTTGCCGCTACCAAGCCCTTCCAGTGAGCAGGGTCGTTACCTCAGATTCTTAATCCAGGTTGAGATAACGCCTACGATGTAAGAAACGGTTTGAGCTGATCCATCAATCAGAATGTAGTTGATGAGGATCGCTTGAGCCGTTTCTACTATCTCGTAGAACAGCATTCCTACTCACCCCCTCTCCACCCTAAGAGTCATCACGGGGGTAAATTTCATAATGCGTGCCGTGTGCTCTTACCCCGGTGAAAAGGGTTGATTCAACTTTACCGCATGTTTTACAGGTAAAACTCTCTCATTCCTAGACTTCGCGCCGCGTTAGAGTTCAATTACGGTATCGTCCTGCCGGGCAGGCGCATCCTCATCGTGGGTACTCACCAGCACGATTGCGGTATGAGCCGCTCGCTCAATCAGTTCCCAGACACGGGCACGGGTAGGCGCATCCAATCCGGCGGTCGGCTCATCGAGAACCATGACGGTCGCGGGGCTCAGGGCTTTCTGCTCATTCAAGGTTTCGGCCGCCGCCAAAGTACGCGCCAAGGCGATACGCCTGCCCTCTCCCCCGGACACGCTGCCGCTCTCACCCGCGACGGTGTCATGACATCGAGCACCACTAGAGGTAAATTCGCTTAGCCCCACCGCCTGCAGGTACCGGTCGCATATATGCACCGGAATGTCGCGCCCAAACGCCACATTCTCATGCGCGGTACCAACCAGCAGCCCAGCTTCCTGCGGCAGGTAGACGAACCGAAGAGTGCCTTGCGGTGCGCTCATCGACACATAAGCGGGGGTAGTTGTCGCACGCACCCCAAGAAGCCGTTCTAAAAGCAAACTTTTTCCCGCGCCGGATGCGCCACGCACCCAACATGGGCGTCCCAGCTTCACCGTATGCACACCATAGGATGTTTCACTCAGGTTGCGTGCATCCACGCGGAGGGAAAGCTCACCTGTGGTTACGGTGGTTACGACATAGTCGATGAGATACGCCGAATTCTCAGCGGCAGGAGTGGCTATTTTATGGTGCGCCTGCCGGTAACGCTCCGCCGAGACCGCGATGGTCGATACCCCAAAGCCGACGGCTTGGAGCGGGCCAATTGCCGCCGCGCACACTCCGATGAGTGCCACCGCAGTACCCGTAATCTGTGCCGGAGAACCTTCACCGAATAATACGGTTTTGAGCACTATTGCGAGCAGACATAGAGCCAGCATCGCGCCCTGCCAGGTGTGTAACAACATGGTGTAACGGTAACTTTTGAGAGCTTTTGCTTCTACAGGCAGGCGGCCTTGGGCGTATCGGTCACGCAGAAAGGGAGCTGCCCCAAAGATTCTGCTTTCACGCCACAGGCGGAGCGTGTTTTCCAGGGTGCCGAAACTGCGCATTGAGCCGTCAAAGAATTCGCCTTGAAACTTCTGATGACGCGCGATCAGCGGCATACTTCCAACCAGATAGAGCGCCACAAACCCGCAAAATATGCCTAGTTCCGGCACGCCACCCATCACCAGAATCGAGACAGCACCGGCGATACAACCAACCCCGGCGGGCAGAATTGAGAGGTACAAGGTGGCGAGGGTTTCGCGAATGGATGCGGCCTGCGCATCGACGGCATACGCAATTTCGGAGGCGCCTAGCGCGGCGCGGGCGCGCGGGTCGGCGCCGATGCTGGTGACGAGCGCATCCGCCATATGGCGCGATTGCATTTTCTGCTCGATGAACCCGTAGGCAGGGTAGAAAAGATACCGAAAGCTCTGCCCGATTAGCCACAGAATACTGTAAAGAATCACGAGGACGGCAAGGTTTTGACGCCAAACATCGGGGTTTTCAAGGGTGCGCTGAACACCATAACCCAGCAGAATGGGGCAGGCGATCAGAGCGAGCGCAGAGATCATGACGGCGGCTAGTACGCTAAGGTTTTTCGGAGGTGAGACTCGCCAGGCTAAAGTCGTGACGCGAGCGCAAAATACAAAATATGGTTTGAGGTATTTCACCGAGTTCTCTTTCTCTCCCGCTGCTCGATGCGGCGGGAGAATGTGTTGTCGGTATGTGTGCACCTAGGCACGGTATAACGGTATATATCGTACACTTTCCTGCATATTCGGAGGGTTAAAACGTACGATATGCAGGAAAATGTACGACTTATGGGCGATAGAGGCTAGGCTAAAGCCACCCGTTGTCGCGGGCGATGCGCACCGCCTCATGCCGGTTAATGGCGTCTATCTTCGCCATGGCCGCCGAGAGGTGGTTGCGTACCGTTCCCGAAGACAGTCCGAGCATCCCCGCAATTTCTTTGACGCTCCCAGCGGTCTCGGCGGCGCGAAGCACCTCGGTCTCACGCCCGGTCAGCGGCGAAGAACCCTGCCATTTTGCTTCCTCAGCCAGCACCGAATCGACCACACGCAGCCCCGCCGCGGTACGGCGAACCGCCTGCGCTAGCTGCGATGCCGTGCCATCTTTCACCACAAACCCGCTCGCCCCTGCCTCAAGGGCGCGGCGTAAATACCCAGGACGGCGAAAAGTTGTCAGAATAAGCGAACGAACCGGCGTGCCCGTCTGCGATGTCAGGCCCGAACGGGCAAGTTCGGCGGCCGCCTCAATCCCGGTGGCGCCGGGCATTTCAATATCAAGAAGCGCCACATCCGGGCGGGTTTCACGCACGGCAGGCAGCACCTCATCACCGCGGCCCACCTGCTTGACCACCTCAAGATCAATTTCAAGATCGAGAATCATGGCAAGCGCTTCACGAATCATCTGCTGATCGTCGGCAAGAAGTATTCTCAGCGGCACGGCTACCCCATAATCTCGTCGGTCTTCTCGTCCATGCTGATGCGGATGCGGCACCCATCCCCCACACCTGACACAGGAGCCTGCTGCAGCCAGTGTTCGGGTGCGTTCCCGAGCGTGAGGATGCCGCCTGCGTCTTCGATGCGGGTGCACAAACCGGTGAGCCCACTCTTACACGGGGCATCACCAATTCCTATGCCGTTGTCGATAACCTCCAACCCGGTGGAGTTCAGCCGCACGGTGGCGTAGGTGGCGTGAGAGTGCCTCACAATATTGGTAACGGTCTCGCGCAGCGCCCAACTGAACAGGGAAGAGTTCATGCCCGCAATGTTCGCAGCGGTTGTCGCATCGGGCAGGTTCGCCTGTATTCCGGCGGTTTCCAGGGCGCGTGAAGATGCCAGAATCTCACCTTCAAGGTCGGGAACGCGCAAACGGGTGACGGTAGAATGCACCTCCGCAAGGGCTTGGCGGGAGAGCTGGGCGACCTGCCGCATCTGCTCCTGCGCGGCGGGGGCGTTGGTTTCCACAAGTTTTGCGGCCAGCTCGGCCTTGAGGTTCACGATCGTGAGGGAATGCCCCAGAACATCATGCACGTCGCGGGCGATGCGTTCACGTTCGCTGAGGATATCGAGCTCTTTCTCAATGGCCATGTGTTCCCGGCTCTTGTGCATACTGCGGCCCACGAAGTAGGCGATAATGTGGAACGTGGTGACAATATCGAAAATGAAGAACCCATTGAGGGTTTTATCGCCGGAAACAACTGGGAACGGGGTGGTGAGTGAGTCATCGAAATACCCCTGCCCCACCACACCAACAAAGTAGTTAGTGGTAAAGACTACGGCGATTGCAACGGCTGTTTTTACCCCCAGTTTGAAGGGTACGTGCAGATTCATCAGCCACAGCGCCACCCACATGGGGGACATGCTATAGAAAATCCCCGCGCTGCCCTGCGGGTATAGAAAGGTGGCGATGAAGCCAATAGGCGCCGTCACTAGCACGCACCACAGCGCAGTACGTAATATCGTGTTTTTCACGGGTATAAGCGAAGGCATCGTATGCGCCACAAAGAACAGCGCTGCACATGTCTGATACAACAGTGTGCACAGGTCCATGTAATTCTTGACGAGTTCAGCTTCAGCTGATCCGCTAAGACCAATAATAATAAAACCACTGGCGGAAATGTTGAGGCAGCTCCCCCAGACCAGACCTCGCACAATACCCGATTTATCGAAGAATGGGGTGTCAGTATTATTCCGCCGGATGCGGCGGCTCCCTGATCCTGGCGTACCCGCATCGTGCTGAGAGACATGCGGTGTGCGCGTCGTTGTCATGCTCGCTCCGTCGGTACTCGCTGCCGAATAATGTATCCCTATCATAAATGGGGCTCTTTGAGCATACACCGGCGAGCGGAAGGAGCCTATGTTAAATGTCATGGATTGCCGAACCGGTTTCAAGGTCGATTTTTTGGCGCGAGGATGCCCTAGCCTGCACCCCTGACGAATGTCACGGGTACGCCGAAAAAACGGTGATACGCTATTGCATATTCGGTGTTCACGACAAGAGCATAAGGCAGGTTGAAGCACCTATGGCAGGTATCTCTGGTTCCGCCTTACCCGGGGGTGTATCCACCGCGAAAACGCAGGGCGGTCTTATCGTCACGGGGTTATGCAAGTCATTCGGCAAAACCCGTGCGAATGACGATATTAGTGTGCGGCTTATACCCGGGGAGGTAACGGCGCTGATCGGTCACAACGGTGCTGGGAAAACGACGTTTCTTAACCAAATTGTGGGGCTGACCAGGCCGGATGCGGGGAGCATCATGTACGACGGCACCGACCTCATTGCCCACCCGGCGCAAGCCCGGCAGATATGCGCGATCATGCCGCAGGTCGCATCGTCCCTGGAGGGAGTGACCCCGCGCCAGGCGATTGCGACGGCGGTTCGTATTCGTGGGTTGAAGTCGAAGCAGGCACAACGGGCGGTTCAGGAAACTCTCGATACTCTCGATTTAGGGGATTGGGCGGATAGGCCGGGGCATAAGCTCTCGGGCGGGATCAAGCGCTTGACCTCATTCGGTATGGCGGTCACCGCGCCCGCTCCCATCTATCTCTTCGACGAGCCCACGAACGATGTTGATCCGGTACGCCGCGAGCTGCTGTGGAGGATGGTGCGAAGGCGAGCTAAGCAGGGTGCCACGGTGCTGATCGTGACCCACAACCTCCTAGAAGTAGAGCGCCATGCCGATAGGTACCTGCTGTTTAATAAGGGGCGACTAGTCCGTGATGAACCGATAAGTGCGCTGGGTTTGGCGGAAGCAAAAAGTACGCTCTCGATTACGGCTACCCCGGAATTCCTTCAAGAACTTCGCAGCGTGCTAGATGCAAAAACATCATCCCCACTAGGAAATATGCCAGATACGGAATATATCGAAAAGCGTATAGAAGGCGATTCTTCCGTCCCTCGGGAGTTTACCGTAACCCTAAGTACCGATGCGCTTGAGCTAGCCTTACCCCATGTGCTTTCAGGAATTCGTGCGGGATGCGTCGAAAGCTACCGCATAGGCTCGGCATCTTTGGCCGATAACTATGAGGAGATGATTAACCATGACTAGCACCCTCGTTCCCTCACGAATTTCGACGGTACGTGCCACGGTCGAGCTAATCCGTTGGTCGCTGATTCGTAACGCCATCAATGCGCCGCTTTTTGCGGTAGTGCAGGTCCTATTAGCGTTTGCACTTCTTTACGGCGTGTCTTTCTTCATGCCGCATCTTGACCGAAACTCTGCAGAATATCTGGCGTCCGGCGCGGTAACGGTGAACTTCATTTCTATGGGGTGTGTAATAGCTCCCCAGTTTATCGCTACCGCTAAGACGAACGGTATGTTCGACTATCAGCGGTCCCTTCCGGTGCCGCGTCTAGCGATTCTGGCGGCAGATGTACTCGTTTGGGCGGTTCTCGCTCTTCCCGGCATTATTGCGGGCGGTGTAGCCGCGAAGCTCAAATTTGGTTTTGATGTGAACCTGAATATCGGCGCTATTGCCGTTGTGTTCGCGCTTCAAGTTGTTATGGCGGTGTTAGGGTTTATGCTTGCGTACTGGGTTCCAGCGTCACTTCTGACTATCGTGACGCAGTCTATTACCTTCATGGTTTTGCTGTTTGCGCCGATTAACTACCCGCCCGAGCGGATGCCCGACTGGTACGTGCACATTCAGCAGTTCCTGCCGTTCGTGCCTGCGGCAAACCTTGTGCGAGCCACCCTCTTCGACATCGGCCAGATACAGATCCTAGACGTAATAGTCGTCGGTTTTTGGGGTCTTCTGGGATGCGCATCCGCACTATGGGCCCTTGCCCGCAGGGACTAGGCCTTTCAGGGTCTCATCTGTATAAAAAGAAGAGCCTTGATCCTGAATAAAGCATTGGAAATATCCTCTGTATTCACGATCAAGGCTCTTTTTATTATCACCCCACGGAAGGGGTGAAAGGACACGGCGTCTACAGCCGATAGAAGCCTTCCACCGCGCGGGTCAGGTATGCCATATCGTGAACATGGCACATTTCGCGCATCGAGTGCATCGACAGTAGTCCGATCCCCACGTCAATGGTGCGCATCCCCAGCCGGGTAGCGGTGATAGGCCCGATCGTGGAACCGCAGGGCATATTGTTATTCGACACGAACTCCTGGTAAGGAACGTCCGCCGCCTTGCACGCCGCCGCAAAAATACCGGCACCCACCGCATCGGTTGCATACCGCTGATTCGCGTTGATCTTCAGCAGCGGGCCAGCACCGGGAAGCGGGCGCACCGTTGGATCGTGATGCCCCTGGTAGTTCGGGTTCACCAGATGCCCGGCATCCGCCGAAAGGCACACCGAATCGGCGAGCGAGCGGCGGTACTCATCCTGGCTCTCCCCGCGAGCCTGCGAGAGCCGCACCAGCACATCCTCTAAGAACGGACCGGCGGCGCCGCTGCGGGTTTCAGAACCGATCTCTTCGTGATCGAATCCCGCAAGCATCACGGTATGCGCCGAGTCTTCGTCAGCATTCTCAGCGACATAGCGCTCTAAGGCGCACAATCCGGCATGAACCGACGAGAGATTATCCAACCTGCCCGAGGCGAAAAACTCTCCATCTCGCCCGAAACGGCGGGGTTCCTGCGCATCCGCAAAGAGCACATCGTAACCGACGATCTGCTCCGGATCGACCGAACCGCCCTCGTCGATGGTCTGCTGTGCCAAATAGGCGAGCACATCGTTCTCGGTATCATCCACACCCCAAATGGGGTACATATTGAACTGTTTATCGAGGGTCAGCTCATTACGTTTATGGTCCAGATGAGGGGCAAGCTGCGGCACACGCGCCAACGGCCCAGTCACCACATAGCGATCCTGAAGGGTGCCGTCTTCCCGAAGTACCGTCAGGCGCCCGGCGGCGCGCAGCTCACGATCCAAAAAGGAATTAAGCAGTGCGCCACCGTAATTTTCGACGCCCATCTGATGCCATCCTGCCGCTGTCACCGACGAACTCGGCTTGAGCTTAAGCGACGGCGAATCCGTATGCGCACCCAGCACCCGGTAACCGCTCGCTTTCTGCGCCCGCCGACCGCCAGCCCAAGCGATGATCGCGCCGTCACGCATCACGAAATGCCTGCCGACGGCAGCCTCATTCTGCCACGGCTCGGTTTCGTTCAGCTCGGTAAACCCCGCCGCCTGCAGGCGCCGCGCCACGGTTCGCGCCGCCAGATATGAGACGGGCGAATCGCAGACGAACTGGGCGAGATCTTCGATATTTTTGACGGCATCAACGGTCATACTATGCGCCTACTTCTTGGGTTTGGGAATGACGGGGAACGCTGAGGTCCACGGTGAAGCGTCGGTTGATCCCTGCTTATGCGATTGTGCGGCTTCCGGCGAGATTTTCGGAATCGGAGCGGTAGCCCAGGGAACCTCTGAGGTGTTCTGGGATGCCTCCTGTTGAGCCCGCGAGGTTTGCGAGGCTGCAGCCGAACCGTCCGCAGCCGCATTCTTAGCGGATGTGCCCTGCCCGCTTTCCTTCTGCCGGGCGGCTTCTTTCTGCTGAGTAGTTTCTTTCTGCTGAGCTAGGGCCTGAGCCTTGGCACGCTCATAGGCTGACAAGGCATTTTGCACGGGAATGCTCATCGTGGATGTATCTGGCGCGTAGTTCTTCGAGGAAGGGCTCTTCGTATCGTCTGCCTGCGCGGCGGATGCGCTAGTGGTTCCCTTCTGCGGCGCGGCTGCAGCCGACGCAGACCCCTGTGCCCCGGAGGCACGCACCGAAGAACCGGCCTGATTCGAGCCCTGCTGAGCCTTCTGCGCGGAGGCGCGTGCAGCTTTCTGCGCCGCATCCAGATCTATGCCTGACGGAGCCTTTTCCGCTGCTGCGGGGGCAACCACTGCAGGCTTGAGCTCGTCGGCGATAGTCCTCGCCTGTGCAGACTGCGCGGGTTTATCGGCGGTCTGCGCTTCTTTCCCGGTCGCGCGGGCGTCGGCAGTATTCGCGGTCGTCGGACGCTCAGACTGTGCTGATTCGTTAGTGTGTACCGGCTTTTGGGGCTGAGCCGATTCATGAGCCTGTGCCGGTTTGGTAGTTTGCGCCGGTTTCTGGTTCTGGGACTGGGCTGACTCATGAGTCGGCGCAGATTCCTTGGCTGGCGCAGGCTTACCGATCGGGGCAGGCTTATTAGCCGACGCCGAACCGTGAGCCGGTGCCGAATGTTCGGGCTGTGCGGGGGCAGAAGCCTTAGCCAGCGAACCATTCTGCTCGCTCTTACGGGCGCCTTCCACAGGCTTCGCGGCGGGTGCCTGTGCTGCCGGTTTCTCCGCGATATTCCGCTCGGGTGCACGATGCTCCTTAGCCGTTTGCGGGCTTGTGGGGGCAGTCGGAGACGCCGATTTTACCGAAGCATTATCCTGTGCGGGCTTGGTGTTCACCGCCGCAGAGGCAGCAGGTTGTACAGGTTGTGATTGTACAGGCGCCTGCGATCCTTGCGGTGCAGAAGCAGAATTATCAGCAGCATTTTTCACGGACATACCGGGCTGTGCAGCCGCGTGCGCAGCGCCCGAAGCCGGTGCTGCGGTGGCTGGCGCATCCGAGGAAGAAACGGGCGCTTCCACGCCCATTGAAGCACCCTCAGCCGAGGAGGCGGCAGCCGCATCCTGCCCCTGGTTCAGAGCGGCTTTCCTCTTTTGCCGGTAGGTGTACATGTACACGAGCCCGGCGAAGGCAAGCTGCAGAATAAGGGCCTGCACAAAGTCAAGCGGCTGTTCCTCACGAACCGCACCAAAGGGATCCTCCAAACCCAGCAGCCCAAAGATAAAAATCGAAACATTATTCGCAATATGCAGACCGATACCGGCTTCAAGGCCGCCGGTGTACCAGCACAAGAACCCGGCGATCAGAGCCATCGTCAGCACAGAAAGCAGACCCCACAGTCCGTAACCATGAAGCACCATAAAGATAGGCGCTGGAATAATAATTGCCCAAACGGGGTTCTTCAGCCAC
This sequence comes from Rothia sp. HMSC071F11, assembly GCF_001809115.1. Lineage (NCBI taxonomy): Bacteria > Bacillati > Actinomycetota > Actinomycetes > Micrococcales > Micrococcaceae > Rothia > Rothia sp. HMSC071F11. The sequence continues at coordinate 211,010 of NZ_KV795763.1, forward strand.
CGGCCCACGGTCTGCATGAGATAACCGCGGAAGAGCAGTTCCTCGGCGTAGCACTGGAACGGAACTATTAGCAGAATAAGCACAATGTACAGCCAGAACATGCCGGAATTCAGCGGATGCACGCTGTTCTGCGTGGTCAAAGAACCATCCAGAGTCGCAAACCCTACATAGTAAAGACCGAAAATGAGGAACCCAAAGCCTAGGAAAACACCTAAATAGGACCACCGCATGCGGCCCGCAATGGAGTGAATCAGCCCTAAGGGTTTGAAGTTGGTAATCAGGCGCGCAATGAAAATCGCCGGAATCACCGGAATGATGGTAATAAGAAGCGCAATAAAAACAAGCGGGGTCTTAAAAACGTTCGCGTAAATACGCTGCAGATCGGTCAGGTAATCGTAAGGGACGCGCAGCATCACGGCGAATGCCAGCAGCGCAAAGCTCACAATCAGCAGGAGCACAAAATAGATGCCGGCAATCAGCAAGCCCTCAAGAACCGGGGTGAACCAACGCGCACGCGGGTTCACATGCGATAACCGGTGGTAGGGCAGCTCGCTGGCGCGTTCCAGAAGTTCCTTACGGGTAAGGCGGTTACTCCTGTAATACTCAGCAGAGGCGAAGGTAGACTCAGCGCCATACCCGTAACTTTCTGCCTGATGCGGGCTCAGCATCGTGGGCATATTTTGGGTATTAGTAACTGCGCCAGGTGGTTGGTTTGTTGGAATGAACTCAGAACCGTGATGTCCGGGTTCCTGCTGGTGATTAGTGCTCATAGTATCCATAATAGAGGGGACCCTCCCCCGAATGTCACACCGGGGCCATCTGTGCGGGTTACCTTACGGTGTAATAATTTACCTGCCTATGAACTTTTCGGGCTTATATTTTATGGGAAATATGCCATAATTTGAGGGTTACCGTAGTTTAAAATTTGAGGCTACTCGTGCCTACGCTTCCGGGTGTTTTTGGCGCCAGTAGTGAAGGAAGGTTCAGATGGCTCTCGTCTTCAATCCGCCCCCAAATTGGCCCAAACCGCCTGCCGGGTGGTCTCCTACCCCGACGTGGCGGCCCGATCCCGCATGGGGTCCTGTTCCCGAAGGTTGGCAGCTGTGGATTGAGGAGCCCGAGCCTGAGAATGAGCAGGCACCCTCGACGGCGGAGTCTTCATCTGCCGCATCGGGCTCTTCTGAGGGTTCTTCCAGTGCGAAGCCCTCGCCATCGTCAAGCTCTGAGCAGAGCGGTGAGTCTGCGCAGGATTCCGCCCCGAAGCAGCGTACTGCGCCTACCATTTCCGAACAGTTTGCCGAGCAGAAAACTTCCCATCAGCAGGCCCCTGAGCAGAAGACTCAGGCGGAGTCTGCCCACGCTCAGGATGCGGCGTCCGGGAGTTCCGAGCCGCGCGATGCCGCGGGTGAGCGTGCGGGCGCATCCGGTTCCGGTGCAGCGGCAGGCTCTTCGACCGAGTCGCAGATGCGTTCCGAGCAGAGCACTTCTGAGGCTCCCGTGAACCGCCAAAGCGCCGCCGCCGAGGCTTCAAAGCCTCAGGTTTCGGAGCCTACCCGCGAGCCCGCTCGTGATGCCCACAGCTCCCCGTCCGCGCCGGAGGCGAACGCACAGCAGCCGGGAGTCGCGCAGGGTTCGGGTGTTTCTTACGATGCGCGAGAACCCCTCAGCGACGCACAGGATTCTCAGGGGTCCGCAGGTTCTGCCTCAGCAGCAGGTGCCGAGCGGCCCGAGGCTGCACGACAGGAGCCTGTATCGTCAGAGTCCGCACAGCAGCAGGTTCCTTCACGCGAGTCGCGCCCCGAGCAGCCTTCGGGTCAGTCTCAGGGTGAGCCTACAGATGCGCGCGCCCAGTCCGATGCGCATGATTCGGCCGATACGCATGGCGCCGAGGCTCAGGCATCTTCCCGACCGGCTACTCCCCCGCGCGGCACTTCCCAGGTTCCTCCCACGCAGCAGCGTTTTGAGGGGCAGTCTCAGGCTCCCGTGAATCAGCAGCAGTCAGGCTTTGCCGCGCAGAGTTCTCAGGAGCAGAACGCTCAGAACCGGGATCAGCAGGCTCAGCCTCAGCAGCCCGCTCAGTCTCAACGCGTTACTCAGACCCAACAGCCCGGGCAATCTCAGCAGCCGCAGTCTTTTGAGGCCCAGCGTCAGCAACAGGATTCTACACAGCGCCAGCAGAGCTTCAATCAGCAGCAGGGCTCTGGCTCTGATCAGCCTCAGCAGGATTTTGCGCAGCGTCAGTCGAGTTCAAACGTTTCGCAGTCTCAGACGCCAGGAAGCGGCTCTCAGCAGCAGGGATTTGCATCGCAGAATTCCCAGCAGAATTTTGGTGCTCAGTCTCAGCAGGCCGCACAGTCACAGCAGGGCTCTGGCGGTCAGGCTCAGCAGAATCGGGCGCCTCAAGCGCAGGGTTCGCAGAACCAGCAGCAGCCTCGCGGGTTCGATGCGCAGGCTCCTCAGCCTTGGCAGAATCAGCCCGGTCAGCAGCAGTTCAGCCAGTCCCGTGAGCAGAATCAGCCTCAGCCGCAGCAGCCCGCACAGTCTCAGCAGGGTCAGCAGCCGCAGTCTTACGAGGCTCAGCGTCAGCAAGAATTTGCACAGCGCCAGCAGCAGGATTCTAAACAGCGCCAGCAGAACTTCAACCAGCAACAGCAGGACTCTGAGCAGCGTCAAGGTTTTGCGCAGCAGAACCAGGGATCCGAGCAGCAGGGCCTAAGCGCCCAGTCCCAGCAGGGATTTGCCGGGCAGAACGCTCAGGAGCGAAACGTTCAGAGCCAGGATCCGCGAACCCAGGGCACCCAAAGCCAGGGCGCTCAGAACCGAGACACCCAGGGTCAGAGTGCCCCGAACCAGAGTTCGCAGGCACAGCAGTCCCAGAGTCGAGAGCAGCAGAGCCAGCAGGGGTTCGCCCAGTCGCAGTCTCAGCAGCAGCAATCCGGCCAGGCGCGACCCGGACAATCCCAACCAGGATATTCTCAGTCCGGTCAGCCTCAGCAGGGTCAGAGTCAGTCCGGTCAGTCGTACCAGGGACAACAGCCTCAGCAGGGGCAGGATCGGTCACGCTCGGGCTTTGGTGCGGGTGCCGCCGCTGGTGCTGTAGCAGGTGCCGCAGCGGGCGCGGAGGCAGCGGTCTCTTCCGGGGCGGGCGCATCCGGCGCTTCGGCTCAGCAGCAGGGTTCTCAGAGCCAGGGCGTGCAGGGTCAGAGCGCGCAGAGTCAGAACGCCCAGCAGGGCCAGAGCTCTCAGTCGGGGCAGAATCAGCAGTACTCAGTGCAGAATGCTTCGAACCAGCAGGGTAACCAGTTCCAGGGGCAGGGTCAGCCCAGCCAATTCCAGGGCTCGCAGTCGCAGCAGAACCAGCCTCAGCAGGGTGAGTACCAGGCCGGTCAATCGCAGCAGTTCCAGCAGCAGAACGGTGCTCAGAATAATAACGTTCAGAACAGCGGTTTTGCTCAGGGTTCGTACAATCAGAACCAGTCGAACCAGAATCAGCAATACTCCGAGTCAAACACCTCGGATGCGCTCAACGGGTTCACTGCGGCGGCAGCATCCGGGTTCAGCGATTCGCCGTATGCAAACGGTCAGACTCCCTTCAACCAGCCCGAGAAGCCGAAGCGCCCGTTCTTTGCGACTCCCGCCGGGTGGAGCGTAATTGCCGGTGCTGTGGCGCTGTTGATTATTATCATTCTGGTGCTGATTTTCACCCTGCCGCGCGGATCTTCCAATGCAGCAGCGTCGGAAAGCCCCGCCGAGTCATCATCGGCAGCCTCAGCATCGTCAGAGAGCTCAGCAAATTCTTCACCCGCCGAGCTGAAGAATGTTGAAGCGAAACTGCCCAGCGGCGACTTCAAGGAGTACAAGGGCAAGGATAAGCAGACCATCGATATCGAGAAGCCCAAGGGCAACGATTCGAAGGCTATCGTCTACTACGAGTTCACCCCCTCCAAAGAGTCCAACTCGCGCCACTCCCTGGAGGGGCGCACGGGGGACGATAAAACTTCCAGCTTCGCTCTTTACACCTCCGCACTGACCAAAGATAAAATCTCGGGCACCCTGTGGATGGACTTGAAGACTTCCAGCCCCACCCGCAAGGTGAATGTCGATAGTGAGGGCGAGTGGCTTATTCGCGTCTACGATGCTTCCTCCGCACCGAAGATTTCTAAGGGCGAGAAGATCAGCGCCGCGTTCAATTCCTACGCCGTGATCTACTCGGGCGGCTCGGGCACCTTGGAGGCTGGCTACGAACGCAGGCCGGTAATGAACCTGCGCGTGATGGATGCGGCCCGCTCGAACGATGTCATCTTGGAATCCAGCACCTCGGAGTTCCAGGGCACCGCGAAGTTTGACGCTTCCGAAGACGTTTACTTAGCGATTAACTCCTTCCAGGGCACCTGGAATGTCGGTATTCGCTAGGTTTTAGTCGATCTTTGGTCTAAACCGAGATAGAGAAGACCCCCGCATCGTCGATCACGATGCGGGGGTCTTCTACGCGGTTCGCAAGGCTATGCCGAGTTCGGGGCGTTTGCTGAATCTGCGGCGGGTTTGACCGAAGCGCTGCGTGCTCTCGGGGTGAGGGCCGCCCACCCCCACAGCAGAACGGTCACAATAAAGAGGCACACGATCGGCGTGCCACCCAGCGCAACACCCGGTGCCGCCAAGAATTCGAGCCCGTTCATATTCCACTGGGTCATGCCGCCGAGCACGCGCGGGGAAATATAGAGTCCAACAACGCCCACCCAGGTCAGGATGCGCGCCACAGTCACCGCAGCGGGCGGCAGGTATGTGAAGAACTCGCCGAATGCATCCACAATAAGCACGAGAACCAGAAGCGGCAGAAGCACGTTATGATGCGACCAGCTGATCGGCGAGAGGCTGACCATGAGGAACCCGGTCACGGCAACCTGGGCAAGAACCTTGTTGCGACGTTCGAGCTGATAGAGAATCGCGGCGGTGAGCGCAACGGAGAGCGCCGCCAGCAGATAGAAACCGAGCTTGGCGGCGGTTCCGTTCAGCCCATAGTGCATAAGCCAGCCCTGAATCGAAATATTATCGACGAAGTTAATATCGCCCACACGCGATGGATCTGAAACTGCGTGGAACCAGTACTGCGGGGCTTCTTGCGGCAGCAGAACAAAGCCGAGGGCAACGGTGGCGAGGAAGGTTGTGCCGAGGGTGATAATGCCCTTCCAGTCGCGGCGCACCAGCAGAATAAGCCCGAACACGAGCGGAGTCAGTTTCAAACCACCAGCAATACCGATGAGTACTCCGCGCGGCACACGGGTTGCCGGGCGCAGAAAATCAGCAAGAATCAGCACCATAATGATGGGGTTAATCTGCATAAGGTCGAAGGTACGCCGCCAGGGTCCGCAGAGCATTACCACTATGGTGAGTGCGGCGATCGTGCCGTAACGCCCGAGCTTATCTTGAAGCGGTAAGGGTCGGCCATGTGCATTGGTGTAGGAGTACATGATGCTGGAGAGCCACCAGGCGGCGGCGGTCGTAATAAGCACCATAATCGCCATACCCACCTTGAGCGGTATGAAGGCTAACGGCAGAAAGACCAGAGCCGCAAAGGGTGGATAGGTGAACGGCAAATCCAGCACGCCGATGCTCACCATAGCGCGCCCATAAAGTTCTTTGTCGAAGCCTTCATTATCGAAAATGGTCATGGCACCCATGCGGTAGATCGAAAAATCCAGACCGCCGTAGGTGTTCACGAAGGCTTCAAAAATATAGCCGCCCACCACCATGAGGATGAGCGCCACTACTGCAAGTTTGCCCAGAACCGGAGTCTGGGCGCGGGATTCAGTCATGGCGTATTAGTACCTGTCTTACTGAGCTGAAGTTCTCGCCCTTTAGTGTAGCGTGGATATTCTGTTCGCCGAAAGATTATATTCCTCTTCGGGCATATACCCAGATGAGAGCCTGTCTTTCTGGGGCGACAGATGCTTACGTTAAGTACATTGCTTGGGGCGCAAGAGGCACGCACCAATCGCTGACGTGCAGCGAATGCAGTTTCTCACCCTATGCGAACAAGCCACCCACGTTATATTCTAAATACAAAATATATACTAGTCAGAAGTCTTTTCCGAAGATTTTTCGGACTCAGGTTTCGTGCTGTCGTGAGTCTTACCCTGAGAACTCTGCCCGGAAGACTCGACACCTTCACGCGGCTTCACCTTCGCCACCAAGTGCGTACCGCGTTGAGTTCGGGCGCGCCGCAGTCCATGACCTGCCGATTTTGCTGCCGCCGAAGATTTCGCCGCGGGTTTTTCATCGGTTTTTACGGAGGCGGTATCGTCGCTGCCTTCGGAGGGCGCATCCTGATCGGAAGACTCGAAGGTTTCGCTATCGTCCTGAACCTTCGCCTTCTTGGGCATCTCGGCGATGCGCACCGCAACCTCTAAGGCAAGCACCGCGAACGACGCATAGTAGACGATAATCGAGGGGTACAGATAAGGATTTTTCTGATTTACCCCCACCATCGTGACGGCGAAAACTGCCAGCTCAAGGACCATCACCACAAGCTGTTTGGCAGATCCGCCCGGATTCCTCATCATCAGGTACAACGCCATCAGCGTAAAGAGAACGGGAAAGAAGATCTGCCCCGCCACCGCCATTCCATCTTGGTCGTAAGCGTAAATAGCGAGCGCTTGCATCACGGCGGCAACGGCGGCGAGAGGGGCGAGAGTCAGATACTTCATAGGGCTATTTTAGCGGTTACCACCTACCGACACCGTACTGTATGACGGCTCACGCAAAGCCAAAATTCGCATGAATCGGGCAATATAATGGAACTATATGCACTGTGACTAAAAGCGATCGAAAGACAACACCGTGAGCAAGAATCCCCATAACCCCACTCCCTCGGGTTCTGACTCAGAAGGATCAACCGGCCGCTATACCGGTCGTGGCGGCGCATCCTCAAAGCCGAGCGCGGCGCAAAGTTCTGCAAGGTCCGGGGCCGATGTTTCGGGTTCCGGCAACGATGGACTCACGATTGGGATGCGCCCCACCGAGCTCCCCGGCGCCTCGCTAACGCCCGAGGAGATTGCTAAGCGCGCCTCCGGTCGGGGTAGTTGGCACCGCCGCGCATCGAAGCCGGTATCGTACTGGATGTTTGGCGTTATTATCGCGATTCTGGTGCATCGCTTTATCCCCAAGGGCGGCTGGCTGATTGTGCATATGGTGACTCTGGGGCTGATTACGAACTCGATTCTGATCTGGAGTCAGCACTTCACCGAAGCGCTCATGAAAATTAAGATCCCTGATTCGGCTCGCGGTATTCAGGTCACACGTATTTTTGCGCTTAACGGCGGTATTGTGCTGCTGATGGCGGGCATGATTCTGCAGGATCTTATGCCGCAGTTCTATCTCCTGACGGTTGTCGGCGCGCTGGCGGTGGGCGCTATGGTCGCCTGGCATGGCTATGCGCTTCTACGCCAGGTCAAACAGGCGCTTCCCTCGCGGTTTGGCGCTACGATTCGTTTCTATATCGCCGCAGCGTTCCTGCTTCCCGTCGGTGCCGTACTGGGTGCGATGACGGCCCTGCCTGGTTTGCGGGGCACGCTACATTCGCAGTTTATGCTTGCGCATGAGGCCGTGAATGTTCTCGGGTTCGTGGGTATTACAGTGGTTGGCACCCTTATTACCTTCTGGCCTACGATGCTGCGCACCAAGATGGTCGAAAACGCTTTGGGAACCAGCGTGCGCGCCCTCATACTGATGTGCGTGGGCGTTGGGGTTACCACGTTCGCTTCACTCTTCGGGATGCGCCCCCTCGCTGGCGCGGGCTTACTCGTGTACTTGCTGGGGCTGCTGATCGTGGCGTGGGTGATGGTGCGAACCCTTCGCACGAAGCGCCCCACCGAGTTCCCGCCAATGTCGGTGGGTGCAGGTTTTATCTGGCTTATTATCGGCGTGGTGTGGACTGCCGGCTTGGTGTTCACTACCCCGTTTGAGGAGCTTCGCATGAGCGAGGTTACCCCCATTTTCGTGGCGGGTTTCCTGCTTCAGGTGCTTCTAGGGGCTATGAGTTACCTGCTTCCCCAGCGTATGGGCGGCGGTCCCGCCGTGGTGCGCGCATCCAATAAGGAGTTCAGTAGGCTTGCCGCCGGGCGCGTGACGGTTGTGAACTTGAGCCTCATTATTTTCATGCTGCCCAATGCGCTTACAGGCTCTTGGGTGAAGGTCGCGGTCTCTGCCGTGGGTGCGCTCGGTCTGGCGTCGTTCCTGCCGTTTATGGTGCGCGGCGTTAAAGCCTCGGTCAATACCCGTAAAGAGATGATGGCGGCGCGGGCGCGCGGCGAGAAGCCTGCCCCTGTCACGGATGTCAAACAGGAACCCGTGAATCATACCCGGCAGACCCTTTTCGGTGCGCTTGCGGTGATTCTGGCGCTGACCTTGGGTATCGCAGCCGATCCCAGCTCGGTAGGCTTCAACTTTATAGGCGGTTCTACGGCGACCGGCACAGGGCAGACCACAACGCTGAAGGTCAAGGCAACCTCGAATTACCGGTTTACGCCCGATACCGCGCAGGTTCCGGTGGGTAACCGCCTGGTGATTGAGGTGACGAACGACGATCAGGGCATGACCCACGACCTCACCTTCGCCAACGGCGCGAAAACCGGAACGCTGAACCCTGGCGAGACGAAGAGTGTGGATGTTGGCGTGGTGACCTCCGACCTTGAGGGCTGGTGCTCGGTGGCCGGGCATCGCCAGCAGGGCATGGTATTTCACGTGAAAACCACCGGCAATAACCTGCAGGCGAACGGACATCACGGGGGTGGTTCCGGCGGTAATAACGGGTCAAATGGCTCGGGCACAAACACGAACCTGCTGACCGCACAGAACGCGAATCTTGATATGCACGCATCCCCCGGCAAGGACCATGAGCGCCGTGACCCGGTGCTGCGTCCCGTGCCTGCGGGCGAGAAACGTGACGGTAAGACCGTGCACAAGATGACCATGGATGTGCAGGAGCTCGACCGCGAAATTGCACCCGGGCTTGATGTGAAGGCGTGGACATTCAACGGTTCGTATATGGGCCCGGTGCTGCACGGTAAGCTGGGCGATGTCTTCGAGATTACCCTGGAAAATAACGGTTCGATGGGGCATTCGCTCGACTTCCACGCGGGCATGGTTTCGCCCGATAACACGATGAAAACCATTGCCCCGGGCGAGAAACTGACCTACCGTTTTGAGGCTACCGGATCTGGTATTTGGCTGTACCACTGCTCGACCGCGCCTATGAGCCTGCATATGGCGGCGGGCATGTACGGTGCCGTAATTATCGACCCGCCGAATCTGGAACCGGTAGATCATGAGTATGTGATGGTTCAGAATGAAACATACCTGACCGATACGGGGCAGACCGCGGCTGACGGCAATAAGCTTGCCGAAGTTTCCTCTGACGGCATTGCGGCGGGCACCCCTTCGCTCACCATGTTCAACGGGCATGCCACCCAGTACGTGAATCAGCCTTTGGAGGTGAAAACCGGCGAGCGCGTGCGCATCTGGCTGCTGGCTGCGGGACCGTCGAAGGGCATGAGTTTCCACGTGGTCGGCTCACAATTTGACACCGTGTATAAGGAAGGCGGCTACCTGCTTCGGGACGGCAGAGATCCGTATGGGGAAACCGGTGGTCACTCGCAGGCCCTCGATTTGGATCCAGCGCAGGGCGGGTTCGTTGAGATGCAGTTCCGCGAACCCGGCACGTACACGTTCGTGAATCACCGGTTCGCCGAAATGGAACGCGGCGCCATGGGGCACATCAAGGTGACAGATAAGTAGTCGGGGCGGCGGGATTATCGCTGTCGCCTACCCACTTTCCCCTACTGTCTTCCCAGACTTTTGTCATGGTTGTGGTCCTTTTCAAAGCACAACCATGACAAAATTCTGAGTTCAGCGTAGGCTAGCTAGCTGCCGAGTCCTTCCACCGGCGACATCCGAGCCGAGCGTGCTGCCGGCAGAGCGGATGCAACCAGCGCCGAAGCAAGACCCACCAGCAGTATCAGCGCCAGACCCAGATACGGCAGATCCGGCACGAACTCCACCTTTTGGTCTGTTGCAGCAAGCACCACCTTCGCGCTCACGCTACCGATAAACACACCCCCGAGGATGCCCAACGCCACCGCACCGAGGGTGATCAGTACCGCCTCCGCCGAAATCATGCGGCGCAGCTGCTTGCGGGAGAGCCCTAACGCACGCAGCATCGCATTCTCGCGGCGACGTTCATTGACCGAGAGAGTCATCGTATTTGCCACGCCGATCACCGAGATCACCACGGCGAGGGCGAGAAGACCCAGGGTAATCCCCAGCATGATCGTCAGAACCTGATCGAGCTGACCGCGCTGTTGTAGACCGCCGGTGAACTCGTTGCCGTCATTAGCCTTATTAAGCTGATCCTGGAGCGCGGAGTTCTCAGTAGCGGTCAGCGGGGATTTAGCGTGTACCAGCACCATAGTCTCCGCCCCGGCTGAAGGATTCATACCCCCTGGGGCAGCGGATGCGCCCCGCTGTTCCTGCGCGGCTGAGCCTTGGGGCTGTTCCCCAGCTTCTCCGGGCTGCTGCGGAGTCAAGGGCTGCGGGTCATCCGGGTTCTGCAGTTTAGCACCGGTGGTTGGGTTCACCACGTACAGATTCGCGATCTTACTGGTCGACTTGATAGGCTTGAGCTCGATCTCTCCTAAGGGTCCGCGTGCCTTCAGACGGGTGGAATCGTCAAAGCCCGCATCTTTATACAGCGATTCAGGCACAAGCACCGTGTTATCTTCAGTCGGGTACTTGCCCTCAGCCGGAATAACCTTGGCGAAGTCTTCCTGGCTGAGCGCCACCATACTCGCGGTGTTACTCATTGACTGGCTGCCGTCTTTCGACGTGATGGTGTACTCTAGGGCACCGGCGGCTGGAGCCACCGCAACGCTTTCGACATTCTTAATCCCCTGCACTTTATCGGCAACCGAATGCGCCTTGGCAAGGCTCTCAGCCCCCGTACCGCCACCGGTCCCGTAGGTTGCCGTCGCCGATACGGGATAGGCACGTTCCATGGACTTCGCCGTCGATGCAGTCATGATGGAGTACCCACTCAGTACTGCAGACACCACGAGCACACCCACCAACACGGCACGCCCGGTTGAAACCGTGCGCTTGGGCGAGCGCAGCGCGTTAGCGACCGCCAGATTCCCGGTCTGAGAGCGAATCACCGAACCAAACACGCGAATCAGCGGCGGCAACAACCACGGCAGGAGCAAGAACACGGCAACGCCCAAAAGCAACGCCGCGACCATGACCAACAGCACCCCAGCGCTGCTTTGTTGCACACCTGCGTCCGGTATGCTGGTCAGACTCAGCGACTGCCACACTGCTGCTGCCCCTACCGCGGCGGCGATCAGACCTAGAATCAGGCCCGCAATGCTCGGCTTCTTCACAGCTTGGGCGGTACCCTCCCCTAATGCGCTGATGGGTGAAATATTTAGGGCGCTACGTGCCGGAGCAAGCGATGCAATAACCGTCACGAGCGTGCAGACCACCACACCCACCATGAACGCCAGCGGGTTATACGAGACCATGAAATCTTTAAACAGCACACCGACGAGCGCTGCGACTGGGTAGACGAGCGCAGCGCCGATAGCGGAGAAAATGACTCCCACCACGAGCGCCTCAACTAAGAGCATGCGCACCAGGGATTTTCCGTGCGCCCCCAGAGTACGCAGTAGCGCCAACTCGCGGATACGTTGACCGACCAGCACCGCGAACGTATTCGAGATAACGAAAGATGAGACCAGCAGAGCAAGCGCCGCGAACGCCCCCAGAATCACACCGATAAAGGCAAAGAATTGTGAGGTTTCTTCTTTGAGATCCTGCAGGTATTCCCCGCCTGACTTCACCACGGGTTCGGTATTCTGATCACCGGTAGCTAGCTTTTTCTGCAGCTCGGTGCGTGCGTGGGCGTCATCGTCGCCTTTGAACTGGACGAACGTCATGCTGGGGTGTGGTAGCTGCGCTGCCTCCATAGATTTCGGGTCAAGTTGCTTTAGCGCCTCATCTGCCGCGTTCTGATAGGAAGTACCACCAAGATAAACGCTATCGTTTGAGAATGAGCCGGAGAATCCGGTGTCGAAAATGCCAGCAATGGTGTATTCCTTGGTGGCACCGGTGTTAGGGTCGGTAATAGCTGCCACAACGTCCGGTGAAGTCACCGTTGAGCCAAGGTGCAGGTTGTGTTTTTCGGCAAATTCTTTTGAGATCAACAGCTCGGTGTCTGTGCCCGGCAGTTTGCCGTCAATGGGGAAGGGGAAGAGCTCGGTGTCGGTGGGAGCCGGTGTATACCGCACCTTTGCTGAGTTTTCTCCGGTGCCAAGTTTACCCTGCCCGTCATATATGACCCAGGTTCGCTGAACCGAAGGGTCGTTGGTGATCGTGCCGAGATTTTCGGGCGTGAGGTAATGGTTTGCCGTGTAATTATTTGGGGCGTTAGTTCCCGCCGAGAGGACCACGTTATCGTCCTCTGAGAGCGCATCTCCTATCGCGGCATCTATAGTTCCCTGTAGCGAGCCGAGGAGCACAATAATGGCGGCAATAAAGAATGAGGCAACCGCTATGCCGATGCCGGTCAGAACGTACTTACCTTTAGAAGCGCGCAGGTTAGAGCGCGCCACCGTATTCAGGTTGGTGGATGTCTTAGATCGTTTAGACATAGTAGACATGCGGCTATTTCCCCTCCTGTTAGATGTGCGGATGCTTTACCCTTCCAGCTGTCCCATCGCCTGCAGCACAGCATCATGCGTAGGATTCAGCATCTCCCCAGCAATCGCACCGTCCTTTAAAAACACCACACGATCAGCATACGAAGCAGCATGCGCATCATGGGTGACCATCAGAATCGTCTGCTTCTGCTCAGTGGCGGCATCCCGCAATAGCCTGAGCACCTCAGCACCCGAATTTGAGTCGAGGTTACCGGTGGGCTCATCAGCAAACACCACCTCCGGACGCGACAGCAGCGCACGTACAATAGCAACACGCTGCTGCTGACCACCTGAAAGCTGCTCGGGACGATGACCCAACCGATCCGACAGACCGAGAGTTTTGACCAGATATTCACGCCAGGCCGGGTCCGGCTTCTTACCCGCCAACCCCAGCGGCAAATCAATATTCTGCCCAGCGGTCAGGGTAGGCACCAGGTTAAACGCCTGGAAGATAAAACCCACGTGCTCACGCCGGAACTCGGTCAGCTGGTTATCCCTCTGCCCATACAGTTCGGTGGTACCAATACGGATGCTGGTCTCTGGAATATGATCGGGAGTATCCAGCGTGGCGAGGGTTTGCATCAGCGTTGATTTACCCGAGCCCGAAGGACCCATAATCGCGGTGAACTTACCCCGCTCAAAATCAATAGTGACATTATTCAGGGCGTGTACAGTTGCCTCACCCCGACCGTAGGTTTTGAACAGGTTTTTGGTGGACACCGCTGGAGTTTCAGTGCTGGCTTCTGTAGTAGTCATGCCCTTAATTGTTGCAGATGCCTACCGCAAAACCCCTACTATTTTATACCTTAAGTTTAGTTTTTTAAAAAATATGTATGCTAATTGCATCTAGCAGAGGGCTGACGGAGATAAAAGTGACGACACACACAAACATGCTCTTTCGTAATATATATGAAGCTTATAATTTCATTTTATCGCCGCGCTCTAGCAATACCAGAACCAACATAGATCTCGGGCCGGTTGCTCAAACCCCTGAGATCTCGAATAGACACTTGCATGCATACTGGGACAGGAATAAGCACTATTCGTATCTATGCTCTATGCTTACGTCAGTAAAAGTGTGTCACATCTCATGGATGTACTATGAGGTGGAAGAGATCAAAAACAGCATGATCAAGCAGTCACAGCAATAGGTCAATGGCGAGCCATACCCCCCCCCTGCCCTATTCTAGTCTGACACAGCGCACGATTCTCGCACCCCAATAACGAGTTAACCGAAAGCCACAAACCCCCTTGTCAGGTTGTACATATGTAAGATAGAGTCGAAACATCGGAAGGATTTGCAATCATATTTGCGAGTCCCCTCCGATATCAGTAGATTTCGATACTAGCAGAAAGGAGAAGGTAATGGATTCCATTAGCCTTATTGCTGAAGTCAGCGACCAGGAGTTAGCAGGGACCGTAGGTGATCAGGCAGGTGGCCTCTTCACCGTTCCCGGGACCACTACCGTCGGTCACTTCTGCACTATCTCTTGGGAGTGCTCCGGTTTTATCTGCGGTAAGTAGGTAACCGGTAAGGTGTTCGAATAACATCTTAAGATGTTAT
>NZ_KV795763.1:225419-264785 GCF_001809115.1 Rothia sp. HMSC071F11
ATAACATCTTAAGATGTTATTCGAACACCTTACCTATATAGTTCACACAAATGAGTAATGGAGGTTTCATGGAAAAACAAATATTGTTCCCAGAAGCCGATGATACTGAGTGGAAGCGTATCCAGGATTTGAGTGCTTTATATGCCGGTTCTACAGCTTCTCCTCATCCTTCGGGTCACCCTTCGGTCAAGTTAATGAAACTTATGTCTGACGCAGTCATACCATTTCGAGATGCCTCTATGCGACTAATCTCGGAAGAGCTTATTGACATAGAACAGACAGTCGTAAAAAGTGACTACATAGCAAATCAGGACAGCCTTCTACGCTCATTGATTTACCGTTGTCTTATGTCTATTCAGCCTCGGGTACTTCGCAGTCAAACTGAGTTTATGCGCAGCAAAAGGCATTATCTCACCGCCAGTTCATCCGAAGATAGGTATCACGAGTTCGCACAGTGGTTAAGCACACCAGAAGGAGACGCAAAGTACAGGGAGGTATTTCCTCAGTCAGTTGTTGCGGCACAGTCAGCGGCGCGTAATTTTGCCGATGAGATAAATGAAATTCTAAAACGGTACGCAAGCGACACAAATAAACTTTCGACACTTGGATTGGTAACTTCTCAGCGAATTACAGATATTGATATATCGTCCGGGGATCGACATATGGGCCGTGCCGTTGCCATGATCCATTTTGACGACAACAACACAGTTGTGTACAAACCGCGGTCTTTACGGCAAGAGTATGCATATCACAAACTAGTGGAATACATCAATAATTCTGAGGGAGATCTGTTTTTTGGCTCTGCCCGAGTTCTTGAACGGGGAGAATATGGGTGGATGGAATTTATCAGGAGCCGCCAGGGGAATTCGCCAAAATACGCATATCGTAAAATGGGCGAATTACTCGGGCTTCTACATCTTCTCCGTGCCACTGACATGCATTTTGAAAATATAGTATTACATAACAATATACCGTTTCCTATTGACTTAGAGACCCTTCTGGCAGCAGTTCCACCACAGGGAGCCAAGAAGAGTTCTGCTAGTTCGTATGTATTGAGCCAAACTGCAACATTTGTAGGTCTATTACCTAGTGCACTGCACTCACCAGGACAGAAAGCGGACAAAAGCTCAACAGATGTTGGTGCGTTGGGCTACACTCCTGGACAGAAGTCTCCTTTCTCCACTCTTGTACTTCACCGACCACTAACCGATGAGATGCATTTCTCTCTTGAATTCCTTGATAGGACCGATCCAGCCCTCCTGCCATCTCTTGACCCCCGTGAAGAAATAGCTCTAGTTCAATGTGGGTACCAGAGCTTTATGGTCTGGGCGATGGCACATAAAACGGAGCTTAGCAATGTTATTAGGCAAGAGTTCAAAGGGGTTAATATTAGGTTTGTGGCTGAACAGACGCAACGTTATTCAGAGACACTGAGGCTGGCTACCCACCCTGATCTACACAAGGATCCAAAATTACACTCCATGGCTCTCTGGCGGACAGCTTTATTCCGTCACCAGGTCCCGGAACAAGTTTTAATATCTGAGCATGAGCAATTAATCAAGGGCGATATCCCTTGTTTCCACTTTTTGAGCGATTGCTCTGACATTTTTTTTGATTCGCAGGTTCTTGTAAAGGACGTTCTTGAATCTACACCGTTATCACACGTGTTAAAGGGCGTCCAGAACTTAAATGAGGATGAACTCAAGCTTAACTTATGGCTAATCCAGTTGTCATTCGCAGCCAAGATATCACAAAGTGCAGCACACACGGACTATCTATTTTCTGAATCAGCTGTGAAAGCTAGTAAATCAGATATAAATGTAAACCAGATGGTTCAAGAACTCGCACATCCTCTTATGCAGACCCGTGTGGAGGGTCATGGTGAGCATCCTCCGGCCTGGATTGGAGGGCGCACATCCGATACTGCTTTCCAGTACTGGCGTGTTGACAAGTTATCTTTGGAGCTCTTTTCCGGGAGCGTTGGTGTCGCTCTCAACCTTGTACGCTCAGGAGTTATTTTTGAGGAACCCGCATGGGTTTCAGCGGGGGAATCATTCTTCCAGAAGACTCTTGCGAACTTAGCGAATGGTACAGATTGGGAAAACATTCACCACGGTGCTCAATCCGGTGTGGAATCTTTCCTGTGGGCAGCTATGGAGGTGTTCGAACTTCTTGGAGATAAACAAGGGCATCAGAAAGCTGTACGTGTGTTGGCACAATGCCTAAGTAAGTCAAAACTTTATGATCTGGACGTATCGAGTGGATACGCAGGTATCGTGTTAGCTTTCTCACCCCACATCGATTCAGATTCAACTGGGACACTTGCTGATCTGGTGGCTTTCTCCGTTAACTCATTGGTACAGGGCGCGCAGGCTCTAGACGTAGCATCACTCCAATATTCGGGATTTGCGCATGGAGTATGTGGATTATACGCTGCATTGGCACGTACTAAAGGCCTCGAAATAGAGAATGAAGCTACAGATAGCCTCATTAAAAAACTGCTTACGTTCGAGACAAAGTTTAAGACTGCTGACGGGGGTTATCGATTCGGTGACGAAGGAACACCAGAAGCTAAGGGTTGGTGCCATGGGTTACCAGGGCATCATCTAGCTCATGCAATCTTACACCACTATGCGACAGATTTATCTCCCTTCACGGACGCTGATTTGCAAGTCGAGTCCGAGCGCATTCGCAACACATGCTTTGGTGGGAATATCAGTCTTTGTCATGGTGATATTGGGAACTTCTGGGTTCTTCTGGATGCCTCACGGTTATTAAATTATCCAGAAATTGGTGCTCTGACTAAGAAAGCAGCAGCAGACTACGTGGAACGCATCCTTCCGGTAGCTCTTAAAGATGTAAATCGTCATACCATTACTCAGTCACTTATGGTAGGAACAGGTTCCCCACTCGCTTTCCTCGGAAAACTTCAACGTCATGAACTTAGGTCACCGTTATGGTTCGGCGCATAAAGCCGCTCCATCAGGTAACACAGACTGAGTGCGGTCTTGTTGCCTGTGTGATGCTCATGAAGGCTCTGGGTAGTCCAATTACCCTGCGTGAAGCGAGGGAGAAGTACGAAGTGGGCCGTGATGGTCTCACCATCCGCCAGATCCGCGATTTGCTGACCAACCAGGGGCTTGCTCCGCGAGTTTTAAAGGTTCCAGACTCAGCAATATTTGATATTCCTACACCTGCAATTGCCTACTGGAAAAAATCACACTTCGTCATGGTCGAAAGTGTAGGTTCTTCTTTTACTATTCTGGATCCAGCCGTAGGACGTAGAAAACTCTCAGCTACTGACTTTTCAAGTGGATTCTCCGGCATACTTATTGTTGGTTCTCCTCCGTTTATCCGAGAAAAAGCTAAGGCTGAGCCGAGCCCTTGGTTGAGCATTTTGCCCGTAGCTCGAGCTAACCGAGGTCGCATCGCTATGCTTATGCTACTCGCGATGGCAACTGTTGTGACAACGCTTGCGTCACCACTTGCAGTTTCTGGAGCTGTTAGCTCCTTAATGGAAAACCAATCGACTCCCTCAATGATGGCTTTAGTACTCTTTTTAGGAGTAATGGCTACCTTACTGTTAATCAATGTGATAAATGTACTAATTGCTGTCTCAGCTGCAGTTGCTATTGGCCGTGATTTAGCAGCTAAAGTGTTTTCTTCTCTACTGGATTTGCCATTCAAGTACTTCGCATTACGAAACCGAGGAGAGATTCTATATCGTATTCATGCCACGAACCAGATTGAAAGTTTTCTTACTGACGAAGTCGCACGGTCGGTAGGCTCAGCGCTCACTGTAACTGCAGCTGCTATTGGTTTACTCTGGTTATCTCCACCGATCGGGTGCCTCGCTATTTTAGTTTTCAGTGGAATGTGGCTCCTCTTAGTTGTAGCTAGGCGAAAGACAACTCAATGGGCTGATGCAGAGATGCATTTCGAGTCCTTAGCCAATGCGGTGCAGGTTGATTCAATCACAGCAGTCTCTCTCATCAAAACAGGAGGTCTTAAGGAATCAACCTTTCACGAGTGGATAAACCCTTTTGATAATGGGGTCCGTTGGAGGAAAAAACGGGAATTTCTGGAGGGCTTGGTACAGACTGCAGCCACTTTCGTACAGACGCTTTCTCCGTTGGTATTCACGGTAGCTGCACTGAGTGGAACTATTGGACAGTCCATGAATTTAGGAGGTGCATTAGGACTACAGATGCTCAGCGGAGTGTTTTTTAGTCAGCTAACAGTAATTTCACAACTTGCGGCACGGTGGGGAACTGCAATATCTTCAGCTAGGCGAATCGATGATATTCTATCGCATAGTAAGGATAAAATATTTTATGGGAATAAGCCTATTGAGCTTTCAGGACGAGTTAAATTACAGAATGTTGATTTTGCGTATACTAATTTGTCACCACTAGCAATTACTGGAATAAACTTTGAGATTAAACCGGGAGAACATGTCGCTTTTGTGGGGCCTTCAGGCTCCGGAAAATCCTCTCTCGCCAAACTAATTGTTGGTTTATATAGCCCTACACATGGCCAGATACTTTTTAACGGGATGCCACTTCGCTACCATGAAGAAGCTTCATTTCGTGCACAAGTTGCATACGTTGAGCAAGATTCTCAGCTTCTGAACGCTACAATTTGGGATAATATTGCACTTGGTAGGTCAAACGTATCATTTAATGATGTGCGAGATGCTGCTATGAAAGCTTCAATAAATGATGATATTGAAGGTATGCCTATGGGGTACGATACATTCTTAACCAATGGCGGAGATAATATCTCAGGCGGACAGCGCCAACGCATTGCTTTAGCTCGAGCATTGTTTGGAGACCCCAAGGTCCTCGTTCTTGACGAAGCAACAAGCGGATTGGATCGTGCTTCAGAACAACGGGTTCTAAAATCTCTCGAAGGAATGTGCCAGACACGAATAACAATTGCTCATCGCCTGGATACCATACGGTCAGCAGACCGCATTTTTGTCATGGATAAAGGCAAGATCATAGCCTCAGGAGATCATAATATGCTTTTGCGTGAGTGTGAACTTTATGCTGAGCTGTATAAAGAGCAAGGTTATTAATTTATTCTAGAGCTCTAGTCATTGTGGGGATCATTCACTGGGGATACAACAAAGTGTTAGTAAAATCGTGAGGTAACCCATAAAATTAGCCTTAGGACTCGATGATATATTAACCTGAATATAAAAATCGCTGACGATAATATATTCTACGTAAGAGCATGTGTCACAGGTAGCCTGTCGAATATGCTCCAATATAGTCAAGAAAACAATTTTGGCTTATCCTTACATCAGCTGTGCTTCAGCGCGCACATTGAATCACAGAATGTAGCAGATAGGTCTGTAGGAGGGGCAGAGCCTGCACTCACACCCTGGGAATCTGTGCTAAATCTCTCCCTCCCCCATATCTAGAAGAGTCGCACCCAGCAGGGCGTCCACCGACACATCTGTATCGCTTCCTTCCCAGTCGATGCTGCACAGAACCAACCCGAAAACGTACAGATTCACCGTGGGGTAGCTTCTCACGATTTTCGCGCTACGCCACGGTGCACTTCAAATGCAAGAGATAGATACATGCTCCGCCTTCGTGATGCCTCGTTGTGATATACATATTGATCCTTCATAGCAAAACCTTCACCTTCAAATGCAACTTGCAAGTTGTGCGTAGCGAGTTTTCACGCGGGCATGCATTGTTTGAGCTGAAGCGTTTCGGCGGCACAGGGCTGAGTGGTAAACGGGCTATACCTTACGAATATTAGCTTCCTCTATTCTTTCCGATACTTCTAGTCTTCCGGGCGGTCGGGAAATGAGCAGGGCGGCACATCTGGCTACCTACTGCGGGACGGCAGAGACCCATACGGGGAAAGCGGCGGTCACTCACAGGCCCTCGATTTGGATCCAGCGCAGGGCGGGTTCGTTGAGATGAAGTTCCCAGCATCCGGCACGTACACGTTCGTGAACCACCAGTTTGCCGAGATGGAACGCGGCGCGATGGGCAAGAATAAGGTGACGGATAAGTAGTCATTCCGCTTCCCTGACTCGGTTCCCCGTGCCCCAAAAAAGGCTCTTGATGTAATAAAATACTAGCGACTACGCTTTCTTCACTATCAAAAGCATTTTTACGTTTTCAGGAAGGGAAAACCCCTACATATTTATAGTTTCCACGGATACCATTAAAGAAAAACCCTCAGTGCTTACACCGATGGCGAGGTAGACTCCGTGGCAAAAATCCGTAAATACGCTCTCATAGCACTAGCGATTGTGGCGTTCTTGACCCTGATGTTCCTGCTCTATAAAGGCACGCAGCGGAACGAGGCGACACCCGGCAGAACGGCGACGCCCAGCGTATCCACAAGTTCCGCGCCGGTATCAAGCGCCCCGGTACAAACCCCGCAGGTTTCTGAGCAGAGCGCGCAGGCGGCACCCGCGCCGGAACAGCCGCAGCAGTCGCAGGGGGCGCAGGATTCACCCTCGGAATCTGCTTCACCATCCGCGACGAATACCGCCAAACCGTCTCCGAGTACTTCATCTGACGCTGGGCAGGAACAACATAAAGCCGATGCAACAAGCGCCGCCCCCAGTGCCAGTGGGTCTGCCAGCGCATCCCCGGGGAAAGAACCTACATGCCCGGAGGACGTCTCCTACCAGCAGGTGGCAGATGGAGAGGCTGACTGCACATTCGACTATTCCAAGGTACGTTTGAAGACCATGCAGGAGGCAGAGCAGTACGCGCGTAAATGGCTCTACCCCGAACCCGGCACCTATATTCAGGTGCGGGATTACCGCGAGGCTAAGGTCAGGATTCCGGGTATGGATAAGCCACAGAGCGTATTTGTTGTTCGCGCGGTCGCACGTTCTTCGGGGGATCAAGGCGGTAGCGGAGCCGTCACCTGGAGCGTTATCTGGCCCAACGGTTACTATCTCACCAGCGATGACCTCCCCGACGGTATTGAGGCTCGGTAGGTTCTGGCATATCGGTTCTTGCGGTGCGCATGCGCTCTCGTGTTAAAGTTTAAGCGGTAGCTAGAGGTGAGCGATTCTTCGCAAAAGTCTTCCGAGCGCCAACTCTTGAAGCCACACTCAGGTGTGGCTTCTCGTATTTAACAGCTTGCCTCTGACATAAGCCGCAGTATGCCTATAAGCCATACAAATTCTGTATATCTAATTTTCGCCGAAATTATAGCTTTCCGGTCCGTGAAAACCGCGCCAGTCGGGCTTGCTGGGGTGCTAGGCTAGAGGAATGGCGAAGAAGAGCTCACTCAAGACCGCATCCGACAAGAACATCTTCACGAAAGTGACCGCCGGGGCGCTGGCGCATTGGCAGATTATTGCCTCTGCGCTGCTCCTGGGTACGGGTGTGGTGGGGCTCGCCGCCACCTACGACGACTACTGCGGTATGACCGATTTGACCTATGCGCCGGAAGAGGTGCACGAGGATCTCCGCAAGGCCGGTCAGACAGCGAATATTCGCCCGGGTGTGATCGCGGCACAGCTTGAAACTGAGAGCCACTGGCGCATCAATGCGGCTTCGAGCGCGGGTGCCCGAGGCGTAGCCCAGTTCACCGACGAGGCTTGGAAGGATTGGGGTAACGGCGGCGATATCCTCGATCCGCACAATTCAATTGATGCGCAGGGCCGCTACCTGGAATCACTCAAGAAACGACTGGGCAAGTACGCCCATAACGACGACGAAGTGCTCGACCTGGCGCTTGCCGGGTATAACGCTGGCCCCGGCGCGGTCGAGAAGTACAAGGGCATTCCACCCTTCCCCGAGACGCAGAACTATGTGCAGAAGATCCGCGATCTTTCCGAAACAAAATATAAGCTGACCTGCACGCCGGATCACCGGTTTAAACAGTCACAGATTGTGCGCATTGAAGCTCAGGCTTCCGGGCAAGACTCTACCGCTCCGGATGCGGTCGCCGCAGACTCCATGCATGCCGTAGTACCGTCTTCGCACACCGGATCTAAGGAAAGCTAAATTTATGAGGGTTTAGCCACTATTTCAATAATTTGATAACCAGTTCTCTGTCGATAACTTTTGATGGCACATCCTCTACGTATGCTGCAAAATATTCACAAGGTTCCCCAGCGGATCGCGAACAAAAAACCTCCGCACTCCCCAGGGTTCTTCAGCAACGCCATATTCAAGCGCAATACCTGCCGCATGAATGCGAGCGAGGATTTCATCAAGATTATCTACTTCAATCGATAAATCAGGAACCGGTGTACCTGAACCCCCTTCACTGGCTATGCTGACTTGCACAGTCGTAGTTTCCGCATTGCCGTAAGTCTGTATCCATCCGTGGTCCATGAGTAATTCCAGACCTAGAATATCTTGATAAAAAGTAGCGGCAGACTCGGGTTTATCAGCGGCAAGGTTAGTAACGATACGCCTAACAGTCATAAGCAGCCCTTCCATGAGTGTTTTACCCTGGCAAAATCTTCACGGCACTTACTCTGAAGCCTATCAAAGATGCACGCTGATGGGGTGAAGGCAGGGTTTCTGGGCTTATAGACCCTATGGATAAGCCTTCTTATTTTTATAGCTTGAGAAGCTCTTCCTCGTTTGTGACCACCATGGCATACGTAAATTGATGCTTTGACAAGATAGACTTCATGTCGGGGAGTTCTTTTTCTTTAATCAGCTTATTCTCGTGAAGGCTGTATATGCGCAGAGTATCCTTATTGTCCGTTGAGTTTATGTTGTAGAGATACTTATCGGACCAATAAAAGAGACCCTGCTCTTTCGACCTCTTATAGTCTTTAAGGGTGAAATGGCGGGTATTTTTTCCGGTTTCTACATCTGTAGAAATAATAGTCCCATCGCCCGACTGCCACCATATTTCGCGACCGATTGCATGGTAACGCCCCTGCTTCGACTCCCACATGTCATGGTTCACGCGCACTGCATGGTCGCCGCTTATAGGAACTTCATATGCCTGGCCGGTATCTGTATCGAATACCTCAAGAACCGATCCCGTAACATCTTTTGAGCTGCTCCTCTGCGGGTCGCTGCCGGGAGGATAGGTATCCCTTATGCTAACGACTTTATTCCCAACACACGTGATACCATCCATCCCCTCCTCTGGAAGAGAAAGCGTATGTTCGGTGACAGGATTATCGGAAAAGTTGGGGTATAGGCGAATCAGCTTAGTCGGTTCGTTTTTCTCTTTTGTGTCTCCTTGGTTCTCTTTCTGCCCAAGAGAATTACTTGATTCTTTATTGACAGTCCATACACTGCCATTAGCGCACCGCGCAGGCTTCCTAATACTACGATTCGAGGTATGAACTTCGGTATTCTGCCCATCATGGGTGACTATTTTATAAATATAGGAGGTTTTATCTTCGGTATAGCCAATATTTTTGACCGCTACAAACCCACCATTATCCAAGCCCCACACTTCCTCGTTATAGACAGACTCGTAATTCCTGTCATAACCTTGAAGTGAGTCTCCTAAAATATAGTCCTTCTTTTTATCCCCGAAATAAAGCTTGTTGTTATAGTAGTCAATTTCTGAGGTCTGAGATCCTTCGTTTGACAGCTTAGTCCACGAGTTGGTGTGCGGATCGTAGAAGCCCACACCCCCTCCAGGATCCTTGCTTTCTCGGTAGTCACCAGCAACGGAGACCGCTAAGGCGCTACTTTTCAACGACTCTTCCGGACTCTTAGACTCTTGTGCCTTCGGTGTGCCACACGTCGTAAGACATAACGCGAGCAGCACTCCAAGGATGGCAAACCTTGCACCCGGATAAAATGCCTTCACGAAAAACCACCTGTGCTTATTCATAAACGTACAAGAATCTAATAAAAAGTTTTTATATCTATTTCACCCACAATAACATCACACATATACTGCGTAAACCCTACTATATATCTTTATAAACATTCGATAAATGAATATGTTTTATGCACAACAATGAACGTAAATGATGCATAAAGTTCTTGTTCTTTATAAATTTGAACAGTATAATGTGACAGTGAGCGTATTCTCTCAACATGTCATAACCCCTAGTCGGCAACCTATGAGAGGAGCGAACATGGCGCATAATGATCACCAAGATAAACAGCCAAAACGTAAAGAAATTCCGTCTTCGCTCTGGGTCTTTGCCCTAGCAACTTTCGTTTTAGCGCTACCCCGTATTGGTGACGGTCGTATATTACCGCTCGATCTCACAAATTCTTTTATACTCGGCGCGGTTCTTATTGTCTGCGGGTTCTGGATGATGTACCGTGAACACAAGAAATCTTCCGCGCAGAAAAATAAACTCCAGGACCACTAATTTTTCTACGAAAAGATACAAACCTATGACTACTCTCTACGCCAAGTCAAAGATGGCCTACCCCGAATACCGGTACAACATCCTCAACACTGATTTCAAACCAGTCTATGAAACCGATGGCAGGCTTCGTCTCGGTGGAAAAAGCGTTGTCTTCGCTAAGGCAGATACCGAAGAAAAAGTCATCACGGTACACCGCGAACCCGATATAAAACACACCTACACCATCGAGTCCGCAGACGGTAGCACCGCAGCCACCGTGAAATACACGGATTGGAAGCCCTTCCGCCCAAAATTCAGCGTTAAAACCTCCGATGCGGAGTTCATCATGGATGGAAGCGCATGGGTCAAAGGGTTCGAGATTCACCGAGAAGATCAGGTGGTAGCAAAGATAACCCGCCCAGGACTCGGAGTTAAATACGGTTATATTATTGACATCATGGACGAAGCATTCCACGATGTCACGCTCGGATCATTCATAGTACTCTCCCACTACATCGGCGGCAGGCGCAGCTACGCGGTTCCTGTCGTCGGGTAATTCACCCTCCAAACCGCCAAGTTGGGAACGATAGTTTGCAATGGAAGCTGTGCCGTTGAAACACTCGCACAGAACGCCCACGTGCACCGCGCATCCAACAGAGTCGTGAGCTACGAGGTGAACATTCCCAAACCGAAGCCGTGGCGAGAAACCTTCGTGGGGGGCCACTGCGCCCAAATGTACCCCGCCTGGCTGCTCTGCTCCTCCTGAGAATAAAGCTCCCGGTAACGGCCCTCAACCATCATCAGGTCATCGTGGCGTCCGCTCTGAATAATGCGCCCATCCTCCATGACCACGATATTCTCGGCGTTGCGCACCGTTGAAAGCCTATGCGCCACCACAACCTTCGTGCACTGATACTGGGCAATCAGCTCCGTCACCTGCCGCTCGGTCGCGGTATCGAGCGCACTAGTCGCCTCATCCAACACCAAAATACGCGGGTACCGCAGCAAAGCGGTCACAATCGCGATGCGCTGGCGCTGACCGCCCGAGAAGTTCTCGCCCCCGCTCGCCATGATCGTATCGAAGCCCATCGGCAAATCCTTCACAAAATCCAGGATGCCCATCGCGAGAATACTCTCCTCGATTTCTTCACGACTGCGCCCGTCATCCAGCCCCGCCGTGAGGTTATCGTACAGACTTCCCGACCTGGTTTGCAGCTGCTGCGGCACATACCCGATATGGGAACGCAGCTCGTCCAAAGAATAATCTCTAACATCGATTCCGCCCACACGAATCGTGCCAGAAACCGGGCTGTACAACGAACACAACAGCTTAGCCAAGGTACTCTTGCCCGAACCTGACGAACCCACGAGAGCAACATCGTGGCCCTCCGGCACGCGCAGCGAGATATCCGTCAGCACAGGTTTATTACCACCCGGATACGTAAAATTCACGTTCTCAAGGTCAAGGTCACCGTCAGCAATATCGGTGACAGATCCCGTGCTCTTCTCCGGTTCATAACGCTGAATATCCACGATACGCGCAACCGCACGGTCCACCGCGATAATGCTCATAATGCCAAACATCGTCGAAGCAACCGACGAAAACAGCAGCGCAGAAATACCCTCGGTCGCAATAGCCTGACCGAGCGTGAGCGTTCCATCATTCACCAGCGGTATCGACGCCAACAATAGAATCAACGGGCCACCCAACTGCACCACGGATGCGGCAGACCCGAGCACACCCTGCTGCAGCACCATGCGGCGGCGCATCGACGCCAGCGACTGCATATAGGCTTCGCGCCAGGTGTTATAGGTGGGCGTTGAGGAACCCGTCATTTTCATGGCTGCAATGGTGTTGATAGCATCAAGCTCAACCACCTGCGCTTCGGAGGCGTGCGCATACTCGGCGTCGAGCGCCTGGGAGGTGGGGCGCGCCGTGACGAACCAGATCAGCATCAGCACGGCAAGAACCACGAAGGTGATTATCAAAACCTGGCTCGATTGCTGGGCGATAAAGATGAGAATCACAATCATCGTGCCGATGTTGATCACGAACTCGGTCAGGCTTGTCGACAGGAAGTTGCGCAGCGTGTTCACGCTTGAAAGGCGGTAGAGAATATCACCCGGAGAACGCAGCGCGAAATAGGTCAACGGCAGCCTCAGCAGCCTGTCGAACATATTGCCCAAGAGCTTATATCCGATGGACGAGACGATACTCGCCAGCGTTGCGGCGCGTGCAATGGAAACCAGGTAGTAGCCAATAACACCGACTACCACACCGACCGTTGTTTCCACGACGGTGTTTCTTGCACCCCTGAGCTGCGCATCCACCACGGTTTGGATCACCATAGGCACGGCAAAGGTAACGCTGTAGGTAATGATGAGAAGCAGCAGGAACAGCGCGTACTGGCCGAACATTTTCTTCGTGAAGAAGGTGCCCAACTGCCAATCTTGAAAGACACTGCGGGATTTCTTTTTGAAATCTTTCCGCGGAGACGGCACCAGAATACTGCCGGAAAAAGACTCTTCAGCCTCCTGAAGATCCATAACCCGCATTCCCGTGGAGGGGTCCATAATATGCACGCGATCCTTACGGATGCGCACCAAAACCACGTAATGGGAGTTATTCCAGTGCAGAATGACCGGCTTGCCAATATCTCGAAGATGTTCGAGAGAGGGCGCCCTGAAGGCTTTGACCTCCATACCCTCCTCAACGAGAAGGTCGCGCACTTGGCGCATCGAGAGACCTTCACGACCGGGTTCGGCAATCAGGCGAAGGTCTGAAATAGTCTGATAGCGCCCGTAGTGCTGCAGGACGGACGCCCCCACGCCCAGCCCGCATTCGGTCTTCGCCGCCTGAAGAACAGCAGGAAAACCCATACTATCGAACCTCGAACGGCTCGGGGATAAGAGGGCTGTACGGGCGAGTATTCTCTGCCCGGCGAGCCAGCCAGGACAGCACACCGGAGGTACCGACCATGAACGAGGGAGTCAGCGAGTAGCGCACGGATTTATCGTCGAGGACTGCCCGAATATCCGATGCGCTATAACCGTTCTCGATGGCATCCCGGATAGCCTCTGCACACGGTACGTCGGGGATCCGGTCGGCTATCCAGGCGAGCGCATCCAGGGTGCCGAAGTCGCCGTGACAGAGGGTGAGGTTGCTTCGGGTTCCGGTGCGGAACGCATGCTGTACCGCGCGGTCGAGGTTGGTGCGGCTGGCGAGTTCGGGCATCCACAGATGCAGTGCCGCGAACGCGAGGGCGATGCCCGCGCTGCCGGAACACCAAGTGCCGCTGGCATGCTCTTCGCCGCTGTCATGCTCGGTGAGCTGGGCTCGCCATTCGTCCCCGGTGTTGAAGTCGTTGAGGCGGCGCAGAAGAATTTCGACGGCTTCGCGAGCACGTTCGGGTGAGGGCATCTGGCGGTTCCACCGGGCGAGCGCGAAGATTGATCCGCTGATTCCGTAGGCGAATCCGCTGCGGTGCCACCAGTTTTCTTCTACCATACCGGCGATAATGTCTTGGGCGTGCCTGTCTAATACCGCCAACAGAGCCGCGCGGTCGGTGGCGAGGTTATAACCTAAGAGCAGGGCGGCAGCCCCTACCTGATGATCCAGGTACCCGGGCATAGGATGCTCAACCTGCGCCAGGCGTGCGGCGGTACGGTTGCCAACCTTGACGGCTGCCTCAGCAAAACGGTCGTCTCGAAGGTTTTCTGCGGCAGCGGCGAGCGCGAAGGCGATGCCTGTTTCGCCGCAGGATATGCCGTCGCAGGTTTCGGGGGGAATGCTGAAAAGCCTGTCAGCGAAGACGTCTTGCGCGATGGGGTCTAGTACCCGGCGAGCCGTCTGCGTGTATTCCGGTTTTTCGAGCATCCGCGCGGCCTGGGTGAGGGCGAGTGCAGCCCCGGTTGAGCCGGTGTAGAGGTCTATGCCGAGGACTTCGGTGTTCCATACGCTAAGGTGCTGCTGCCACAGGCCGGGGGTGGGCGCCAGCCAGGTCCAGGCGTCTTCCTCTCTGCCGCCCGGGTGGTTCGTCGCTGTTAGCCGGTCGGCAATACTCTCGCAGAGTTCTCGTTCATGCTGCACGCTCTGCCTGTTTGACAGTATCTCTGCCGATGCATCCGCGAGTATGCGATCCGGCGGGTAGGGTGATACGAAAGCCGACCAGATCTGTTGAATCTGCTCTTCAAGGTTTGCTTCGTCGAGGGCGGCAATATGTTCCAGGGTTTCATCGAGCGCGCTGCTGTCGATGGTCAATCCTATGGCATGCCCATCGAAAGATATGATCTCGGAGCCATCCGTGCGGTGCATGAAGAAGGGAATATCGAACCGCCAGAGGGCTTCTACTTCGGCCCCGATCATCTCAAGGGGGCGGTTATTGCTCAGCGTTGCGGCACGCAGCGCGATTGTGGCGAAGACGTCTTCGGAGGCCAGCGCTTCGGGGCTGCTGAGCATTTTGAGAATTCGAGTGTAGAACCTGGTGGATTGCAGTAGGGCACGCAGTGTCAGCCCGGAGCAATTTGTGCGAACTATCTCGGTCATGATTTCGCGGTGCTCGCAGACCCACCGGTACATCTGTGTGAATCCGCGTTCGAAGGCGCGGGCGCGGGCTGCCTCAGAAATACGCCGCTCCTCTGGGGTGCTGGCGTTAGCTTCTTCGGCGCGATCTGTGTCTTCCGTGGTCGGGTTCTCTGGGCTGGGTTCGCGGTTGATGCGTGCCACAGCATCGTCACGGAAGGGATTTGCGACGGTTACCTCGTGGAAAGGGTTCGTCCCCTGTTCGCCGTGTAGGAAGCCTACGTCGCGGAACCCTAGCGAGATATCGCGGCGTGTGCGGCGGGTAGGCAAGAACGCGCTGCATGCGATTCCGCGCAGCCAGCGCAGGTAAACGCTGCCTTCGGGGGGACTCTGAATATCCTCCGTCAGAATATGCACGGGGTGGAGGATCGTTTCAAGGTCAATCGGAACGGGTTCCGTGCGCAGGGGTATCAGATTCTTAGCGTGCAGGTCTTTAGCCTGCAGGGTGTAGAGCAAAGCCGCCAGCCGTCCGCAGGCTCCAAGGAAATCTTCAGCATAAAAGTCTGCGTCTTCACGTTTAATAAACTCCATGAAGCCATAGCCGTCACCCCGAATCACGCGGGCTGCACGCATCGAAGGCGCCCCCTGCGTAGCGAGGTCTTGAACGATTTTCCAGAAGACCCATTCGCCTTCAACATTGCGGGATTTGTAGACCACCATGCCCTGGGTAAATTCGAGAAGGCAACCGGCGCGTCCGCCGCCGTAACGAGTTCTGGGCAGACCGAAGGATTCGAGTTTGAGGGGTTCGTCATCTTCGACGTTAAGAAGCTCGCGAATATCATCTTCACGAGCGCTCACACGCTCAAAAATTTCGGCAATCATCGCATGAAACTGCTCAATAGTCCTGCCGTGAACGCCGGGCAGAAGCGAGTAGCTCGCATAAAAGTCGTCACTAAATTCTTCGCCCCAACGCCGGCAGTAGTCTTCATACCGCTCTTCGGGGGTGTCGCCGTGCAGAAGACCCTGCGAAGAGATCTTTTTGATGTGCGCAACCAGCGGTCTGAGGTAGAAATTAGTCAAACGCGCGGTCAGGTTCTCCAAAAACTGACTAACTAGGAGGGGAAGCCGCGACGGTGCGGCGTAGCCCGATGCGGCAACAGCACGTTCAACATTGTCACGCTCACCCTCGGCAAGCTGGGCAATGAGCGCGTGAAACATGGAGGGTTCGGCCATCGGCCCCAGTGCTTTGAGCGCCGGGGCCGACAACCGTACGATAGACTCGGAGTCGGGAGTATTGGATGCGGTACCCAAACGTTCTAACAGCGAAGTGCTAGATACATACGTTTCTAGGCGTCGGAATTGCTCATCATCCAGTTCAGGAAGAAGTTCCCTGATTAACACCTGGTATCTCCTTATCTATCGTATTTACTTATTCCCCGGACTTAGGAAGAGCTGCCGCCCCAGAAGCCAAAGCCGAAGTTGTAGTTGCCGCAGCCGTTACCGCAGTAGTTGCCACCGCCGCCGTTGCCGCCACCGCTGTAGCCGCCGCCAGCGCTGTAGCCGCCGCCACCGTGACCGCTGCCGTTAACCTGGTCCAGGTCGAGGTCCGAGATCTCTTCCAGGAGCGTGATATCCTTAGCCATGGTTATCCTCCTTAATATTCCTGATCCGTTCAGGAATAGTATTATCGGTGTTTAGTTTGATGCTGAAGACATCAAACTATTCTCTGACTGGGTTCCAGGTGTTTGCTTTTCCACAGTATTCACCTGGAACCCACTACCCTTCCTTACGACGCACTAACGCCCCAAGAAAAGGAAGTTTGTAAAATCTGTTACTTATTTTCTGTAGCACTGTAAACATAGCTATTAGACACAGACTGCCAGAGCTATGTCATCAGAATTATGTGGGGATGCCGCGTGTGCTACAGGTGCCAAGCAACAAAAGCCTCACATCTCCATTGACTATGAACTTTCGTCGCGGGCTGCGACATATAGGGGTGGTGAGATATATCTTCTATTCTCATCATGCGGCAAGGTCATGGAACAAAAGTCCTTATCAGAGTCGGTTTTCTCTCTATTGAAATCGGTGACTCTACAGTAACAACTTGATAAACGTGTTTCAAGATGTAGTCTAGGGGTCAAAAATTTATCGTGCACTCTTTAAAATGGTAAATAATATTGATGTCAAGCATTTTAAACTTTATTCAAAACAATAATCATTACGAGTTTGAGCTGTAATTTCAAGGGATCGGGTTGGTTTACTCAGAAAATAAAGCACCTGGAAAGTATTTTATTATTTACAGTAACTTTTGTTTTTATATTAGAAAAATAATTTTGAAAAAGTTTTTGTAACGGTTTGGTATCATTTTTAAGATAACAAAACCATTAAAAATTCCCGAGAAATCTGAGTATTGTTGCTTAGAAATTTAAACTTTATGGGTGAAATATTATGCGGTTTGTAGAGAACTTGCCGCGCTGGTTTTTGAAGATGAACCAAACATTTTGGATGCTGTCGCCCAGGCAGCACGCCTGTACGACAGCATCCACGTTTTTCGGTTACGATACGGCTCAGGTTATTTACTCGTGCGCGCCGCTGCGCATATCCATAGCGACTTTCCCAAACCCCAGGGTCGACTATAAGGAATCGTCTATGCGGCTATTGGTGAGGTGTACTCCTTGTGGCTGCTTTTTTCTTCTTGGTAGTACAAATCCCGGTACCGACCTTCCACCGAGATCAACTCCGCATGGGAACCGACCTGCACCACGCATCCGTGTTCCATCACCACGATCTGCTGGGCATTGCGAATTGTCGAAAGCCTGTGCGCCACCACGACCTTCGTGCACTGATACTGTGCGATGAGTTCCGTCACCTGCCGCTCAGTCGCAGTATCGAGCGCACTGGTCGCCTCATCCAGCACTAAAATCCGTGGATACCGCAGCAGGGCGGTAGCAATCGCGATGCGTTGACGTTGACCACCCGAGAAATTTTCGCCCCCGTTGGCCATAATCGTGTCGAACCCCAGCGGTAGATCCTTCACAAAATCCAGGATGCCCATAGCGTAGATATTGGCTTCGATCTCCTCACGGCTGCGCCCGTCGTCCAGACCCGCCGTGAGGTTATCGTACAGGCTGCCCGTCCTGGTTTGCAGCTGCTGAGGCACATACCCAATGTGGGAGCGCAGAGCATCCAGCGAGTAATCACGAATATCGATTCCGCCCACACGAATAGCACCCGAAACCGGGGTGTACAGCGAGCACAGCAACATAGCAAGCGTGCTCTTACCAGACCCGGAGGAACCGACGATCGCGATGTCCTGCTCCTCCGGCACCGTTAGAGACACCTCCGAGAGGACCGGGGCCATACCACCCGGATACGTGAAACCGACATCCTCTAGCTCGATATCACTGTCAATCACATCCGTAACGGTTCCCTCATCCTGTTCGGGTTCATATCGCTGAATATCGGTAATACGAGCAACGGCACGATCCACCGCCGCGATATTCATAATGCCGAACATCACCGAAGAGATCGAGGAAAACAACAGCGCGGAAATGCCCTCGGTCGCAATAGCCTGTCCCAGGGTCAACGTTCCGTTATTGACCAGCGGCAACGAAGACAGCAATAGAATCAGCGGGCCACCCAGCTGCACCACGGCTGCGGCAGAACCCAACACACCTTGCTGCAGCACCATGCGACGGCGCATCGACGCCAACGACCGCAGATACGTCTCACGCCACTTACCAAAGGTCGAAGTCGCCGAACCGGTCATCTTCATCGTCGCCACGGTGTTAATGGCATCTAGCTCAATCACCTGAGTTTCAGAAGCATGCGAATATTCCGCATCAAGCGCCTGAGAGGTGGGACGCGCCGTTACAATCCAAATCACCGCCAGCACGGACAGAACCCCGCAGGTAATGAGCAAAACCACGCCGGACTGCTGGGCGATAAAGATAAGAATCACGATCATCGTGCCGATATTGATAACGAACTCGGTCAGGTTTGACGACAGGAAATCGCGCAGAATATTCACGCTTGCCAACCGGTAGAGAATATCCCCCGGCGAGCGGAGCGCAAAATACGTCAGCGGCAACTTGAGAAGTCTGGCAAAAAGATCCCCCAGAAGCTTATACCCGATAGACGAGACGATACTCGCCAACGTTGCGGCACGCGCAATCGATACCAGGTAATACCCTGCAATACCAGCAATGACACCGGCAGTGATGCCAACCACAACATTCTCTTCGCCCTTCAGCTGAGCATCCACCACATGCTGAATCACCATCGGCACCGCAAAGGTCACGCTATAGGTGATCGCAAGTAACAAGATGAAAAGCGCATACTGACCGAACATCTGCTTCGTAAAGAACGTATGGAACTGCCAGTCTTTGAAAACGTTCCGGGATTTTTTCTCGAAATCATCCCGTGGAGTCGGCACCAGCACGCTGCCGGAGAAGGAACTCTCAGCCTCCTCAAGACTAATCGTTCGCAAACCCTGCCCAGGATCCATAATCTGCACCCGGTCATGACGCATCCGCACCAGCACCACATAATGCGAATTATTCCAGTGCAGAATCACCGGCTTGCCGATATCCCGAAGTTGCTCCAACGAGCTTGCCCGATAGGCGCCGACCTCCATACCCTCGTCCGTGAGAAGGTTGCTCACCTGCAGGAGGTTCAGCCCTTCACGGCCAGGTTCCATAGACAGACGCAAGTCTGAGACCGTCTGATAGCGCCCATAATGCTGCAGAATGGAAGCACTCACGCCCAGACCGCACTCGGTCTGGGCGGTCTGCAAAACAGCAGGAAAAGCCATGACTTGATGCCCTATGCTTCAGTGGAATCGGGAATAATCGGAGTATACAACCGGGTGCCACCGATACGGCGAGACAGCCAAGACAGCACACCGGAGGTACCCACCATGTACGATGGGGTCAAAGAGTAGCGCACGGACTTATCCTCTAGGGTTTCCTGTAGCAGAGAGGTACTGTACCCGTTGGTTAGGATGTCCCGGATTTTTTCGGCATCAGGCAGATCGGGAACATGATTGACGACCCATTCGAGAATATCCAGAGTACCTAAATCACCGTGGCAATAGGTGAGGTTACGACCGGTCCCCTCATGCAGGGCATGGTGTACAGCACGCTCAAGATCAGCGCGGGTGGAAAGCCCGGGCATCCACACCTGTACCGCCGCCAAGGCTAGGGAAATACCGGCGGTACCATGGCACCACACACCGTTCCGACTACCCTGCCCGGAGATCTGTGATTCCCAGCTTTCCCCGTTATCGAATTCGCGCAGGCGCTCCAGTAGAATATTGACCGCGTGCTGGGCACGTTCCGAGGAAGGCATCTGCCTATTCCACCGGCTCAACGCGAAGATGGAGGCGCTGATACCGTGGGCGAACCCGCTATGAGACCACCATTCCTCCTCGACACGACCCGCGATGATGTCTTGGGCGTGCCGATCCAGTACGCCCAGCAGCGCTTCCCGGTCATCCGCGAGGTCGTATCCCAGCAGCAAGGCTGCCGCACCTACCTGCCCGGTGAGATAATCCGGACTCGGATGCTCTGCCTGCGCCAAACGCTCAGCAATCCGGTTCCCCAACACAGCAGCGGCTTCCTTCAAGCGGGGATCATTCAAACACTCGGCAGCACCGGCAAGCGCAAAAGCAATACCGGGTTCGCCCATGAAGGCTGTATCACGCATCTCGTCAGGCAGTTCAAACGACATATCTTCCGAGAAGACAACGTCTGCTATCGGATCGAACACACGATACGCTGCTTGAGCATATTCCTCATTTTCTAGAGTATGTGCTGCTTGCGCCAAGGATAATGCAGGACCAATGGAACCGCTATAAAGATCCAGCCCCAATACAGCAGTATCCCAGGCTCCGGTATGTTGCTGCTGAGTACCCGGAACAGGCGCTGCCCATGTCCAAGGGCTTTCTTCAGCAAGCCCAGGATACAAACGAATTGCCAAATAATCGGCGACCGTGGAACTAAAATCTCGCTCACTTTGTAAATTGTCCCGCCCCCGCCACGCATCCGCAGGTTGTGAAACTAGAGTATTAGCCGGATATGGGGACACGAAAGCATTCCAAATTTGATTCAGCTGGTCCTCTAAATCCGCCTCATTCATATCGGTAATGTGACTCAGGGTCTCTTCAAGAGCATTTTTTTGAACACTCACTCCAGTTGCAGCAGTTTCATGAGGAGAGAGGATATCAGACAAGTCTGTCCGGTGTGTGAAGAAAGGAACGTCTAACCGCGAGAGCGACTCAGCCTCAGCGATAATGATTTTCAACGGGCGGTTGGGGGCAAAAGCAGCAGTTCGGAATATAATGGTTTTGAAAACATCCTGAGAAGCAAGCGCCTCGGGGCTGCCCAACATCCGTACCAGCTGACTGTAATACATGGTTGGCTGCAGGACGGCACGAAGTATTATTCCTGTGCATTCGGCGCGGACAGCTTCCAAGACGGTATAGCGGTTTTCACAAATCCACCGATACATCTGAGCAAATCCGCGGGCAAAGAAATAAGCTCGAGCTGCGTGTAAATTACGTTGCTGCTCTAGCTCATCAGATCCCGCTTCACTCGTGTTACCAGTATCTTCAGGGACTGATTCCCGTACAAATCGAACCACAGCATCATCTCTAAAAGGGCGTTCAACACTCATCCCAGCAAACGGGTTAACGCCCTGTTCACCTTGAATAAAACCGATATCTACATACCCTTGGGAGGGATCACTTCGCATGAGGCGAGTAGGAAGTAATGCGCTAGTTGATATCCCCCGAAGTTTATACAAAAAAGCGCTATCAGCAGGAATAACTGGATCGTCGTCAGCTGCTGTATGAATTGGATGAAGCATAGTTTCAAGATCAACAGGAACAGGTCCCTCTGATAGAGGGACAAGGTTCTCTTCATGCATGTCCTTAGTCTGAAGCGCATACAGTAAGGCCGCAAGTCGACCGGAAGACTCCAGGAAATCCTCTGATGAGAAATCGACTTCTTCCCGTTCGATAAATTCCATGAACCCGTACCCATTACCGACCGCTACCCGGGCGGCACGCATAGCGGGGGCACCATACTCAGCGAGCTTCTGGATGATGTTGTAATATGCTTGCTCACCTTCGATACTGCGGGGCTTATACACTACAGTTCCTTGCTGGAATACCAGCACGCAGCCGGTACGCCCACCATTATGATGGTCGCCAGCTAGCACAAGAGACTCTAGCTTCAGAGGGTCATCATCTGTGACACCGAGAAGTTTTCGTATATCACTCTCATGAGTTTGGACCCGCTCAAAAATCTCCGACACTGCTATGTAAAACTGATCTACGATCGTCGTATGAACATGCTGAAGGAGCGGATAAATGGCATAAAAGTCGTCCTGAAAATCTTCATACCAGCGACGACAATAGTCTTCATACCGTTCTTCAGGGGTTTCTCCGTGTAAAAGTCCTTGCGCAGAGATTTTTTTGACATGAGCTACCAGTGGGCGTAGATAGAAATTGAGCAGTCGCCCCCTGAGAGCACCCATAAGCTGTTCAGTGAGACCATCGATGTGTTTTGCGTTAGCATAGGCAAATTTTTGAACGATCTGACACATATGCTCGTCCTCATGCGCCATCAAGTTCATGAATAGGGCATGGAACATAAAAGACTCAGAAACCGACCCCAGCGTCATAGACGCTGGAGTCGGTAACAGTACGATAGGCTCAGGCCTTGAGGTAGTCTCCAATTCCTCCAATAGGGAAGTATTCAATATATTTGATACTAATTGCTGAAATTGATTATCATCCAGCTCAGGAAGAAATTTCCTGACTAACACCCATATTCTCCTTTACCCACCGACTTCGCTTAAGATGCTCACCAAAGTATGACGCTTTTCTTATAACTATATATAGTAAAAACTATATAAAAATAAACAGCAACAATGACAACAACTTGCACAAAGTTACATTACTGACACACGGACATGCACTCCACTGTGACAGTACATACGCGACCTCGATTACCGATTACCTTGCTATACCATCCAGGGAAAGCAGTACCACCATTTACCTGAGAGAGATCCTGTTCAGATATTTCTTCCAACAGAGTTATATCCTGAGGCATTGTAAATCTTCCTTTCTTTCGTCAAAAATAGCTATGATTCACATTTCACAAACTAACTAAAAAACGCGATATATGCTCTCCAATGCGTGCCAGAAACCGAAATCTATATTATCCACACCACCACTAATCTGAGCAATCTCCTGCCCAGCAAGCTCCTCCAAAAGAACAGTATCCTTATCCATAAAAACTCCTCCAGAATTCCTTAAAATTTTTAGGGCAATATGTCCTTCACATGTAAGCATCATTAATTTTACAAAACTAGGTACACGTGAACAACATTTATACAGCCCTCCTAGCTTGCCAATCCACTCTAGAAGCTTCACACAGCTCCAAAGCTTACTGACAATTTAAACCTAACAAACCCGGAAGCACACAGTCAAGAATAACAACCACTTAAAGTAATTTAAGATTATATAAATAAATAATTATTTTAAATCTATTTTTTGGGTAAAATATACCAGTCGCCAATCAAAACTTCTATTCAGCTTGGCATACCAAGGCAGAACTGTAAATTCAAAAGGAAACTTTCAAAATTTAATGTCGTTATTTATACACCTAGAATTGAACACGATGCACAGGGTAAGGGGATACAAATATTTTTAAAAAATTTTCCTACACAACCTACAGGCCTAAATTTATACATTTATTCTAAATTTATTTAAGTCAGTGAACTAAATTAAGTTTATTTTATATGAGAGTATTAATTTACTTGAGTGTCATCGAAGCAAAAATAAGCCTCGCGCGATGGAGAATACCCGGTGACATAAGCCCAGAGATTTGCGGAACGCCTCGGAGAGTACTCACCAGCACTTGATCTGAGGACTATACGTTCGATGACGACACAGTAGCGGTTAATTTAACGATTGAGCTGCTTATCACTCTTGACAAGCTCCCCACTAGGTGATTTCCTAGTCGGGACTATCAGAGAGTATCCCTTGAGGGTGCGGATGATCTAGTGGTTACCTCTGCCACTATACAAGTGAAGGTTTGTACGGTGGGGTATGGTTTTAGAATCCACCTTTACAGGCAGGTAAAGAGCCTTTATTCTCCGTGTCTTGGGCAGGGTAGAGTTTCTTCACCTTCAAACCTCCACATTATTCTACGTCCCCTTAGCATGTTTGGGGTAGTAATCCGTAAATATTTTGACTAGAAACAACTCAAATAAATAACTGTTTCAACGTTGTGTTTATACCAATAACTTCAAGGCGCGACGAGCCGCTTGCAGCCCACACATACCATGAACCCCAGCTCCAGGAGGCGTAGACGCCGAACAAAGATACACGCCCGAAACCCCCGTCGCATAGGGATCTGCGGAAAATATTGGGCGCGCTAGTAACTGACGCATATCTGTGGCACCACCAATAATGTCACCACCTACATAATTTTCGTTATAACCCTCCAGCGTCTCAGTAGAATACGAGACTGAATCGACAATAATGTCACGAAATCCCGGCGCATAACGCTCAATCTGCCGCACAATATGTTCAGTAACATCATATGGGTATCCTTGAGGAACATGCGCATAAGCCCACACAGGATGGTGCTCACCATCAGAGCGGCTAGGATCCGCCAAATACTGTTGCCCGACAAGCACAAAAGGACACTCATATAGGTTCCCTTTCACCGCCTGCTTTTCTGTAGCAGCAATCTGCGAAAGCGTACCGCCCAAATGCACCGTGCCTGCCTGACGGGCAGCTTTATGAGTCCACGGGATATGGCCCCTAATCACAAAATCTACCTTAAACGCCCCCGGCCCAAAACGGTATGCCTGATACGCACGACGCTGCCTCTTCGGTAACCGATCCTTCAAAATCTCCGCTGCAGCATGTGGTGAGGTATCCAGCATAATGATATCGAATCCTGTAAGTTGTTCTATTGAGGTAATACGGGTATTGCAGGTAATTTCTCCACCATATGAAGACAGCTCAGCTACCATCGCATCAGCTATCGCTCCACTGCCTCCAACGGCAACAGGCCAACCGGTAGCATGAGCAGCAGCTGTAAGCATCATCCCTACTGCAGAACTCATGGGAGTATCAAGCCGCGTGATTGCATGCGCAGCTATGCCACCAAAAAGGGCGCGGGTAGCAGGTTCACGCCAACGATATGCCGATAATTGAGCAGGAAGAACCGCATTAATACCAAACGAAAGAGTCACTAAAGGATGTTTGGGAATATTCAAGACGGGTCCCAGAAGATCCTGCGCTATCTTGTTAAAGTTGCGTGCTAAAGGACCAAATGTTGCTTTCCAGATCTTCCCATCACGTCTCAAACCTGCCGCAGTACGATCAATGTCGCGGTACAACACACCGATACGATCCTCATCTACAGGATGGGCTAAATCCACCTCAGGCAACGCGAAACGAAGCCCATAACGGCGCAAGTCAACATTGGTGAAGAACGGGCTAACTGATGTAAAAGGGTGGACTGCAGAGCACATGTCATGAATAACCCCTGAACGTAATTGCTCATGGCTACGCATACCGCCACCTGGAGTACTAGATGCCTCAAACACATGTGCCTTGACACCTTGTTGAGCCAATGTAATCGCGGCAGCTAACCCATTTGGACCACTACCGACTATTG
This sequence comes from Rothia sp. HMSC071F11, assembly GCF_001809115.1. Lineage (NCBI taxonomy): Bacteria > Bacillati > Actinomycetota > Actinomycetes > Micrococcales > Micrococcaceae > Rothia > Rothia sp. HMSC071F11. The sequence goes on from NZ_KV795763.1 coordinate 250,924, forward strand.
CTGCTTCCATGTCACCTTACTTCCAAGATTTATCTCTTATACACGCTGCCCTACAGACATGTCTTACAAAAAGCTAAATGAAAAGAATAGATTAATAAAAAGCTCCCAGACCAAGCGTTTAAGCCGCTGAGAGTGAACAAGTCCTAATTATGCTTTCGTAATATTTTAAAGGTCAACCATGAGGGTAGTTCATACAGGACCCCTCCCCCGAGGTATATAGTAAAACTGGCTCTTCTACCTGTGTAGATTTACGACGGAACAAACAAACACCGATAACATCTGTAGATAGAGATTATCACCTATCTCACCATATCAGCATTTACCCCTCCACAGTCCTATCCTCAAAAACCTGTTATACCTTCACAAGAGTCATACCGAAGAAGTCTTAGGGGAAGATTTCAGGGTATCCCCACAAACCATCGGCCACACATTAGTTAAACTTGACAAAAACTATCAACTATTCTATAAACTACCACACCTTCCCATCCACACGATTTACTAAAGACCTGTGAAACCACGCCCACCGTAGATAGGGCACCTAGAGCATCGCCAGATATGTCTGTACAACAATAAACACCACCCTAGGGATCCAACCAATCATCAGGTTATTTACGCCTTAGAAGATGTTACAGGTGATGACCGATTGGTGCCGAGTGCGTGTCAAGATGCCTCCGCCTATCGATATCACAAGCTGGACAAATTCCTAGAATCCAGATAAAGATATGAGATAGCTAATTCCATTAGGGATTAGAGCCCATTACTACACTTGGGAGAAACACTCGGAGAGCAGCTCTACTAAGACCGAGAAAGATCTCCATTGGCAGAGCACTAACCGCTGATCAGTAATGGAAAGGGTCGTCTGCCCGCAAATTCACTCACAAAAGTACCGAACCTAACCTCATTATCAAAGAGTTTTCTCGGCGGAACGTGGCTAATCTTCTGGCTTAGAATGCTCATGAATAATCACCGACCTTTTGTAAATCGTCAGATATAAATTCATATACAAAAAGTTTCTTTGAGCTAGCTATATCGACAAATTTCTAAACCCTACATTCTGAGATTCGATAAAATATCTGTAGCATGCGCAACAGAAAAATATAATAATACAGTCTCATATATTCAAAGTTATGAAAACATTGTATACCACAGCGGGGGATACGCTAGATTCAATAAACTTTATCCAACAATCCTACCAAAAATCGAAATACTTATCATTCATCTTTTCAATCCCGATCCCACAACACCAACTATTTATAGAATTTACACAAAAATAATATAAATTAAATATTTAAATCAGATATTAAATCTTGAAGTGATTGAAGCACAAACGGATAGTAGAAACCAGTACTACCTCCCCAAGATTTTTTAGACAAAGAATACGCAGGCATTTCTTTAGATATAACAATATTATCTCGTTTTGATATTAAATTATTTAATTTATCCTCAATAATATTATTATCTCCAGGAAATGCGCGAGCTATTGAAACAGGTAACCTAGTCAGTTGAATAGCCATCTGCATAGGTGTATTTGTAAATCCAGAGGCCAATTGCATAATTGTATTAATCGACGCAGGAAATATCGCTACCACATCCGTATATTTCTCAAGACCTTCATGCACCTGAATAGGATAATCGCTACCCCAAGAGTCTATCCATGCCTTACCATCCGTTAAAGATTTTAGCGCATCAATAGATACAAACCTACATGCTGATTCTGTCACTGAAGCAGTAACAATCAAATCATGATAAATCCTCCTAGACCAATTAATCCAATATGGTACCAAAGCAGCATTAACCGAACCGGTAATGTGGAGATGTATCCTATGAAAATCTAGAGATATTTTTTCGTCCATTATCGCACCTCATGAACCTCAGAAAAAAATTTTGGTTCAAAAGAAAAGCTACTACTATCCTGTTTATCACGAGTTGAAGTCGCAATAAGAAACTGGTAGTTTATTGAATCCGTATTTTGCAACCGAGAATTAAGAATAGAAGACACCATTAAATAACTCTCACTACTCTTTATAAAATCAAAAGTTGCACCGTACGATACCATATTTACAATCGAACTTGCTAAATCAAAATTCGCTTTTACATACCTACTATTTGGATTCCAGATGGTAGATAATAAGGTAGAATCATTAGAAGATATCATCTCTTCCCATGTACCCCATTGACCCTCATCATTCTGTTTTGTCCTAGTCCTGTATAAGATATGATGATTTGAAGTTCCTGGGGTAGGTGCAAAAAACCTCCACTGCGGTATATCCCAACCTGGCGAAAAATGATTTATAGGGGGAACCAAGGTATCTGGCGTGTTTTGAAATACAGTAAGTGTTATATGGTGGACCAAAACCCCATAAATTAGAGAATCAAAAAAATTACTTTTCAAGAACGTTCCTAACTTCACGCGCTAATTCCCAGGCAAATTCAGGATGCCCGATAATAGAGTAATGTGTGCTCTTATCAATTAAACTAAACGGAATACCAAAATCTTCCGCTAATTTCTTTTGTTGTGTCCTTCGTTCAAAGGAACTAATAATTGAAACAGCTACCTGTTGTTGCATGAGAATAGATTTTAAAGAATCTACCCTAATATTAAAATATTCACTTAAAGTAATAAATATTTCTTTAGGGTTAGCTTCAAAAAGCCTTACTGATTCCTGAATGTCCGGGCGATAGCTTGTCCTTCGAGCATATTTATCGATTCCCCACCACTGGAATCCAAAAAATCCAGCCATTGCTTTCTGAAAACACATCTGCATAAATTCTCCCTTTTGTTCAGAATCATTACGATATGCTTCAAAAAGATCCGGCTCAGTCCCATCAACAAGAATTATTTTCTCTGTCCTACTCTTAATATACGGACTATTTTCCACAGCAGTACATCCTGCCAACGCTCCTATAGAGTGACAAACAAAAATAATCCTGATATCATTGCCAACTTTCTCCTTAACAATTTTTTCAAGGGCTCCACAATTCGACAAGTTTGTTGATGTAAAACCGTGTTTAGGCCTATTATAAAATAATAAATTATAACTGCCCTTCAGAAATAGTTTTACATAATCCCATGACTCTAAAGGGGTTCCCAAGCCATTTTCAAAGACTATTAAAATATTTGAGTTTTCATTTAAGTCAAGGTTATATTCAATGGTATTACCGTCATTATCCTTTAGGAACTCATTCCCATTCAGACCAGTCCTTCGCTTATACTCATTCCTGTACCTATTAACAGTAGAAGCTATCGAAACGGACAGAACTGCTGAAGTTAGCTTAATTACTGACTTATTTAGATTATTCATTATTCTTACCCTTGATGATATACTCAACCGCAGCGTGGGCACCCATAAACCCCCAAAAGAACCTTGGAAGACCCATAGTTAAGGCAACTCCGAAATGAAACCCTTTTACCGCATGTAACAGGATTGGAACATATTTTTCAGGAAATATATATATAAGAGGGAAGGCCGATTCCCAGAGAATAGTCCCCCATGTCAGATATTTCATAACAGTCGGGTATTTCTTAAGCCTTACTGCGATTGGAGAAGAACCATACGCCTGTGTACTAAGAATTTCCTCAAGGGCAGTTCCACGTAACCACTTGCTTGATACTGCTTTTGCGATTCCAGGTACCAAATAAGATAGACAAGTTTGTGCATTTACAGATTTCAGAAAAAGATCATTTGCCTTATCATCATCTTTGATAAAAGATGTAACAAATCGATAGCTAAGTATTAATGCTCCCATTTGATCTGCACCATCCCGCCCATAATGGTTCCTGATGGAAAGTAACTTGTTATTACCCAGAACAAGTCCAGACCCTAATGCCTGAAGCAATTTCTTATCTTGTCCAGACAGTATTAGAACACATCCAGCTATATTAATGAAAGAACAATATGAGACAGTTTTGGGGGAATCGATCATTTCTACTACTTTGTGCAGTATGGAATCTTTCCTCGATCGACTTAGTTTAAGGTGCAAATTCCCCCTCAGATAACTATCATCCTGATATATACTCCTGTTAGTCAGAGTCTCCAAACTATTTAAAACTTGGCTCACAGCAACAGGAGCCAAAGAGCGGTAAACATAGTTACCTTTTGTCCTGAGGGGGAAGATGCCCATACGATTTCCTTTCTATAAATTATTCTCTTAGCAAACCAAGCAGATGGTGCTGCCAGCAACGGCCATTTCTGCTACAGCATATACCCCAGCAGGAGTGGTCATTGACGGCTGAGCACTATTCATTGCGTAATCAGCAGCACCCGGGGTAGTGTCAATTTCAATTGAATTCGCGAGATCCGAAACGTTCATCATCATTCCTTTGTTTGAACTTATTCCAGAATCATAACGATTCTGAAACTTCTTACAGAGACAGAAGAACTGGCTCTTTGTTAACTCTAACGACTCCTATGGATAAATTTCAACCTTATATTTTACAAAATATAATGTGCCTTTAATACTAAAAATTTTATTTAGAAAGTAATGGGTGTTCTTCTATTGTTGTCTCTGAGTCAGAAGATCAGTCTGCGTTACTTCCCACCAGTTGTTTCTTATCCACTGTGATCAAGTCAGCTCTAACTCTCAGTAGCCTTGGAGCGTAGCATGTTCTCAGGTTTTGGAGAACCAATAATCCAGCTCGTGATATCGGTGCGCGAAAGCGTCATGATGAGTCCGACATCGGGTTGCTGATCACCAGCGGTGTTAGATAATTTGGTGGTTCATGTCGCTCTAGTGGTGTTTACTGCCACACAAACGCATTTGGCGGTGCGCTAGTGATAGGTTGTATATAGGTGCCGTCTACAGTGATGGTCCTAAGAAGGATTAATGGGAAGACACGGTTGGTTGCAGAATCTTCAAGGGTGCTGTCTTGAGCCTCACTAATGTGTGTATGATGGTAAATTGGGGCGTTCCGAAGTCTTTCTCGGCATGATTCTGGTGCAAGTATAGTAGAGTAGGCTTGGAGGCTTTATTCACGGTGGGTCTGAGGAGGTAAGATTCGTTGTTTTTTATATCGGGGTATCCACTCATAAATCACCCTCACTTAATGCACAAAATTCATAAAACGCAGAAGCCCAGTGAGCAAAAATCCAACCACAGAATGTAAAACAGGGGTATAGAGCTACTAGCTACTCCCAACGCACACACCTAGTCCGAGGTTCTAACTATATAAGGATGAAACTACCTGTACTCTGCTCACTCGCTATCTTCTAGAGCTTCCTACAAAGCCCTACCCAAACACCACCCGGACCGTCGAGTAGCCCGAGATCGGGTAGGTGGCGTTCTCGGTGGCGGGTGCATCCGACTCGTCACCAGGAACAATACTCTTGGTTGCCTTCAGCAGCTCCTCCATGAGCAGGCGCAGCTCCAAGCGGGCCAGCGGCGCACCCGGGCAGACGTGAATACCGTCGCCATACACCAGGTTGCGGGACTGGTCACGATGCGGGTTATAGGTGAGCGCATCCTCGAACGCGTCCTCATCACGGTTGGCACTTGACCAGTTGATCGTCACCCGCGAATTCGCCGGAATGGTACGCCCGCCCAGCACGGTATCTTCGGTAGTCACGCGGCGGTTCGTCACCAGCGGGTCTTCAAGACGCATAATCTCCTCAACTGCGGCGGCGATCTCCGCATGCCCCTCCCCTAGTGACTCACGAAGTCGAGCCTGCTCCTGCGGGTTGCGCGCCAAAAAGTTTACGATAATCCCGGCGCACGCCGAAACGGTCGAAAGCTCCCCCACCGTCCAGTTGCGGATCAGGCTCACAATCTCTTCATCGGTCATAGTGCGGGGCTCTTGATCGGGCAGCTGCACGGTGTCGGTCAGCAGCTCGGCGGTCACATCCTGCGGGTTCCCGGCGGCAGCCTGCTCGCGGCGCGCATCCAGAAGCTCACGAATATAGGTGTCAAACTCAAGGGCGACCTTGCCGATCTGTTCGCGGTCGCGGCGCAGCGTAGCCTCGCGGTTCTTCTCAATCCACTCGATCAGCGGCTTCTCAAGGCTCGCGGGCCAGCCCATGAACGCATTCTGAATACGCATCGCATAAGCCTGCGCGAACCCATCCATCACATTAACCTCGGTGCCGCGCGGCAAATCAGCCACCAGGTTCTTGACGACCTCACGGATTTTCGGCTCAAACTCCCTCAGGCGTTCGGAGGTGAAGTATTTGTCGTTCACGGCACGGAACGTTGTGTGTTCAGGCGCATCCATACCGTTTGGCACGGCGATGTGCCTAGTCGAGACGACATTCGAGTAAATGTCGGGATGATCGAGCACATGCTGCACATCGGCATTCTTGAACACGGAGTAGCCCATGAACTCGTCGTGCGCTACGGGGCAGCGGCGGCGCATCTCGTCATAAGCGGCCACCTGGTTCTTCTGAACCTTCTCGCTGCGCAAATCCCAATCATTTTTTACGTTGTCTGCCACGACTTTCTGCCTTCTAGAAGTCACAGGTATGCGGGTGCCGTCAAGTATGCGCGACCGTGCGTTATCCGTGGAGTCGGCAGCGGGAATATCGCGCGACGGCACCACAACCGAAGGATAGTTATAACATCTTTGACACTATCACTTAACCCGCGCCCTCGCAGGATAGGAATGCCTTTGCTGAATGGGTCTGTAAAGCCTAGAACTATCGCCGGTTTACTCCCGTAAGACGGTCATATACCGCACGTTTGCAGATTTAACATATGCGTACAGTAAAGTTAGAAATGCTCTTTCTGCAGGGTAATCCCACAGCCACTTTGCGAAGAATATCCTGTGGAGATTCTCGGGGCGGAAAGGCGGTGGGATACGATGTCTTTCTACGACTACGTAGAAACGGCCCAAGCGCTCTTGGTAAGTTTTGCCCTTACCGATGGAGCTGCTCAGGCCGTCTCGTACATCATGAGCTTTGCTTCAAGCCTCATTAAGCTTCTGAAGTAGTGCTCTACCTACCAGGAAGGCTCAGTAGTTGCCGCTGCTGAGTCTTCCGCTGTACGCAGGTAACTTTGCGAAGATATGTTAAGACTAACACAAGCATTCTCCATCAATAACATCACCCTGAATAGGACATATGACTGATCTGAACCCCGTAGAAGAATACGAAGAGCTATTTGATATTGAGGCTCTGCGTAAAGCCCGTGCCGAAGATGATGGTTATCGCATCTCTCTTGAAGACTTTCTAAAACAGAATCCGCAAACCGCATCCAGGGGTCTTATTCTTCCGTGAGCAGGTGGTTTTTGGTACGAGCAGGTCGGAAAATCCTACCTGCTCGCGTCCTAGCGAAGCCTCGTCTACCGAGTAGCCGCAAACGGATAGGCGGCGCCTGAGATAACGCCCGCCTCCACGTCTTCCAGGGTTTTGCCGCGGGTCTCGGGCAGGTTACGCCACATGAGCACGGCGATCAGCACGTTCACCACCATGAACCCGAAGAAGGAGCCGGTCAGCCCCAGCGCCCCCAAAATGACCGGAAATACGAGGGAAAGCAGGCCGTTCATCATCCAGCCGCAAAATGCGGAAAGACCCATGCCAACCGCGCGTACCCGAAGCGGGAACAGCTCGCTCATCAGCACCCATGTCGAAACATTCAGGCAGGTCTGCATCGACCCCACGAACCCGACCACAAGCGCCAGAATAATATAGGGACGCGCGGGGCTGCCTTCCGGCAGGAGCATAGATGCTACCCCGATCAGCAGGTGGAAAAAAGCGGTCAGCGAATACCCAGCGATCACCATAGTGCGGCGGTTCACGCGCTCCATCATGCGCAGCGAAAAGATTGAGCCGACCACGGCGATAGCGCCCGGGGCAATATTCGCAATGAGAGCCGAACCTTCGTCAAACCCGGCCTCTTTGAGCACTTTAATGCCGTAGTACATGATCGAGTTGATGCCGGTGAGCTGCTGCCCGGCACCCACCAAAATACCGACCAATAGAATCCGCACAAACCATTTTTCACGCAGGATTTTACCCGTGCTGCTCCTAGCCTTCGCACCGATTTGGGTGCGCGTTTCCTCAAGTGAACGCGCGATGTCTGCAATTTCGGCATCGGCACGTTCGGCGGGGCGGATGCGCCGCATAATGGCGCGCGCATCCTCGGTGCGCCCCTGTGCGATAAGCCAGCGGGGGGATTCGGGCATGCGGAGCATACCGATGAAAAGCGCGAGCGCAGGCAAGGCGCAGACGGCGAACATCCACCGCCATACGCTGTCGTGTTCGCCCCAGAGGTTGCCGATGATGGCATTCACGATGAACGCTGCGAGCTGCCCGCCGACGACCATGAGTTCGTTGCGCCCGGAGAGTGAGCCGCGAATTTCGTAGGGTGCAAGTTCGGCGAGGAATACAGGCACGACCGCGGATGCGCCTCCCACAGCGAGCCCAAGCATCGTACGGCCCATCAACAGTACAGCAATGCTGGGGGTGAAGACGCATGCGAGCGCGCCCGCGATGAAGAGGATTGAGAGTCCGATGATGGTTCTGCGCCGTCCGAGAGCATCTGAAATGCGCCCGGTGATCATGGCTCCGAGGGCGGCAGCAAAGGCGAGGGAGCCTGTGACCCAGCCTTGAATGGTGTTGTCCATGCCGAGTTCGCGGCTCATGGGGTCGAGGGCACCGTTGATAACGCCGGTGTCGTACCCGAAGAGAAGCCCGCCGAAGGTTGCCACCAGCGCGATAACGCCTAGGCGGCGGGTGTGCGCGCCCTGCCCGAGCGGGGGTAGTGCACTGGCGCGGTTCGGCGGCTCGGTGGTGATGCTCATGCGGGTATTTTTGTCTTTCATGAAGGGTCTTGTACGGCACAGGTTGAGAGACCGCACAGTCTTTAAACGCTTGCTGGCTTGGGTATATTCCCGATTAGTTATATTTCCAGCTGGCTATATTTGCAGTGGCGAAGGAGATTGTTAGAAAAGCGCGATGCTTTCGGGCGCTGGAAAAATCTCGTTGAGCCGCACCAGTTCGTCATCGTTGAAACGCACGCTTGCGGCCTGCGCGTTTGCGTGTACTTGTTCGGGGGTGGTTGCCCCGGCAATCACGCTAGCGACGGGGTTCTGCTGTTTGAGCCAAGAGATGGAGGCTTGAACCTCAGAGATCCCCAGATCGGCACAAAATTCGTGGTAGGCATCGAGTTGTTCCCAGTCGGCTTGCGCAAGTACCTGCGCTTTGGAATGCGACAGACGTGACCCTGCAGGGATACTGTCGCGGCGGTATTTTCCGGTCAAAAGCCCATTGGCAAGCGGGAAATACGGGAGAACCCCGAGCCCGAAGTGGCGGGCGGCGGGAAGAATTTCGAGTTCGGCACGGCGGTCAAGCAGGTTGTAGTGGTTTTCGGCGGCGATAAACCGCTCAGTGCCGAGTTCGCGGGCGAGATGCTCGGCGTGGGCAAGCTGCCACCCCGCAAAGTTGGAGTGCCCCAGGTAACGAACCTTTCCGCTGGTCACGAGCGTATCGAGAGCAGATAGGGTCTCTTCCAGCGGGGTGTTCGGGTCGGGGCTGTGGTAGAAATACAGGTCAATGTACTCGGTTCCCAGGCGGCGCAGTGAACCTTCGACGGCACGCATGATGTATCGGCGTGAGCCGCGCGCATCCCAGTCGTTGCCGTTGAGGGTACCGGTGGGAAGCCCGAATTTGGTGACGATGATCAGGTCATCACGGTTGAGGTTAAGTTCGCGCATCGCGGTACCGAACATGGTTTCTGACAGCCCGGGTTCGGCGCCGTACAGGTCGGCAATATCGAAGAAGCCGATGCCCGCCTCGACTGCGGCGGCGATCACGGCGTTGGTGCCTTCCTGAGTTTGAGTGGGGGTGCCGGGGCGTCCCAGATTGTTGCAGCCGATACCGACGGAGGGCACGACCAGCCCGGAGTTACCCAGGCGTGCATATGCGGGAGATTCGATGCGTTCCATACGTTTACTCTACCGTGTTTGACAGTGTATGGTCGCAACATGACGTTCACGGCGCTCTGCAATTCCCTAGAGTAAGACCGGAAGCAGATAAAGAAGGGCCCCGACATATGCGCATATCCTGTGAACCTGCAGATTCACGGGTAGAGGCGGTCGGGGGACTCTTGCATACAGTTTACACGACATGTTTTCTCAGAACAGTACCCGGTTTTTCCTTGTAGAATGCCTTCTCCCTCTCGCCGCGTCACCCCCTCTGTAATCTTCGCGAGCAGATAACATTCCGCTATCTGCTCGCGGCTGAACTTGCGGCCAAATCAGGTGGAGGGTTCAATCCGCCGATCCGAACTGCCGCGAACCCGTATGACGTAATGTTTCGCCGCATCCCGCAATATTAAGCGGTTGTGACCGCTCGACGACATGTGCTGACATATTCTTGCTGGCACCGCGCATCCTGCCTAGAATGGGAACGTTATCTATCCAGAGCGACCGAGAGATCTGGCTCTTAGACGTCGCAGCAACCTCGCCAGCCTCCACCCCATGGGGTGGACGGACAAGGTGCTCCCGCCAGAACCGATAGAAGTGAATTCCCTTCGCGTCTTGCTAAGATTTGGCGTACCTTCGGGCACGCTTCTATCGGGTGAACACGGAGGAATGAAAATGACGACAGTTCACCCGGCTCTTTCTTACGAGCTGTATCCACCACGGTCGCACGCAAGCTGCGATTCCCTGCTCAAAACCATTGCCGAGCTTGAGCAAACCAACCCGGATTACGTTTCCGTCACCTATTCGGGCGATGCTCAACGCCGCCAAAAGACGTTGGCTCTGCTCGATCACTTGGTGCATGAAACATCGCTGAACCCGCTGGCGCATCTAATCTGCGTGGGGCATTCCGTGGCCGATTTGGAACGCTCGGTTCGTCTGATTCTGGGGCTTGGTGTGCGCGGGTTCTTGGCACTGCGCGGCGATATTCCACCCGAAAACACGCGCCCGCTTGAGCTGCCTTTTGCCCGCTACCTGGTGGAGCTGATTCGCAGGGTGGAACGTGAGGATTTCGCGCATCTTGCTGCGGGGAAGGTGTCGATTGGGGTTGCGGCGTACCCGCATAAGCACCCCGAATCTTCCTCGCTTCTTCAAGACATTGAGATTCTGCTTTCAAAACAGCGTGCCGGGGCGGATTTCGCCATCACCCAGGTTTTCTTTGAGACCGAGCGCTATTCGGGGCTTGTGGATGCCGCGCGCCTTGCCGGGGTTGAGATGCCCATTATCCCTGGTATTATGCCCGTTACCTCGCTGACCCGGCTGACGAAGCTGTGCGAGCTTGCCGGGCTTGAAGTGCCGCGCGAGCTGGCGCATCGTCTGGAAACCGCGAGCGATCCGCGCGAGCTGCACCGCATCGGCGTGGAACATGCACTCGACCAATGTCGCAAGGTGCTTGATGCTGGCGCCCCCGGCCTGCATTTCTACACGTTTAACGAGCATGAGGCTGTGCTGGACGTCCTCGAAGAACTCGACGTTCCGCGCTACTCGAACCGTTTCAAACTCCCCCTGAGCGATCTTCAATACCTCTAAACTCCCCTTTTATTTGACACCCTCCCACAGTAAGGAACTAGGATGACCCGCACCCCATTCCCCGCAGCAACCATCGTCGGTTACCCCCGCGTGGGCCGTTTCCGCGAGCTGAAGAAGGCACAGGAAGCGTTCTGGAAAGGCAAAATCACGCAGGATGAACTGCGCCAGGCGGCCGCAGATGTGCAGCGCACCTACTATGACCGTGTGATCGAGCGCGGTCTTAGCGCCACCGATTCGTCTATTCCGGCGACTTTCTCGTACTACGATCAGGTGCTCGATGCCGTGCGCCTTTTCACCCTCGTACCCAAGCGTCTTGCCGACGCCAAGGATGCGCGCGGCCTGCTCGATCTGCCCGGGTACTTTGCTCTAGCGCGCGGCACCGAGACGCTGCCTCCATTGGAGATGACGAAATGGTTCGATACGAACTACCACTACCTAGTGCCCGAGATCGGTCCGGATACCGAGATCAAGCTGAATTTTGAGGCTATCGACGAGCAGCTTGAAGTCGCCAAGGAGCACGGGGTGACAGTGCGCCCGCAGCTGGTCGGCCCGCTCACCCTGCTTCTCGGGGCAAAAGCCGAACAGGGTTCGCCCGAAGGGTTCACACCGCTGGATCGCCTGGACGATTTCGTGAAAGCCTACCAGCAGGTGCTCGCCGAGCTTGCGGCACGCGGCGTGCAGTGGGTGCAGCTCGACGAACCCGGCCTAACCGTGGACCGCGATATTCCCAACGCCAAAATCGCCGAATTGACGCGTAAAACTTACAGCGCGTTGGCAGCCGAAACGAACCGCCCCGCAATCCTGGTGACAAGCCCCTACGGCAACCTGCGCGAGAACCTGCCCGCCCTGTTAGACACCGGTATTGAGGCGCTGCATCTCGACCTGGTTTCCACGCTCTACGATGCCGAGGCGCTGACCGCCTTCAAAGATTCCGGCGTCACCCTGGTGGCGGGTGCCATTAACGGGCGCAATATTTGGCGTGCCGACCTGCGAGCGCTCCTGCACGCACTCCAGAACATTAACGGCGGTGCGGTGGCGGTTGCATCCTCAACCTCGCTGCAGCATGTGCCGCACGATCTCGACCTTGAAGACCCCGCCGATGTGCCCGTAGACGGTCTGGCTTTTGCCGACCAGAAAGTCGCTGAGATCGTGACTCTTGCCCGCGGTCTTGCCGACGGTGAGTCTGCGGTTGAAGCAGAGTTGAAGACCGCCGACGAAGCGCTGGCACGTTTCACAGCGGATCCGCGTAAGCATAATGCCGCAATCCGTGAGCGTGCCACATCCGTGAAACCGCAGGATTTTGAGCGTCCCGAACTGAAAATCCGCCGGGATGCCCAGGCTGACCTGAATCTGCCGAAGCTGCCGACCACGACCATTGGTTCGTTCCCGCAGACCGGCGATATTCGCCGCCACCGTGCAGAGGCGCGTGCCGGTAAAATCACGCAGCAGCAGCTTGACGAGTTCCTGCGTGAAGAGATCGCCTCCGTTATTAAACTCCAGGAAGATTTGGGTCTGGATGTGCTCGTGCACGGCGAGGCCGAACGTAACGACATGGTGCAGTACTTCGCCGAGAATTTCGATGGTTTCGCCACGACGAAGCACGGCTGGGTGCAGTCCTACGGTTCGCGTTGCACCCGCCCGTCGGTGCTGTTCGGCGATGTGAAACGCTCGGGTGAAGGGCTGCGCGGCGAAGCCGTGACCGTGCCCTGGATCTCCTACGCCCAGTCCCTCACCGACCGTCCCGTCAAGGGCATGCTAACCGGCCCGGTGACTATTCTGGCCTGGTCGTTCGTGCGTGATGACCAGCCGCGCGAGGAAACCGCGAATCAGGTGGCATTGGCGCTCGCCGACGAAATCGCCGATTTGGAAGAAGCGGGCATACGCATCATTCAGGTGGATGAACCGGCACTGCGTGAGCTTCTGCCACTGCGCCGCGATGAGCAGCCCGCGTACCTGAAGTGGTCGGTAAACGCGTTCCGCCTGGCGACGAGCGCGGTCGAGGACAAAACTCAGGTTCACACCCACCTGTGTTACTCGGAATTCAACGAGATTATTGATTCGATTAATGCCCTGAATGCGGATGTGACCAGTATTGAGGCGGCGCGCTCGCATATGGAGCTGTTGGCAGATATTCCCGAAAGCTATGTTTCGGGGCTGGGCCCGGGCGTGTGGGATATTCACTCGCCGCGTGTGCCTTCGCAGGCCGAAGTTGAGGAGCTGATCCGTGCCGCGATTGGGTACGGAACCATCTCTGACCTGTGGGTTAACCCGGATTGCGGTTTGAAGACTCGTGACTACGAGGAGACGAAGAGGACACTGGAGAATGTGGTGGCCGCCACGAAGAAGGTTCGGGCAAGCCTGTAGTCTCTGGCGCGGAGCCTCTCCCCTACCCCTATAAAGTGCCTTAATTACAGGCTTAAAC
>NZ_KV795763.1:264885-266951 GCF_001809115.1 Rothia sp. HMSC071F11
ACCTGTGGGTTAACCCGGATTGCGGTTTGAAGACCCGCGACTACGAGGAGACGAAGAAGACGCTCAAGAACGTAGTGTCCGCCGCGAAGAAGGTTCGGGCGAGCCTGTAGTCTCTGACGTTCCACCCCTATAAAGTGCCTTAATTACAGGCTTAAACAATCACAATAATTCCGCGAGCAGGTGGTTTTTGATCCGAACAGGTAGGAAAATCCTACCTTATCGGCAAAATCCTACCTGCTCGCGGTTATATAGAGGGTATGCGCATCCAACATAAGCATTTATGTTCCCTAAGACATAGTCCTATCTCACATAAATAAAAAATTTATTGTTTTGACAGCCTAAAATTGTTATTCACAGAATAATCATTCTGAACATATGTTCATTTCTAGTTTAAGTAACCTGTACATATGCTCTTAAAATTACTATTTCTATAGGTATCTATTCCTAAAATGCGAGCATGACTACTACAGATTCTCCAAAGAAGAAGGGTTCTGTACCCCGCTGGCTTGCTATCCCGGCAGCAAAACCTCAACTGAGCACAGCAGAGGTCGCATCGAAGTACCCACGCCTACGTTTTCAGGTTTTTATGGGTATTTTTATCGGGTACGCAACGTTTTATCTGATTCGCAATAACGTTCCGCTTGTTACGCCGATTCTGACTCATGAGCTCGGTTTTAGTAATGCGGCTATTGGTGCGCTTTCTACGGCGTTGCTTTTAGCCTATGGTTTCAGCAAATTCTTTACCGCTATGATTTCTGACCGCTCTAATGCGCGGTTATTTCTCCCCATAGGATTAGTACTTTCTGGTATTGCAAACGTTCTGCTCGCTATCGCCGGGTACATGGGATCCGGTGCGGCAGCTGCAGGATACGGGGCCGCAATCGCATCCACCATGGCCGCCATTATGGTCTTCAACGGTATCTTCCAGGGTATGGGATGGCCGCCCTCAGGCCGCGTGCTCGTGAACTGGTTCTCAACGAGCGAGCGCGGGTCTAAGGTTTCTCTCTGGAATACCGCACATAACGTTGGTGGCGCGCTTTCAGGTCTTTTGGTTGCCTGGGGTTTCACGCTCTTCGGTAAAACCTGGCAGGTTGCTTTTTGGTTCCCCGCCGTGATTAGCTTTGTGCTTGCTTTTGTGGCGTGGCTGCTGATTCGCGATAATCCAGAGGCTGAGGGTCTGCCCACTATTGACGTGTACCGTAACGACCCCCACAAGGTTGAGTCCACGGACGAAGACCGTTCTGAATCAACATGGACGACTATTCGTAAGCATGTGCTGACTAATTCGACCATGGTGTATCTGGCTCTTGCTAATGTCTTTGTGTACACGCTGCGCTACGGTGTGCTGGTGTGGGCTCCTAAATATTTGCACGATGTGCGCCACGCTTCCCTTGAGGGCGGTATTGCTGGGTTCTCAATCCTGGAGCTTGCCGGTATTGGCGGCACTATTCTCTGCGGTTTCGTCTCTGACTATGTCTTTAAGGGGCGTCGTTCACCCGCGGGTATTCTCTTCTTGATTGCTACCGTAGGCGCTATTTTGCTGTATTGGCTGCCTTCAGCCGATGCTCCGCTCATTGTCGCCTATATTGCGTTGGCCCTGATTGGCGGTCTGATTTATGGGCCGGTAATGCTGATTGGTTTGCAGGCTATTGACCTGTCGCCTTCACATGTCGCGGGTACCGCCGCAGGATTTACCGGTCTTTTCGGGTATGCCCTGGGTGCTACGTTGGCTTCTACCGGTATCGGCATCATTGTGGATCACTGGGGCTGGAGCACCGCCTTCATCTTCATGATCGTGTGCTCGGGACTGGCTATTGTGTTCCTCTGGCTTGTTAATGGGGCCGAGAAACGCATGATGGCTGAGAGGGATAAGAAACTCACTGCAGAAAACGCATAGGCGTAATTTCAGTTTCCGCGAGCAGGTGGTTTTTGGTCCGAGCAGGTAGGAAAATCCTATCTTATCGGCAAAATCCTACCTGCTCGCGGTTGCCTTTAAGGGGCAAAGGGTGCCAGTGTTCACCGAATTACGCCCCTGAGGGAATATGCCGAAGAGGTGTTATCTTCAA
>NZ_KV795763.1:267051-268605 GCF_001809115.1 Rothia sp. HMSC071F11
CCTACCTTGTCGGCAAAATCCTACCTGCTCGCGGCTGCCTTTAAGGGGCAAAGGGTGCCAACGTTCACCGAATTACGCCTCTGAGGGAATATGCCGAAGAGGTGTTATCTTCAAGGTTCTCGCGCCATAAAGCCCCTAGAATGGGGTCATGGATAATGCAAAGAACTCTGGAATTACGACCGAATGGGTCGATAATGCGGTTAAACCGGGCGATGATTTCTTCCGCCACGTGAACGGCCGCTGGCTCGATACCTATGAAATTCCCGCCGACCGTTCCAAAGACGGCGGGCTGTACACCCTACGCGATGATGCCGAAAAGCATGTGCGTGAGATTGTTGAGCGTATCGCTAAGGAACAGCCTGAATCCCGCATCGGCGCGCTCTACAACTCTTTTATGGATACCGAAAAGATCGAGTCCGACGGGTTGGAACCGCTTATGCGCGAGGTTGCCCCGATTCTCAACGCCGCCACGAGCGAGCAGCTCGCCGTCACTCTAGCGCTCCTCTCACGGGCTGGGCTGGCGCAGCTTCTCGGGTGGTACACCAGTATCGATCAGAAAGACCCCGAACATTACGTCTTTTACCTCACCCAGGCCGGGTTGGGTCTGCCCGATGAGGCATACTACCGCGAAGAGAAGTACGAGCAGGTATGCGCCGCGTATATCGAGCATATCGCCACCATGTTCGAGCTGACCGGCCTTGCCGAGAGCTTCAACTTGACCCCTATGGAGGCGGCACAGCTCATTTTCTCGCACGAGACCGAGATCGCCGCGCATCACTGGGATGTCGTGAAAAACCGTGATGCAGAGGCGAAATACAACCCCGTCAAAGCCCCCGAACTTGACGAGAAGTTCCCCGGTTTCCCGCTCCAGCAGTGGCTTCTTGCGCTGGGGGCAGACCCCAAAGAGCTGGGCACGGTCATTGTTTCTCAGCCTTCTTTCCTAGAGGGCGTGGCGAGCATGTGGCAGTCCACCCCGCTGATGACCTGGAAACTCTGGGCCCTGTGGTGCGCTATCCGTTCCCGCGCACCCTACCTGCCGGATGCATTCGTGCAGGAAAACTTCAATTTCTACGGTCGCACCCTCTCAGGCACCGAAGAGCTGCGCGAACGCTGGAAACGTGGCGTTGCGGCTGTGGAGAACGCACTCGATCAGGAGCTTGGCAAGGAATATGTGGCGGTGCATTTCCCGCCGGAGCATAAGGAGAAAATGCTCAAGCTGGTCAATAACCTGCTGGAAGCATACCGCCGCTCCATCACGAACCTGGATTGGATGACCGAGGCCACCCGCGAGAAGGCGCTGGAAAAGCTTTCGAAGTTTGTCACGAAGATCGGCTACCCGGATGAGTGGCGCGACTACTCGAAACTGACCCTGGTGCCCGGTGACCTGTTCGAGAACCTGCGCCGCACCGCCGCCTTTAACAGCGATTTCATGATCGATCGCGCTGGCGACCCGGTTGATAAGAACGAGTGGCTGATGTCTCCGCAGACTGTGAACGCCTACTATATGCCGCCCGCTAACGAGATTGTGTTCCCCGCGGCTATTCTGCGCCCGCC
>NZ_KV795763.1:268705-269507 GCF_001809115.1 Rothia sp. HMSC071F11
AGATTGTGTTCCCCGCGGCTATTCTGCGCCCGCCCTTCTTCGATCCTGAGGCCGACGATGCAGCGAACTACGGCGGTATCGGCATGGTGATCGGTCACGAAATAGGTCACGGGTTTGACGATAAAGGTGCGCTCTATGACGGCGACGGCGCGCTGAATAACTGGTGGACCGAGGAGGATTTCGCCGAGTTTACCAAGCGCACGAGCGCGCTGGTTCAGCAGTATAACGCCTACACCCCGGCGAACCTTGACCCGCAAAAGTTCCGGGTGAACGGCGAACTAACTCTGGGCGAGAATATCGGCGACCTTTCGGGCCTGTCGATTGCGTTGAGGGCCTATGAGATTGCGCTTGCCGAGCAGGGCATCACCTCGCTGGAGGATGCGCCGGTCATCGACGGCATGACGGCCGCGCAGCGCCTCTTCTGGTCCACCGCACAGGGATGGCGCACTAAGTCACGCCCACAGCATGCGGAGATGATGATTTCGGTGGATCCGCACTCCCCCGACGAGTTCCGGGTGAACGGCGTGGTGCGCAATATCGACGAGTTTTATGATGCGTTCGATGTTCCCGAGGGCAGCAAACTGTATCTGGCGCCTGAGGATCGCGTGCGTATCTGGTAGCCTCCTGCCAGTTCCCAATAGCGCGAGCAGATAATATTTTGGCGAGCAGATAACGGATTGCTATCTGCTCGCCGAAATATTATCTGCTCGCGCGGGTTAAAAGATGCCGTATTGCCCAAAGTACCGCCGTTGTAAGGGCTAAGGACGTGGCACATACGAACGCATACGCTCCTGTATCTACC
>NZ_KV795763.1:269607-270231 GCF_001809115.1 Rothia sp. HMSC071F11
AATATTATCTGCTCGCGCGGGTTAAAAGATGCCGCATCGCCCAAAGCACCGCAACCGTGAGGGCTAAGGATGCGGCACATACGAACGCATACGCTCCTGTATCTACCCGCGCACTTAGATGTGAGAAGAGCAAATTTCCCAGCGATGTAAAAAGCGCTGCCGCTAAACTAAAGACAGACATTACTTTTCCAATATGCCCAGCGTCGCTCTTCTTCTGCAAATCCGAGAAAAGACCAATAGTATAGATAACAATAATTCCACTCACTATACTTTGTGCAGTAATAACGCTGATAATTCCAGGTATAAGTGCCAATACATACGCGCCACTGATAACCAGCAGTAATATTTGTGGATGCGCCCATCGCCTCAGCGCAGGTATGCGGTTGAGGATAAAAGATGCAGCCACGGCGCCCATAGTTCCCATAAACATACCAAGACCGTAAACTTCTTGCCCTAACCCCAAGTAAGCAATTCGCCCTAGAAGCAGGAAAAGGGTTGAGGCACCCCACATATTGAGGAGGGCGGCGAAGACAAGTTCGCGTCTAAAATATGCACTAGAAGCTATATATACTAGTCCAAACCTTAAATCATGAAGTATATGCGTTTTTTGGAATACTTCGGAGC
>NZ_KV795763.1:270331-270554 GCF_001809115.1 Rothia sp. HMSC071F11
GCCACGGCGCCCATAGTTCCCATAAACATACCAATACCGTAGACCTCTTGCCCTAACCCCAAGTGAGCAATTCGCCCCAGAAGCAGGAAAAGGGTTGAGGCACCCCACATATTGAGGAGGGCGGCGAAGATAAGTTCGCGTCTAAAATATGCACTAGAGGCTATATATACTAGTCCAAGCCTTAAATCGTGAAGTATATGCGTTTTTTGGAATACTTCGGAGC
>NZ_KV795763.1:270654-272062 GCF_001809115.1 Rothia sp. HMSC071F11
GTATATGCGTTTTTTGGAATACTTCGGAGCCCTCTGAGCGTCGGGTAGCGACAGACCCAGCGGGCACCATAAAAGTGAGTACCAAAGACAGAATAAATGACACCAGATTGACGATAATTGAAAGCTCTAGAGCATTCGCAAAATTCTGGATGAGAATCATGGTTCCTACGAGGGGGCTCACAGCACGGGATAGTTCTCCCACCATCGAATAGGTGCTATTGTATTTTTCAAATTCTCGATGTCCAAGAATTTCAGGAATAATAGCGCGGCTTGTGGGGCTGTATGCGGTCGCGGCTAAAGACATGAGAGCGGAAAGAATAATCAGTATATAAACGATAAATTCTCCGCGTACTGACGATAAAAGAATAAGAGCGCACAGGCAGCAGAGGCTATTAAAAATATCGTAGAAAATCAGCAGGGATTTTTTCTTAAACCTGTCAATAACAACAAATCCAAGAATACTGGCGAGGAATATGCCCGCGCCGCTCAACGCATTCATCACCCCAACCATCTGCTGACCGGCGTGCTGGCTGATATACCAGGTCACCACAATGGTGTAGGCGACGGTGCCTATACGTGAAAGCGCCGTCGCCGGGATAAGATAGTACGCTCTGCTGTACCTCACCACGTTCCGCAAAACCTCAGAGCAGAAGGCTAGATACTCGATCCACTACTGCTGCTAGAGCCTGAACCTACCTGGCTACGGAAGGCTGCGGCGAACCCGCCAATAACCCAGTGCCCGTTTTCATACTTCCCTGTTATATCGACGTCGAGCGTGGTGCTGCGGGAGCTTGAGGGGACATCAGCATCCCTTCCTGAGGTGGCGATAAAGCTGCCCAACCCTATGGTGAATCGGGAAGGCCAGGTGTATTCCCCGCCGGATTCCTTGGGCTTCGGCGTGGTAAGGTTGGCCGTCACCTTGGGGTCTTCAAACCAGATCGTTGAAAACTGGTACGAGGACGACTTAACGGAGCTTTTATCTGTATCATTCAACGCGGTCTGCTCGATCAGGCTGTCGTCACCGCTCTCCATCATGTACTGGGTCGCCGCAGTATAGAACGCGATACTGGAATACAGCCCTGCCACCGAGTTTTCGTCGGCGTTCTTAGGCTTGATAGGTTTGGGCACGTTCTTCGCGCGTTCGGTGCGGGTCGCCTTACGGTACTCCCCCGCCGAGGTATCGTATTCGTCGATCTTCGCTTCGCCACTGAAATCGCTGCGGTAGCTTGCCGTAGCATTCGTCGGGAGCGGTTTCACGCTGCCAGCGTTGGATGCGCATCCAACAAAAGCGAGCGCGGAACCTGCACCCAGCACACCTAGGGCGGCTCTGCGGGATACAAACGACTGTGCCATAAGAAAGACCTTTCATCGATAGCGACTATTGTTCTAACACTATTATCCCGGATAC
>NZ_KV795763.1:272162-272981 GCF_001809115.1 Rothia sp. HMSC071F11
ATGCGCATCCAACAAAAGCGAGCGCGGAACCTGCGCCCAGCACGCCGAGGGCGGTTCTGCGGGATACAAACGACTGTGTCATGAGAAAGACCTTTCATCGATGGCGACTATTGTTCTAACACTATTATCCCGGATACTCCCGGCCAGTACTATCCCCTGGAATTAGGCACTCAGATTGCCCGCTGAGCCAAAGCTAGAAGACAAATCGGTATTGGTGGGAATATCGATCAGCAGCCAGCGTCCGTTGTTATATCGTGCCTTAAACTCTCCGTCGTGAACGTCTTTCTTTGCCTCGCTGGGAATGTCTACCGCAGTGCCCTCATACACTACAAAATTACCTGTTGAGAATGTGGTCGTTGCCGCCCATGTGTAGACGTCACCGTTCTGGGTGGGAGTCGGGTCTTTGAGCGTAAACGTCATTTTAGGGTCTTCAAACCACATATTTTCAAGCTCTTTCACACTGCTTTCCTCAAAGGCTTCGGCTCCGTTTATTCCTCCCACAAAGGTAATTTCTTTGAAGGGAGAGAAATCGTTGGTCATAATTCCGTAGGTGAAGGCTGCCCCAAGAAATCCAAACAGGGAGTAGAGCCCGGCGGAGCTTTTCTCGGTCATCATGGCGGTTTTCACCGGTTTGGGCACGTTCTTCGCGCGTTGGGTACGGGTTGCGCGCACGTATTCTCCTGCGGAGGTGTCGTAGCTGTTGAACGTGACCTCACCCGAATAGTCGGCACGGTAACTCGTGGATGCGTCCGCCGAGAGCGGCTGCACGCGGGCGGCGCATCCGACGAAGGCGAGCGCGGAACCGGCACCTAGCACGCC
>NZ_KV795763.1:273081-273753 GCF_001809115.1 Rothia sp. HMSC071F11
GCACGTATTCTCCTGCGGAGGTGTCGTAGCTGTTAAACGTGACCTCACCCGAATAGTCGGCACGGTAGCTCGCGGATGCGTCCGCCGAGAGCGGCTGCACGCGGGAGGCGCATCCGGCGAAGGCGAGCGCGGAACCGGCACCTAGCACGCCGAGGGCGGCTCTGCGGGATATGAACGAGGAAGTCATGGGCGGGTACCTTTCTCATGGAAACGGAAAATACGGCGTCGTTACCGGTATTTTCGTTCGGGGAGTGATGTTACCGTGACGGGCACATCCTCTATTATCCCGGAGTAGAGCCGCAGTACAGGTAATTATGACACTCCTGCCACAGCAACAAGCCCCGCAGACATAGATTAAGCCCGCAGAAACGCACGTGTTTCTGCGGGCTTAACCTATATTTGGCCGATGCGGTTCAGCTTGAAAGAGATGCTAGAAGCCGATCCCTCCGCCGCTGCCGGAACCGGTGGATGCGCCACCGCTGGCGCTGGGGCTTGCGGAGCTGCTCATTCCAAGGTCAATTTCCCAGACACCATCTTTATAGGTACCTGTAAAGGTTTGCAACCATTCCTGATGCCGCGATTTCTCGGGGATATCCGTCACCTGACCGTTTTCAACCGTAAAGCTACCCATATTTATTGATACCTTTCCTTCCCATGTATAGGTGTCGCCTT
>NZ_KV795763.1:273853-274629 GCF_001809115.1 Rothia sp. HMSC071F11
CTCTATTATCCCGGAGTAGAGCCGCAGTACAGGTTTATGACACTCCTGCCGCAGCAACAAGCCCCGCAGACATGGGTTAAGCCCGCAGAAACGCACGTGTTTCTGCGGGCTTGTCCCATATTTACGTCCGATGCGGTTCAGCCAGAAAGAGGTTTAGAACCCGAGTCCTCCGCCACTGCCGGAACCGGTGGATGCGCCACCGCTGGCACCTGAGGATGCAGAGCTGCTCATTCCAAGGTCAATTTCCCAAGTGCCATCTTTGTAGGTGCCTTTAAAGGTTTGCGGTCCTTCCTGACGCCGCGATTTCTCGGGAATATCCGTCACCTGACCGTTTTGAACCGTAAAGCTGCCCAGATTCGCCGATACCTTTCCTTCCCATGTATAGGTGTCGCCTTCAATCTTGGGCTGCGGAGTATCAAGAGAAGCTTTGACGGTGAAGTCCTCAGACCAAAGCTTATCTGGTGCCCCAGAAGATTTCATCTGTTCTTCAGCCTTTGAGAGTTGTTCTTTGCCTTTAAGGTTGCTTTCCTTAAGAGCACTGCTATCTGCCGTCATATAGAAATACTGGAAACTAGCAATAATAAAGGCGATATTCTGATAGAAGCCCTCCACCGATTTCTCATTCAAGTTATCCGGCTTAATAGGTTTCGGAACATTCTTCGCCGGATGCTCGCGAGTTGCGGGCTCATAGTTCCCGGCGGAAGTATCAAACTTGTCATACTTCACCTCGCCGCTGTAATCATCACGCTTCGACGAATCAGAACCGCCGCCGCCAT
>NZ_KV795763.1:274729-275442 GCF_001809115.1 Rothia sp. HMSC071F11
AACCGGCGCCGATCACCCCAAGAGCGGAACGGCGAGAAATAACGTACTGATCAGACATAATATTTCCTTTCTGTTCAGACCTTCTGCTTTATGATGTTAGAATCCGAATCCGCCCAGACCGGAACCAGTGGACGACCCGCTGCCAGCGCCAGGGGACGCGGATTTACTTGTCTCAATGCTGATTTTCCACTTACCATCCTGATAGGTACCAATAAATGTCGCCGCCTCTTCACTGATACGCTGATCTTGGGGAACATCATGCGCCTGGCGACTATATACATAAAAATTTCCGCGGTCTACAATTATTTTGCCATTCCAGTTGTATTTATCGCCCTCGATCGTCGGTTGAGGGGTATCCAAAGAGATTTTGAACTTGACATCGGTCCAGTTTTTCTCAGTGTAATCCTCTTTTATATATGTTTTTATAGTCTGCGCGAGAGAGTCCTTATAATCGAAGTTGGTTTCTAATAACGGATCGACGTTCCATGTTCCCCCCAAGTACTGGATTGCAGCCATGATGAACCCAATGTTGGCGTAGAAGCCCTCCACCGATTTATCATTCAGGTTATCCGGCTTAATAGGTTTCGGAACATTCTTCGCCGGATGCTCACGGGTTGCAGGCTCATAGTTCCCGGCCGAAGTATCAAACTTCTCGAACTTCACCTCGCCGCTGTAATCGTCACGCTTCGACGAATCAGAACCGCCGCCGCCAT
>NZ_KV795763.1:275542-278349 GCF_001809115.1 Rothia sp. HMSC071F11
TAATGTGCTGGGATATTCATAGTATTCCTTTCGGCGCCTTACTTATGCCCGGATAACAATAAGATATCCGTGTTTAGGGCAGAGAGCATGAGCGCTCCTTGTGGTTGGGTTACCTCTAACTATCCTGCCATGCGCCATGATTTATGCTTGGGATTGCCGCAGGTATTTCTGCATATTCCCAGGTTGAGGCCATTCAGCTGACTATTTGCTGGTACGCACATCCATAACCGAAAACCCTCAGCGCCTTATTTCTTTGCCTCCGGTGTAGGCACCGGCGTAGGGGTTAGGTCTTCTACACGCATCCTAAAATGCGAGAAAAGATCAGTTCTTTCGGGGGCTCCCACAATCTTTTCAGGAACGCTCACCTTACACCACCAGCGGCCGTCACGATGCACCGCGGTGAAGGTGGTCTGGGCAACTTCGTACCGTTTCGCGAGAGAAAGGTTCACGGTCTCTTTCTCGCCCACCTGAAAGGTTCCGTAATCGAGGGTGGTCTTTCCTTCCCAGGTGTAGGTATCGCCCTTGATAGTCGGTTCGGAGGTTTTGAGGGTTACTGTGGCTGCGGGGTTATCGAACCAGACGCGCCCTTCACGCATTAAAGAGAACGCTTTTTCGTCTTTTTCGCCGCGCATGACGCTATGTCCCGGCTCTGCGGCGGCGCTTTCATCATAAAACCGGGTGTTGCCGGTGGCGTTCATATATTGGAGGGCGGCGGAAATATAGGCGATCGTATTGTAAAGCCCCTGCACAGATTTATCGTTCATATGCTCGGGTCTGATGGGCACAGGCACGTTCTGAGCCGGATGATCACGAGTTGCGGGTTTAAAGGCTCCTGCAGATTCATCATATGTATCGAATTTAACCTCACCCGCGAAATCGGTGCGGGTTTCATCAGAGTTTGTGGCAGATCCTTGGTTTCTTGATAGGCAGGAGGCGATAAATCCCGCTGAGCCTATGCCCAACAATGTGAGCGCGGAACGGCGAGGAAAACGACGGGAGGTGTGGGAGGGCATCGAAATGGTGTCCTTTCAGCGCCTTTTACCCGTGCATCAAGGCGCAAACTGTGGTTGGATGTATTCCCATTGTGTACATGATGTAGAAATTCATGCGAGATTTAATCGTTCCCTGAGCAAAGATTCAGCTAAGAGCGCGGAAAACCCGCAAGAACACCGTGTTTCCTGCGGGTTTTCTTTAAGTAGGAACCTACACTCGGTTCTCCTAGACGAGCTTGTGCGGTATTGCTACTGTGCCCCGCCGCTGCCGGATGCGCCTTCCTGCGGAGCCTGCTGCTGCGGGGTTTGCTGCTGGTTCTGTCCCTGCTGCTGATTCTGGGAGCCACCCTGAGCGTCTGAAGAACCTCCGCTGTTTTGTTGAGGATAGGACAACCACCAGGTACCGTCTTTATAAATTCCTTTGAAGACCGCAGGCGCTTCTTCTGTCCGCTGCTCTTCGGGGATATCCATTGCCTGACCACCGATCACGACGAAGGAGCCGTTGGTAGCCTTCATCTTTCCGTTCCAGGTATAGGTGTCACCATCGGTTTTGGGTTGCGGGGAATCCAGAATAGCAGTCAGCTTATGGTCCTCAGCCCAGGTTTTTTGCTTTTTCCGTTCTTCAACAGCTTGCTGAACCTGATCGGCAGGGAGCTTATTCCCCTGAGGATCGAGAGCAACTTCCATAAATGGGGCAGGATCATTGGCGTTATTAAAGTACTGCCATGCCGCAACCATGTACCCGATAGCCGCATAAAAACCAGCCACGGATTTCTCACCCATCTGCTCTGGTTTGAGGGGCTTGGGAAAGTTCTTCGGGGGCTGTTCCTTGGTGCCGGGCTCGTACTTACCTGCAGAGGTGTCGTAATTGTCGAATTTCACCTCGCCGCTGTAGTCCTTTTGGTCTTGGCCACCGGATGCGGAGGAGCCTGACCCGCCGGCATTATTTGCCCCGGAACAGGCAGCAAGAGCCACCGCCGCAGAACCGGCGCCAAGGAGCCCAAGCGCGGAACGGCGAGAGATATTCAATGAAGACATGCTAGTCCTTTCGGAACCCAAGCCCTGACACTCGGGTGGTATCGATCATCGGAGGTACAGCAACAGCATATGCATATACCCGCTATCCATCACGATAACGAGAAATGAATACTCTCGCCGTAAAATTTCGCTAGATGCCAAACAGCGAACCGGAGCTCGATGAGCTTCCGGATGTTGAAGTGGGCTCTGGGTCTGTCATACGCCACTGACCGTCCTTATAGGTTCCCTTGAACGTAACGTCTTGACTCTGTTCCTTGTTCAGTTCCCGGCCCATGCCCCCACGACCACCCATACCGCCGATTTTTATGGTAACGCTTCCATCCCAGGTATAGGTGTCGCCGTCCATCTTCGGCTGCGGGGTCTTGAGGCTACTGGTAATTTTCATGTCATAAAACCACACGACTCCCCCGGTGCCCATCTGCTTAAGCTGCTCAAATTGCGGCGCAGGCACCTTCTGTCCGGTGTTGTCTACCATAACCTCCATCAGGGGTTCGAGGTCAAAAGACTCGAAGAAGTACTGGAAGGATGCAAAAAGGTAGCCGATAGACGAGTAAAAACCTGCCGCTGACTTTTCGTTAGCGTTATCCGGCTTCTTCGGCTTCGGCACATTTTCGGCGGGGTGATCCTTGGTTGCGGGCTTGTATTCTCCCGCAGAAGTGTCAAAGTTATCGAACTTGATCTCGCCGCTAAAGTCGGTGCGCTCGCTTTGAGAGCTGACACCGTTAACGCCTCCAGAGCACGCAGCAAGCGCCACGGTCGCAGAGGCAGCACCCGCCA
>NZ_KV795763.1:278449-279200 GCF_001809115.1 Rothia sp. HMSC071F11
ATACGCCACTGACCGTCCTTATAGGTTCCCTTGATAGTTATATCGCTTGTTTGATCTTTACCCGCCTGCTGTGCAGCATCAACACTGCTCCCGATCCCATCATATTTAATGGTGCCTTTTGCATCCCATGTGTACGTATCACCATCGACTTTAGGCTGAGGAGTCTTCAAGGAGATCACGACTTTAGGATTAACGACCCATGCGAGGTTGGAGGATTTCATCTGTTTAAACTGGTCATAATTTCCTTGTGAATCCCCCAGAACTTCAATTAGTGGTTCGGGCTCTAGGTCCTCCAACAGGTACTGCATTGCAGCCGCGAGATAGCCGATCGCCGCATAGAACCCTGCCGCAGATTTTTCATTCATCTGAGAAGGTTTAACGGGTTTAGGCACATTTTGGGCAGGTTTGTCTTTGGTTGCTGGTTCATAATTCCCAGAGCGTTCGAAGCTGTCAAACTTCACTTCTCCGCTGTAATCTTTTCCATCTCCATTAGAGCACGCGGCAAGCGCCACGGTCGCAGAGGCAGCACCCGCCAAACCAAACGCGGTGCGACGTGAGAGACGATACGCATGTGTGTTCATGATATGTGTTTCCTTTCAGCGCTCAGGCTCATGCTGAAACCTGGGCGCATATGCAGATGCAACTAGCAGGTCTTAAATAAATTTAGAAACCGAAAAGTGACCCGGAGCTCGATGAGCTTCCGGATGTTGAAGTGGCCTCTGGGTCTGTCATACGCCACTGACCGTCCTTA
>NZ_KV795763.1:279300-281189 GCF_001809115.1 Rothia sp. HMSC071F11
CGCTGTAATCTTTTCCATCTCCATTAGAGCACGCAGCAAGCGCCACGGTCGCAGAGGCTGCACCCGCCAAACCAAACGCGGTGCGACGTGAGACATGTAGAGCGGACATTCTTTTTCCTTTCATGGTGCGGACTTCTTAGCCCGAATATCTGTGTGGTGTTTCTAGAGTGAAAATTCTTGAGACGATCCAGATCCTGACGAACCCGAGGAGCTGCCGTAGATAGCCCACCAGCGCCCTTCCGTATAGGTTCCGCGGTAGAGGGTATCTGATGTCTCTGTCTCAGACTCTCGGCTTACTCCACTCGGCCCGTAAAAGGTACCCAGCGAAAACGATATTGTTCCCTCCCAGGTGGCACTCGTACCGTTCATCGTCGGTTCCGGACTCTTGAGAATCGCCTTAAATTTGGGGCCGCCAAACCATGATTTACTGCTCGTGGTTTGTTGTTTCAGCTGGTTAAATTTAGATTCCAGGACATCTTTGTATTCTGGTGGAAACGCATCCGCCACAAGGCTAAAGTCCAGTGTTTCCATGGCGTACTGCATGGCTGCCGTCGTATAGCCAATCGCCGCATAAAATCCTGCCGCCGACTTATCGTTTATATCTGAGGGTTTCGTCGGTTTAGGCACATTCTTTGACGGGTGATCTTTCGTGGCAGGCTCATAGGCGCCCGCGGAGGTATCGAAACTCGTGAAGCGAACCTCGCCTGCATAATTGCTGGAGCTAGATGAAGAACTGGAACTAGATGGAGAGCTGGAACTAGATGGAGAGCTGGAACTAGAGCTGGATGCGGTTGCCCCCGCACTCTGCTGCTCGGATGCGATTCCTCTCACCTTCGGGGCGCAGGCGCTCAGCACCATCGCCGAGCCCACCGCACCGGCTGCCGCAAGAGCGGTTCGGCGCGAAAAATCATAGGATCTTTCTGACATATTTCGTTCCTTTCGGCGTCTTAATCGTCAACGATTAAAACCCCTGTGATGTGGCTGGGTACCTTACTATTGTGCCGTTAACCCGTGCGAATATGCGTTATATGACGTCATCATAAGCTGTTATATTTTTCTCATCGACCCTGCACACACCCAAGAGCCAGCGCCGAGCGCATCCCTTCCAAGCACGGTACAACGCTATGGTGTAGCTGTAGAGCTCTGTGAGGCTACGGTCTTTGACCGAGTTTCAACGCTCCAGCGCTCGTTGGTATACATTCCTTTGAAAACCATATCTTCGGTATTGCTTTTTTGCCGTTCCGTTAGGTCGTTTACCTGCCCACGATCGACACGGTAGTTCCCGAACTCCATAGAAAACTTCCCTTCCCACGTATATGTATCACCTTCCATCGCGGGCTGCGCGGTATTCAGGGAGATAGTGACGCGCGGGTTCTCATACCAGTTTTGCCCCTCCCTCATGCGTGCCAGTATTTGCTCATTTGAGGAATTATGAACATAGTGTTTCTCGTCCTCGGTGAGCGCACTGTCATCGTAGGGACCGGTGTCACCGGTGGCGAACATATACTGCATAGCGGCGGCGATATAGGCTAGGCTCGCGTAAAATCCGGCAACGGACTTTTCATCTGCATTCTCAGGTTTGATAGGTTTGGGGACGTTCTTGGGAGGGGTGTCTCGTGTGGCGGCTTCAAAACTACCGGCAGAATTATCATATTTTTCGAGTTTGACTTCTCCGGCATAGTCACTGCGTTCATTCGAGCATGAAGCAACCGTAAAAAGCACCGCACCGGCACCCGCAGCACCCAGCGCGGAACGACGTGTTAGCGCATATTCCACCGTGATTCCCCTTTCGCGCGGCATCAAAATGCGGGAAGTCCCTTCATTATCCACCTTAAGTAGAGGTTTATAGCAGATTTCAGCGGTATGCGCTCTGTGAGATTTCGCTCGAT
>NZ_KV795763.1:281289-282902 GCF_001809115.1 Rothia sp. HMSC071F11
TCAGCGGTATGCGCTCTGTGAGATTTCGCTCGATACGCTTTCTCTATAGAGTTGCTGGTTCACACGTACGCATTCTTGTATACTCATAAGTCCTGTGCAGTTCTAGGTAAACCCGCAATTTCCCTCTATGCGATATCGCCTTGTGCGGGGCGCGCACATAGAATGTCGCTAAGTACTATAGATGGGAGCATAGCGCTTTCCGCAATATGCGCGGGGAAGCCGCATTCGCTGGCTTGATGTCAAGAATAGATGGTTCCTGACATGGTTCATCACAAAGGAGAGCCTTCTGCCCTCATGGCTTTACTAAAATTCTTCAAATACGATCTCTTGATTACCCTGGTGGCACTTGCCGCAGCCGCCGTTTATGGTGGTGTATCAGGTTTGGTCTCCGCCGTTATTCTGATTGTCCTTGAGATCGTGTTCTCATTCGATAACGCGGGTGTGAACGCAAAATATCTGAATAAAATGTCGCACGCATGGCGCAATATCTTCTTGACAGTCGGCGTGCTGGTCGCTGTTTTTGGTATGCGACTTATCTTCCCGTTCCTGATCGTGTGCCTTGCGGGTCATGTAAGCCCGATCGAAGCCTGGAACCTTGCGATGGAACGCGGCGACCCGCATACGCCCGGAACCTACGGGTTTATTCTGGAATCCGCGCACCACACTATTGCTTCCTTCGGCGGCATGTTCTTATTGATGCTCTTTCTGTCCTTCCTGTTCGAGGCGGGTAAAGAGGTTCACTGGCTCTCCGTGATCGAAAAACCGCTCGCTAAAGCCGGGCACTTCGATTCCATGCCGGTCTTGGTTTCCGGGGTTCTCTTAGTGACGGCTTCTCAGCTTTTTGGCGCTGAGCATCATGAACAGTACAGCATTCTTATCTCTGGTCTTCTAGGTATGCTCACATTCCTGGCGACCAACGGTCTTGCAACATTTATGGAGGCTCGCAATGAAGAACGAGAAGAGTCGCTAGCAGAAGTCACCATGCTGACCGGCAAGGCCGCGTTCTCGATGTTCCTCTTCCTTGAGGTGCTGGATGCTTCCTTCAGTTTCGACGGTGTTCTCGGCGCATTTGCGGTAACCTCAGACCCGATTATTATTGCGCTCGGCTTGGGTGTGGGCGCGCTCTTCGTGCGGTCGATGACCATTTACCTGGTCGAAAAGGGGACCCTCCAAGAGCTGCGCTACCTGGACCACGGTGCACACTGGGCTATCGGTGTTCTCGCGCTCATGCTCCTAGCAACCCTCAAGTGGGATATCCCCGATTTCGTGATTGGCCTTTCCGGTATCGTGTTCATCGCCGGTTCAATTATTTCCTCCCGACGAGCAAATCGGTCGGATAAGTCTCTGCCCAAAGCCTCCAATCTTCACAATGCACCTGTAGAACAGGCAATGAATACTGAGGGTAAAAAGTAGGCTTTATAAATCTTGCTTATACACAAAGGTCCCGCATGCATCAATACGATGCGTGCGGAACCAGCTATATGCTCTGAAAAGCACAATCATTCATTCAATTACTGGCACCTAGAATGATTTGATCTGCCAGGCACCATCGGAATACTTACCCTGAAAATACACCGAAGTTTCTGTCTTACGTTGTTTTTCATCGGTGTAGT
>NZ_KV795763.1:283002-289345 GCF_001809115.1 Rothia sp. HMSC071F11
TCAGCGGTATGCGCTCTGTGAGATTTCGCTCGATTCTGCCAGAGTATAAAGCGGGAGTGGTGCTTTGCAGACCGATCTTGACATCCACGTATTTTTATAGAAAAACCCATAAAACAACGAGGTTTTTACGTTCTTCAACGAAGAAACTGGAGAAGTTATCCACAGGCGTACCGGTACTTTTTTATACAACTTTTATTGCTTTCTAACGAAAGGACGTTCTTCTGCACACTGCGCTGAGTACCATAGAAGAGTATGTTCCGACATGACGAGAGGATATCTCATGGCTGAAATCCCTACTTCCGAACCCCAAGTTGGTGCCCCGCCGGTCGTAACTCAAGCACCGCCTAAACTTAACCAAGCGGGAGCTATCGACCTTGTAAAACGGGAAACGCGTGCCCCTGAGGTTGCAACTATCAGTCATGAAGCAGACGAACTGGCTATCACTCTCAACAACACCGATCTGAAGTCGCCTTCACTTCTCGATACCCTCGAAAATACGATTTCAAGCTACGGTTCCGATACCTTCAACGGTATCGACATGGTTACCCAGCGTCTGCTGAATATGCAGGAGCTTGAGCTTGCGCCGGACTCCCCACAAACCAAAGCATCTCAAAACCTGGCGGAACTGCGTGCACAAATCAACTCGCTGGATTACAGCGCGATTGACGGTACCCCCGGTAAACGCGGCATCGCAAAACGCCTGATAGGGCGCGGCAAAAGCAAAATCGAGAAATTCTTCTACCAGTACGCCAGCGTCAACAGAAATATTGAAGGCATCAGCAAAAAACTGAAAAAATCCACCGATGCGCTCGTCATGCAGCAGGCGGAACTCGTGAAACTGCGCGAGAAACTTCAGGAAGGCATGACGGATTTGAACGAGAAGATCACAGTTCTTCAACAGTTCTCCGATATGGTGCGTGCCGCCGCCGAAGAAACTCGTCTTGAAGGAGATGAAGAAACCGCGCGCATCTACACCGAGAAGGTTCTGTATGTGACCGAACAGCGCATCAGCGATCTGCTCACTAAACTTGAAATTGCTGGGCAGGCGTACCTGACAAGCGATGTTGTCTCCAGCAACGGCAAAGAGCTCATTCGCGGTATCCGCCGCGCCGAAGACACCACCTTATGGGCATACAAAATGACCGCCTATATCGCCCGTTCCTTAGGCATGCAGGAAGCGGTTCTGCAGCAGCTTGGCGCTTTGAAGCAGACCACCGAGAACGCTATTATGCGCAATGCCGATATGCTGTCTTCGCAGGCTACGCGCATCCAGCAGATGGCGTCCCAACCCGCAATTGACCCGCAGGTTTTGGCGCAGGCACATGGAAAAGTACTTCAAGCACTCGACGAAGTTTCCGCATTCCGTCAGGGGGCGGTAGAAGCATTCGCCCAGTCGAACCAGATGCTGCGCGAACTGACGGCAGAATCTCTTGAGCGCGTTACACGAAGGAATAATGCCCCTGAATCCCCTGCACACGCCAGCGGAACTCCCACAAACCGCGCGCTCACCCAGAATTAGAGGCACACGTGGGCGTTATCAAACGGTTTTTCGGTGTGCCGGACGATTCCCCGTTCCGCTCCCAACAAGAAAGCGTCACGGATACCCCGGCGCAGGAGTATGCCTCGGCTCATTCTTCTGCCCCGGAGCCCACGCACCTGCGCCAGTCCCAGCATGTGTTGGATGATGCCTCGCATTATTTGGCGGATTTTGCCGTGTCTGTACCCCCGCGCGCACTCGTACCCGCTTTCGAGATGGTCGAAACCTACCGCAAAATAACGGCAGAAACGGGCAGTGATACCCGCGCGACCCTGCCCTCAACGACGGAATACACGCTCCAGACGGCGCTAACCACCTATGTACCGAATCTGTTGACTGTCTATACCCGCACGCACAACCCCACCCCGGAGCAAACCTCCGAGCTGGTGCAGGCTCTTACTGATGCAAATCAGGAATTCGTCACTGCGCTTAACCTTGTGCGGGCAGATAACAGCCTTGAACTTGAAACGCACACCCTGTTCATGCGCAAGAGAATGGCGGTATAAATGGAACTGAGCATTGGTCAGAACGTCAATCTTACCCAGGAAGCACCCGATCTCGACCACGTGCTGGTAGGACTGCGGTGGCGCACCGACGAACCGCTTCTACGTGAATCTCTGGAGGCAGGGGTACTTCTCACCTCGAACGGCAAACTAGTTTCGCGGCAAGACTTTGTATTTGCTCACCAGGTCTTAGACCGTGCGGGCAGTGTTCGCCGCCGCGAGCTCATGGGCGACGATCAGGTGCAGTTCGATCTGCACCTTCCCACTGTGCCCCAAGACGTAGATTCCCTGGAGGTTGTGCTCTTCACAAACGGGGAAAGTACCGTGCGGCTCAACCGTGCCAGCGGGATTCGAGCACGCATGATAAACCCCGCCACCGGAAAAACAATGTTCCGTGCCCCACTCGTGCAGGTAGGTCGCAGCGCGGCGGTACGGCTGATGCAGGTGTACCGGCACCGCGGTGAATGGAAAGTGCGGGCTGTGTGCGATGAATGGCATAGTGTTTCCGCCATGCTTCAAGGGTTCGGGTTATGAGTCGCTACAGTTTTATCACTGCCTACATAGCGGATCCTGAGCCGAAAGCACGTCCTCAAGCATCCCCCTCTACTGCCGCAGCAGCAACAAACCGGGAGCCGCAGTCTGCAGATATTCCCTCTGACCAGCAAGGGCACCGAAGGGCGCAGCATACTCAACGGAATATAAACCGCCAAACGGACCGAACGACGGGCGCATCTGGGGCAGAGCAGCCGATGCAGCACCGGCAGATTAAGCCCCCAAATATGAGCAAATCTCGCGGGACGGCAACCTACACCCCGGAATCGGCTGAATCTTGGCAGCATTCTCAACCCGAAGACACGGCAAAAATCATAACTCCCCCATCCGAACACCTGCGTGAACCGCACTGGTGGGGTCACATCCCCAATATCACCGACGCTCACCCAAGCGAACGTCTCTTTATGCTTGATGCAGTACAAGCCGCCGTAGGAGAACTGCGTATTACCGGAACCGATATGACTGCATTCCTGCTGAACTGGGATGGTGAGAGTGTTATGCTGTCGGGTTCATCCGCTCCCCCAACTGATGCTGCCTCTCGGATGACCCAAATATCGCTCAACGCAGCAGGCACAGTTTTGATAATTCCCCCCAAATCTTTGACGCTACTCCGATCTTTAAAAGTGATCGGCAGGAACCTTCAGCTCACTAATCCCGATATGCGCATAACCCGGGATTTAGGGAAGGGTACGCTAATATTAAGTGAGGATGGTTACGTTACCTGTGCCATCGCCCTTCTGAGCGAATATCAACACCATAAATAGAAAGGAAAATATAGTGGCTGCTATTAAGCTCACCAAAGGAAACCCCATCAATCTCACCAAAGAGGCACCGGGTCTGAAAAACCTCACCATCGGCCTGGGTTGGGACCTATCCCTCGCGGGTGAAGCCTATGACCTTGACGCATCCGTCATGATCACCGACGAAAATGACAGGATCCTTTTTGACGATGCATCCCTCGTCTTCTTTAACAATCCCACCAGCCTTGACGGCGCGGTCGTCCACACCGGTGACAACCGCACTGGCGATGCTGAAGGTGACGATGAGACCATTATCGTGAACCTCGATAAAGTAGACCCAAAGGTACAGCGCCTTCACATCCTCGCCTCTATCTACGAAGGCGAAAAAACCGGTAAGAATTTCGGTGTAGTACGTAACGCTTATGTACGTCTGATAAACGACGACACTAACGAAGAAATCGCTCGTTACGACCTTTCCGAAGACTGCTCGGCAGCGCCCGCTGTACTCTTCGCGATGGTGTACCGCCACAACGGCGAATGGCGTTTCAAAGCCGTAGAAGATCCATTCACCGGTGGTCTGCCGCATCTGCTGACCTCCTACGGTTTCACCGTTTAACAACCTGCCTTATCTCTAACGCGAAGGAGAGCCTTCTGCCCTCATGGCTTTATTAAAATTCTTCAAATACGATCTCTTGATTACCCTTGCGGCACTTATAGGTGCCGCCTTTTATGGCGGTATTGTTGGCATGGTATCCGCCGCGATCCTGATTGTCCTTGAGATCGTGTTCTCATTCGACAACGCGGGTGTGAACGCAAAATACCTAGACAAAATGTCGCATGCATGGCGCAATATCTTCTTGACAGTCGGTGTTCTGGTCGCTGTTTTTGGTATGCGTCTTATCTTCCCCTTCCTGATCGTCTGCCTGGCAGGCAACGTAGGTCCGGTTGAAGCTTGGAACCTTGCAATGGAACGCGGCGACCCGCATACGCCCGGAACCTACGGGTACATTTTGGAATCCGCTCACCACACCATCGCTTCCTTCGGCGGCATGTTCCTGCTCATGCTCTTCCTTTCCTTCCTCTTCGAGGCTGGTAAGGATGTCCACTGGCTATCCGTGATCGAGAAACCGCTCGCCAAAGCCGGGCACTTTGATTCCATGCCTGTATTGGTTTCCGGGGTTATCTTAGTGACGGCTTCTCAGCTTTTCGGTGCTGAGCATCATGAGCAGTACACTATTCTGCTCTCGGGGCTTCTGGGCATGCTCACCTTCTTGGCGACCAACGGCCTGGCAACCTTTATGGAAGACCGAAACGAATCTCAAGAAGAATCCCTGGCGAATGTTGCCGTACTTACCGGTAAAGCAGCATTCTCCATGTTTATCTTCCTAGAAGTTCTTGATGCTTCCTTCAGCTTCGACGGCGTTCTCGGCGCATTCGCGGTAACCTCAGACCCCATTATTATTGCTATCGGCCTGGGCGTGGGCGCGCTCTTCGTGCGGTCGATGACCATTTACCTGGTCGAGAAGGGAACCCTTCAAGAGCTGCGCTACCTGGACCACGGCGCGCACTGGGCTATCGGCGTTCTCGCGCTTATGCTTCTGGCAACCCTCAAGTGGGATATTCCCGACTACGTGATCGGCCTTTCCGGCATCGTCTTTATCGCCGGATCGATTATCTCCTCCCGCAAGGCAAACCATGCGGAGGCAGCACTAGCGGAAAAGACTGCAGAACCTGACGCTCCGGTGCAGAGCACATAACCGCAGGATCAAGGGCACATAGCCCTCAAGCAACGCGGTGGGCGACGATGCGGACGCAGCGTGCGCCGCGCATCCGCCCACCGTATTTTTATTACCACATAACTACATAACTAACGAAGGGTACAGGCACTGTGGCTATTAACCTGTCAAAAGGCCAGAAACTAGATCTCTCGAAAGACAGCTCGCTCACCCAGGTTCGTTTGGGCTTAGGCTGGGATCCCATTAAAACCAAGGGGCTCTTTGGGCGTATCAAAGAGAAAGCGGTCGATCTGGATGCTTCCGTGATCGGCTATGATGCAGCCGGTAACCTGCTTGAGGTCGTTTTCTACGGGTCGTTACGCTCGGTCAATGGTTCTATTATTCACCACGGAGATAACCTGACGGGTGCAGGCGAAGGCGACGACGAGGTTATTGATATTAACCTCCCGGGCGTGGATGCGCGCGTTGCTTTCCTGGCGCTGGTGATTACCTCATATTCCGGGGATCAGTTCAGCAATATTGACAACGCTTTTGTGCGCGTTGAAAACGTTGCTACCCGCCAGGAGATGGCACGTTTTTCGATGACGGAAAAGGGCTCGCATACGGGGCTCATGGTAGCCCTGCTGGCACGCTTAGGTCGCGGCTGGGAGCTTCGGGCTATTGGAGACCCGCTGCCCGGTGCGGCACGCACCCCGCGTGATGTTATCGACCCTGTAAAAAGGTACCTTGTCTAAAAATTTGGCGTGCTGTGCACGTGTTCAATAGCGGCACGTAAGGTGTACATAGCGGCAGTTTTATTCTTCTTTATGGCGGTAAGAGCTGTCTTTGGAATTCTTCTGTGCGCATAGTACTGATAGCAAAAGCTGGTCCCGCATGCATCAATACGATGCGTGCGGGACCAGCTTTATGCTCTGAAAAGCACAATTATTCATTCAATTACTGACGCCTAGAATGTTTTGATCTGCCAGGCACCATCAGAATACTTACCCTGAAAATACACCGATGTTTCTGTCTTACGTTGTTTTTCATCGGTGTAGTCCTCGCTAGTTCCATCAGGGAAGGCACGAAATTCTCCCAAATCGATGACCATCATACCGCCCCAATTGTAGCCGCCACCGCTTGCTTTTGAGGGACGAGGAGAGCGCATGGCAAACGTTACTTGAGGGTTACCAAACCAAATCTCACCATCTTTGATCCTATCGAAAAAGAATTGATCATTTTTTAAGAAACCATCCTTTTCGCTTTGTGCCAATGCAGACTTATTAATCATTTCGT
>NZ_KV795763.1:289445-290738 GCF_001809115.1 Rothia sp. HMSC071F11
TGGCAAACGTTACTTGAGGGTTACCAAACCAAATTTCACCATCTTTGATCCTATCGAAAGAGGATTGATCATTTTTTAAGAAACCATCCTTTTCACTTTGTGCCAATGCAGACTTATTGATCATTTCGTCGCTTCCCGTCTCAAAAAGGTACTGCAATGCACCTGCCATAAAGACTAGATTAGCGTAGAAGCCATCTACTGAGTTCTCTTTAGCTTTATCATCTAAAACAGGTTTAGGGATATTCTTTGCTGGATGTTCACGCGTTGCGGGTTCATACGCGCCAGCCGACGTATCGTACTTGTCATTTTTGATAGTAGTGCCGTAGTCTTTTATGCTCTCCGAAGGTGATGGCGATGCAGAGGCAGAGGATGAGGACGATGAGCTTGACGCGGACGATGAAGAGCTTGAGGAGCCGCTAGCGGCGGCATCGACGGGTCTCACGGAGGCGGCGCATCCGGCAAGAGCAATGACAGAGCCAGCGCCGACAAAGCCTAAGGCGGCACGGCGGGTTACATCATGAGGTGACATGGTGTTCCTTTCGGGGCTTCCGTAACGCCGCGGGCAGGCGACTGCGGGAAGCACGGGTGGCGAGCGCATGAACTCGCCATGGGTGTTTCTCTCTACTCTAGTGTATCGGGACTGCGAGAGCCCGTATATCTGCCGTTCTAGGGTCTTAGAATACGGTAGTTTTTTCGCGCGATGCGACGCGCCGGGGCATTTCACCGCTGCACATCAGTGTTCCCTATTTTCTTGCGAATACAAAAAAGCCCCGCAAGATTTCTACGATCTTGCGGGGTTTCAAAGTTAGCCGTTTGACTTAGCTTTCGGGCTAACGGTTTCGGTATTACCAGTTTGAGCGGTTGTAATGCTCCACTTGTTATCAGAGTAAGTACCGGTGAATGTCCCTGGAGCCTTAGCATATCCTTCCCCAGGCGGAATATCGTACACTCCCTCAGGAGTAGCCGTAAATTCGCCTAGGTTCATGCTCAGTTGAAGAGACCACTTATAACGATCCCCGTTAATTTCTGGCTGTGCGGTGAGAGTCTCGATCGTAACTGTAGGATTACCCAACCACCTCTCCCCGTTTTTAACCTTCGGAAGAACCTGAGACCAAGTGGGATCTTGATATATAAGTTGGACTTCATCTTCCTTATAAGCCCCTTTACGGAAAGGCCCGTCGTCACCCGTAACGAACAAATACTGCATGCATGCAGCGTAGTAACCGATATGCGCGTAGAAAGCCTCAACGGACTTTTCGTTAGCGTTCTCCGGCAGCTTCGGAACAGGAACGT
>NZ_KV795763.1:290838-291496 GCF_001809115.1 Rothia sp. HMSC071F11
GTTCCCTATTTTCTTGCGAATACAAAAAAGCCCCACAAGATTTCTACGATCTTGCGGGGCATAAATACTAAGTTAGTAAGTTAGCTGGTATTATCGTGTCCAATTTAGTGAGTGCTGATCATACTCCACTTATTATCGGAGTACGTTCCTACGAAACTTACAGATTCCGTATTGGTCCTTTCATCAGCCGAAAAATCAACCGCAGTATCTGCGTTTGCCATAAAAGCACCCTTGTCAGTCGACATTTGGGAACCCCACTTATAACGGTCACCACTAATTTCGGGCGCAGATGTTTTCAGTTCAGTAGTTACTTTAGGGTTATCCAGCCAAATTTCTCCGCTCTTTATTTGAGAGAATATTTTTTTAGTCTCAGGATCTTTATAAAAAGCATTAACCTCTTCTTCGGTAAAAGAGCTCTTACGCAGAGGAGCATCATCTCCTGTGGCAAATAGATATTGTATGCTGGCTGCAATATAACCGATATGCGCGTAGAAAGCCTCAACAGACTTTTCATTAGCGTTCTCCGGCAGCTTCGGAACAGGAACGTTCTTCGCGGGCTCGGTGCGGGTCGCGGGCACGTACTCCCCTGCAGACGTATCGAAGCTGTCGAACTTGACCTCTCCCTTGTAATCCTTAGCGGGTTCCGACTTACTGGAGC
>NZ_KV795763.1:291596-291960 GCF_001809115.1 Rothia sp. HMSC071F11
GCTTCGGAACAGGAACGTTCTTCGCGGGCTCGGTACGGGTCGCGGGCACGTACTCCCCCGCCGACGTATCGAAGCTGTCGAACTTGACCTCGCCTTTGTAATCCTTAGCGGGTTCCGACTTACTGGAGCTTGACGAGCCGCCGCTGGAGTTTGAGTTTGACGAAGAACATGCTGCGAGCGCGGCCGCTGTGCCAGCACCCAGCACGCCCAGCGCTGCGTTACGGCGAGTCACGATCAACGATGACATAGTATTCTTTTTTTCCTTTCATATGTGCCTCATTCAGAGCGAACAAGGCATAAATCTAGTGAGGTTCAACCCCGACCTCTCCAAAAACAACAATGTTTTAGATGGAGAATCCGCCGC
>NZ_KV795763.1:292060-292614 GCF_001809115.1 Rothia sp. HMSC071F11
TGCGTTACGGCGAGTCACGATCAACGATGACATAATATTCTTTTTTCCTTTCATATGTGCCTTATTCAAAGCGAATAAGGCATAAATCTAGTGAGGCTAAGAAACCCCAGCCGCTAAAACAACAATGTTTTAGATGGAGAATCCGCCGCTTCCAGCAGCACCCCCGCTGCTGCGAATAGTCCACGAGCTGCCCGAATAGAGAGCCTCGAAGGTAATATCCGTATCAACGTGTTGTTTACTGGAGTCCACATCTTTACTCATGGAGTTCACGACGACGTAGGAACCCATATTCATCTTCATCGTGCCATCCCAGGAGTAGAAGCTGCCGCTGCTACTCGGGGTGGAGGTGTTCAGCGAGAACACAACGGTCGGGTTGTCCAGCCAGGCATTGCCCTCTTTGATCATTTTGAGCATCTCTGAAGCATCAGTGTTACTGGACAGACTCGACTTTTCAGAT
This sequence comes from Rothia sp. HMSC071F11, assembly GCF_001809115.1. Lineage (NCBI taxonomy): Bacteria > Bacillati > Actinomycetota > Actinomycetes > Micrococcales > Micrococcaceae > Rothia > Rothia sp. HMSC071F11. Next base: position 292,518 of record NZ_KV795763.1, read on the forward strand.
GACACCAGAGCGCATTTCTCGAAAGGCTCCATATCGCCGGTCTGGAAGAGGTACTGCATGGAGGCCGCGATATAGGCGATGTTTTCGTAAAGTCCGT
>NZ_KV795763.1:292714-293551 GCF_001809115.1 Rothia sp. HMSC071F11
AAGCATCAGTGTTACTGGACAGACTCGACTTTTCGGATGATACCAGAGCGCATTTCTCGAAGGGCTCCATATCGCCAGTCTGGAAGAGGTACTGCATAGAAGCCGCGATATAGGCGATGTTTTCGTAAAGTCCGTCTATGGTTTTCTCGTTGGCTTTATCAGAGAGCAGGGGCTTGGGAACGTTCTTCGGCTTCTCAGTACGGGTTGCGGGCTGGTGCTCGCCAGCGGATGTGTCGTACTTTTCGAGTTTTACCTCGCCCGTGTTTTTCGAGTTGCCGGGCAGAGTAGATGCACTCGATGATGAGCTGGAGGATGAAGCGCTTGACGATGAGCTCGGGGAGGACGAGCTCCCCTGCCCGAGGTCCGCGGGTTTGACGGCGGGGGCGCATCCGACAACGACGGCGGCAGATCCTGCGCCCAGCACACCCAAGGCAGCGCGGCGGGAGATATGGTGGGGTAAACGGGTTGGCATGTTTGCCCTTTCATCGGTGCTCTCAAGTGATGCGGTTACGAGCGAGGTTCCGGGTCTCAGCACATCTTTTTGCCCAAAACTGCGCAGTCAGGGGCGGAAGATAAGCCTCAACTTCCCAATTTGTTGCTCCATACCAGAGACATTACGTCGATTGTATCTTAGAGCTTTGTTGAACCCCGGGCTCCTGGACACGTCTTCATCATTTCGTTATCTATTTGCTCTCTATGTGGACTCGCTAGAGAGGGGCTGCGGCACGGCATAAAATCGCTCATGAGTACCATTCCGTATTAGCGGTTGAATATATCACCGGACTGTAGAAAAGTCTCTATATGAGCTTTACGATTAAACGAACATTGATAGTGAGC
>NZ_KV795763.1:293651-297203 GCF_001809115.1 Rothia sp. HMSC071F11
TTGGCATGTTTGCCCTTTCATCGGTGCTCTCAAGGGATGCGGTTACGAGCGAGGTTCCAGGTCTCAACACTCTTTTTGCCCAAAACTGCGCAGTCAGGGACGGAAGATAAGCCTCAACTTCTCAGTTTGTTGCTCCATACCAGAGACATTACGTCGATTGTATCTTAGAGCTTTGTTGAACCCCGGGCTCCTGGACACGTCTTCATCATTTCGTTATCTATTTGCTCTCTATGTGGACTCGCTAGAGAGGGGCTGCGGCACGGCATAAAATCGCTCATGAGTACCATTCTGTATTAGCGGTTGAATATATCACCGAACTGTAGAAAAGTCTCTATGCGAGCTTTACGATTAAACGAACATTGATAGTGAGCTAGTACACGGGAGGTTCCCATGAAGGCTGTAGTTGTCCCTGACGTTGTTGATGGCTCGATAAATGTCACCGATGTTCCCGTGCCCGAGGTGGGGCACGGTCAGGCGCTCGTGAAGCTAGAGTACTCCGGCGTCTGCCACACCGACTTGCACGTTGCGGCTGGCGATTTCGGTGAGGTCCCGGGGCGCATCCTGGGGCATGAGGGTATTGGTATTGTCACCGAAGTCGGTGAAGGCGTTGAATCTCTCAAGCCCGGCGATCGAGTCTCTATTGCATGGTTCTTCCAGGGATGCGGGCACTGCGAATACTGCACCTCCGGCAGGGAGACCCTATGCCGTACCGTCAAGAATGCGGGCTACACTGTGGACGGTGCCATGAGTGAGTATGCCCTTGTCACGGCAGACTATGCCGTGAAGGTTCCCGAAGGTCTGGATGCGGCACAGGCAAGCTCGATTACCTGCGCGGGCGTGACCACCTATAAGGCGATTAAGGAATCGCAGATACGCCCCGGTCAGTGGCTGGTCGCCTACGGTGCTGGCGGGCTGGGCAACCTGGCGGTGCAGTACGCCAAGAAGGTTTTCGGTGCCAAGGTTATTGCCGTCGATATTAACGATGACAAGCTGAAGCTTGCCGCCGAAACCGGTGCCGACGTCACGATTAACGGTCGTGAGGTTGAGGATGTACCGGCGAAGGTTCGTGAGGTAACTGACGGCGGGGCGCAAGCTGCCGTGGTGACCGCGGTATCGAGGGTCGCTTTTAACCAGGCGGTTGAGAGCGTGCGTGCCGGGGGCAGCGTGGTGGCTGTGGGTCTTCCGCCCGAGAAGATGGAACTGTCTATCACAAAGATCGTTCTTGACGGTATTCGCGTGCTCGGCTCGTTGGTCGGCACCCGTCAGGATCTTGCCGAAGCGTTCCAGTTCGGCGCAGACGGGCTAGTAGTTCCCGTAGTGCAGCTGCGCAAGGTTGATGAGGCCCCGCAGATCTTCGAGGAGATGAACGCAGGCAAGATCAACGGGCGTATGGTGCTCGATTTCGCAAGCATGTGGTAAGGCAAGAAAGCTTCTCACACGGGTGCGTTAGGTACTGAATCTATGCGGTAGCGCGGGTTGCCGCTGGTTCCTGCGATATGGTTCTGAAAGCCTAATGCAAAAAGCGGTGTCCCCTGGAACATATAGAAATTCCAGGGGACACCGCTCTATATGCGGAGCTAGTGATTAGCTGTCCTGGGTATCGTGGGATGCGGAGCTGTCAGATCCACCAGTTCCGTAGAAACCCCCAACACTCCATTTGTTATTGTCGTATTTACCCGTGAAGTTAATCTTCTGAGTTTGCTTCTGCTGTTCTTCAGGAAAATCTACAACCTCACCATCATGTACGCCATATTCCCCCTGAGTTACATTCACGGTTACCGGCCACGTGTAGGTGCCGTTCTCTTCCTTAGGCTGAGCATCCTCAAAGTTCATCACAATTTTAGGGTCTGCAAGCCAGCTCTTCCCGCCCTGAAGATCCGCAAAAAGAGCACCCGACAGTGTGCGCTCTTTATCCTCATCACTCATAGCGCTTTCTTTGATCAGAGATACATCGCCGGTCTGCAGTGCGTACTGCAAAGCCGCGCCAATGAATGCGATCGAAGAGTACAGACCCGCGACTGAGTTTTCGTTCATATTCTCAGGCTTGATGGGCTTGGGAACATTCTTTGCGGGAGTCTCACGAGTTGCGGGCTCGTAGGTGCCAGCTGAGGTATCAAACTTGTCGATTTTAGCCTCGCCGCTGTAGTCGCTGCGGGTGCTCGTCGAGGAAGCCGATGTGCCGGAATCCCCACCGTTGCCATTCGAGTTAGAGGAGGAGCACGCCGCCAAGAACGCGGCAGAGCCAAGACCCAAGATGCCTAGAGCACTGCGGCGGGATACAGAAGTAGTCAGCATGTTGTTATCTTTCAGTCGGTGATTATTGCCTATTTATTATAGAGTGCATACACCGGAAGAACCCATTTAGGGCGAGCTATGTTCCATAGGCTCGGGTGCTGGGAGATTACAGGTTTTGCTGATGCACCTGGGGATTACGCGGTATGAGGTGCTGAGGCTTGTAAGTTGCGCACGAATCGGATCTCTCGTAACGCCTCAAACGACTCCCGCCCCTCTAAAAACCCAGACTCCGACAACTGCTGCACCGAAGAGGCCCACTCCCCCGTACGCACCTTATACAAAATATGACCAAAAATCACCGTGCCGTCGAACTGCCCCGGATCAAAACTCAGCCGCTTACGCTTGCCCTGATCCCGGAAAATAATACGAATCCACCCGTTGCGGTTGTTATCTAGATACGTGAGCCTATCAATCGAGGTATACGGTGCGGTATAGGTGCGTCCGAGGGAGTTACGCCAAGTGACCGAGTGCTCATCAAACCGGATATAGAGCACATAGTAATTAATAATGACTACCAGCCCCATAGGGGCACCTAATATAAATATAAAAATATGCATGCCGATATCGAAACCGTACATAATATCTAGAAATATGGGGAATGGAATTAGGAAGAAGAGAAAAATTCCCCATCCGAGGTAGAGGACAAAGCGTGGGCGGTGTTGCCTCACCCCGACGGAGACATGTGAACCTTTACGCTGGATGCCGGGCATAGCTCCGACGAGTAGGCCGCCAAGCAGACCACCTAAAATACCGTTTTCCATCTCATAGCCCTCTTTCTAACCCGCCATATCTGTTGATACGTCTTTTCAACTGTACCTTTCTTAACATACTCATCACGTGCTTTCAGAGAGCCTTGTTAGCTTCACCAGGGCATAAATAGAGCAAGAGGGGTGTGCTCACGAACACACCCCTAGCCAATATTAGATGCTGGTTATGATTCCTGATGATGTTCTGCATCAGAGGTTTCTTGGTCTTCAGGTTCCTGCTCTTCCGGACGTCCTCGACCTATCTCCCAGCCACTATAGAAGGTAACTGCTCCTATCAGCGAACAAAACAGCATCAAAGCCGCCCAACCTATTCCTGGACCGAAAACAAGAGTAAATATTGTAGCGATCAAGGTTCCAACGGTAAGGATTCCCCCTAGAATCATAAGAAACCATTTATAGAGAAGAACATCGAGATCCACTAAAGTCACCTTTATCTTAAAACGAAACAGCGCAGGCTAGTCTAGTTTGAGTTTTTTCTCATACGCCAACC
>NZ_KV795764.1:0-527 GCF_001809115.1 Rothia sp. HMSC071F11
GCCGGTCAGCAGATGGTTGGGGTGATGAATGCGTGTAGCGGTGCGGGCATATTCCTCGCCAGCATTCTTGGATTTGTTGTCATTGACAGGTTTAAGAAAAAATCCCTGCTGATTTTCTACGATATTTTTAATAGCCTCTGCTGCCTGTGCGCTCTTATTCTTTTATCGTCAGTACGCGGAGAATTTATCGTTTATATACTGATTATTCTTTGGGCTCTCATGTCTTTAGCCGCGACTGCGTACAGTCCCACAAGCCGCGCTATCATTCCTGAGATTCTTGGAAATCGAGAATTTGAAAAATACAATAGCACCTATTCGATGGTGGGAGAACTATCCCGTGCTGTGAGCCCCCTCGTGGGAACCATGATTCTCATGCAGAATTTTGCGAATGCTCTGGAGCTTTCAATCATTGTCAATCTGGTGTCATTTATTCTGTCTTTGGTGCTCACTTTTATGCTGCCCGCTGGGTCTTTCGCCACCCGACCCTCGGAGGGCTCCGAAGTATTCCAAAAAACGCATATACTTCA
>NZ_KV795765.1:0-633 GCF_001809115.1 Rothia sp. HMSC071F11
ACCCGCAAGAACACCGTGTTTCCTGCGGGTTTTCGCCGAAGAGGAACCTACACTCGGTTCTCCTAGATGAGCTTGTGCGGTATTGCTACTGTGCCCCGCCGTTGCCGGATGCGCCTTCCCCGGCTCCTTCCTGCGGAGCCTGCTGCTGCGGGGTTTGCTGCTGGTTCTGTCCCTGCTGCTGATTCTGGGCACTTCCAGATTGTCCTGCAGCATTCGGATCCTGTAGCAACCAGGTACCGCCTTTATAGGTTCCCTTAAAGATGGCAGGCGATTCTTCCTCTTTTTTGTCTTCGGGAATATCTATCACTTGTCCGTTATACACGATGAAGGAACCATTGCTAGCTTTGATCTTTCCGTTCCAGGTGTAGGTATCGCCGTCAATCTTAGGCTGCGGGGAATCCAAAATTGCCACCATCATAAGATCTTCAGCCCAGGTTTTTTGAGATTTCCTCTGCTCAACCACTTGCCGAAAATTATCAGGAGATATCTTATTCCCTTGGTTGTCTGCCGCGACCTGCAACAAAGGTTCCGGGTCATTGGCGCCTGTGAAATATTCCAGCGAAGCTACCATATACCCGATTGCCGCATAGAAACCAGCGACGGATTTCTCACCCATCTGCTCTGGTTTGAGGG
>NZ_KV795766.1:0-246 GCF_001809115.1 Rothia sp. HMSC071F11
GCTTCTTAAATAGTGCCATCTGTTCCTGTGCCATAGCCTGGCGGGAAAGCTGATCTTTCTTACCCTTGTATTTGGCCTGCAGCTTTGCAATATCACCCTGCATGGCGTTCATACCGCGCATCGACTTAATTTGGCGCATAAATAGGGGAATGGTTACGGCACGCATCACGAGAGTCAGGCAAATAATGCACAGCACCCAGGTAAAGCCTGAGGACGGATCCATACCAATACTGGTAAAGATCGTGT
>NZ_KV795767.1:0-495 GCF_001809115.1 Rothia sp. HMSC071F11
GCGGATCCACCGAAATCATCATCTCCGCATGCTGCGGGCGTGACTTGGTGCGCCATCCCTGTGCGGTGGACCAGAACAGGCGCTGCGCGGCCGTCATGCCATCAATGACCGGTGCGTCCGCCAGCGAGGTGATGCCCTGCTCGGCAAGCGCAATCTCATAGGCCCTCAACGCAATCGACAGACCCGAAAGGTCGCCGATATTCTCGCCCAGCGTCAGCTCACCATTCACCTGGAACTTCTGCGGGTCAAGGTTCGCCGGGGTGTAGGCATTATACTGCTGCACAAGCGCGCTCGTGCGTTTGGTGAACTCGGCGAAATCCTCCTCGGTCCACCAGTTATTCAGCGCGCCGTCGCCATCATAGAGCGCACCCTTATCGTCAAACCCGTGGCCGATCTCGTGACCGATTACCATGCCGATACCGCCGTAGTTCGCTGCGTCGTCGGCCTCAGGGTCGAAGAATGGCGGGCGCAGAATAGCCGCGGGGAACACAATCT
>NZ_KV795768.1:0-429 GCF_001809115.1 Rothia sp. HMSC071F11
CAAGGGTTCGCGCGAAAATGGGCGATACGGCTTGCGGGCTCAAAAGAATCTGAGCCGTCACCCCGGCGTATTGCAGCTCTTTGACGATTTTAGCCTGGCGAATTGCCGAACCCGAAACGAAGATATTCGCCGAAGCCCCGTAGCTCTGGGACTCTTTCTTGACGTCTTGCGCCAGCTCACGCACATCGGTATCGCGGTCGTACGCATGTTTGGCTGCAACCTGCGGAATCTTCACCTCAGTATCCTTGGGTGCTATCACGATGCTCTGGGTACTCGGCTGCGAAGCCTGCACATACGCCTGCGAAAGCTGCTCGGGGTTGGGGGCCAGGCTCCAGACTCCGCGCCCGGTATCTACGCTGTCGTAGACCTCAATCACCGGGATGCTGCTCTCACGTGCCGCACTCGTCGCACCCTTAATATGCTCACCCG
>NZ_KV795769.1:0-591 GCF_001809115.1 Rothia sp. HMSC071F11
TTGCGGCGGGGGATGCGACCGAGTTCGCCGTGAACGCCTGTGAAACCCCCGAGATGCTGGTGGTGAATCCGCCCAGGCGAGGTATTGGTGAGAGGCTGTGCGCCTGGGCTGAGGGCTCGGGGATTGAGCACGTGATTTATTCGAGCTGCAACGCGAAAACCCTTGCCGCTGACCTGGCGCGCATGCCTTCCTATAAGCCGGTCGCTGCGCGTGTGCTCGATATGTTCCCTCACACGAACCACTATGAGGTTATGGTGCTGTTACAGCGCGGGTAGGTTTCTCGAGCATATACATAACCCAACCCTAGGGCGCGAGCAGATAGTATTTCGGCGAGAAGATAGCGGTTTGTTATCTTCTCGCCGAAATACTATCTGCTCGCGATGTTTCGGGCATCCCGCAGCGTAGTGGGCGCGAGGCGATGATGCGCCAAAGCGATGCGCAGAGCAAATCATGCACCCGCGCGACTCTTTGTCTCATCCCGTGCCTCCTGCGCCTGTATCGCTCGTGCGGTTGGGCCGAGAATGAACGTGAATACGGTGGCGATAACGAAGAGTGACCCTCCGGCAACGATGGTGTTGATCGCGCCGAACG
>NZ_KV795769.1:691-1135 GCF_001809115.1 Rothia sp. HMSC071F11
TCGTCGATAGCGTCTGCGAAGAGGACTTGCCCGAGCACTTCTTCGGGTCCGTAGAACATGCCCCAGATGAACCAGAGCACGAGTACCGCCCACAGCGCCGGGTGTAGTCCCATGCTCAGGCAGACGGCGCCGTAGCCGATTCCGGAGATGCACATCCACCCGCGTTTGGTCATACGCACCCGCCTGGCGCCTGTACCGACGCCGAGTTTGGCTGAAAGCCAGGAGCTGATCACGCATCCGGCGGCGTAGACGGAGGTTGCGATTCCGAAGGCGGTGTAGTCGTGCCCGAGGTCGCGGGTGAGGTATTCGAGCATGGGCAGGGTGGTGATGGGTACGGCGGCGATGGAGAGGAACCAGAAGGTGAGCATGCCGCGCACGATGGGGTTGTGTGCGGTGTAGGCGGCACCTTCGCGCAGGAGTCTGCCGGTGTGGTGTTCCTGTACG
>NZ_KV795769.1:1235-28425 GCF_001809115.1 Rothia sp. HMSC071F11
GCGCAGGAGTCTGCCGGTGTGGTGTTCCTGTACGGTGGCGGTGCGTTCGGCGTGGGTGAGGTCGTAGTTGCGTATGGTGGCGACGGTGAGGGCGGCAAGTAGGTTGAGGGTTCCTGCGAATCCGACGGCGAGGGCTGGGGTGGTGAAGGATGCGACGGCGGCTGCGATGGTGGGACCGAGGGTTTGGGCGAGGAAGATGAGGCTGCCGTGGCGTGCCATGTATTTTTGGTAGTCGTCGCCGAGTAGGGAGGGCATGGCGGCGGAGGCTGCGGGGGATGAGAAGGTGCCGAAGGTTGAGACGAGGAATGCGATGGTGAGGAAGGCGGGTAGTCCTGCGGCGGCGTAGAGGGCTGGGGATGCGATGAGTAGGGCGGCGCTGGCGAGTCTGAAGCTGACGGTGAGGGTTTTGCGGTTGAATTTGTCGGCGATGGTGCCTGCGAAGGGCGCGAAGAGAATGACGGGGATTGCCTCGACGACCATGACAATAGCGGAGTGAGCGAGGTCGCCGGTAGCGCCGTAGGTCAGCAGGGGCATAGCGATAGCTTGGATGCTGGACGCAAGAGCATCAGAAACCTGCGCGGTCAGGAGCGTGAGTTGTCCGCGGGCGTTCAGCGGCGTTGCTGATGTGGGTTTTGATGCTGTGGATGTGGGATTTGCGGTTGAGTCTGGTGTATTTGTTGGGGTGTGCGGCTTAGATGGTTCAGGGGGCTCAGGCGAAGGCTCTGTGGTGCGTCTCATAATACTGTGGATTCTATCACTGGTAAGAGAGCTGGTGGGTGGGGTGTGGAAGGTTCGCTGAATAGGTGTGGAACCCACGGGATGACAAACTGATAGATACAGTGGACCTGAGATGAGGGCAAGCCGCTTCAAATAAAACCATCACCCTGCCATCACGTCCCGTCGCCGCCTCAACATTCTCCCTCCCACCGCTTCTCACGAAGTTGTCAGCGAGAGTAGACTAAAGATACGGAAGGTTTCTTAGATGAAACCTATGCCGAAAGGAACTCATGATGTCAAAGTTTAAGACCGAAGTAACCGAAGGTATTTTCCCGCTGGGTGAGGTGAACCCGGTATCGACAGCGCCGGATATGCCGTCAAGCTACAACTACCCGCTGGTGTTTGACCCGGAGGTGAGCGCCAAGGTGGCGAACGTGAGTTTTGAGCCCGGTGCCCGTACTAAATGGCATAAGCATGTGGGTGGGTACCAGATTTTGTTGGTGACCGCCGGTGAGGGCTGGTATCAGCAGGAGGGCGAGGAGCCCCGCAAACTTCACGCCGGGGATGTGGCGGTCGCCCGTAATGGGGTGAAGCACTGGCACGGTGCCGCTGCCGATTCGTGGCTTTCGCATATCGTGGTGAACGCGGGTGAGGCTGTTTGGGGCGACCCGGTGACTGATGAGGAATACCCGGACTCCGAGAAATATAGGTAAACGCGGTCTCGAAGGCCGGATGCGTGGGCAGGGCTTCGTGTTTTTCTGGGGTCTTCATCGAGCCAGCTAACTTAGCCACAGCATCGCGATCAGGCACATAACACTAGTGTAAGCGCGCGAGCAAATAGGATTTCGACGAAAAGATAACATTTCGCTATCTTTTCGTCGAAATCCTATTTGCTCGCGCGGTGCTCTTGGGGTATCCCGCAGAGTGGCGGGTGTGAGGTGGTGATATGCCAATGCGGCGTGTCGCCGTGGGTTTCCTGTTATCACACGGCACAAACAAAATTTTTGGAAGTTCTTACCCGAAATCCCCACCTGAGAGAAACTTAACGGTAAAGTGCTAGATAAGTGAAGCTTGAAGGTTTGATGCGGAACTATAAAGGGCTAAGATCTACTGGTCGCTGTAGGAAAGAACTAAAAGTTCTTCCAACGCCAGCACACACCATGCTATTTTTGTAATAGGATTAATGGAGAAGAGATCATGAATTGGATAAGTGAAGAAGATAAGAAAAAAGGTTGGAAAAAATTCTTTGAATCTTGTTTCTATCCAATACAGGTCTGGTTTCTAAATCTAATCTTTATATGTGGGCTTTCTTATGTAATTGTTGCATATCCTGAAAATTTGAATATAAATATAAATAATTATTTAGAGATCGCCAAAAATATAATGTTAATTGTGACATTTTTATTTAATTTTAATACATCTATAATAACAGCATTTGCTACGCTTATATTAACTCTCTTTTTAAATCTTAGGAATGAGAATGAAAATAATTGGACGTCTCCTGATGATTACGCAAGAAAGTCTGCTTATAAAAAATATGTATGGACTATAACGCATGTTTTAGGAAGCGTTTGGTTCATATCATTTATATGCGGTCTTCTAAATATAGAAGATGATCGTTCTAGAATAAATTCGGATATACCAGTATGGGTATTTTTATTTCTGTCATGGTTTATTCTATCGATTTCAAGGCATGTAAATAATATAGACCTAACAACACATGATAAAATTATGAAATCATGCTATGATATACGCAAAATTGAGGATGGAAATAATGGGTTAAATAAGATTTCTGCATGGATTTATGAACTGCATGTGCAAAAAGAAAAAAATCGGAAACCATGTAACTATACACACTATAAACTCAGAAACGAGATACCTGGAAGAATAGAAAGTGCTGGATTAATATCATTGGTTGGAGGTGGTAAGAATAAGATAAAAGGAATGTATAAATATATAGCTTTTACAATTTTATTCGGTACACTTTTTCAAAGTTTTATTCTTGTGCTTTTTTATTGGGCTACGTATGAGATTAAACTAAAATTTGATTTGAAACTTATTATTGGAGCCTTAACTACAATATTTGTTATGGGGATACTTATTTCAATATATTATTTGTTAAATTTTGATAAAAATATTGTTAATTGGAGAATCACTTCTAGAACTTATAAACCACGATACTCATTTTTCTCTGAATATTTCTTTGAGTATTTATTTTCTGCTTTTTCATTTTATATCTTACTAGCAATCCTGCATGTTATAGTACTTGCAGCACTTACAGGTTTTTTTGGTTTTGGTCAGAGTAATTTACCTTCTCACGTCATTTTTATGAATATGTCATTTACTTCTCCGACTCATATTAATTTATCAATTTATAATTATTTTTCCATCCTCGTTATATGTGTATTTTCATTGTTTGTTCTTCCAGTCTTGGAGATATTTATTTATCAAAATATTTTAGATAAAAGAATTGAAAATATCAATAATGAAGCTATGAATATATTGATACCATATTATTTTGAATCCCTTAAATCTTCTGGTATATATATAGATCAAGAATTACGTTTTTCTAACGATGAAGAAGTAAATATTTATAAAATAGCGATGTCTGTTTATCTTCGGTTAGAATCCCGTCAACTATATATGACCTACAGGCTTTCTTCTGGAAAAGATACTAAAAATATAGATCAAGATTTAGAGGATGCATACGAAACTGCAAAAAGAGATATAAAATAAATCGTTGAATCTTTATTGTTGTCTACGGTACTAAATTTAAGGCCTATAGTATTGGTATTGATGTGGCTAAGGGGAGTATTAAGAGATAAGGAAAAATTTGGAGGAATTTCGAATATTTATTGAATGTGGTTTCTAGGTCTTATTTATCTAGGAGGGTACTGTGGAAGTTAAAGATGTTGTTATCAGCGTTGTAGTTCCTCTTGTTGCGGCACTCATGTCATATTTTGGCTCTCGTCGTGGCACGAAGGTGTCTAGGGAAGAGTTTGAGAATAGAAAAGAGGCGACTCCGCCAGAGCTGTTACGTCTGGAGAAATGGTCGACGATTTTGAAGGATTCTAGCGATTACCCTGAGAATATTAAACATGAATTGGATATAAATGCTATTCAGTCTACCTATAATGATATTATTAAGCGAGCCACTCTAGAAAATAAGGTTATTAAACTTGGTATTTTATCAGCTGAAGTTAGGGAAAATTTAACTTCAATTAAACTAAGTTCAGGGGGAAGATATTATCCAAGACCTTCATGGGAGAAAATGGTATTAAAGAATTGGGCTATAAGTATAACTTTAATTATTGGTTTTCTGATCAACTTTATAACTCTAGGATTTGGTGTCGCTACAGGACGTACGCCTTTCTGGTTATTTATTATATTTTTTGCAAGTTTTATATTTGCAGGGGTCATGACTTTTCGTGCAGAGAAGTTTAATAAAACACAGAAAAATATTATTTTCCGTAATGGATATCATGCACTTCGGGATGTTTATTTAGCGAGGGAATCTATTAGCCTTGTCGAGACTCCTAGAGAGATTAAAGAGCGGGAAGGGTTTGAAAAGACTAGGATTTATAAGGACTGGGAAATTAAAGAAGAGTATCCCGAGTGGACCTCATGGAACTACGGGTTAGATATTGGTTGTAACAATAAGCCTGAGGTTTCTGGTGATATTAAGACTTCTAAAATTCGGTCTATATTCCTGTGGTGTAAGAGTCTATTTCAAAACTTTCTCCGGAAAGCCCTAAGAGGCGAGAACTCTAATCCTTCTTCAGATGCTTAGCCACCACCTCGGGGTGGGCGTCAAGTAGTGCCAGTCCTGCGGTGGTGAGTTTGTAGGATCGCATGGGAACCGCATCCTCAAACTGGGCGGGGGAGAGGTGTTCCCGAGCTAAACCCATCAGCTCGGCCTTTTTCGCACCGCTCAACCCGCTCACGCCCGCATCCTTCGGGGCTTTACGTAGCGCCGGGGCGGTCACCAAGTCCAGAGAATCCGTGGCAGACTCCACCTCCACGAATCCGGTCTCAACGAGCATCCGCAGGTCGAACGCCGCATCAATCCCGTAGGTGTACTCAAAATATTTCGGGAACCAGCTCTGCGTGGTAAACGTATCGAAACCCACGCGCCACAGCAGAATAATATCGCCCGCCGTCACCTCAAACACGCGCCCGCCGGAAAGCTCAATCTCGTCAAGCATCTCAAGCACCCACTTCGGAACTAGCTTTGACGACAACAGCTCCACCTCTTCAAGCCACGCCGTCAGGTCGCGTTCCGGCGAAATATACGGCAGGCTCCGATGGTTATGGTACACACACTCAACCGTCACGACCCGCTCGGGGGTTGCACTATCATACCCATCGGCTCCGCCCCTACTGACTGTTACTACGCTACCCCTCTCGAACTGGCCGCACCTGTAATACTCTCTAACTTTTTAATATCATTGCCCTCTGCCAATATTTATTTCAAATATACTTAATTCCCAATTTTATAACTCCGAAAGTATTCTAACTGCCATTTTTGCGTTGACTGAGCTGTTTTATTTAAATTTGTACACCAAGGTGGATAAAAACGCATGGCCATCTTCCCCTTACTATCCCTTGTAGAGAGAATCCTTTTATTAACTGCCACCTCTTTCGGAATAATAAATAGCCCACTGTTGTAGCTGTCGATTACGACAATAACAAGTTCATCACCCAAGTCTTCATTAGTATAAGGAACATTATTATTGTTTTGGTCTTTTTTCCAAAAGACTGTAAAGTAGCCTTCTTTTTTGGGTGTCCTCTTTGCTAAACGACACCTTTTATATTTTTGCCCTTCCTTTGTCTTAATAAGGAGACCTTCATAGTCCTCATTCCATTTTTCTTTAATGAAATCAAAATCACCATAAAACTCATGAAGGATATCAATAATTTTCAATATTTTATTACCTTTCTTCGGAAAATCTTTTTTATTTAATAGAAGATATCTCGGCTCCGCTCGCACTAACAGTCACTATGCCTCCCCGCCCGAACCGGCCCCGCCCGTGAGAATGCCCGCCGCATACGCCGCCTGCCCCACGTGCTGGGCGGCATCGTCGATCATACTCACCAGCCGCACCCCGCGCGTCACATGCGGAGTCCACGACGTATCAATCACGTCATCCAAATCAGCCTCGCTCAAACCCGCGATGTACTCGCTCAACGCCGCGGTGGTCGCACCCAAATATTCGACCAGCAGCGCGGCATCCTCCACCACGACGGCGCACGCCTGCTCTGCGGTATGCCCGTAGCCCTCTGTATCGCCCAGTTCGCCCAGGTTGAATCGGGCATCAAACCCTTGACTGTGCCACACCTGCGGCTTGCCGGTCAGCTGCGCGAGCTGCGCATCCATCTGCCGCCCCGCATGCCACAGCAGCCAGGCGATCGAATTCGTATGCCCACCCGCGTGCGCGTTCAATGCCCCTGCGGGCAGGGTGTTTACAAGGGCTTTCGCCTCAGTTGCGGGTCGGCTTGCAGCTTCGCACAGAACATCGCGGGCATCCATAGCGGCTCCTTCATTCGGGGGTAAAAGTGTTTACCACCAGTCTAGATTCCAAAGGGGCAGAGGCACATCTATTTTGAGGCTATTTAAGCTGCGAAACACAAAGCAACCCGCAGGATGGGATGTACTTCTGTCAGTTACCGCGCCGCCCCACACGTTATATGCAGACAATATAATCAGTGGAGAATATGTTTTAGGTGGACCGATTTAGGACCTGAGGAGGTAGAGATCGTTGACTATCACTGACAAAATTGCGCCAATTCATCCCGGAGAAGTCCTGCTGAAAGACTTTATTGAAGGGTTTGGGATTACCCAGAATAAAGTGGCGGTAGCAATTGGCGTGCCGCCCCGGCGCATCAATGAGATCGTGCACGGCAAGCGAGGAATCACAGCCGATACAGCTGCGCGCCTTGCCCGATACTTCGGCACGACACCGCAGTTTTGGCTAAACCTGCAAACCACGTATGAGCTCGATATGGTGGAAGACCTCAAGGGTGAGCAGATAGCGGCAATCCAACCGCTCAAGGTGGCGTAACAGCCAGTACTGCCCTTGTCTATTCTGGGGCTTATTTCGCATTCGGCGACTTAAATAACCGCCGAATACATAACAAATCCCACAATAGAAAATCGAGGTGCGACAAAGTTAACCGCCGCAATAACGCTCACCGTCGCCGCCGTTCTTTCACAACTAACTCTGCGCGACGGTCTTCTGATAGCGTTCGCCCCACGCCCACAGCGCATCGAACAGGGTGCGCATGCTCTGCCCCAGCTCGGTCAGCTTATACTCCACGCGCGGCGGCACCTGCTCGTAGACGGTGCGGGTGAGAATTCCGCGAGCCTCAAGCTGGCGCAGGTTTTCGGTGAGCACCTTCTGCGAAATATTGCCGAGTGAGCGCTGAAGCTCCTTATATCGCAGGGGCCCGTTCAATAAATAGTGCACAATGAGAGCGCCCCAGCGCGTTGAAATAACCTCCAGTGTGGCTTCGACGGGGCACTGCGGTAACTCAGGATCTGTGTAGGAGTCTTGATTAAACACTTTAGTTCCTTAAAGTAACTAAGGCACGTTAAAGTGCCGTCTTCACAGGTGTTTATCGCGTCGGTAGCGTTGAATACGTCCTAAGAATACAACGTTTATCGCGGAGGAAACATGAAAATCGCAGTCATCGGTGCAAACGGTAAATCCGGTACTCTCGTCGTGCGAGAGGCCACCGAACGCGGGCATGAAATTACCGCCATCATGCGTTCCGAACACCCCACCCCGGCGCAGCACACGCTCATTAAGGACGTTTTCGCGCTCACTCGCAACGACCTGTCGGGGTTCGATGCAGTGGTGGATGCATTCGGCATACAGACTCCTGAAAACTTTCACCAGCATAAGGGTCATTTAGTACATCTTGCAGATGCGCTCAGTGGCACCCCGACCCGCCTGCTCGTTATCGGCGGTGCCGGTAGCCTGTACACTGACGACACAAAGACTAAGCGTCTAGTGGATTCGCCCACTATGCCGGAAGAGTTCAAGCCGCTGTCAATCGCGAAAACACAGGCGTATGATGCGCTGCGCATCCGCGGCGATGTTGTCTGGACGTATCTGAGTCCGGCCCTGGTGTTTAACCCTGAGGGTGAGCGCACGGGCGAATACCAGCTGGCAGGCGATGTGCTGACGATGAATGCCGACGGGCAGAGCGAAATCAGCTATGCGGATTTTGCGGTCGCCGTGCTTGACCTTATCGAGTCGGGGGAGCATCAGTGCGAGCGTGTAAGCGTGGTGTCGCGGTAGCTTGCACCCTCACTGCCGGGTGTAAAAAGAGCCTTTATGTGAATAAAGCGGGATTTCCAACTCTTTATTCACATAAAGGCTTTTTTAGACTGCATAAGATAAGGTAGACGGCCCGCCAGCGTAGCGTCAAAAAACTTAATGTTTTCTTGCAAAAACCAGGAATAAATGCCATACGCTGACCGTTGAAGTTCACCGGAACACCAGACACGAATTATAAACACCTCAAACTTCACCGGGAGAACACTATGACTACCGCGCGCCTTCACTTTGATATGGTCGTTATCGGCTTCGGCAAGGGCGGCAAAACCCTCGCTGGCGCCTACGCGAAAACCGGCAAGAACGTCGCCCTGATCGAGCAGTCCTCAGAGATGTACGGCGGCACCTGCATCAATATTGGATGCGTGCCCACCAAGGCGCTTGTGCACCGGGCTGATGAATTCCGTGCCCTCGGCGAGCACAATGCTGACGCTGCGAACGCCGCCTATGAGAGCGCCGTGATTTTCCGTGACAAACTCACCGGTGCCATGCGCGCGAAGAACCGCGAAATTCTCGAATCGAATGCCACCGCCAAACTCATTGACGGTCACGCGCGGTTCCTTTCAGATACCGAGGTCGAGGTTACTGCGGGCGAGGATAAACTGGTTGTCACCGCCGACTGTTTTATCATCAACACCGGTGCCGTGGCGACTATCCCGCCTATCCCGGGCGCCCGCGAATCGAAGCGCGTGCTCACCTCTACCGAGCTGCAGAAGCTCACACCGCGCCCGAAGCGCCTGGGCATTATCGGCGGCGGCCCCATCGGTGTCGAGTTCGCCGGTATTTTCTCTTCCTACGGCACCGAAGTAACCCTGCTTGAAGGTGCTCCCGCGCTTTTCGGGCGTTATGATGACGACGTCGCCCAGGCGGCACGCGAGATTATCGCCGACCAAGGCATTACCGCTCACGCGGGTGTTCGTGTAGAGACCGTTACCGATAACGCCGACTCCGTGACCGTGAACTACCTGGACTCCGAGGGTGCGTCCAAGCACCTTGAGGTGGATTACGTGATGGTCGCAACCGGGCGCAAACCCGCCACCGAGGGGCTGGGGCTTGAGAACACGAGCATCGAAACCACCGAGCACGGCGCAATCGCTGTCGACGAGCACCTGCGCACCACGGCACCGAATATTTTTGCGCTTGGCGACGTTAACGGCGGCCCGCAGTTCACCTACATTTCGCTGGATGACTACCGCGTGGTGCTCTCGCAGCTGCTTGGCGACGGTTCCCGCTCCACGAAGGATCGCCAGGCGGTTGCCGCGACCATCTACATGAACCCGCCGCTCTCGTCCGTCGGCCTGACTGAGCGTGATGCGCTCGCCGCCGGTCATACCATCAAGGTTGCCGCCAAGCCTGTTGCCGCTATCGCCGCCATGCCGCGTGCGAAGACCCTGGAGAACCCGCGTGGCATCATGAAGTTTGTGATTGATGCCGAGACTGACCAGATTCTTGGTGCTCAGTTGTTGGTGGTTGAGTCTATGGAGGTTATCAACCTTGTGGCGTTGGCAATGCGCCACAATATTACGGCATCGCAGCTACGTGATGAAATTTACACTCACCCTTCGATTACCGAAGGACTGAATGAGGTTTTGGCGAATACGGTGCCTGTGAATTAAACTTTACCTTTGAAATAACAGGAGACTTTGGGGTGCCTGCGAGCTTCCCAACCCGTGCTGTCGTGATGCGGCGGCGGGTTGGGAAGCTCGTTTAGTTACGGGGTGTCTATATCTATTAGCTAAGGATGACCTAATATAGTACTTGCAGACAGACAAACGTTCTATTAAGAACCCCCTAAGCTGTTGTAACTCAATGGCAGGAGAAGATCATATGGCGCTACCCAAGATTGCCCCCTATTCGTACCGCGAACAGGAACATCAAAACCGTGTAAACTGGCGGGTCGATCCCGCGCGTGCCGCGCTTCTCGTGCATGATATGCAGCGCTATTTCGTGCGCGCCTTTGAGCTGGAACGCGACGGACAACCCCTCCCAGACGCTCAAATTAATATTGCCATTGCCAATATTCGCCGCCTACTAGATGCGGCACACGCGGCGAACATCCCGGTCTACTACACCGCCCAACCACCCCGCCAGAACCCCGCCGACAGGCGCCTGCTGACCGATTTCTGGGGCGACGGCCTGCAGGACGACGAAAACGCCCAAATTCTCGACGAACTCGCCCCCACCGAGGCCGATACTGTGCTCACTAAATGGCGCTACTCCGCCTTCGTGCGTTCCCCGCTCGAAGAGCAGCTCAAAGACCTCGGGCGCGATCAGCTCATCATCGGCGGCATATACGCACATATCGGCTGCCTGACCACCGCCCTTGAAGCGTTCATGCGCGATATTCAGCCCTTCATGGTGGCGGATGCGCTCGCCGACTTCACCGAAAAAGAGCACCGCATGGCCTGTGAATACGCCTCGGGTCGATGCGCCCGCGTGCTTAACACCGCTGAGGTGCTGGAGAACATCAACACCGGTGCCCTCGTCACAGCAGACGAACCGGAACTCCTAAAGGTATGCGCATGAGCTGGGTTATCGTGACCGGCGCAAACGGCGGAATCGGCGCGGCAACCGTGCACGAACTCATCAAGAATAACTATTCGGTGTATGCCGCCGATCTGGCGGACAAACCGCACGAATCATTCGCCGCCTACGGCGACGCCATCTTCCGCTACCGCTCCGTTAACGTGAGCGACGAAGAATCGGTGCGGGCGCTCGCACGTGCCGCCGCTGAAGTGGATGAACCTATCCAAGGCGCCGTCTTGGCGGCGGGAATCGTGCACAGCAAACCGCTCTTAGACACCTCTTTTGAAGACTGGAAACGGCTGCATGCGGTCAATGCTGACGGCGTTTTCCTGTGCCTGCGTGAGTTCGCGCGCGCTATGATTGAGCAGGTGCAGACATCGCCCGAGAACACGCGTTCGCTGGTGACGGTCGCCTCCAACGCCGCCCGCGTGCCCCGCGCCGAGTTCGGTGCTTACGGGGCCTCGAAAGCCTCAGCGGCGCGGGTATCGTCAAGCTTTGGGCTGCAGCTGGCGCGCCACGGCATTCGCGTGAACACGGTCTGCCCCGGCACCACCCGCACCCCCATGGTGACCGACGCGTGGAACGGCGAAGACCTCAGCGCCCTACCCGTGGCGGGCAGCCCTGAGACCTTCCGCCTGGGAATTCCGCTCGGGCGCATCGCCGAACCCGCCGATATTGCGGCGGTGAATGCCTTCCTCATCAGCGATGCCTCACGGCATATCACCATGCAAAATATTGTTGCCGATGGCGGCGCAACCTTCTAACAGACCCGAAAGGCGTTATCAGTGAGCAATAATCTTCCTGATTTTATGTTTGCCACCGGAACCCGCGTGATGCGTACCGCCGGTTCCCTGCGCCAGGTCGCCCTTGAGGATGCGCGCGCCGCCGCCGAATCCGCCGGTACCGCCGTGGTCGGTCTGATTCCTTTCGACCCGAACGCCCCCGCGCATCTCTTTGTGCCCGAACGCCTGCAGATCGACGACATTCCGGTGCCCGAGCATGAGGTTACACTCGCCGAACCAACGCAGATTGAGGGCCGCGAAAATCCCGAGTATCGGCAGGCGGTGGCGACCGCCGTTGAGCGTATGAAGGCGCATCAGCTGGATAAGGTCGTGCTCTCTCGCCTGCTGCGCGCCGATTATGCGCCGGGCACACTTGACCTTGCCGAGGTGTATAACAACCTGCGCGCCCAGCAGCCCAACACGTTTGTTTTTAGCGTTAAGCTGCCGCAGGACCACCGCGGGTTGGAGCATCCATATCTGATGGGTGCCTCGCCGGAACTGATTTTCAGTACGGAACCCGACACCGGGGAAGGCAGCGCCTTCAAAACGCACCCGTTGGCGGGCAGTGCGCCGCGCATCGCCGAGCATGGAAGCGCCGAGGATGAGGCTCTTGGGCAGCGGCTTATGGCTTCGCGTAAGGACCGTGGCGAGCATGCGACCGTTATCGCCGATATTCGGGCGCAGCTGGAACCTATGACCCGCCAGCTCACTATTCCTAAGGAGCCTTCGCTTCTGCAGACCCCGCAGCTGTGGCATTTGGGCACCCCCATCTCGGGTGTGCTTAAGCAGGGTATGACCTGCCTGGATGGTGCACGCGCCATTCACCCGACCCCTGCGATTTGCGGCGCCCCCACCGAGGCTGCGCGGCGTATGATCGCCGAACTTGAGCCGTTTAGCCGCGACTATTTTGGCGGGCTCATCGGCTATATGAACGCGGACGGAAGCGGCCAGTGGGCGCTCGTGCTGCGCTGTGCTGAGGTTGATGCGCAAACCGCCATCCTCTATGCGGGCGCGGGCATTGTGGCTGAG
The DNA here is from genome assembly GCF_001809115.1 of Rothia sp. HMSC071F11. Taxonomy (NCBI): domain Bacteria; kingdom Bacillati; phylum Actinomycetota; class Actinomycetes; order Micrococcales; family Micrococcaceae; genus Rothia; species Rothia sp. HMSC071F11. The sequence goes on from NZ_KV795769.1 coordinate 13,630, forward strand.
TCAGACCCGGCGCTGGAACACACCGAAACCGGTACGAAACTGGGCAGTTTCGGGCGCGCACTGGGCATTAATACGCTGCCGCAGGCGGTTCCAGCAGACGCTTAACATCCAGCGGTGTGGCGACCGAGTGTACATCCACCACGGGAACGGTGTCTTCGGTTGCCACCGCCAGCAGGAACCGTTCGGGATGCGCCGCCCGCCCCGCCGTATCCGCCGTTGGATGCGCTACCGGGCTGAGCGTCAGCACCGACCAGGTAATAAAGAACGAGCGCTCGCTATTCGCAGGGGTGTTGTCGCCCGATATATCGCGGTTTTTCGGGGTCTGATGCTTACCGGCATCCTCACCGCCCGCCGACGTCTCCTCTGTTGATGTATCTAAATCTTCGGGCAGAGTGAGCGTGGCACGCACACTCACTCGCGGACTTACAGAAAGCTCATGCTCGCAGGGGCGATCCTGTCTGCCCGGAGCATCCAGCGGGTTTGCCGGTTCGCACAGGGCGCTGACCATCGCCAAGGTCGCATCGTCACATTCAATCTGTACCGTCTGCGGTGAAACACTTAGCCCGTGCCCGGTTGCCTTGAGTACTGCCTCCTTCGCGGTCCAGATGGCAACTCCCGCCGCCTGCTGCTGGCCTGGCGGCAGAGACTCATAGTCGGCACGTTCGTCGACGGTGAGCGCAACCCGCGCAAAACCTGGGAAAAGTGAGGCCTGAACCCCCTCAAGATCAATGCCGAGAACCACCTGCTGCTGGGCACAAAAACCGCCTGCCGCCAGCGAGGGAACCTGCGACATATTGAAATTCACGCCCGCAATGCGCGGCTTACCGTGCGGTTTACCGCTCGCGCAGAGCCGACATGACCGATCCACCGTGATCGTGCGTGCGCTCCGCCCCGAAATACCCAGCCGAGGCGCGGCCACCGCCCGCATGAGGGCTTCAGTAGCCAGGTAACTCACCGAGGCCGACGGGCTGTGTATCGACGCCGCCTTGCGCCGAGCCTGCTCGCCCACATAGTCAAGCCACGTGAACCTTAACCCGCCTGTAAAGGTGCGGGTGGGCAGGGTAAATACACTGATATGCGTGCGTGAAACATCCGCATCCCCGGAAGATATAGAGTGGATGGTCATACCCTAAGTCTACCCGCCCGCCGCCTGGAACCTGTGTGACGTGACGAAACCTCTAGCTTCATGAACTGACGCCACACTCTGCGCTTTACGAGCGTGTAAGGTAAAGTCGAGAGCATGCAGAATCAGATTATTGCGGCGGCTGACGGCTCCGCGCTTGGTAATCCCGGGCCTGCCGGATGGGCATGGTACATTGACGAGAACCACTGGGCAGCAGGGGGCTGGGAGCACGGTACCAACAATATGGGCGAGATCAAGGCAGTTCTCGACCTGTTTGAGGCGACCGCACACCGCGCCGAGAGCAAACTTCTGATCTACTGCGACAGCCAGTACGTGATTAACTCCCTCACCCAGTGGATGCCCGGGTGGAAGAAACGCGGCTGGAAAAAGGCCGACGGTAAACCCGTGCAAAACCGTGACCTGCTCGAAGCGCTCGATGCCGCAAGCACCGGCAGGGACTACGAGATGGTCTGGGTTAAAGGGCATGCTGGGCACGAGCTGAACGAGGCCGCAGACTCCCGCGCGAACGCAGCCGCACAGGCCTTCAAAGAGGGGCGAGAACCCGAAACCGGCCCGGGATTTCCCGGCTCGCCCCGTACAACGGGTGAACAGAGCACCCCGAGCGCTCAAGCCGCCCAAACTCCTGAAACCGCGAACCATGCTCACGCCCAAGACCCCGATACTCTTGCTGCGGATGCGCACCTGAGCCTCGAAGACTTCACCGAAACCGAGGTGGAACGCGCACGCCAGGGGTTCGACTCCCTGAAACTCAACGGGATTCTCAAACCCGCATCCGCCGTTGCCGCACCCGATCCGCAGGCGGTGCAGGAGCGGAAAACGAAACTTGCTGAAGCCTCCGCACGTGCCGCAGAGCGCGAGGCGCAGGTGCAGCAGCGAGTGCTCGCCGAGCAGGAACTCGCCGAATCAGAAGCCGAAGAGAACGAAGAATTTGAAGGCGAAGGGTTCGAGGAAGCCGAGCAGGAGAGCAACTCTCAGGGAAGCGTCACGGAAAATGCCGTGCCCGAAGAGCCTGCATCCGCCCCCACGGGAACCGCCGCATCGGTACCTGCACAACCGGAATTTTCCGCTCCGAACCCCGAAGACGCCGTGCACGCCGAACGTGAGCTTGAGATGCGCGGCGGGAGCATGAGCGAAGCCGAGATTTCTGCGCTGCTGCACGAGCGTCTGGTGTGGGTGACCGCGACCGGTCGTTCCGTTAGCCGTGCCGACACCATCGCATACCGTGCGCGTGCCTTCACCCAGCAGGGCAACCCCGCCAAACAGGGCGTGCAGGTTGTCGATGATCATAATGTGCTCATCATGGCGGCGGTGCAGACGGCACGCGGGCGGGTCAATCGTTCGAGCCTGTGGCATTACGACACGGCGGCAGCCCCGAAGAGCTGGCGGCTGCGGTTTAGGCAAGAGACTACCGCATCATAAACCCGCGAATTGCCTGCATAAATCGGCGCAGTCCGCACGAGAGACGGTGTTACCAGAGCATCTGCGCCTAAGAAAAACCGGGGCTGCCGTGAAGTCCGCTATCAATCCTTCACGGCAGCCCCGCATGCTATCTCGTTAAAGTTCAGTGCATATAGTGCGACTCTGGAACCTAGCCCACAAACATCGCAGCGTTCGCGTTTTCAGTCTCCGCATAGTTCACACCCGCACGGTCAAGAGCCTCGTTAATCTGGGTAATCGACTCTTCCACACGCTTCTGGGTGCCGCGCCAATTATCAAGCACCGCCTGAAAGTTCGTCGATGCCGAGCCCGTCCACGAACCCTGCAAATCCTGTAGGGATGCGGTCATCCCGGTAACCTCGGCGCTAATGTTAGCGACCTGGGTTTTAGCCTGGGCTGCCTTCGCTGCAATAGTCTCTGAATCGACGACGAACTGTGCCATGATATTCCTCCTGGGTAGGGTGTAAAGGTTTTTTCGAAAGCTGCCAGCCGCGTGAAAATCTGCCGTAGAATTCCGTGCCGTACAGCGCTCACCATCTACCTTAGAGAAACGCCCATCGCGATGCGCCCCCAGTTCCTACCACCTGTGGATAACTGCCCGCGCGGGACATAAAAACCGGTTATCCACAGTCCGAGAGCGTCCTAAAACCGGCATGGGATGCGGTTTCTCAGCTGCGCCAGCCGAACTATGACGAACTATCTCCCCGCCCAGCGGCTACTGCGAAACGCCGTTATCGGTCATTACCGGCGCCGGATAGAACGGCAGGCTAATAACAAAGGTCGCACCGCCTCCGGACGTTTCCTCAATATGCACAGAACCGTCGTGCTGCTCCAAAATCGCCGCCACAATCGACAGCCCCAGGCCGGTGCCGCCGGTCTCACGCGAACGCGAGGTATCGGTGCGGTAGAAACGCTCGAACACGCGCTCGCGATCTTCACCGTGAATACCCGGGCCGTGATCGCGCACCTCAATAACCGAGAGCGGGTATCCGGGAACATCTTCGCGCACGCCAACCGCGATTTCTAAGGGGGTACCTGCCGGGGTGTAGCGCATCGCGTTGGTGAGCAGGTTGGCGACCACTTGGCGCATCCGCGATTCGTCGCCGATCACGGGTGCACTTGTGGGGGCCACATCGTCGGTAAGGCCCACAAGCGAGACTTCACGATCCGGCGACGTTGCGTAGGCGTCGTTGCTGGCATCAACCGCCAGGTGGAACAGATCGAAGGGGGCGAGTTTAGATTCGCGGCGTTCGTCGATGCGCGCCAGCGTGAGCAGATCCTCGACCAGCTGGCCCATGCGCTTCGACTCGGACTCGATGCGCCCCATCGCGGTTGCCACGGCCTCGTCATTGGGCAGGGCACCCTGGCGGTATAGTTCGGAGTACCCGCGAATACTCACCAGCGGGGTGCGTAGCTCGTGCGAGGCGTCTCCCACGAACCGGCGCATCTTCGCCTCTGACTTCGCCTGTGCATTAAATGAACTCTCAATCTGCGCGAGCATAGTATTCAGCGAGATCGCCAGGTTGCCGATCTCGTTGCTGGGGTTGTAATCCTCGATGCGCTGCGAGAGATCCCCAGCGGCAATCTTCGCGGCGGTCTGCTCCACACGCGCCAGCGGCTCGAAGGTGCGGGTCACAATAACCCAGGTCATCGCGATTGCAGCGGCAAGTGTGGCAAGCCCGAACGCGAAGGTCAGCACCCCAACCAACGCGACCACCTGGTTCGTCTGCTTCAGCGGCAGGGCAATCACCATTGAAGATGCCTGACCGTTGGTTGAAGACTCCAAAGAAATCGGCATAATACGCCAGTCGTTAGAGCCTGTCCGCGAGTTTACGGTCGTGCCGGTTTCGTGGTATTTCTTGACCTTTTCGGAGTCCCAGCCGGTCAGAACCGGCTCGTTTTCCGCCTGTTGATCGGCTCCCGCAATCGAGTACAGCACGTTTCCGTCCTGATCGAGTACATAGACCCGGTACGAGCCGACCGCCCCGTCCTGCCGGGTCTGCGAGGTTCCGACGGAGGAAACGAGCGAGGAAGAGCTCGCCTTCATCTCTTCGTCGAGCTGATGCACCATTTGGGCGCGCAATGCCGAAATCGCCACGAGCGAGGTGACCGCGATGGCAAGCGCAATGAGTACCGAGGTCACCAGCACCAGCTGAGTTCGCAGCGACAGCGAGTGAGGAAGACGATCAACAGGTTTCAGTGGCACGAGATACTAGCTCCGAGAACCGCGAATCATGTAGCCCACACCGCGTTTGGTGTGAATGAGCGGTTCGTGTCCTTCGCGGTTGTTGTCAATCTTGCGGCGCAGGTACGAAATGTACGACTCCACAATGGAGGAATCGCCGTTGAAGTCGTACTCCCATACGTGGTCGAGAATCTGTGCCTTCGAAAGTACGCGGTTTGCGTTGAGCATCAGGTAGTGCAGCAAGTTGAACTCGGTGGGGGAGAGGTCGATTTCCTCTTCTCCCAGGAACACCTCATGGGTATCAATGTTCAGGCTCAGGTCGTCCACACGCAAAATCGCGTCGTCTTCTTCCTGGGCGTTGCGTGACCGGCGCAGTATAGCGCGGATGCGGGCAATCACCTCATCGAGCGAGAACGGCTTGGTGACGTAGTCGTCACCGCCCGCGCCCAGGCCGGCAACCTTATCTTCGGTGGCGTCCTTCGCGGTGAGGAACAGCACCGGGTACGTGCGCCCCGCATCGCGCAGACGGCGAGTCACCTCAAAGCCGTCCATGCCGGGCATCATCACGTCGAGGACGATAAGATCCGGCTGCTCGTTTTCAGCCTTCTCAATCGCCTCGCGACCGTTACCGGCGGTGACAACCTCAAACCCCGCAAACCGCAGGGATGTAGCCAAAAGCTCTAGAATATTGAACTCGTCATCAACGACGAGCAGTTTAGCTTCTGTAGACATTGTGTACTCTTCTTTCACCAGGAAAATTATCGGAAAATCTTATGTACCGGTATGCGCGTCTTAGCTTGCCCGCCTGCGCAGAACCGCCAGCACAATACTGACCATGAGCGCAAGAAAAGCGACCGGAAGCAGAATCAGCGGAATCTGACTCATGAGCGCTGGCGGATGCGCCCCCGCCCATTTCATGAGGAGCATGACGACGCCGCATATTACGCATACTACGGCTAGAATACCGCCGCCTGTACCTAGCCAGCGAATCGCTCGGGTGTAGGGAAGGGCAGCGGCGGCCTCTACGGGCTCAGAGGAAGATACGCTTTTGCTACTCATGGCATAACCGTATCAGGTTTATGGGCCTGCTCCCGCCGAAAAACGCAATATTGCGCTGTGGCGGGCAGTATTCACAGCGTTTGCGCAGGTTAGGGTCTGACATGGGTGCATGCGGGCGAAAACATCACACGAACTCCTCGCCGTCATCGCGCCGGGAGATGCTTTAATAGGTAGTATGTCTGAACAGGTGAACCAACAGCCCGACGAATCTACCGTGCCCACGCTTGAACATGATGCCGAGACAACGGCAGCTGTGCATGACCCTTTCGTCGTTAAGGAAGATGAACTTCCTACCGGGGAACCCACCCTGGGGCCTGCGCATAGGCGCCGTCGCACCACGAAGGTTGACGATATTCTTGCGGAGGCAAAAGATATTGCACTCACCGGGGTTGAGGCTGTTGCACCGCATAACTCTATCGGTCTGGTGCATCATTTGCGCGGCGAAGAAGAGCGCTTGACTACGCATCTTTTTGAGTGCCTGCTGCCGGGGTACCGCGGGTGGTTTTGGTTTGCGACTCTGTCGCGGGCGCCTCGATCTAAGGTCGCGACTATCTGCGAAGTCGGTCTGATTCCCGGTGATGATGCGCTTCTCGCCCCCGAGTGGGTGCCGTGGGCGGATCGCCTGCAGGCCAGCGAACGTGATAACAACGGCGCTGAGGATGAGGGCGCATCCACTGAGGAACAGCAGGACGCTGAGGATGCCGAAGAGGTTTAGCGTGAGCTTTTGCTGAGAGCCGCCTTGATAGTTTTGCTTTTCGCGGATGTACTCGGAACGATTTTCGAGATGGATTCTAAGGCGAAAAGTTCGCTTCAAGCGACGCGCCGGGGTAATCCGTGGCAAAACTACTTAAAAAGGTACATAATAGTTACTCAGATATAGGTTCGATATAAGGCTAGGCTACGTTTGCTTGGCTGCAGGTTGTATATAAGGGGAATAAGACGGTATGACCGATCTGATTGATACCACTGAAATGTACCTGCGCACCATCCTCGAACTTGAGGAAGAGGGCATTACCCCCATGCGTGCGCGTATTGCGGAACGCTTAGACCATTCCGGTCCGACCGTCTCACAGACCGTGGCGCGTATGGAAAAGCACGGACTGCTCACTGTTGAGCCCGACCGTCACCTCGAACTGACCGATGAAGGTCGCAAGAAGGCTGTTGAGGTTATGCGTAAGCACCGCCTCGCCGAGCGTCTGCTCTCTGATGTGATCGGTCTGGATATCGAGTATGTACATGATGAGGCTTGCCGCTGGGAGCACGTGATGAGCGATCACGTGGAGAGGCGCATTCTGGATATGCTCAATCAGCCTAAGTTCTCTCCTTACGGCAACGCTATTCCCGGTCTTGAAGAACTCGGCGTCGACAGCGAAAAGAACGACGAACGTACTGTTCCTATGGCGCTTGCTGCCCGTGATTCCGGACCAGAGGATCGCTTCACGATTTCACGCTTCCCCGAATCTATCCAGACGGATATTGACCTGCTCAAGGTGCTTGCCGACGCCGGTATTACCTTTGGCGCTTCGGTGTCTGTGGTCGGCGGCGACAATAACGATGTGATTGTGCGTGCTGATGGCGAAGATGCCTCTATCTCGCTGGATTTGGATGTTGCGAACGCTATTGTGGTCAAGCGCGCATCTGCACTCTAAAGAATGTATCGTTCGCCAGCCGGACGGTTTTAGAAGGAGGCCGATAGTGCGCCTTCTTGTATAGATCTCATAATTGACCGTGGGGCTTACCGTAGGGTGAGCTCCACGGTTCTGTTATATCCTGAATTCTCGGGAATGGGCGGGTGTGAGCCGCGGTTACTCCTTAATATATAGGGGTGGCTGCCGAATTGTACTCTTCGGGACGATATATCTGTATCGTCGAGAATTTGGCGTGTCATAGTGCATCCATGACGGACGTACCTTCTGCAGATGCGATGTTCAAAACCAGGTTTTGGGGATACATTCCAGATATAGCGCGGAAGTTGCTGTAAAATGGCAAAACTTTACAGCGCGACTATCAGGAGAAAATTAACGTTCGCGCAGAAAAAAATTTTAAGAGATATGGATCAACCTTAAAGAAACCTGGGAATGCTGGATATTTGTGTCGATAAAACCCCTCAAATTCGCGGAATGCTGTATAAAACTACTAGTCAGGGGCTTATTTTAGAAGAACAAGTGTTCTTTTCGTAAAGTATTGATAACTCTCTGTTATGGACTATTTGACACTATTAGAGTGAAAAAAGGTGGCGACACGAGGTGACAACTGAGAGTTTTCTGTGTATTCTCATTTTGTGTCCAAATCCTAATCGTAAGAGGACACCCTTGGAGTGAATTCGCCGAGTTCTGCCAGCACTTCAAGGAACGTCTACCCAATACGGCAGAAGCGGGGGAACCACTTTTCGGTTTCTCCTTAGGGGAGAAGCCTAGGGGCTAAGTCACGCAAGTGACCGAGTGAATCCATGCTCGCGCCCGACAGCTTACCTCGTCAGGCAATGGAGGAATATTACTAATGGCTAAGAAGATTGTTCGTAACGCAGGTATCGTTGCTGTTGCCGGTGCTGCTGTTATCGGTTCCAACATTCCCGCAAACGCATTTGCTGAGGTTCCTGCAGCAACCGACTTGAGCTACGACTACAGCAGCTACGAGTACGATTACAGCAGCTACCAGACCCCCGCAACTTCCTACGTTGCACCTCAGGCTGAGCAGCAGACCGAGTACGTTGCACCTGCACAACAGACCGCACAGGTTGAGACTACTTCTGCACAGGCACCTGCTCCTGCAGCAGATAAGACTCCTGCACCCGCTACCAACAACGCAACCCGCGACGCTATCGTGTCTGCAGCTAAGGCTGCTCAGGGTACCGGTTACGTTTGGGGCGGTCGCTCCTACGGTGCATGGGACTGCTCCGGCTTCGTCTCCTACATCTTTGCTCAGCAGGGCATCAAGCTGACTCCTTACACCTACACCATGTCCACTGAGCTTCGCGCAACCGCGAACCCCCAGCCTGGCGACATCGTGTTCACCAACGGTTACAACCACGTTGGTATCTACGTGGGTAACGGCCAGATGGTCTCCGCTCTGAACCCCTCGCAGGGTACCCAGCTGACCCCCGTTGATGGCAATGGTTACATGCCTGTCGATGGTTACTACACCGCTTTCTAATCTCATCTGAGATAGAGAAAACTTAGACAAAGACGGCACCCGTCCAATCGGATAGGTGCCGTCTTTGCATGCTCTGGAAGGTATATATGCCTTTCGAACTTCGGTGTCAGACTTGGTGTCACACTCATAAGGCTTGCGCAGATTCTAGGCGCTTAAGCCCTCACACCGCGGCTCTATGGCAGAAAAACGCGGGAGAGACCGCATCGTGGTCATGTGAATATCTCATGATGTGACTATATAAAGATAGGCTTGCCTTGTCTTCTGGGCGAGTACAATACTTGAACTATGGAAAATACATCATCAACTCCCATCCGCGAAGACTGGACGGGCGAGGCATCTCCGACAGCTGTAGCAACCCTCTCAGGCACCGGCGGCCTGATCGTCGCCCCCACAAAGGTTGGCTATATCCTCATGGCTACTGATGGCGAAGGTCTCGAACGTAAATTTGATGCCAAGCTCCGCAAGCGCGAAAAGCCCGGTGTCGTGCTGTGCGCATCCTTAGAACAGCTCGATAAACTCGCCCAGATGACCCCAGAAATCCGCGAATTCTACCGGAAACACTGGGATGACGACATTCTTTTAGGATGCATTCTGCCCTGGCGCGAAGACGCTGAAAAGTACCTGCCGGATGAAACGACGAAGGAACTTGCCCGCGATGCGCGCGCAACCAGCTGCTTCGTGGTGCGTTTTGGTACCCCCGCAGAACAGATTGTTCGTGCCCTCTGGGAGAATGAAGGGAAACTGACCTTCGCGAGCTCAGCAAACCCCTCGGGCATCGGTAATAAGGGGCGCGTGACGGGCATTGGCGACCGCATCGAGAACGGCGTAGACGTGATTGTGCGCGGCGATGAATACGTGAAATCCATTCAACCCGATAAGACCGACGAAACACGCCACGAACAGGGCGTGATGGTCTCAATGGTCGATGCCGAGGGCAACCTGGTGCCCGAACAGCACGGTGAACGCGGCGTGACCCCCGCCCCCACCCTGATTCGTAAGGGTCTGGAATATGAAGAGATTATGCGCCATCTGAGCGACTCATTCCCCAGCTGGGATTATCGCCACGGCATGTACTACTAAGCCCGCCTCAGGCTATTTTCGGTAGGTTATACGGGGCGTGCGTCTGATGGTCGATCAGGCGCACGCCCCGTATATGTCTCTAGGCGTGAGGCGAAAATGCGTTCTTGCGGGGCAGGATATGCGGGTACCATAGAAGAATGCCAACACAGTTTGAAAGCCCTAAGAACAGCTCCGACCAGGAATTTACGTACCTTGCCGTCGGCATGGTTGCGGGTGCGATTCCGGGCATTGTGATCGGTCTGCTCGTCGCGCTGCCGCTCGGTAACCCGGCCATGTGGGTTTCTGTCGTCGGCGGCATAGGCATTATTATCGGCATGGTAAGTGCCCGCATGATCTACCGCAAGAAAACGAGGGCACGAAAAAATCCCCGCAGTGAGCAGGAATAGCTCATCGGTGGGCACAATTTAATGTGCTTCCTTGGTTGGTTGTTCGCTCAACGCTGCGCGGTAGCCCTCCAGCTCGGTACGGAGGTTCAGACGCGCGGGCGCATCCCAGAGAAGATGCGCGGTGTCTGAAGCGTAGATTGTCGTGCGGTTCAGAAAACCTTGCAGAATCGCCGCTCGGCCGCGGGTGAAGGCATCCGGAGTGTAATGGGCGTACTCGGCGCGAACCCCAGCGACATAGCGGGTATAACGCGGGCTATCGGCGGCGAGAATCGCAAGGTCAGCATCAAGGAAGAATGCTGCATCGGCACGGGTAAGCGCGCCAGAGGTATATTCCTCAATACCATCGGCTAATTGGTGAGAAGCCGTGAGCTCTATCAGGTGCGCAATAGCGGTAACCTCGCGGTTCGTGAGAGACCCGGTGCTTGCCAGGGGAGTGAGGGCGGTGCGTGCGAGATCGGCACTAGCCGCCTCGTCTTCGCCGGGATTTGCCTCGTAGACGGCATCATGAAACCATGCCGCCAGAAGTACCGCCCGCGGGGTTGCGGTGTGGTGTTGTTCGTAAAGGGTCTTGAGCGCGGTGAGCATTTCCGAAAGATGCACGCTCGTGTGGTATTTCCGATGCGGCTGCTCGTAACGCGCCAGCAGATTTTCGCCCAGTGCTGTGTGTCCGGGCAGCAACGAGTCCCAGGCGCGCATGAGACGCGGGCGTATTTTGTTAGGGCGTTCCCGCAATGGCACCCGCAGCCCGCTGTCTATCAGGATGCGCGTCAGCTGCGACCCGCTCACCTCGCGCGCACCTGCACGAACCAGCCCCTCGTACCGATACGCGGGAACGTCGTAGTGGTCGGCATCGAAGGCACGCGGACTTATGCCGGTTTTCGCCGCAAAATCGTGAAGTTCCGCCAAAGAAGTGTCAGAAATTAGGTGCGAAAAGACCGTGCCGTGTGCGGGCCAGACGGGCGGGTCAATAAAAATACTCACTCGTCTATTCTAGGGGCGTGTAAGATGCTAAAACCTGTGTGATGCCCGTATAATGGAACGAGTTGCCCCCGTAGCTCAGGGGATAGAGCACTTCTCTCCTAAAGAAGGTGTCGGACGTTCGAATCGTCTCGGGGGCACGGGTAGCGAACCTGCTTGATGCAGCTTCCTCGCGGAGGAGCATCAAGCGGGTTTTATTTTATCTGCAGGGCGCCGTTGCCCGTGTTGAGGGCGTAGAACATAAAGATTCCATAACATTTTGCCGCAAATCCTGAAGTAGGCAGCCCTATACGCTTATTCTGAAAGTGACCGATAAACACCCATACATATCTATGAGAGGCAATGATGTCTTCTATTTTTACCCGCAGAAATGCATTGTTCGTGTTCGGAACCGGAGCCGGTGCGGCACTACTGAGCGCGTGCGGTGGTAATTCCACCGCTGAAAGCTCCGGGTCGGGGAGCGCATCGTCGTCTGATGTATCGCCGAGTGCCTCTTCAAGTTCAAGCTCTTCATCGTCGAGTTCAGCCTCGGCCAGTTCCTCGTCAGCTTCTGAAGCATCAAGCCCAGAGTCCTCACCATCGCAGTCTGGTGCAACCGATATTGATATGAGCGGCAGCTATGGCGGAAAAATTAATTTTGAGTCCGTTCTGGAATACGAGAAATCCGGTACATATGAGCCCGCTACGAAGGAGCATCCGGCAAAAAATGTTCCTAAACCCAAGAAACCTGCCGGTGCGGATGAGAAGTCGCTCAAAGGCCTCCACCTGAGCATCGCGTTTGCGGTTGCCGCAACGCAATACGCCTATAACACGGGGGATTACTCCCTGCTGGAGCAAAGCTCTATGTCGGAACCAGAACGCAATTACTTCTTGAGGGAAGAGAAGGAAAGACTCGATAAAACCCGCGAAGGCACATTCTGGCCGGATAATATTACGATCGAGTATACGCTCACCGAAGAGAGTCCCCGGCTTGAAGGCGATGGCGAATACATATGGGATCGTGAATTTATCGTTGAGTACGGTAAGTTCGAGGTTGTTGACGGCAAGGTTGAGTACCCTTCAGACGAAGACCACGACATGATATATCGCGATAAATTTATAGGTAATCTGACGGCGCAGTATATTAACGGAGCTTGGATAACCAGCGCGGTTGCCAATCAACCGAAGTCTAAGAGCTAAAACGTAAGTGCCCTTGCCTCTGTAAAGGTATTTATCTCCGAAGGACTCTGTTTATCCTTTCGGACTACTAATGTGCGTGCTGTACTGCTCTATACTCCTGTACGACGAGTATTGCTGATGATGACGGGAACTTGTGCGCTGTGCCGCGCAAAGGGGCAGTGCAAGCCTAAACTTAAACATATACCGATTTGTCCTACACTTCCGATAAGGAGAACTCTACTCATGTCTTCTCTGTTCGATCGCCGAACCGCTTTACTGGTTCTGGGCTCTAGCGCCGGTGCCGTATTTTTATCTGCATGTGCCCCTAAAGTGAATGGGATTGAGGCGACGTCGCCCGCATCCTCTAGTTCATCGTCTTCTTCCAGCTCGTCGAGTTCCAGCTCGTCGAGTTCCAGCTCCTCGTCGAGTTCTTCAAGCTCCAGTTCGTCGGCATCACGTTCAGCGTCGTCAAGCCCGAGCCCGAGTATCGATATGAGCGGCAGCTACAAGGGCGATATTAACTTTGAATCCGTGCTCGAATACGAGAAGTCGGGTACTTTTGAGCCCGCCACCAAGGAACACGCTCAGAGAAACACCCCCAAACCCAAGAAACCGGGGAGTGTCACCGAGAAATCCCTCAAGGGGATGCGTGACACTATCGCCTATACGGCGGCAACGGTCGAGTACGCCATTAATACAGGTGATTACTCGCTTATTGAAAACGGTCCGATGAGCACATCTGAGAAAAACCACTTCTTAGACAGCGAGATGAAGGATCTGCTGCAGAGAGCACGGGATGGCAAACGCTGGGTGGACAACGCCAAAATAATCTACACTTTGGACGAAGACAAGCCCGTGTGGGATGGAGAAGTCTACTCGTGGAAACGTACCTTTACGATGAATTACGGCAAATTTGAAGTTAACGACGGGAAGGTAGAGGACGTATCAGACGGCGGAGGCGACGCCAAACGGGAATTTAAAGGTCACCTGCTGGCGGAATACCGTAACGGATCTTGGGTTGTTGCAGGTATAGCTTCACAGTTTGAAGACGATGACGATCCCGTAACTCCGTCGAGCTCCCCTAGCGCATCAGCAGGGATTTAGGCCCGAGCCTGTCTTTCGTGCGGGGCTCTGCATGAGTCCTCCCATGAAAAAGGAACCCTAATCGTGAATTAGGGTTCCTTTTTTATGAGAGGACGAAGGGGAGTTATTCTTCGGGTTTACCGTCTGCCTCGACGTTTGGCCCGCCCGTGATAAAGGTGGAGGCCGCATCCTTAATGCTGCGCACCAGCTGGTATGCGATACCCGCCAGAGACAGAAGCAGCAGCGCCCAATCCACAGGTAACAGCACGTTCAGAGCGCCGGGCTGATGCGCGGGGTCGGCGAGCGCCGCATCTAGCATAAAAATCGTGGCAATGTGCGCGAGCAGGTAGCCCACCGGAGCCGCCGTGAACAGTGCCTGCAGTACCTTCGGCAGGCGTGACGTGTACGCCAGAAACGCCAGCGAAAGCCCAAAAAAGAGCGCAAAAACTATGCCCACCGAACGATGCGCATACGTATACGCACCCAGATTGTCGCCCAGTCCGGAAGCGAAGGCGGACAGGGCTTCGGCTGAGGTGACGGGGGAGAGGTCGGGGACTTGGGCGTTCGCCAGCCTGCCGTAGCTTGGCAGCACCCAGAACGCCACATAGGCGCCCAGCAGCAGAGAAATCGTGACCGCCACGTACAGAAAGGTCTTCGAACGCTGCTGTTCGGCGGGTGCGTTCGCGCGCACGGCACGGTCATCCATGACCTGTTTGAGCTCATGAATTTTATGCTCTTGGGGTTTTCGCCCAGGCTGCGGTCGGTTCTGCCCCTGCTGCGCCTGCTCGCCGTACAGGCGTTTCTTCTGACCTTGTGATAGACCCATACCTTCCATTATTGCGCAGAGCGACTGGTTGTGTCAGCGTGGGGCCTTTACCAAAAGAATGCTGTGGAGTATATATACGGGGCAGGCTTCTTGGTCTTCTGCCGCGCGGTATCGCTCGTTTTGCTGATACCCCTATATTAGGAAGGCTGTGGTGCAGCGGGTTATAGCTTGGCCAGGTCGATCTTGCCCATGTGCAGGATATTATCGCGTGTGGCGGCGTCGGCCATGAGTTCGGCGATGTTGTGGGGGACGACCTGCCACGAGACACCCCAGCGGTCGACGCACCAGCCGCAGCGCTCGGCCTCGG
>NZ_KV795769.1:28525-29719 GCF_001809115.1 Rothia sp. HMSC071F11
GTTGTGTCAGCGTGGGGCCTTTACCAAAAGAATGGGAGTACGTTCGGGGCGGGCTCCTTAGTTTTTTGTCGCGCGATACTACTTATCTGCTACCGGAAACTGACAGCCGCAAAGTCGGTTATATCCTGACATACCATACCTAGTTTTCTTTACTTGCGCGTATTACTCACACAGACTCGCAATTGTCCTCTCTCCGCTTTCCCAGTCACTACGGATCACCGCATATCCCATGACATCGCGCCTGATACCCTGTGCGGTAACTCCAGCTTCTCGATAATGCGCCTCGTGAACCCAGCCTGCAGAGTTAAAAGCACGACGCATAGCAATATTGTCGCTTCGTGTATTGCCTTCAACGCGGATAATGGAGCTTTTGGATTCAAAAATAAGGTCAGTTAGCTTAATGAGTGCAATACTCCCGATCCCTTGATTTCTATATTTCGCTACTATACGTATATCTATTTCTGCTGTGGCATCTTGCAGTCCGTGCACTACGGCAATACCGACGTGCTCTCCATCGTTGTGAATGAAGGCAACACGGTTATTAGGTTCCGAGAATTCCTGCTCTTCAAACCGGCGTATGAGGCTCTCATGCGACACGTTATGTTCAAGATGGAATGGCCAATCACTGCCGCAGAAAACATTCTCAAATGGTTCCCATTCGTGCTTTATATCTGCCCAACGAACAACACAGTTCATGTTTTTTCCTAACTTATTTTCAACTCATATTTTGTGTTTCGAGAACGTATGAACCTCATCTTCAACACTGAGCTCACATAATAAAACATAGGAGGAATCAACCGTAATAATTTGATAGTACAGGGAATTACTTTCGGAACTTATACCACCGATTACGCCAAGGGGTTTCATGGTGGAAATTCCTTTTACTATTTACTGAGGAGTCCTCATAGTAGGGTCAGATGACGTCAGTACCCTATAGCTTGGTCAAGTCGATCTTGCCCATGTGCAGGATCTTATCGCGTGTGGCGGCGTCGGCCATGAGCTCGGCGATATTGTAGGGGACGACCTGCCACGAGACACCCCACCGGTCGACGCACCAGCCGCAGCGCTCGGCCTCGGGCACAGCAGAGAGCCCCGCCCAGTAGCGGTCGATCTCTTCCTGGTCGCGACAGGAGACGATCATGGAGACTCCGGGCGTGAAGGTGAAATCGTGGAAGGTCCCAGAGTCCGTGGCTG
>NZ_KV795770.1:0-46917 GCF_001809115.1 Rothia sp. HMSC071F11
GCGTTCGCTGTATAGTTTTGAAACAACAAGCCTGAGGGTTTGTTAGTTAATTACATATGTATGGAAGAGACCCCCGTGAGGGGTCTCTTTTGTTTTAACCATTGATTTGCATTCTTCTTGATAGCTATCGGCTCTGCTGTGTTCTTATGGCGCGCGTTGGTGAATGCTCTAAAGGCTAAGAAGACCTCATGAAATATAATCGGCGCATCAGGGTGTTGAAAATCTGTGAGAGCGCATATGCTTTCTTGTTATCTTAGGAGCATGGAGACTTTACAATCTGCCCCAGACCCGAAGGATTTGACGCTATCGATAGATGAGAGGCGTGAACTTATCGTCTGGGCGGCAGATTGTATGTATCGGATACTGCCCATTTTTGAGGAACAATATCCTGCTGATCCTCGGCTTCGGCAGGGGCTTGCTGCGGTCGCTGAGTTCAACCGCGGTGCATTATCTGTTGGAACTATGCGTCAGCACGCTTTGCTCTGCCATGCTACGGCCCGGGACTGTGAGACCCCGTCTGCACAAGCCGTAGCTAGAGCCTGCGGACATGCGATTGCCATAGCCCATATGGGTGCCCATGCACGCAATATTGAGCGATATACTCGCAAAGTGCTTTCGGGAAAATCTCTGACCGAAGAGCTCGAATGGCAACGGGCACATATTCCTGCTCGATTCTTCAGCTATGTTTTCACGCGCTAAGCAGCGTATGCCCATACGTAGAATTTCGGAAGCCAGAGAAGTCCTTTTTACCGGTCTGTGATAGCGTGCCTGAGGCTTCATGACGGGAATACTAATACCAATCTTGCACATTCTTCTGAACGAGTTTCTGGAACGTTTACTGCATCAAGTACCGACGAATAACCTATTCCCGAGTTAGAGTGAATGTATGGAGTACCCGCTTTTTTCAGACCGACAGCAGGAACCGTATACGGGAGAGGACACCTCAAAATACCGGACGGTGGCGCTCACCGCTGAGGTTAAGCTGCCTTTAGCGGAACTATGGCTGGCGTGCACCGAGTATATCCATCTGTGGTGGCCGCGGGAGCTTCTGCGGGACGAAGAAAGCTATCTGGAGCTTACCGATACAGTTCTTACTGAAGAAGACTCGCAGGGGTATGTAACAACCCTTGCTGAGGTAATCTACTATGAGCCCGAGGACGTGCTGGGCTTTTTGCCTCTGCCCGACACTAAACTGCATCAGCTTCTGCGTGATGACAGCGGATTTAGCCTACTTTTTGACGAAGACGGCGCAGAATCTTCGCTTCTAGAAATCACCTCTGGTTTAGCGAAACCCCGTGAACTTGCGGCTGAGTACGACGAGCTGGGTGTTTATACGATCCAACGTTATGGCGCAGAACTTATTTTGAAGGCGTGCGCACGATTCTTTGGCGCTGAACTTCAAGCAGAGTCTCTCGTATCGGGTATGCTTGACAGCTATGAGCACTAGGCAGGCCGCATCGGAACGAGGCACCGCAGAAAGTACAGTACAAGAGGCCGAACACTACATTATCGTTCGTCGCCCTCTGATGGTTGTGCAGTGGCTGAACCTGCCAGCAATCCCGATCTTGGGGCAGCTGATTCAAACTGTTTTCTTCGTTCTGCTGGTGTTCGGTTTCTTCTTATGGTTTGCCTCTGTGACGGTTACCGACCAAACCATCGAGCTGTGGGTAGGAACCAAGCCCGAACATCTGAAAATTTTAGACCTTGAAGTCAACTACAACGCGGTCATGCTTAAGGTGACGATGATCGTGCGGTATTCTCTGGGCTGAGCTTTGTGGCGACGACCAGCAGCGACGATCTGCACGCGCTTGACTTCTTAGAACCGATGGTGCTGCGTCTGCGAAAAATCCTGATAATTCGAGATATATACCTCTCCATTTTCAGGTACGGGCGCCGAAGAGACACTGGAGGGCTATGAACTGTGGTCCGCATCGGCGCAAGAAGATAGTACAGAGCCCGTTGCATCTACCGATAAGGAGACGGTGAAGGATAATGGTCTCGAAGAAGCCACTGAATCCGGGAGTACAGACTCATAGCCAGAGGTGAAGGTAGGCTCATAGCGCCTCGATCACAATGCCGCCAAAACGGGCATTCTTTGCCTCGCAGGTTATTCCATCAACGTAGCAGGTTGAACTGGAGTAGGTTTCTTGCAGCCCGGTATTGGCGTAATATCCGTAAAATCCGCCAAGCAGCGTTACACCCGAGCTATTGGGAGTCGGCAGCACCTGTATATCGTAGAAAACAACCGGGCGGCCAGACCGGTCAGTCACCCGTGCAGAACATTCGGGACAGAGCGAGCGAGGATAACGTTCTAAAGTCTTCACGGGCTTGGAACAAACGGGGCATGCAATTTCCATGAATGGTGGCTTGACCATGGAGGATATCCTTCGGGTGGTTAGATGACAATGTAGACACGTTGGATGGGGATAGTCCCATTGCTTTTATCTTAGAGGTGTGTATCCAGGGTGAAAATGGTGTACGCCAAATAGGACATGCGCAGGGCGATGATGAACATCAAAAGTCTGAAAACCCCGTAAACCTAGCTAAGTTATTTCAACGTACGTAAGATGTTCTTATGACACGTTTTACGACCGACCACCTCAAAACATTCGTCACGGTCATCGAATACGGCACCTTCGACGCTGCTGCCGACGTTCTTGGGGTTAGCCCCTCCGCAATATCACAGCGTGTAAAAACAATGGAACAGCTGGCCGGTAAAGTTCTGCTGCAGCGCACCAACCCGGTTACCCCAACAGCCTCCGGGCAGAGCGTGTTACGTATTGCCCGGCAAAGTGAATTCCTACAGCTTGAACTGGAACGAGAACTCATGGGCGAGGGCGGATTCCAGACAGTCTCTATAGCCCTGAACGCCGATTCTTTAGCAACGTGGTTTTTGGAGGCCATACGCACGCTCGCTCAGGAGGACGAAATTTTCTGTGACCTGCGGCGTGAAGGTGAATTTCATTCCTCAGCCCTTCTGCGTACCGGGGAAGTTATGGCTGCCATAACCTCACAGCCCGGAAAAATCCCCGGATGCTCGGTAGATTACCTGGGCGTGGCGCGTTACTGGTGTGTGGCATCGCCAGCGTATGTGGATCGTTACCTTCCGGGGTTCCCCGCGAAGACTACCCGTGATGATCTGAACCGGGCACCCGTGGTGGAATACGATCGTAAAGACTTTGTGCAGGATGCTGCACGCGCTCTGATTGAGGAAGACCTAAAACTGTCCAGAGCCGAATTCGAACAGAGCCCAACGCTCTATATTCCTTCGTCACCGGACTATGCGCAGGCGGTCTATGAGGGTATTGCGTGGGGTCTGCTGCCGGAGGCACAGTGTAGCGAATATTTCGCCGCCCAAACACTTGTGAAACTTGCTCAGAAGCCCGTGGAGTTCCCACTGTACTGGCAGCACTGGAATATCAACTCGCCCGTTCTGGAAAAAGTTAGCCGTCGGGTTGCTGATGCGGCTCATCAGGGACTCTTGAACTCATGAGGGGCAGTTAAGGGCGAATGACATCAAACGCACCGCATCCACTGCTGTATCGCGCGGATTCACCCTGTGGCTGATAACACTCAACTTCGTGCCGGTATTCTACTGGTTGTGACTTTAATTCCACGATCGCCTTGGCAGCATTCCTAGTGGTGTTGGCGCTGTTGCAGATTATGTTGCGGCCTTTATTTGCTACGCTTGCTGCTACACAAACCATTGTTTTTACCAGCTCTTTAAAACCTCAATCGACTAGTATATATGCTTATATTGGAATATTTGCATATATAGATCTTGGCAGCGTTTTCTACTGCACGTCGTATCTACGAAGCGCGCTAGAATCTTGTTCGCTGGGTACTGTTCTACGTCATCTTTGCGCTCTGTACAGGGATTCTCGGGTGTATACCCCCGTATATGACACAGCATGTGGAACAACTCAAAGAAAGTGCATGCCGCAGACCGACCCATGCAGCACACAGCGCTGACCCAGACGATGGTGGAGCTGATCGTCATGATCGTATTCGTACGGATTCTGCAGCCCCTGCGCGAAGAACCAGTCGCAGAGCCTCAGCACGATTAAAAGCAAGAAGAACGCGGCGGGCGCATCCCAGGGATACGGCACCGCCTCGCTTATACGTGATCTAGCGGAAGAAAAGAGTCGCCAGCCAGAATAACGCCGCGGCGACGATAAACCCGATCAACGCCCAGCGGCGCAGCCTTGTCTCCACGCGGGCGGCACGAATATCCGCACGTTTTGAAATATCCTCGGTACTCCGCATGGGATCGGAGGTAGAGCCATGCGGGGCATCCTGAGATTCTTGAGGCGAAGGAGACCCATCTGATTCGGACATAGCCCTAACCTAACGCCACCGAGTCATCATGACCATACCCACCATCATGGCACCCACGCCAATAGTCACATTCCACATACCAATACCGGGCACAGGAAGTCGACCCTCAAAAATGTAATACGCAATAATCCAGAGAATACCCAGCGCAACGAGCGAAAACATCACTACTCGATACCACAGGGGAGTACCTTCTCTCTGTGTTCCGCTCGTTTCCATCTCGCGAGCGACCTCCAACAGACGGAGCTCGCTCGCATCTTCTTCAACGGCCTTAGCCGATTTCTTGTCTTGTGACTTCTTTGACTTAGTATTGGCAGTCTTTTTCGACTTTTTCGCAGTCGACTTAGGGGACATATTTTCCTCCGCCTCAGATGTATGGGTAACCTTATGTAGTACGTTAAAAACTATCTTTGCAGACTCGCGGGATGATTTCACCTTTCACCGGCGTTGTCATTAAAGAAAGTGTAATGACTGGGACGGTAACATCCCGCTATGGAGGACACCCAAAACTATGGCGCATGCATCCGCGAAAGCGCATCAGGCAGTTCAGCCTCATAAATCTATTCTGCGGTGGACCATCCAAATCACGGGTGAGCTTCTGATCACCGTTGGTCTTGTGCTGCTGCTCTTTGTCGTGTGGCAGCTCTGGTGGACCAATATAGACGCAAACCGTTCACAGTCCCAAGCCGTCGATTCCTTGACGCACGAGTTCAGCTCCGCCGCGCCAGTCGAACAGTGGGATCCCCAAAATCCCCCGGAGCCTGAAGCCGAACCCGAACACGGAAAAGGATTCGGGGTTGTCTACATTCCCCGGTTTGGTGCAGACTACCAGCGCCCCGCCGCGCAGGGTACCAGCGCAGACGTGATCGATACCCTCGGTTTGGGACACTACGACGGAACCGCCATGCCGGGCGGCGTGGGCAACTTCGCGCTCGCAGGGCACCGGCAGACACGCGGGGCAGTGCTCGACTATATCGATAAGCTGCAGGTGGGCGATCACATTTATGTGCGCACCAAAGACGGCTACTACACCTACACCGTGTACGAGCACGTGATTGTGCAGCCTGACAATATTGAGGTGATCGAGCCGGTTCCGAGCAAACCCGGACAAGAGCCCACGGAGCGCATTATGACGCTCACGACCTGTCACCCGCGTTACGGTGACACAGAACGTTATATTGTGCACGCCCGTTTTGAATCCTGGCAGCCTAACTCTGCTGGCGCGCCTGCGGAAATTGCCCAAGCAGCCCAGAACCCCGCCTAACCCGAGAGGATATAACATGTACGGTTGGATTTTTCGCCATCTTCCCGGACCTCTATGGGTTCGCATCATCATTGCTATTCTGCTTATCGCCGTGATCGTATACGCCCTCATGGAATTCGTGTTTCCGAATTTTGCCGAGTACGGTCCGTTCAATTTTGACGTTACCATCAACCATTAGCGGCGCTTGCCAAAGGAGAAGCCATGACCCGCATCCTGGTTATCGATAATTACGATAGTTTTGTGTTCACTCTCGTCGGATATCTGCAGCAGCTCGGAGCCGAGACAACCGTAATCCGCAATGACGAGTATGACCTTGATACCGTGCTCACAATGGCTGCCGAGTACGACGGCCTGCTGATCTCTCCGGGACCCGGTGCCCCCGCAGAAGCCGGGGTCATTATCGATACCATTCGCTGGGCTGCGCAGACTCATAAACCCTTGCTTGGCGTGTGTCTGGGGCATCAAGCTATCGCGGAGGCGTTTGGCGGCACCGTCACGCACGCCCCCGAGCTGATGCACGGCAAGACTTCAACCTTGGTTCACGAGAACGACTCGGTGTTCAAAGGCGTACCGAACCCCTTCACTGCGACTCGCTACCATTCGCTGGCGGTCGTCCCAGAGACTATGCCTGAGGTCTTGGAAACCACCTCGACGACTGAGAGCGGCATTATTATGGGGCTGCGGCACCGGGATGCGCCCATGCATGGCGTGCAGTTCCACCCGGAATCCGTGCTTACCGAGAGCGGTTATCTGATGCTGGGTAATTGGCTGGAAGAAACGGGGCTTGAGGGCGCCGCTGAGCGTGCCAAATCGTTGTCCCCACTAATCGCTTAGCGGGCAGCAGTAAAGGCGCCTGACAGGCCCAAATAGGTCTGTCAGGCGCCTTCTCTATGCGTGGTACAGCCGAAGAAATATATGTGGGGCGTGCTTTAGATTCAAAATCTAAAGCACGCCCCACATATATGACCAGGATTTACCTGAGCAAACCAGCCTTACCTTTCTTCTTTCTCCTCATTTTCCTTGCCGTTTTGTACGGCCTTGGATGAAGGAGCAGCGGCACTTGGCGTTGCAGAGGGTACAGGAGCGTTGCCCTGCTGGCCCTGTTGACCTTGCTGCTGTTGATTCTGCTGCTGATTACCTTGCTGACCCTGCTGGCCTTGCTGCTGTTGATTCTGCTGCTGATTGCCCTGCTGGCGCTGGGTGTTGTTGTTATTATTCGTCGACGGGGTAGTCGCACGCGGTGAAGCAGATGCGGTCGCTGCCGGGGCAGCCGCTACACGAATAGTAACAGTGCTGTTCTGAGCCACCAGAGTACCCGCAGCGGAGCTCTGAGAAATCACCGTATTCGGTGCCGCAGAGCTTGTCTGAACGGTCTCAATATTGGTGTTGAGCAGAACATCGGACGCAGTCAGAGCTTCAATAGCCTGATCCTTCGTCAGACCCACGAGCGAAGGAACCTTGACCTTACCGGAGGACAGCACCAGGTTCACGTTGCTGCCCGCCTCGATCGTGGTCTTACCGTTGGCATCGGTTTCAGCCTTCTCAGGCTCCAGAGAAACTACCATACCGGCGGGAACGGATGCGCTCTCAACGGTGCTGACACGACCATCCTTAAGGCCGAGCTCCTTCAGAGCGTTGCGCACATAGGCTTCGCTCTGACCCTGCAGGTTATCGGGCAGGGTTACACGCTCGGGACCATTCGAGTAAGTTAGCGATACGGTAGAACCCTTAGCCGCCTTCGTACCCTCGCCGGGGCTGACACTAATAACATCGCCCTTCTTCACGTTCTCGGAGTATGCCCCGCGGCTCTCCACGGCAAAGCCAGCATTGCGCAACTGGTTCTCGGCATCGTCCTTCGATTGGTTCATCACGGTAGGAATAGCGACCTGCGGAACTTCATTGAGCTTGCCCTGGTAGTACAGGAACGAGCCGATACCCAGCAGAAGCGATGCTGCAATAGCAAGACCAACGAGGAAACGAACCCAGGTTCGCTTACGGGGTTGCTCGGCGGGAAGGAACTCTTCCTCTTCAACAAATTCTTCTCCGCCGTACTCATCGTCATCAAAGAAACCGTTGAGGTTCGCATCTTCAACAGGAGTCGAAACCTGCGGCATGGTCGTGGTGTAGGCATCGAAATCAACCTCACCCGTACCGGTTCCTGCCGCACCCGCCGCGGGAGCCTCAAGAGGCGCAAAAGCGGTGGTCATGGAGTCATCGGGAACCTGTTGCGGCATACCGCCGCCAACCTGCAGACCCGCTCCCTGACGGATCGCCTGCGAAAACTCATCGGCGGTCTGGTAACGATCATCCGGGTTCTTGGCAAGACCTCGAAGAATAACTTCATCAAGCTCAGGGGGTACGCTCAGCGGGCTAAAGGTACTCGGTGCGGCGGGAGTCTCGGTGAGATGCTTTGCCGCCAAGTCAACGTTAGTTTCCGCGTCGAAGGGGGAACGTCCAGCAACCATTTCATACAGCACACATGCTGCCGAATAAAGGTCGCTTCTCGCGTCGACTTCTTTACCACTGACCTGCTCGGGAGACATGTAACGTGCGCTACCCATCACCACGTTGGCCTTTGTCAGAGCCTCGCCAGCCTCTTCAATAGCTCGGGCGATGCCGAAGTCCATCACCTTAATCTGACCCGGCTGCCCCTTCGCGGCGTCTTCCTCGGTTCGGGGAAGCACCATAATATTCGCGGGCTTAATATCGCGGTGGATAATACCCATCGAATGACTGTATTTTAGAGCGCTCAAAAGCTGCTCTGCGTACCCCACCGCATCACGCACGGGAATGTACCCGCCCGACGACAGGACGCTGCGCAGCGTCCTGCCATCAACGTATTCCATAACGATGTACGGGATCTTAGCCTCGTCATCGTCGACGGCATCATCAACACCGTATCCGCTGTTGGGATCTGACGGGGAATAAGCGCCCGTGTCGTACACCGCAACGATACCGGGGTTGTTCAGGGATGCGACAGCCTCCGCCTCACGTTTAAACCGTGAACGGAAGGTTTTGTCTTGGGCCTGCTCCGGGCGCAGGATCTTCATCGCGACCTTACGACCGAGACGAGTATCCTCCGCCGCGTATACGGTAGCCATCGCACCGGTACCGATAACATCGAGTACCTTATAACGGCCATCTACCGTTTCAGGAACCAACAGGTCCATACGTTCTCCTGGGGTAAAAATAGTTTTTGATGTGAGTGGACTCAGACACTAACGCCCAGTACGAGGACTAGAAGAAGTCGACGCGCCTGAAGGCGTAGCTGCGGATGGCGACGAGTCAGAATCCGTCCTCGTACCTGAAGACTCATTAGCTACATACATCTCTACCTTACTAGGAACTGACACTTTAGTGCCAGAAGAAGGGCTGGTGCGCAGCACCGTACCGGGCTGTGCAGTGTCCGAATGCTCGAAGTGAAGGTTCACGTCAACACCAAGCGAGGTAATCGTCCGAGAAGCCTCTTCGTAGTTCTTCCCATCAACATTAGGTAGGGTCGCGCCCCTGGAACCGCTTGAATAACGCACGGTAATGGTGCTGCCTTCGTCTACCGAACCAGCCGGTGAAATCGACAGAACGGTGTTGGCTGGCTCTTCAGACTCAACACTTTCAGTCCTGGGCGAAAGACCCAGGTTCTTCAGGTCATTGACGACATCCTGAAGGGGGCGACCCTCGTAGCTGCGTGCCTGCAGGTTAATTTTCTGCTTCTGAGTACTGCTTGCAGCCGAGGACTCCTCGCTCGGGGTGGCTACCGTGACGGTACCTTCCGCAGAGCTGGGTGTTGCCGAGCTGGTGGTATTCGTATCAGGGGTTGCACGGCTGTTGGCCGCCCAGACAGCCCAGAGGATACCGAGAATAAGCACAAGTGCCGCCACAATAGCGACGATCCATACCCAGTTGCGTTTCTTCGGACCCTGTTGTGCCGTACGTGCGGCCGCAGCCTTTGACCCGGGCTCAGGAATCGGAGCGGTCGAAGGACCGGGCGTGAAGTGCGACCCAGATCCGAACTTCGGAGCGGCGGATGCCGAAATAGGCTCGGCGATCAGGGAGGTCTGGGCGGTATCCAGATTCTCCGGCAAGAACGCCTCAAGCGTGGGCACGGCCTTAATCGCCGCAGGAATATCGCGACGGCGAATAGCATCAATAGCGGATGCCAGCGCGGTAGCATCCTTAGGACGCTCCGCAGGATCCTTAGCAAGCAGGCACATAATCAAGGCGCGGGCGGGCGCCGGGATGCTCTCCGGCAGCGGCGGTGGCGGATCGTTCACCTGAGCTAGAGCAATCGCGATCTGTGATTCACCCGTGAACGGGCGGTGACCGACCAGGCATTCGTACCCGATAATACCCAGCGAGTACATATCGGAGGACGGGGTTGCAGGTTGACCGGTTGCCTGTTCGGGTGCCAAATACTGGGCTGTACCCATCACCTGACCGGTAGCGGTCAGCGGAACCTGATTCGCAAGCCTAGCAATACCGAAGTCGGTAACCTTCACCCGGTCATCCGGGGTGATCATTAGGTTACCGGGTTTCACATCGCGGTGCACGAGTCCCTGAGCGTGCGCAGCAGCCAACGCGCGAGCCGTCTGCGCAATAAAGTTCAGGATGCGATCTGGCGGCAGCGTGCCGTCGCGCTCGATGATGCTCGACAGCGGCTCACCCGGAACCAGCTCCATCACCAGGTATGCAGAGTTATCCTCTTCACCGTAATCGAACATATTGGCAACACCGGGGTGGTTCAGGAGCGCAGTATGGCGCGCCTCCGCGCGGAAACGCTCCAAGAACCCGGGGTCACCCGTATACTCCTCTTTCAGGATTTTAACGGCGACGGTGCGTCCGAGAACCTTGTCGCGAGCTTTCCAGACCTCACCCATACCGCCGATAGCGATACGTTCGGTTAGGGTGTAGCGCCCGCCCAAGGTGATATCAGCCGAAGGCCTCACTTGTTCAACACCGCCTCAAAAAGTTGTTTACCTGCATTTGTCGAAAGCTGGGAACCGGTTGTTGCATCCATATCCTCATAGACCACCGCAATGGCGATCTGAGGATCATCGGCGGGTGCAAACCCGGTAAACCAAGAGTTATTCAAACCACCCGTAGTTTCTGCGGTACCGGTCTTACCAGCAACCTTATACCCGGGCACGCCTGCGTTACGGGCAATACCGTTATCCACAGAGTTCACCATCCATTGTTTCACCTGATCGGCGACTTTAGTAGAAGTTGAGGTGCGCAACTTCTCGGGTGAGAACTCGTAGAGCACGCTCAAGTTACTGGTTTTGACAGAACGAATCATATTGGGCTTCATCTGCACACCGCCGTTAGCGATTGCGGCAGAAGTCATTGCCACCTGCAGTGGGGTGGTGCGTACATCGTACTGACCCACGGATGCCTGTGCCAGCTGGCTCTGCGACATACCCTTCGGGAAGCTCGACTTAGCCACCGCCAGCGGAATCTTCAAATCCTGACCATAACCAAAGTTTTCGGCAGTCCTAGAGATCCTATCTTCACCCAAATCCATTGCGATCTGCGCAAAAGGAGTGTTGCAGGACTGCGCCATAGCCCATTCAATCGTAGCCTTAGTGCGTCCTCCACACTGACCGCCCGCAAAGTTCGGAAGCGACACATTGGTTCCCGGAAGGGGAAGCTGTGCGGGGTTATCGATCGTGGAGTTCGCATCATATTTGCCGGACTCCAAAGCTGCGACGGCATCAATAATCTTGAAGGTCGAGCCGGGCGAATAGGTGTTACCCGCAATAGCACGGTTGTAAAGCGGGTTATTCGGATTCGAGTTCAGTTCCTCATAGTTGCTGACTACCGTAGACCCATCGTGGGATGCGAGCGTATTCGGGTCATATGAGGGAGACGAGGCCATCGCCAAGATTTCGCCAGTCTTGGGGTTAATCGCCACAATAGAACCCTTACGGCCCTGCAGCAGGTTGTTAGCAAGCTCCTGAAGCTTGGAATCCACGGTGAGCTCGACGCTCGCACCGCGTGCCGAAGAACCCGAGAAGAGCTGAGCAACACGATCGTAGAACTGGCTGTCGGAAGTACCCGAAAGCTCCTTGTCCATAGCGGATTCGACACCGGTAGAACCATACACTGACGAGAAATAACCCGTCAGCGCCGCATACTTTTCCGGCTCAGAGTACACGCGCTGATAGTTATACTCATCATCCGATTTCACCGACGAGGCGATTTCGGTTCCATCGACCACGATAGAGCCACGGTTGGCACCGTAGTTATCGTACAGAGAACGCGAGTTCCACGGGTTATCTTTGAGAGATTCGGTGTCGAAGAATTGGATATAGCTCAACGTACCCATGAGCAGGATAAAAACGCAACCTGCGGCCATCCACATGCGGCGAATTGCCCTATCCATTGCGGTCACCTCCTGCTTGTTGAGTTGAAATACGGGCGAGAACGCTGGTTGCGCCCTCAGATTCATAGCTGTAGTCTTCGTGGTCGATACTTTCGGGAACGTCGAACCCGACCACGACGTGAGGCGCTCGCGCGGTATGCGAAATCGAAAGCCACAACGCCACGATAATCCAGTTAGCCACCAGGGATGAACCACCGGCAGACATAAACGGTGTGGTCAAACCGGTCAGCGGAATTAACCGGGTTACACCGCCAACCACCACGAAGAGCTGAAGCACCATAACCGTGGAAAGGCCCGCCGCCAAGAGCTTGCCGAAACCGTCACGAGTGCCCAACGCCGCGCGGTAGCCACGCGAGATGAGGATGAGGAACATCATCAAAATAGCGCCCAGGCCGATCAGACCGAGTTCCTCACCGAGAGAAGTAATAATCATGTCCGAGTTAGCGAACGGCACCAAAGAGGTAAGGCCCTGACCCCATCCACGGCCAAAGAGACCGCCGTAGGACAGACCGAAAATACCCTGAAGGATCTGACCGGAACCACCGCTGGAGGACATATAGACCTCGGGATCAAAGGCGTGCATCCAGCCATAGATACGGGCGTGCACGTGAGAAATGGAGTTGTAGGCGAAGTATCCGCCAACCACCACGCCGACACCGCCGACTACAAGCCAGGAAATCTTGCCGGTCGAGAGGTACAGCATCGCCATGAACAGCCCGAAGAACAGGATTGCAGAACCCAGATCCTTCTGGAAAACCAACACGCCGATGCTGACCATCCACGCCAAGAAAATTGGGGTCAAATCGCGCAGACGAGGCAGATTGATGGGCCCCAGACGCTTACCCGCTGTGAGAATCAAATCGCGGTGTGTGGACAGGTAGCCCGCAAAGAAGATTGCCAGGGTAATCTTTGCAATTTCGCCGGGCTGGAAGGTACGCCCGCCGAGCCTGATCCAAATCCGTGCGCCGTTGATTTCGGTACCAAGGCCGGGGATAAGCGGCATGATAAGCAGGATGAAGGAGAGCACCAGCGAAATATAGGTGATCTTACGCAGCACTCGATGATCCCGCAGGAAGTACAGCACAACGGAGCAGAGGATCATTGAGAAGCCTGTCCAGAACAGCTGGGACTCGCCCACTGGGGACTTCTGCATGGCGGGATCCTTATCGATGCGGAAAATCATCGCCAGCCCGATTCCGTTGAGCGCCACAACGAGCGGCAGAATAAACGGATCGGCGTAACGCGCCCGGAATTGAAGCACCAGATGCGCGATGAGCGCGCACACGCCCAGCACCACGGTACCTTGAATCCACGGGTTTTTCCCCATGTCCCACGCCGTTTCGGGGTCAATCAGGTACATTGAAAATGAGCCGATGCCGACCGCAACCACGAGCAGAACAAGCTCAATCAGGCGACGCGAACGGGGTATGTGTGCATCACGCAATAGCCTAGCCACGATTACCACCTTCCGTTGCTGAAGTTTTTTGACCTGTCTGCGCGCCGGACGAAGCCGCACCGGAAGGCTGTGTATTCCGGTCATCCTGCAGATTCACCTGAGCCTGCATGCGGTTTACGATAACCCGTGCATCGTCAAGATTATCCGCGTGAATCGTATTCTTCAAAAGCGTGCGTGTATGTTCGGGCAGCTGTGAAGTTTCCACTTCGCTTTCCTCGACTACATGGGAGAGATGGATTGGCCCCAACGACTGCGGAACACCGTTATAGACGGCGACCTTACCGTTATTTTCACCAACGTAGTAGCGGCCCTCAACCCATTTCAGCCCGCTCCAACCCGCAATGAGCGCCAGTACAAGGATTACGGCTGCACTCACCAGCAGAATCGGGCGCCGACGGCGTCGAATCGGGTCCGCCAGAAGCTCTTCAAGCTCGTCCGGCAGCTTTGCGGGTTCCTCGGTGCTCATCGGCACACGCTGCGCCAAAGAGGCCCGATGCTCCAGGGTGCGGCTCGTCACCGCCGGAATACGCCCGGTTTCTGTTGCCACGGCGGCGCTGCCCACCAGCTGATGCGGGCGAGAACCAAGCTCGTGGCGTAAAATGGCGGCATTTGTGCGGGCAAAGTACACCGCATCCTGATCGCTCGCGTCGCCATCGTGAGGGAAGGAATCTGTGAGGTCACGGGCGCGGCGGAACTTCTTGAGCGCGCGGTCGTGATCGGACAGACCCTCTTCGGCGTTTACTTCCTCGGTGATTTCCTCAAGCTCAGAGGTTGTCAGTGAGGTATCGATCTCGCCGGTCTCCGGCAGGGCAGAAGGGCCTACAGGTTCGTCGGCGGGAAGTTCTTCGCGGTCAATAACCTGTACAACTACGACCGTCACGTTATCGGGTGCGCCGCCGTCGAGAGTCATCTGGATAAGAACGTCCGCGATCTCACCCAGATCATCGGTGGAACGCATGACGGCTTCGATCTCTTCATCAGAGACCACCGCCTCTAAACCATCGGAAGCAAGCACCCAGCGCTCACCGGGAATGGCTTCTAAAGTCTGCAACTCAAGCTCGGGGGAGGCATCGACGTCGCCAAGCACGCGCATAATCACGTTGCGGTGCGGGTGATTCTCCGCCTCTTCGGGAGTGATACGGCCCTCGTTGAGAAGACGCTGTACGAAGGTGTGGTCGGTCGAAATCTGCTCGAAACCGCCGTCTTCATCGGCGCGTAAACGATAGGCCCGCGAGTCGCCAATATGGGCCATCTCGATCTTTTCGCCGTCCACCAGCAGAGCGGTGCAGGTGGTACCCATGCCCGCAAGGCGCTGATCACTGGTTGCCAGATCATTGATAATGGCGTTGGCACTTTGGATTTCGTCGGCGAGGTATATGCCGCCGGTACCGTCAAAGTCGGGGTGGTCCAAAGGGGTCAGGTTTAAAACGGCGGTAGCGGATGCGACGTCACCACCGACGTGCCCGCCCATGCCGTCAGCAACAACAGCAAGATAACGTCCACCGTACCCGGAGTCGTCATTCTTGCTGCGTTTCACGCCCGTATCGGAACGGGCTTCAAAGCGAAAGGCTATCTTCAACGATTACCCCCTCAGCTGCATAGTCGTTCCGCCCACACGGAAATCGACACCCGGCTCAATAGCGGTAGCGCGGGTCAGCTTTTGGTTGTTTACGAATGTGCCGTTGGTTGAGCCCAAATCCTCCAAGAACCAGCGAGAACCCTGTGGGAACAGACGGGCATGGCGACCGGAGGCGTAATCGTCCTGCAACGAAACCTCAATATCATTGGCGCGACCGATAGTAACCGGGGAGTCACCCAACTGCATCATAGCTCCCGCCTGCACTCCCTTGGTGATCACCAAGCGGGAAGGACGTGCAGGAGGAGCTGCAATATGCTGCGGTTGCGGCTGCGAGTCTGCGGCAGATTCTACGGGTACGGAGCGGAAGTTCTTGCCCAGCCCCAAATCGCGGCGGGCGGCTGCCACCACGAAAAACACAAAGAACCAGAGCAACCCCAAAAACGCAAAGCGCAGTATGGTTACAGTTAGCTCGGATGCCATTAACGTATACCTCCAGAGGCAATTGAGCGGAAGAGAACTCGGGCTCCGCCCAACTGTAACACCGCTCCATCTTGGAGAACGGTAGGGGTTTTCAGCGGAAAACCATTCAGCCGGGTTCCATTGGTTGAGCCCAAGTCGGTGGCAACATAGTTGCCTCCCTGGCGGGAAATCTGTAGGTGGCGGCGCGAAATACCCTTGTCAGCCAGCCGCACGGATGCATCGGAACCGCGACCGATGACGAGAGGTGCCCCAGAAAGCTCATACCGCTGCCCGTTAATATCCACAAAGGCATGATGCGCCACGGCACGTTGCTGCTGCGGAGGATTCTGCGGGGAACGCGGTTTCGGCGCGGACGCGGCAGGTGCCTGCTGTTGCTGCTGCTGAGGCTGTTCCGTGCGACGCGGCGGAGTAGCCCGCGGTTTTGTAATTCTGGTCGGCAGACCGGTATCACGAGCCGGGGCAACAGGGGCGTAGTCGGAGGCGCCGTGGGCGGCACCGGCGGGAGGAACATAGTTCGTCGCACCCGAGGGCGGAGCCTGGAACGCCTCAAAACTGGGCACAACCTCGAACTCGTCGGCTTCGAGATCGGCAATAGGACTGAAGGTAATACGTACAGCCCCAATCAGCGAATACCCCTGCGCACGCGCATGCGAAATAGCAAGATTGCACAGCTCAACCGCGAATGGGTTGCCCCACTCCCGCACGCGCGAAAAATCGGCGCTCGAAAAGCGAACGTTGAAGATATTTGGTGCCATCGTATGACCGCCCTGGTCCACATATGAGGCATCATCCATCGACGTGCGAATACGGTTAGCTACATCAGCCTTTGCGAAGGTGCCAAAGCCTTTAGAAAAGCCAACGGTACGACCGATGCCTTGCTCCAGTCGTTCCAACTTATCAAATAACTTCATTGCCTCCTCCTTTATGGCTCGGGCCGGATGTCACCCCTGGCATCCCGTGGTTGGGAACCCGAAGGGTTCAGTCTAGCTTTTGTAGCTGTGCATTTGCTGTGTTAGGTGTGAGTGCACACACCCAACTCTATTCTAGGGGATAGTGTGACCACCATGCCGATAATATACTTTTTACTCGTAAAATATAGACTCGAAAACCCCAAATGTTGCCGACACAACAAAAAATCCCCGGCTCATCAGAACCGGGGATTGCTGGTGCGCGAGGGGGGAGTTGAACCCCCACGCCCTCACGGGCACACGGACCTGAACCGTGCGCGTCTGCCTATTCCGCCACTCGCGCAAGTGTCATACGACTCAAAGAGCCGCAGGCAACATATAGAACTATACAGGCTCCGTAACAGACCGTCCACTTCGGTATTCGTGAACTTACTCACCGAAGGTTGAAATTGTCATAGGATATGTTATTTTCCTTCGTCGTGAGGGTTCGAGGTGGTATCGGTCTGATCTGCGGCGGGCGCATCCTTTTTCTCGCGATGCACGCGCAAAAACCACGCCAGCGCACCAAAATAGGGGAGCACCAGAATGAACAGAAGCCATTTGAGCTTCTGAATCTCGTTGAAGTAGGGGCTGCGATGCACCGTAAAAATGCAGTACAGCACCGAAGCAATCCAGATAAAAATCAGGGCAAGCACCGTGTACTGGTAGATTGCCTGCGCCGTCGGACTCTGAAAAAGCACAAGAGGAAACACCGAAAAACCTAAAGTCAGCACGTCTTTAGTATGCCAGAGGATACGCCAAGCGCCCGAGAACATAAAATTTATGTCCTCGGGCGCTGCGGGGAGAGTTATCTAGGTGAAGCGTTATACATTCGCAGCCTTTGTGGCGCGTTTAGCCGCAGCTGCCGCATCACGCTCAGCCCAGAACTCGCGGGTGGTCACCTCATCGGTGCCGTCCCAAGCCGCAAGATTCTTAATCTCAGGCATATCGGATGCCTTGAAAATAGGCTCCACACCGGATTTGCGCTGCCGCTCGTAATTCTTGAGCACCGCAACGACCTTCGGCGAAAGCCACACCACCGCAATCAGGTTCACAATCACCATGCCCGCGTTGAGCATATCCGCCGTGGTCCACACCAGCTCCAGCGATGCAATTGCCCCGAAGAATACGAAGCCCAGCACCACCAGACGGAACACCGTCAACGCCCCGGGCTTCTCAGTCACGAAGCGAATATTCGATTCGCCGTAATAGTAGTTGCCGATGACCGAGGAGAAGGCGAAGAGGAAAATCGCGATGGTTAGGAAGTGGGTGGCCCAGGTGCCGAGCTGGTGGGCAAGCGCATCCTGAGTCAGTCCAGCACCGCGGGTCTTATTGCCATAGGTTGGGTTCGACAAAAGCACGATAAACGCGGTGACCGAGCAGACCAGCATCGTATCGAAATACACGCCCAAAGCCTGTACGTAGCCCTGCTTTGCGGGGTGCGAAATAGTTGCGGTTGCGCCCGCGTTCGGGGCGGTACCCATGCCGGCTTCGTTCGAGAGCAGACCGCGCTTCATGCCCCAAATAACGGCGCCCATCGTGCCGCCCACTACGAACTCGCGCAGACCGAAAGCACCCTGGAAAATCATGAGCAGAACGTTCGGGATTTCGCCCACATTGAGCACAACCACGAACAGTCCCAGCAGCATGTACAGAACCGCCATGAACGGCACCATAAACTCGGTGACCGTAGAAATGGTGCGGATACCGCCGAAGATAATCGCAGCCGTCAGTGCGGCAACGAAAAGGCCTACCACGATGCGGAAACCCATATTCTCGGTACCGGAAATACCGATATTCAGGGAGTTCGCACCAGCTTCCACGATCGCATTGGTTTGTACCGCGCAGAACACAAAACTATAGGTGAGCACGATAAAGCCCACGAAAATCAGGCCCAGCCAGCGTGCATTCAGGCCACGCTGCATATAGTAGGCAGGACCGCCAATATAGGAATCCTTGCCGCGTTCTTTATACAGCTGACCCAGCAGGGATTCGGCAAAAGCGGATGCGCCGCCCACGGCAGCAATGACCCACATCCAAAACACCGCGCCGGGACCACCCATTGCAATAGCGATCGCTACGCCAGCAATATTGCCAGTGCCCACGCGGGATGCCGCCGAAACGGTGAACGCGCGGAACGAGGAAATGCTCTTGCTCCCATCGGCTTCGTGACCGGACGGGTCGGTGAGTACGCGCAGCATCTCGGGTAGGGAACGCCACTGTACGGCGCGGGTGCGGATCGTCAAGAACAGGCCCACGACAATCAAGGCAACGAACAGAAAGTTTTCCCATATCCAGCTTTGAATGCTGTCAACCACACTGGTGGCGCCAGCGGTGGAGGCGTTAATGTCCTGAATAAAATTTACAAGTGAGTCCACAGGTTTTCTCTTTCGTCACGGCATAGAAGCGTAATAGGGATAGCAACTATGCGGGCATGAAGGCGCGAAGGTGCAAACCGGGTAGACCGCACGCCAGGGAAAGAAATTCCCTTTAGAAATTACAGGTACTTATTGTTCCGTTGATGAAGGGTGTACGGCAATCTCATTGGGGGTCTTGTCCACATTTGTAACGAATAATTAATATAGCCGGAACACGGGTGATACTCCGTTTGACAAGCAAAAACATCAAAAAGCTATGGCTGAACCACAATTCATATCAAACATCGTTTAATAGACATAAAAACACTCTCCAGTGGAGAAAATGAATTTTTGACTACATGCTACTTCACGGGTTTAACAAACGGGAAAGAAAGCACCCCGCGAATCTGGGTCTGCGCCATGAGCATCGCCAAACGGTCAATGCCGATGCCCAGCCCGCCCGTCGGGACAAGCCCGGTCTCAAGGGCATACAGAAAATCCTCATCAATCTGCATGGCCTCCGGGTCTCCCGCGGCAGCCTTGAGAGACTGCTCGGTCAGGCGGCGGCGCTGTTCTAAAGCATCCGTCATCTCGGAATAGGCGGTTCCCATCTCCATACCGTTAATCACCAAATCCCAGCGTTCCACCAGATGCGGCTTGGTGCGATGCGCACCCGCCAGGGGAGAGGTCTCCACCGGAAAATCCGTATAAAACGTGGGGAACACAGTTTTTGCCTCTACCAGCTCGCCGTAAAGCTCCTCAAGAATGGCGCCCGCGCCCATGTCATCACGCACATGAATCTGATGCTCATGCGCCAGCTCAAGCAAAGTCTCAAAATCTGTTTCACTCGAAATATCGCGCCCCAGCGCACGCGAAAGGGCCTCGCATACCGAAACTGCCCGCCACTCACCCGAAACATCCGTGAGAGTACGCTCGGTACTGCCCTTCTCGCCCAGCGGAAGTACCTCAGAACCATAGACGGCCCGGGCAGCGTTCTTGATGAGCGTTTCGGTAAGTTTGCGCATGACCGTGTAATCTGCGTAAGGCTTATAAGCCTCCAACACCGTGAACTCCGGGTTATGGGTGGCATCCGCGCCTTCGTTGCGAAAATCCCGCCCCAACTCATAAACAGCGCCCAAACCGCCAACCACCAGGCGTTTAAGATACAGCTCGGGCGCTATACGAAGCGTCAGATCCGCACCATAGGCGTTAATAAAGGTTTTGAAGGGGCGCGCGCTCGCACCGCCATGAATAGTATTCAGAATCGGGGTCTCAACCTCGGTGAACCCTGCATCATTGAGCGTGCGGCGAATGGCAGTGATCAGTGAGGAGCGCATCCGAAGGTTTTCAAGCTGCTGCGGATGCACCAACAGGTCGGTCGAGCGTTTGCGGATGCGCGCCTCCGGATCATTCAACGCCCCGTACGGAATGGGGTGTAGACACTTCGCCGCCATCTGCCAGCTATGCACAATGACGGATGCCGTTCCGGTGCGGCTAGCCCCCGCCGTGCCGGTCACGAGCAGAATATCACCCGTATCGACAGCGGACTTGAGAAGCTGAAACTCGCGCTCACTCACAAGGCTGCGCTCGGCAATAATCTGTACCTGTTTGCCTTCCTCAGACAGGGTCAGGAAGATAACCCCGCCGTGGTTGCGGATAAACCGCACCCTGCCCGATAGGGTAAACTCCCCGCTTGGAAGCGTATGGTTACTCAGCCCATCGTGCACCTGCACCGTCGAATACTCGCACGTGACTCCCAGCGGGTACGGGTTCATGCCGGCATCACGAAGCATCTGCAGGTGACGAATACGGTGCTTGGTCTGATCGCTGAAGCGGTGTTCGGGGGCCTGCGCCTCGCTTGGACGCACACGCTCAATCTCGTGCACTCGCGCGATCTGGTCTTCGGTCAGGCGGTGCACTTCATGGCGCTGTTTACGTGCCGAAAAATCGGGCAGGAAGCCCTCGGCAACCCCGGCCGCTGCCGCAACGTTCAGGAAAGCCAGCGTCGGTTCCGCAACCATATAGCGCGGCATCCACTCCGGGGCGAACTTGAGGTTGAAGCGGTACAGTCTCTCCAACTGAAGGAACCTGTCTAAAACCCCCAGCGACCGAGAGGCGAACCTGCTCCAGGCATTGGCACCGAACTGATCTGCGTTCTCGTACACGTGGCGGAACATAGCAAAGTTCAGTGAAACACGCGTGATGCCGTAGTCGGGGGTATCCTCCATAAGCTGGGCAACCATATATTCCACGATGCCGTTGGGGCTGTCGGGGGAGCGGCGCATCACATCCAGCGATATGCCGGTGCGGCCCCACGGCACGAATGAGAGGAGGGCAACCATTGTGCCAGCAGAATCATGCGCCGAAACAAGCAGATTGCGACCGTCTGCGGGGTCTGAGAGCCTGTTGAGTGCCATCGAGAACCCGCGCTCAACCTTGCCGTGACGCCAAGCGTTCACGTTATTTTCCACCTCGTGCAGCTGCTCGGGTGAAAGCTCACGATGCCTGCAGATTCTCAGCGTGTAACCGGCCTTACGAACCCGCTGGTGGGCGTGGCGTACCTCCGTAAGCGAGGTATTGTTCAGGCTAAAACGTGAGACCTCTAGAATGGCTTCGTCCCCCATGCGGATTACGCCCAGTCCCCGGCGTGCGAAAGCTCTGGCGCCGTCTTCACTCACGCTGATGGCGGCGGGAATCCAACCGTAGCGGCGCACTTGGTGCATCCACCGGTCGATTGCGGAACCCCAGGATGCCGGATCGCCCACCGGGTCGCTGGACGCCAAACATACAGAGCCCACTTGCCTGTAGGTGACGGCGGCGCGCATATCCGCCGAGAAAATCACCTGCTTATCGCGGCGTGTTGCAAAGTACGAGAGTGAATCGTTCCCGCCATACTCCTGTAAAAGTTCGCGCAGGCGCAATTCCCGATCGGCGGTCCAGGTATTAGGGACACGGTACCCCCGCACCACCACATACACCGCGATCAGTGCAAAAATTCCGTAGAACACGGATGCTGCCCCCACCACCGTGGCACCCGGGTTTGCACCCTTGAGTTCGGGAAAACTATCGAGCCCTAACCCCTGTTTGAGCAGGTGGGGAACCGTAACCCCCGGCACGTGATGCCCAAAATACCAGGCCAGCAGGGTTGTCACCGTTAGCCCGCCGAGGAAGACCACGGTTGCCAATACCCATGAAATTCGGCCTATATGCGCCGGGAAAGCAGAGCGTGCCAGGATGAGAAGCGGAATAAAGATAGCCGCCACAATAATAGCTACGGTGTCGAGTGTGGAGGAGAAAAATTCTTCGCTCGGCATCACGTTATCGGGGAAGAAGAGCAGAAGCGCACTTCGTGTTCCGATGAGGATGCCGATGACTTGAAAGAAGATGACGGCGTAGAGGGCGGCTCGTTTACGGGTAATCAGAGCGGATGTCATGACCACCATGATGACTGCGCTCACCAGCGTATGACTTGATGGGATGTTAAGCAGGCTCGCGGTGATTTCCCACCAGGTGAACCCGTGGCCCCTGCGAAGCGGGGAAATAATCCAGGTGAAAAGTGTCAGAATTGTCGCGATTGAGTAGATACCGATAACCCAGCGGGCGATGATTTCCGCATAGCGTGATGTCGTGTGATGGGCTTCTGTGCCCTGTTTCTGATGTGCCATAAACCGTTCTCCACCAATCACTCGGTACTTTTCATTCTACGGACATGCCGTGTGTATGCGTAGAATCTGAGGACGTAAGACAGCGCACCATTGGGGTGGAGGTCGAAAGCGCTGCCAGGGGTCGCCATGCAGGGAGTGCTTTGAATGCCATATGGCATACGCGGTAGACTCCCCACCATCGATATATTCCAAAAATAGAATATATCTGAAAGGGTGCAGTACGGTTAGAGGTGTTGGGCTGGATGTTTAGAAAAAGCTCTCAAACCTGAGAAATATCAGCTATATTCCAGAACGAGAATAGAAAAATCCGGTGGTGATTCTTAGGGGTGTCACCACCGGATTCTTAATGCTTGGGCAAGGTACTTACCAATACTCCGCCGCCGAACACGACCTGGCTAAGACTGTGTTTTGCGTTGCTGGAACACGTCCGGAATGCCATCCATATCGGCATCCACGCTCTCCTTTTCCGCCAGTAAACGGTAGTGCTTATTGCGGCGGGAGAGAATCAGAGCACCCAGAATTGCGGCGGTCACTGAACCGAAGAGAATAGCGATTTTGGCGTCTTCACCGTGCGGCGATCCACCGGTGAATGACAGTTCTGCCACCAGAAGCGATACGGTAAAGCCGATACCGCCGGTAACCGCAAGGCCTATGACGTCAATCCACTGCACATCCGGGTCTAGGTTGGCGTGCCTGAACCTGGTAACCAGCCAGGTGGTTCCCGTAATACCGATGGTCTTGCCGAAAACGAGGGCGAGCATAATACCCAGGGAGACCGAATCGGTGAGGGCCCGCTTAAGACCGTCAAAACCGCCCATAGCAACACCGGCGCTAAAGAAGGCGAAGACCGGCACGCAGATACCCGTAGAAAGGGGGCGGAAACGATGCTCGAAAACCTCGGCGAGACCAGCATCCGCGCCCGCAGCTTCGGTACGTTTATTGAATTTAACCGGAACACAGAAACCAAGCACCACGCCGGCAATGGTTGCGTGAATACCGGATTCAAGGAAAAGAGCCCACGTGATAAAACCCAGGGGCAGAAGCAGAATCCACGCCGCGGCGGGCTTGAGGTGCAGCATTTTTTCGCCGCGATAGGCGATAAAGGCGAACAGCGAGATAGGGATGATCGCAAGGAGCAGGTATTCGCCGTGGAATGTGCCGGTGTAGAAGATTGCAATAATGCAGATAGCGATCAGATCATCAACCACCGCCAGGGTAAGAAGGAAGATGCGCATTGCCGAGGGCAGGAACGTTCCCACGCCCGCCAATACGGCGACCGCGAAGGCAATGTCGGTTGCCGTGGGAATGGCCCAGCCATGTATAGCTGTGGGGCTGCTGAAGTTGATAGCGGTGTAGATGATGGCGGGGGTAATTACGCCGCCGAAGGCTGCTGCGATGGGAACGATCGCGGTTGCCGGTGATTTGAGGTCACCGATCGCGAACTCTTTTTTGAGTTCAAGACCGGTCAGGAAGAAGAATATTGCCAAGAGACCATCTGCCGCCCAGGTGCCTATCTTCATGTGAAGGTGGTGAAACCCTGGAACTTCGGGGCCTATAACGGTATCGCGCACCCCGAAATAAATATCTGCCAGTGGGGTATTGGCAAGAACTACCGCGAGGACGGTCGCCACCAGCAGGATGCTGCCGCCCACGGACTCCGTGCGCAAAATATCTGCAACTCGCTTAGAGTTGCTGTAGGATCCGCGGCTGAAAACTGTATTTTCTGAGTTCGGTGTCT
Source organism: Rothia sp. HMSC071F11 (assembly GCF_001809115.1). Classification (NCBI taxonomy): domain Bacteria; kingdom Bacillati; phylum Actinomycetota; class Actinomycetes; order Micrococcales; family Micrococcaceae; genus Rothia; species Rothia sp. HMSC071F11. Next base: position 24,201 of record NZ_KV795770.1, read on the forward strand.
GTGATTGGGTCATATTCTCTGTAGTTATCCTCCGGATAGGAATAATCTTTACTATTCTAACGCTCCTACCCAGGAGATGGTATTTTTTGCTTCTAAAAGTATAAATATACTTAACCAATATATGCCATTTTGGGCATATATTCTATAACGTAAGTGAAATTTCAAGGTTAATATAAATATTCTCGCCCCTGCCGTAATATTGGCTCGGAGCGAGAATATAAAAATTATGCAATTATGAGGTGTGAGATACCTTAGGACCCTGCAACGGCAGGAGCGGAGCTGTCTTCGCCGTGCGACTCATCGAGCTCACGAGCCACATAGTTTTCGATGTCGAAGAGGTTTCCGTTTGCACGCTTCACGATGGTGACGAGGGTTTCCATCGATGCAACTTCCTCAACCTGTTCCTTCAGGAACCAGAGGATGAACTGCTCACCCAGAGCATAGTTTTCGTTGCGTGCTGCGGAGAAAAGAGCCTCGATCTGACCGGTGACTTCCTTTTCCTGCGCCAGGGAAAGATCCACGATCTCCTGAACATCTTTAAAGTCATTCTTGACGCTCGGAACTGCGGGAATCTCAACCTTGTGGCCGCGATCCAGCTTGTACTGAACCATCATGAGGGCGTGCCCACGCTCCTCCAAAGACTGGCGGTAGAAGTAACGCGCCAACTGGGGAAGGTCCTCACCATCAAGCCAAATCGCCATTGAAAGGTATTGGTGGGATGCGGCAAACTCGTGACCGATCTGTTCGTTGAGCAGATCATAGAAGGACTTAGACATAACTTTTCTCTCCTTGAAATTAGGGTGTGTGTTCTATTTGCGTAGGGTACAGTGCAACGCTGTCGAACCCATCATAGAGGGCCGAATCAGCACTGTATAGAGAGAAAAGGCTAATCTGGAGGCGTATTTAGGGGTTCCTGAGTTCGGTCTATCACACCACAACAGAACCGTTATGATGTGCTCGCAAGCCTCGGAAAATCCGGATGTATTCATTCGCGCAGGCTTAGGCGGGGTAACTTCCGCGTCGCAAACTCGACGATGAAATAAGTTTAGAAGGCGTATCTCCCAAGATGCTTTCGCCGATATTAGCTAAAGCACGCACCTGATCTTCCGTGAGGTGGTCGAAAATCTCGTGACGTACCTGTGCTACGTGACCGGGTGCCGCATCCTGAAGCTTCTGCAAACCCTGAGGAAGCAGATGGCAAATGCTGACGCGGCGGTCTTCGGCGCTGAGTGACCGGGACACGTACCCGTCTTTCTCCAGTCTGGCGACCACGCGCGAAAGACGCGCCGGCAGAGTGTTTGTGGCCAGTGCCAGCTGCGTCATTGTTAACTCGTGATCCTCTGACTCTGAGAGTCCAACAAGTACCATGTACTCGACATAGCTCAAATCGGCATCCTGCTGAAGCTGATTATCGAGCTGCCGTGTGAGGTTGAAGATGATCGAGCTGATAAACAGCCATCCCTCACGTTCTTCTTCATTTAGCCATTTGGGCTCCGCCTTCTCTGGAAGATTGCCAGAGACGGTGGTTGCTTGTTTGGGCATGAGTGTTCCTCCTCGCACCTCCAGCTTTTAAACTGAGCGCATATATAAGGTGTGTAAAGTTCATTGTACTTGTTAAGACAGCAAACCCTCAGATATTGCTCAAAACTTGGTATGTCTTTCCTTAAAGTACACACTGGCGGCACAAATTTGTCCGAAATACGTCACACCATTGTCGGCGTGTCTTCGACAATTTGCCCGGGAAATAGCGCTTCCCGAATGAAATCACTGTAATGATTACCTGTAAAAAATACTTGATAATTCAAGGTTTTACACGTAAAGAAGGTAAAATTTTGAGGCTGCTTAGGTAGTACTCGCCAGGAATATTACAAAATGATTAAAAAAATTTGGGAAAAAATACCATTTGGGTTTGCACATGATAAATAAGCGTGTACACTGGTATGCATAACGGGGTCGAAAAAGAAGCCCGCGGGGCGAGACCGGAAGCTCAAACCGACAGGGTTCGACTCTCTATTTATCGGTGATTGTCGTCGGTGTGCAGGTAACCTGCATTTCTACCGGCGGTTGTGCGGTGCGGGTACTGTTCGTGGTTGGGCGGTCCCCGCGCCGTTCTTTTTAAGAATACCCTACGTACCCCGCCAACACTAGCAAGAATGCCTCATAGGTGGGCAAGCGCACATCAAAAAGGTTGCGCGGCGTCTATGCTCGCTACTTCCCCGGTATTTCGGGGGTTTTCTATTAATTTTTCCCCCGACGGTCACGGTCTTTCATGCCTTTCTGCACGGCGTGGTGCATGGTGGGTCGTGCGGGATCGCACGCAGTACGCCAGATCCATACCTTAACTACCCCGGCAGAGCAGGATGCGCCCGGCGTGTCGCGTTCCTGCGCATTCTGACATTCACAGGCGTGCATGACCTCTCTCGATACGTGGAACGACAGGGGCAGGCAGTGTAAGCGTGCTCTGGGAGATGCGGCTGATATGACCCCCAATGAACTCTTTCCAAGGCTTTATCCACAGTACTTTTCCACACTGTGGAGAACTTACACGACTGTTATTAGGGAATCTGGCTCACACACGCATCACGCCCACTGTGTCTTAGAACGCACCCGTTAATCCGTGCAAATACGCGAAAATAACTCTGCTATGAAAATCTTCGGTGGACGCATCCAGAATTTTGAGGATGTCGAGACAAGTTTTAAACAGATACTATCCACACCTGTGGAAAACTTTGTGAACAATTTCCACCGGTCATTATCCACAGAATAGGTTGTGCATTATGCACATACTAAATTCTGCTTGTGAAAACTATATGCGGTACTAGCGTGTGAGTTTTTATGGGCGAGAAGACGCTAAAACACAGCGAACACGGTAAAAATTACACGTAACATAACGACACTAATTTTCGGCTTTTGGCGTCATAAATGTCGTTATCTATATGCGACAGAGAACATCAACATGGGTTATCCACAAAGTTTATCCACAGCGTGGATAACTTACATACCTGTTATTTGCGGGTCTGAACCCCGCAAAAATCCGGCAAATACTCCGAAATCGTGATGAATTTGAAATAAAATCCACGGGTTTATCCACCCCTGTGGAAAACTTTCTCCACCCTATGCACAGCATCCCCGCACAATGCCCAGAACCCACTGAACTCGCAGGCAAACGCTGGTACCCTTGTAACGACGCCATCTTCTGAATGAAAGGGCATACACCATGGCTGAAAAGTACACTCTTCCCGAGCTCCCCTACGACTACGCGGCGCTCGAACCCCACATCTCCGCAAAGATCATGGAGCTGCACCACGATAAGCACCACGCAGCCTATGTTGCAGGCGCAAACGCAGCCCTAGAGCAGCTTGAGGAAGCACGCGCAAACGGCTCCTACGGCAACGTTTCCAAGCTGTCCAAGGATCTCGCCTTCAACCTGGGTGGTCACACCAACCACTCCATCTTCTGGAAGAACCTTTCCCCCGAGGGCGGCGACAAGCCCACCGGCGAGCTCGCAGCGGCTATCGACGAGTTCTTCGGTTCCTTCGATAAGTTCCGTGAGCACTTCACCAACGTTGCCCTCACCATTCAGGGCTCCGGCTGGGCAATTCTCGCCTGGGACACCGTGGGTAAGCGCCTCATCATTGAGCAGCTGTACGACCAGCAGGGCAACATCTCGGTTGCACTGATTCCCGTTCTGCAGCTCGATATGTGGGAGCACGCCTTCTACCTGGACTACCAGAACGTGAAGGGCGACTACGTGAAGGCATTCTGGAACATCGTGAACTGGGCAGATGTCGCTGAGCGCTTCGCCCGTGCAGTGTCGCAGACCAAGGGTCTGGTGCTTCCCGAGTAGTCCTCAAGGATTAACGTGCGCTCGCACTCAGGGCGTATCGTATACGGGCGGGTGCCCGGTGCCTTCGTTAGAAGAGGCGCCGGGCACCCGCTTTGCGCTATAGAACTCATGGGTTAGTGGCTACACGGTGATGAGATGGTATACAGAACCGCGACGCCCTGAGTGTGCTCGCTGCTCTGCCATACCTCGTTTGACCAATTTGGGCAGTGCATACCGAACCTGCCGCGCGGTTAACTGGGTATCTTCTACGAGATCGGTGACCGTAGCGGGCTTCTGCGCTAAGGCAGAATACACCTGTGATTCTGTGGCGGATAGTTCCTGCGGTACGTCAACATGCTGGGAAGACTGTGCCGCCCGTCGCTCCCGTGTGGACTGTGCATCGTTGGTGGATCGGTAAATGATAACGCGTACCTGAATACCTTCATCAAGGATGCGAGCCTCGCGCAAACCAGCATTGCGTAAGGCCTGCTGCGCCGCCAAAATACCCCCGCCTTCTCCCTCAATGAGCCGACGACCGTCGCTGAGACGAATATTCTGACAGATAGCGTACAGTGCCTCATTCACAGCCGCAGGGCGGTGCACAAGACCAACCTGACTAGGTAAAATACCCCAAAAACCACCGGGGCTGATGATCTCAACACGGCCACGCTTAATAAAAATCTGCACGAACTTCCCCGAAGCATCCTGCTCATAACTGCGGTGCACAAGGGCATTTGCCACGAATTCGCGCAGAGCCACTAGAGGAATTTCGGGTTCATCCATCAGACCCGCCCCGTCAGGGGTTGTTACGGTGCGGTTTTTAAGATTACGCACAAGCCAGGCAAGCGCATCTTCAAGCATGGCAGGAATAGGGCCTTCGCCCCGAAAACGGTCATCATTACGGGCTGTACCGCTCATAGACACTACGCCGATAATACTTGCCCCAGAATAAAACTGCTGCGGATAATCCCCCAGAGCACATAATCCGGCCAAGGTTAAATCGTTCTGCGCGGCGGTGAGAACATTGCGTTTGTGCAGAATTTCCTGGTCAGAGTCATGCCGCAAACGTGCTGAGGAGAGGCGAACCTGACGCAAAAAGTCCTCAGTGTACGGCTCATCTAAATCTTTGATGGACGTTCCAGGAATATTTCGTAGGTCATTCTGTGGTTTATGGCGTTGGGCATACATAAGGCTTAGCGCGTAACTATCCATCGGGTAGTCACCGTCTCCGAGGCGCTGATACGCCACATTACCTTTAAAGCAGGGGCGTTCCTGTACCGGTAACCCTGGAACAGATACGATGAGCACCTGATGATCGCCCAGAACCATATCGGTGGTTTCTACCGCGATTTTGGGTTTGAGATTCTGCGCGGCGTCAATAATTTTCGCTCGTAAATCTTCAAGATCGTAAACACCCACGGGAGCAAAATCTTGGGATTCGTCCACACCGCATATGATGGTGCCGCCGTCAGGAAGGTTGGCAAAGCTACAGATAGTCTCAGCAATGGACGACGGGTAACCGTTATGCGCCGACTTCACCTCAACGGTCAGGCTATCCCGACCGAGGAGGCGTAGCTCATTCAGAGTTTGTGTCACTTCTTCAGGCGTATACATGTAAATATTGTAACTCTGAGAGTGACAATGTGGGCGTCTGACTGGACTGAAAGTTACAAATCTGGTGATTTTGGATGACAAAATGTAACTTCCAGACGGGTTTTTGTCACTTTGGTATAAAAAACGGAATGAAAGTGACAAAAATGTGACTCTCGATGGCAATTGTGTAACTTTCACCGAGGAATCAAACGGGACCCCTTTAAACTTTGCGAACTTCCGAAGGGGCACACATACTCGCGAGATGCTTTCGCAAGTGTAAAAGCGGGAGCGGGTAAAACTGGGGTGGACCGATGTTCGCTAGGCCGCGCCGAGTTCTTGGGCGAGAAGCGCCATTTTGCGGCCGCGACCCCAACGGTAATCCCCGATCACGCCGCTCTCACGAATCACTCGGTGGCAGGGAATAATCATGGCAACCGGATTGTGCCCCACCGCGGTTCCCACGGCACGGGCGGCACGCGGGCGACCAATACTCTCAGCCACAGACCCATAACTTTGCACGGCACCCTGCGGAATATTCAAAAGCGCACGCCACACCTGCACCTGAAACGGCGTACCCTTCAAATGCAGGGCGATGCGCTCCCCGCCGCCACCGAAAATACTCAACGCCTGCTCGTGAAAAGGATGCTCGCCCTCATGCAGCTGCGCATTCGGGTATTCGGCGCGCAGGTTCGTAAGAGCCGCATCCGGGTTATCGGCGAATGCCATATGACATATGCCTTTATCCGTTGCGGCGATCAGCACCGTGCCGAAAGGGGACGCGGCGTAACGCCAGACGATGCGCAGGTTCGCCCCGCCGTTCTTGTACTCGCCGGGGGTCATGCCCTCAATGGTGACGAACGCATCGTGCAGGCGCCCTGTGCCGCTGAACCCGCTCGACCAGGCCGCATCGAGCGTGCTCTGCTGCCCAGCGAGCGCCGCCTTCGCCCGTTCAAGGCTGATATGCTGCAGCATTTTCTTGGGGCTCACTCCCGCCCACTGCTGGAACTGACGCTGCAGATATTCGGGGCTCACATGAACCGCTTGGGATACCTGCGCGAGCGTGGGCTGATCTGCGGCGTGGTCATACAGGTACTCGATAGCGGCGGCTATGCGCCCGAACTGGACGGTCTGCTCAATCGGGTCTGTGCTCGCTGCGGAACGGTCTGTGATGCTCAAGGATTCTCCTAGTTCAAGGTCTTAACACTAGAGAATACGGATGTTTCGGGCGGAAAACGACCCGATTCTTGACCTTGTGCGCGGGAGGCGTAGAAGCGGGAGTATTCTCATCGCTCCCGAATAAAAAACTTCTCCCGGATTGGTGGGGGCTTCACTATCACCCCGCCTGTGAGGCGAAAAGCCGGGTGAAATGCGAGTTGTGCGCCATTAGCTCGGTGTAGGTACCCGATTCGACGATTGCGCCTGCATCCATCACGTAAATACGGTCGGCCTGGCGGAGGGTCCATGCGCGATGCGAGACCAGAACCGTCATATGTCCCGCCGCAATCTCGCGCAGAGAGGCGAAAATATCTTCCTCCGTTTCGGCATCAATCGCGCTGGTTGGTTCGTCCAGAACCCACAGGTCGGTATTGCGCAAAATTAGGCGAGCCAATGCGAGCCGCTGCCACTGCCCGCCTGATAGACCAGTGCCGCCCCACTGTTCACCCAGCTGGGTGTCTAAACCGGCAGGCAGGGCCCGCACGAACTCGGCGGCACGGGCCTTTTCGAGTGCGTCCCACAGCTGCTCGTCGGTTGCGGAGCGCCCGGAAATCCCCATGAGGAGGTTCTGCCGAACCGTCAGTTCGTAGCGTCCAAAATCCTGGGTGAGAATAGTCGCCAGTCGGTGCCGTTCGGCGGAATCGAGAGCATCCACCGGGGTGTTGTCGAAAAGAACACGTCCCTCGTGAGCGGCGAGCATGCCCAGAATCCCATGTATTAGCGTGGTCTTGCCCGCACCGTTTGCCCCCACGAGCGCGATTGTTTGACCGCGCTCAATCTTGAAGGATACCCCGCGCACCACGGGTTTTTCAGCGTTGGGGTAGGTGATGGAAAGGTTCTCGATGCGCACGCGGCTAAGCGGTGCATCAAGAGTGGCGACCGCCTTGCGAGACGGATTTTCGGAGCCTTCCAGAAACTCTCGATACCGTGTAATTCCGTTAGCCCCGGCGCCGAGCGAGCTCATATCGTGACTCGCTGCAGTCAGCGACATCATGGCGGAAAGCGCGCCCACTATCGTACCAGAGATGATACCCGCGCTCGCCCCGGAGGACACCAGAAAATCTAGCGCACCCACCAGGAAGACTGCGCACATTACCCCCGATATTACCTGCAAACGCAGGGCATATGCGGTAAGTTTCACCTCTTCGTCAGCGGCCAGCCCGCGTTGTCGGTTAGCCCGTGCCGCAAAGAACCAGCCTGCTTTCAGGGTCGAAAGTTCTTCAGCGGTATCCGGGTAGGCTATTTGGTTGGTAGCGTACCAGGCTCGGTGATTATGCGCATAAATGCTGTCCCAGGCCTGCTCGTTGCGCCGCGTGTACAGCCCCGCTACGAACGCCACCGGAATCAGGCACAACAGAAGGCATGCCGCCGCCGCAGAGCTGACGCGAGCTACCATGACGCAGAGCGAACCCACCATAAGAAACGTGAAGAGAAGTACGCCGGTGCTGGTTACTTGGGTGTGCAGGTGGCCGTTGGCGACCGCATCCTGGGCGGCACGCGAGCGCTGCGAAAATGATCCGCGCGAAATCTGTTCGGGGGTGAGGGAAGCGAGCCTGCGGGCGATCGCCCGAATACCTGTTTGCGCCATACCCGCCCGCAGCGACATATCCAGCGAATTAGACACTTGCTGCAGGGCAAGGTTACCCGCCAGCACGCCCCCAGTTACGCCCGCCCACGTGAGTGCAGTGTGCGCATCCCCGGCGCTGAGCGAGTCGGTGATTGCGGCTATGAGGAACATCTGCGCGCTGGGCAGAAACGAGAGCACTGTGAGAAGGGTGAACGAGCTGAGTACAAGAATAGGATGCGCCCGCAGCGCATACCGCAGGGCCCAGAGAGTTTGTCTAATCGTTTTTAACACGATGGTGTCCCTTCTTCCGCAGACCCGATGTTTTCCGTGGATCCGGCACCGTCAGCAACTAACAAGTCTGACGGCGTGTGTTCCGGCGCATCCTCTATCTGTGAGGCGAAAATTTCGGCGAACCGCCCGCCAGCGCCTAATAGTTCGGCGTAGGTTCCCGATTCGACGATGGTTCCGCGATCCACCACATGAATGATGTCCGCGTGTTTGAGAGTCCAGGCGCGATGTGAGACCAGAATCGTCATATGATCCGCCGCAACTTTGCGCAGGGTAGCGAAAATCTGTTCTTCGGCGTGGGCATCGATAGCGCTGGTTGGTTCGTCCAGAATCCACAGGGCGGTGTTACGCAGGATCAGGCGCGCCAATGCTAAACGCTGCCATTGCCCGCCCGATAGCCCGACCCCGCCCCAGGCTTCGCCGAGCTGTGTGTCTAAACCGGCAGGCAGGGCACGCACGAATTCGGCGGCGCGGGCTTTGTTGAGCGCATCCCAGAGACGTTGATCGGTTGGCGGTTCCTGGCCCTGCGTGTGAGTGCCCAACAGCAGGTTTTCCCGCACGGTCAGCTCGTACCGCCCGTAGTCCTGGCTGAGCAAGGTGGTGTGCTTAAAAACCTGTTGCATGCTTAGCGACTCAGTCGGAGTATTGTCAAAGAATACGCCTCCCGCGGTGGAGGGAGTCAGCCCGAGAATCCCGCGCACCAGCGTAGTTTTCCCCGCGCCGCTGGCACCGACCAATGCCACCATCTGTCCGCGTTGTATGTGTAGGTTCACGTGGTGCAGCGTCGGTGTATCCGTCCCGGGATAGGTGACGCTCAGATTGCGTACAGTGAGTTCGCGCGGAGAATCACCGGTTGCGGGCGGATTATGATGCGTTGTCTCTGAAGCAAGCACGTAGCGCGGATTATCCACAAACGCGCGATACTGGGCAATTGACATCGCTCCATTTGAGACCTGCCCGAAGGCGTAGCCAACATCCTGCGTGGCCGCGATACAGGTGAGCGTTCCCACCAGCGCACCGGCAATCTCGCCCGCGCTCGCCCCCGAACCGATCAGACAGTAGAGTGCACCCATCAGCAACACCGAGCAGATGAGCCCAGCGAACCCCACCACGATACCGCGCACCGCCTCCAGATGATATTCCCGCCCGGTGGCACGATTTCGTGCCCGCGCCACACCGTCGGCGAAGAAACCACCGGCCTCCAGGGTCGCGATCTCCCGGGCTGTACTGGGGTGGGTGAGCGCATCCAGAAAATATGCTTCTTCACGGCGGTCCTCATAAACCTGCCCGTAGATACGGTAGTCACGCTTCGCCAGCAGAACCATCGCGGCAGAGAGCGGAACCATGCACCCCGCCACAAAGAACGCAGCCGGAAGGCTCGTGCCTGCAATTGTCGCGCACAGCAGCAGAACCATCGCCACGGCGGCAACGAGGGTCACCACGGAATTTGCCTGAGTGGGAATCTCCTGCTTCGTAAGAGATTCACGGGCTGCACGAAGATGCTTCTGCATCTCGGGTTCACTCATCACCTCGGGCTTCACCCGCGCCAAGGTGGTATTGAGTTTTTGATGCGCGGCGGCATTCACGCGCGCCTTCGTCATGGTGAAGAGCGACATGCTTGCCCGCTGCACCAGAAGGTACGCCGCCACGAGGAGACCGATTATCGCAGCCCAGGTGAGCGATGTTGCAGTATCGCCGGAGGCCACCGAACCCACCGCAGCATTCACCAGCACCACCTGCGCGCTCGGCATGAACGTGAGAAGCAGGGTCGTACAAACCGCGGCAAGGAAGGGAATGGGCGCCGTGTGAAGGGTTATACGGAATGCCCACGGGATGGAACGAAGAATGTTCAGCACGGTGCCTCCCCGAGGGTCTTTGCCGAAAGGCTGAGCGTGCGGTCGATGCGGATGCGCTCGCAAAAATCCTCGTCGTGGCTAACGATGATCAGCGCGCCAGTATAAGCATCGAGCGCCTGCACCAGCCAATCCACCGACGAAATATCTAGGTTATTCGTGGGCTCATCCAACAGAAGAAGCTGCGGCACCGGGTCGGTGAGCAGAACCGTCGCCAGCGCGGCACGAAAACGTTCACCCCCGGAAAGCTCCCCAATACGCTGATGCACGCTTTCGCGCCTGAACAGCAGCCGCGCCAGTTGGTTGCGAAGATGCTGTTCGCTCGCGCCCGGGTTCGCCCGCTGCACGGTTTCAAGGAGGGTGCGTTCAGGATCAAGCGTGATGCGCTGCGGCATATATGCAGCGTTGCCCAGGCGGTAGAGCACCCGGTAAGCGGGCGGCACGGGAGAGTGGTATCCGGGCTTGTTCGCGTGCGCTATTGCTTTGAGAAGCACGGTCTTGCCGCTGCCGTTTGCTCCCGTGATGCGCATATGCTCGGGCCCGGTCAGGATAAGAACCTCGGGAAAGTCTTGGCGACGGGACGAATAATCAACTTTATAAGGTTGTGTTTCATGTGAAACTATATTTTGGGTGTGTGCATTCTTAAATTCGGCACTCTGTTGCGCAGACGCGCAAGAGTCTTTCCCCACCCGCTGTAATTCCAGTACCTTCCGCCCCGCCGGGAGTGCATCCTGAGCAAGTTCCAGGTAGATACGCTCCTGCACGCGCAGGTTCTCTTGGGCTTCACTAACTGCCGCACGCGCATCCGCCACCATGCTTTCATGTGCCGTGCGAAGTTTTCCAGCAGAGCGCTCTGAACTGTTCTTATCCAGGCCCATCGCCAGGCCAGGTTTCCGCTTCGACCGCTCAAAATCGCGGCCTCGGCGGGCGTTGCGATCGAGCTTAATCTGGTTCTCAATGCGCTCGCGCTCAGCCTTACGCGCCTCATTTTTCGCCTCACTCATGCGGCGATGAGCGGCGCTCTCCTCGGCCTTCCGAGCCGCCCGGTAGGTGTCGTAGTTGCCCTCATATATGCGCAGATGCGCCCGCCCCTCACGGTCGGCGTGCAGCTCGGCAATCGCGTTCATGCGCGCGAGCAGATCGCGGTCGTGGCTGATGATCAGCGCCGGGCAGGTGAGGGTTTCAAGAGCCGCGAAAAGCCGACTCTTCGCGGCGGAATCCAGGTTATTTGTGGGCTCATCCAGCAGAATAAATTCGGGGTTCGAGCGCAGAAGCGCGGCGAGGGCGGCAGTGACCGTCTGACCACCCGAAAAGGTGCTAAGGGGGCGCATCAGAAGGTCGCGAATGGCGTGTGGGTCGGCGGCATCCGTGGTGCGCGCAGGACTAAAACCGTACTCGGCAAGGGTCGCGAGGGTGCGTTCTTCAATATCCCAGGCGTCGCCGATAGTGTCATAAAGGCTGGGGGAGTAGTTGCCCGATTCCAGCGCATCGAGCGCTCGCAAAATTTTTGTAATTCCAAAAATATCGGCAAGATGCTGATGCTCGCTCAACCCCAAATCTTGCGGCAGGTACGCTATGCGTGGCGGGGCGCTGATTATGCCGTGACTAGGCTTTATCTCGCCAAGAATAAGCCTGAAGAGGGTAGTTTTTCCAGTACCGTTATCGCCAATAAGCCCGGTGAGCGGCGCGGAAAATGTGGCGGAGAGGTCGGTGAAAAGCGGGGGTTCACCCGGATGCGCATACGAAATATGGTCGAGTGTAATGTGTGGCATGGGCCGAGTTCCTTCGGGTCGGTGCTCGGGTCCCCGCCAGCGCAGCGCACGTTAGGCGTGAGGGCATGAAAAAACCCGAGCACGGTGTGTAGATACACGTAAGCCCGGGTAGTGGGTGGGCGCATAAAAGCGCTCTGACCTGGTGTTTTGGTCCGGGCTATGCTCGGGAGCCGTTCATGTGCTGGTGCCTCCTCGTGTGCCGATGCGCTTCCGTGCGCCTCGGTGGAATAGATAGGGACAATCCGGAATGTGACCCGGATAACCTCTAGTGTAGGGAGTGGCGATAGCGCCTGTCAATCATGGGGCGCATTAATCTCTGTTTCGACCGGGATACTCGCGAGCGGGAGCGTTTTCTTCATTTGGGAGCAGTTAAAGTGCTCCCAAATGAAGAAAACGCTCCCGGAACTCCCCTGTCGACATCAGCACTTCTGTATCACTCTGGCTTGCACGCCACTATCGCCAGGTGGTCGCGGTGTCTCCCAGTGCGGCGGGTGTGAACTTCTTCCACCATAAAACCGGCCTTCTCGCACAGCGCGGAAAACCCTGGAACGCTCACATAATAGGCGGTTGTCACGGCGTGCGCGAAGGGCAAACCGTGGTCGCCCAGAAACATCCCCAGAAGAAGGCTTCCTCCCGGAAGCAACAGCCGATAAAACTCGGTGAGTATGCCGGTAAGGTGAGCTGGCGGCGTGTGAATGAGCGAATACCAGGCGAGAACTCCCGCGAAAGACCCGTCAGTATAGGGCGTGTGTGCCATATCCATGACCTCGAAGTTAAGGTTTGGGGCGCTAGAGGCGGCGCGGGCATGGGCAATAAATTCGGGGGTTACATCTATGCCGGTGACGGGCCGGTCTGCGGAGGCGAGCAGGCGCGCCCAATGCCCGGGGCCGCATCCGGCATCAAGAATACTGCCTGGCACGGAAGCACTCCACGACTTGATTAGGGCAATATCAGTCGGTTCCATCTGATCGAGCGACCCCAGCGCCTCACAATATTCTGACGCCCGCGCGCCATACCCGCTGCTGACTGTCATTGTTTCCTCACGTGGTGTTTATTGTGCAACGCGATAGGTCGTGTTCCGGTTTCCTTGGCCGCCTTCACGCACGATAAGACCAGCATCGAGTAACTTTGTGATTATGTAGCGGATCTGCTGTTTCGAGAGATTGCTATGGAGACCTGCATATATGTCTGCGACGTTTACTGCCCCTTCAGCATTGCGGATAAACTCGTAAACCTGCTGATCAGATTCTCGTTTTAGCGCAGTCCCATGAGCGACATACTGTGGAGCGCGCGTTTGCACATCTTCTACCAAATCATATTTAGGTGTTTCTTCATGGGGTTCCCTGCTGATAACTGCTTTAAATCGTGCACCCATATCAGTAAAACGAATGGGCTTAAGACCGGCTTCACGAACTGCCTCCTGCGCTGCGGGTATACCTTCCCCTTCACCTTCGATCACTCGTTTTGTGGTGCCCGGCAGAACCAATTTTTGGCAAATACTGTAAAGCGTAGGGTTTACATGGGCTTTGTACCCATGAGTTTCAAGCTGATCTTCCGTAATAGTCCATAGTCCGCCGGGGTTAATGACCTGAATCTCCCACGGAAGAATACGCACTTGAACCTCATGATGCTGCGTGTTGGGGTTCAGGCTGCGATGCACTAGGGCATTAGCAATAATCTCTCGAATTGCTACACCAGGAACCTCTTCACCATCTTCGAGATGACCGTCAGAACGCTGCAGAACGGGCTTACGAAGATTGCGCATTACCCATTCTATGGTTTCACTGAGTAAATAGGGGATAGGTCCAGAAACGTTGAGTTTATCGAGGTTGCGTGATTTTCCGGTTGTATCAACAACCACCCCATTGACACTAAGCGTTGGGAAAAATTGCGGCGGATAAAACCCCAAGGCGTATACGCCGCCAAGGGTAAGTTGCTTCCGATCAGGTGTCAGTACATTGGTACGAGTCAGAATGTCTTCATCGCTAAGGCTTTGCATGCGCGTAGACGATGCGCGTACCTGCTCAACATAGTAAGACACAAAATCTGCATCAAGATCCTCAGGGGTAGAACCCTTAGCAGGCTCGCGGTCGTAGTTGTGCTGTTCCCGCTGACTGAGCATAATGCGTATCTCATAGTCGCTCATGCGGTGGTCACCATCGCCGGAACGGATGTAGTAAAACGCTCCCATTTTTGCCGGGCGTTCATGCGCCGCTAATCCTGGTATCTCGATGATAAGGATGTCTTTTCCTTCATAGAGGATATGGTGACTTTCCATGACGTTAGGCGGGGAAAGTTTCTTGCGGAGTTTACTTTCGATGGCCTTTTCGAGCTGTGAGACATTATAGACGCCTATAGGGCGGAAGTTATTGCGCTCGTCAAGACCTAGAATGATGGTGCCACCTCCCGGCAGATTGGAGAAACTGCCTAGCGTCGCATCCAGACTTTCGGGGTAATCGACATGTGCGGATTTAACTTCGAGACGGCGAGTATCGTTACCGCGTGCTCGCAGATTATGTATAGTCTGTTGTAATTTTTCCGTTGTCCATTGGCTGTCCATAGTTCTCACTATATGCCAGACATGAAAACTTTTCATGTCTGATGTGAGGATTTTATGTCTGAAAAAGCCGATATACCGCTGAACTTGTCTTGACACTGTGCTTTAGTGAAAAGCTCACATGAAAATTTTTCATGTCTGGGTCTGTTATTTATGTGTAGACATCAAAATTTAATGTCTGGCGACTCTTCGCTATGAATCATCGCAGATTTACCACAGTAGCAAGGGGGTTTAGTGCAGGATTTTCTGCTGACCGAGACGTAAATGACATGGGGAGTACAAAAACGGGAGCATTTTCTTCATGCGATAGCACTTTACTGCTCCCGTATGAAGAAAATACCCCCGGATTTAGAATGCCTGAGTATTAGTACTCCACGCGATCGAAATAACGACCCCTGAGCGACGCAGCTTGCCGCTCCCGGAACTCGTCTAAGACTCGTGGCGCTCGCGGTACATGCCCAGCGGGCCCGCATCCGCATAAGCCTGCGCAGTGTTGTAACGGTACAGGCGCGGTGGGCGGTGGCGGGTACCTTCAATGCGCCGACCGGTATCAATAATCGACTTTGAGGCCGCAATCTGGCGGCGGAAATTCGCGGGATCCAACGGGCGACCGAGAATCGCCTCGTACACCTCACGCAGCTGTGCCAACGTGAACTCATCGCCCAAGAATGAGTGCGCAATACGCGAATATTCGACCTTATTCTGCAGGCGGTACAGGGCGTACTCCACAATCTCGTTGTGGTCGAAAGCCAGCTCGGGAAGCTCATCTACCGGGAACCAGCGAATATTTTCGTGCACGCGAGTCTGCGAAACCTCAGTCGCCGGGATCGAGGCCCAATAAACCACCGAAACCACACGCTCATGATCCGCCCCAGGTGCCGGAACCGGCGTGCCGTTGATGCGCGCCGCACGTGCCTCCGGGGCACGCAAAACATCACCGAACGCATACAGCTGCTCAAGGTACCCGGGCTCAAGACCGGTCGCACGCTTGAGCGTGTACCCCGCCGCCTGCTCTAGAGACTGCTGGGACTGCAAGGGACCGCCAGGAAGCGCCCACTGACCCTTGTAGGGTTCGCGCAGGCGGCGCACCAGCGGCAGCCAAAGACTAGGGCGCGCACTATTCTTTTTGTGGCGTAATGCAAGAATCACGGTAGAAACCGCTAATGAAACCGAACTGTGGTCGGCCTCGTGTTCCTCGGGGACCTCAGCTGCGTAATGTGGTGATGAGTTCATCCATGACTCCTGTACTTATTTTTGTGTGCCCTATAACCATTTTAAGGGTAAAAACGGCGTTACACGACTTACGGCGCGCGCATCCGGCGGATACACGCGCTGCATGGTTGGACTCTTGAGGTAAAGCGGCTAATTCTCGATGTTCAGCTCGCCCATAGCGTCCCAACCGTCACCGTCGATCTGGCGGGAGATAATCTTCGGAGTCTCGCGCAGAGCCGGGCGCATATCGGTTATGGCTTGGGCGAAATGCGCGGAGTTCACATGAGCCGCCGCGCCGTCGTCCTCGAACGCCTCTACCAGCACGAACTCGTTCGGATCCTCAACGCTGCGCGACCACTCAAACCACTTGTTGCCGGGTTCGGCACGGGTTGCCTCGGTGAAGTCGCGGGTTAAATCCAGCCATTTTTCGGTGTATTCGGGCTTGACGGGAAATTTCACAACAATAAAAATCATGGCGACTCCTGATGCGCAAGATACGGAACACTTCTATTCTTTCACAGGATGCACTCGCGCGGGCAGAGCTCTAACGCGCGAGCAGGTCGGGTTCCGTCGACAAGGTAGGATTTTCCAACCTGCTCGGGCCAAAAACCACCTGCTCGCGGCTAGTCGTGGGGTATTCACGGGCGTAGGGTTAAAGGTATGACTATTGCACAGATAAAGTTCCTTGAGACGGATCCCGCCATGATCTCCGCCGAAACTATTCTGCGGGCGGCGGCGAGTGATGTATACGCCCTAATTGCCGACCCCGCCCGCCATACCGAGCTTGACGGAGGCGGTTCGGTGCGCGGACTGATATCCGGCGACACCCCCGAACTGCGCGAGGGTGATACCTTCACTGAAAAAATGTTCCTGGGCATCCCATACCGCATGTCTCCCACGGTCGTGCGCGCCGAGAAGAACCAGATCCTCTCCTGGCGTATGCCTGCCGACCACTACTGGACCTGGGAGATCGCAGATAACCACGACGGCACCGTGACCGTGCGTGAAACTTGGGATGCTTCCGAGGCGAAAATCTTCGGGTTCATTCCCGCTGCGCCCGTATTTCGTATGGTTGGTGCGTTCGCGCGTAACCGCCGTAATATTGCGCTGTCGCTGGCGAAACTGCATCGCACCTTCGAGGGGTAGAGGCTGTTTCTTGCCTGCTTCTTCCCCGCGAGCAGATAGTATTTCGACGAGCAGGTAACGGATTGCTATCTTGTCGTCGAAATACTATCTGCTCGCGGTGTTATACCGCCGATACGAACACTACCGCGCCGCGCGCCTGAGAATGTCGAGCGCATCCAGCAGAATATCCCGATCGGCCTTGATGCGTTTGCGCGCCGCCGGGTTCGCCATGCCTCCCGCAAACGCCGCGCTGTAATACATGCCGTCCCCCAGCAAAAGCACGGTGCGCGCCATCTTATCGTCCCCAATCTCCGCGCGAATCAGCTCATACCACTGCCCCTGAATCTCGTCCATGAGTTCGCGTGCCGCCGGGTTCTTATCCTGCGCCAACCGCGAGAGGGCAACCAGGCATATATCGAATGGGGTGCCCTGAAAGGTTGAGGTGTTGATGTAATAGGCGCTGGCCCCCTCGGGTGCGGCGCGCATCTTCTCAAGGTCTTCGTCTGCGTAGGTGCGGGTGCGGTCTAAAAGCGCTTGGAAGAGCGCCTTTTTCGAGCCGAAATGATAGAGCAGCCCGCCCTTAGAAACTTTCGCTTGGGCGGCGACCGCATCAAGGGTGGCGGCACGTTCACCGGCCTGTACCAGCAAATGTTCATAAGCGTCTAGAATCTGCTCGCGCGAGTTGTTGGCGCGGGTCGCACGGGGTTCGGATGCGCTGGCTGGGGTAGTCATAATCACCATTCTACGGATTAGAAACTTTACCGTCTAGTTGGTATAGTTAGTGTGTCCGTGGTTGCCTGTATGGCGCATCCTCACTACCCCAAGCAAAGCCTCTAGCAGCAACCCCTCTGCGGACTATGAGCACTTGCCGCCCGGCGCATCTGCCGCAAGTGCCGAAAACTCCCAGATGCGTGTGAACACAACGATGAACAACTCATACCCCGTCACCGAGGCGCTGCCTATTCACGCGCCCGATCAGAAAATCAAACGGTGGATTGCCCTGACCGTGCTCATGCTGCCGGTGCTGCTTGTCTCGGTCGATAACACCGTGCTCGCATTCGCCGTGCCCTCAATCGCGCAGGCGCTCGAACCATCTTCCAGCGAGCAACTCTGGATCGTAGACGCCTACTCGCTCGTGCTCGCCGGGTTACTCGTGCCTATGGGAAGCCTGGGGGACCGCATCGGGCGGCGTAAAATCCTGCTGATCGGATCCGTAGGGTTCGCGGTTATCTCAGCACTCGCCGCTTTCGCACCCACCGCTCTGCTGCTTGTCATCGCCCGCGCCGTACTTGGGTTCTTCGGCGCTATGCTCATGCCCGCCACGCTCTCACTCATTCGCAACATCTTCCGTGACCCGAAAGAACGCCGCACCGCAATCGCCGTGTGGGCGGCTGGCTTCTCCGCCGGTGCAGCGCTCGGCCCCATCGTGGGCGGACTCCTGCTGAGCCATTTCTGGTGGGGGTCGGTGTTTCTCATGGCGGTACCCGTACTCGTACCGTTCCTTGCCCTCGCACCCATGACCGTGCCCGAATCGAAAGACCCAAACCCCGGTCCGCTCGATATGGTGAGCATCCTGCTGATTATGATCGCCATGATCGGCATAACCTTCGGACTCACCCATATTTCTGAGGCAGGCGTGGATGCGCTCGCAGTCAGCACCGCGTTTATTGGCGCCGTATTCGGTTTCTTCTTCGTGCGCCGTCAGCTGCGCCGCGGGCGTGCGGGAACCACCCCCATGCTCGATGTTCGTCTCTTCAAAAACACCGTGTTCACCGGGGGGATTCTGGCGAACCTGTTCGCCATGTTCGTAGATGTTGGGTTCCTTTTCTTCGTTTCGCAGCATTTGCAGCTGGTTTCGGGGTACTCTCCCATGCAGGCTGGACTGTTCCTGATTCCTGGTCTGGCGTGCACCATTATTGCGGGCCTGTATGCCGCTAAGCTCGTTTCACGATTCCATCCGGCGGTGATTGTGTCTTCGGGGCTTGCCTTGGGTGCCCTCGGGTACCTGTTTGTGGTGTTCCTCGGTTCGCGCAACGACCTTCTGCTCATGCTTTCCTTCATGTTCTTAGGGTTGAGCGTGGGTGCGGCTCAGACCATCTCGAATGACCTAATTCTTTCCAGCGTTCCGGCGAATAAGGCGGGTGCTGCGTCGGCGATTTCTGAGACCGCCTACGAGTTCGGCACCGTGCTGGGTACCGTAGTGATCGGCGGCATGCTGACCGCAATTTACCGTGCACAGGTGACGGTTCCCGCCGGTCTTAATGCGGATGCGGCCCATGCGGCGGGCGAAACCCTCGGTGGCGCGACCGCAGTTGCTGGGCAGCTTCCGTCGGATCTAAGCGCCGAGCTGCTGCATTCGGCGCATGCCGCGTTCGATTCGGGCGTGCTGGTAACCGCAACCTTTAGCGCCGTGCTTCTGGCGGTGCTGTCGGTCTTCACCTACCGGATGCTCCGCTCGGCACCCGCCGAACTGGAGAAAGCAGAGCACTAGAAAAACTCCGGTGCTAAAAAGAGCCTTTATGTAAATAAAGCGGTAAAAAATACTCTTTATTCACATAAAGGCTCTTTTTATCGCAGAGGTAGGCGCCGGTAAGACCGCAGAAGATCCATAATTCAGGGAAGGAAATTTTACATGGAAACCAAATGAACGCAGCAGAAAGAAGCTCAGATGTTACGGTAGAAGTACCAGCTTCAGCGAGTAGGTGCCGCGTCAGCTTACGCGTTCTTTGCCGCCGCATACGCGCATTCAGGCTACTAGGATGCGCACAAGGGCAGCCGCTACAGTCGCCGCGCGCCGGGAGGATAACCACGTGGATATTAAAGACTGGATGGCGCCTATGGTCACGCTCGCCATCGGCGCCAGTACCATTTTCATCTCCTATAAAAACTACCAATCACAAACCCAAGCCAAACCCTCGGAACTTGCCCGCCTAGAGCTGTGGAGCAAATTGCTTGCGGAAGCGGGAATCGACATTGGCGACCTGCCGCCCGAGGATGAACTTACCGCCGAACAGCGCGAGATCCTTGAAAATTACCGGGTTTTCCTCAAGCGTGCGTCACTCGAATCGAAGCTGCGTAAGGTCGGTATCGAGAATAACCGCCTATTCAACCTGTTGATGAAACGCGCGCATTCTCCCGTAAAGCCTACCCCCATCGGGTTTGGCGACTCCATTATTTACTATCGTCTTATTCTGTGGCTTTTTGCATTTATTTGGATTCCGATAGCCACCATTTTTCTGGGTATTCCGGTGCTGATCTCGTTCGGTGCGTATTTGTACCGCATGTTTGTAACCCGCAGTGCCGATAACTATGTGGACTATTCAATTCCGGTTGGCTCGCTCGTCATTATCATTATTGGGCTTCTCGCCGTTGGTGGACTCTGGTATCTGCAAAACAAGATTCGTTCGGCGATTATCGCCAATAACGTGTACTTCTATTTCTGGGACACCTACGGCGCCAAACGAGGCAGCCGTGATTCCGTGCAGTCGTACACCGAGCGGCTGACCGCAAAAACCTACTCTGACCTGCTCTTTATTGGGCAGCACGAGTTCGCGCAGCAGTTCCGCGAGAACATGTACATGGCGGGTATTCAAGAGATTGATGAGTACCCGCGCGTGCTCAGCGAGGTGGGCATGATTCCACGTAACCACCAGGTAGTTGAGGCGACCGCAGACTACAACTGGCTGGACCGCATTATCAACTGGATGCGCGCCAAAATCGGCATGGAACCGAAGCCTGCACGCGTTATCTACACTCTGGAACGTAAACCGCCGAAGGGTGCGGGGGCAACTGCGACATCCGGGCTTGACGTGCAGCTTCATGAACTCAAACCGGGCAAGAAAAAGCGTTTTAGGCGCAAGCGCAAGAAGGGTCGGGTGCTTATGCAGGCTGAACCGGCGACGGATGCGGTGCCCCTCTATACCGAGCACCCTGACGATGCGGCGAATGACGCCTCGGAGGCTGATTCCGCGTCAGCTTCGCAGCCTCAAGTGGTGAACGGCCCGACTCTGACTGACGAATTGGTTGAGGATCTCAGCACCGGGCAGATTCCGCTGGTTCAGGTTCGCAGAGAGCAGGGGCAGAAGTCACAGAAGAATGCGGGCACCGAGGATGCTGGCTCGGCAGAAACGTATGGCATAGACGGTGCCGCTGAAGGTGTACGTGCGGATTCTCCGAAATCGGCATCGGAAGGTTCACCTGAGTAATACGCATATCTCGGGGTGCGAAAAAGGCTCTTTATTTTAATAAAGCGTTAGAAATCTTGCTTTATGTAAATAAAGAGACTTTTATTATTAGATAAATTAAAAGTATTATTTTTTGAGAATATTCAGGGAGCTTTCACAGAATACCCAGGCTATAAGCTTAGGGTGAAGCCATGACTATTGATGAGAACCTTCCAAAACCTGAGCATGGAACGATCCAAGCTCAAGATGTTCATGAGATAGAGAAAGAATCTGAAACGGATTCGGCTGAGAAGCAGAATTTGTTTCCTCCTAGCCTTATAACTGTGCAGATTATCAGGACTGCTCTTGAGCTCATATTGGTAGTGCCGTTACTGCCATTGCTCTCTAATCCTCTAGGGATAATCCTTTTCTTGCCTTTTGGTTTGTATTTTGTTTTGCAGGCTGCGGCATGGTCACGGACAGAGAAAGAAACTCAGATCGCTTGGATTTTAGGAAGCAACATTTATAGCCTGATGATTGTTGCGCCTATTGGTGCTTTTTATACATGGTTCGTGATGGAGGTGACGGCT
Source organism: Rothia sp. HMSC071F11 (assembly GCF_001809115.1). NCBI lineage: Bacteria > Bacillati > Actinomycetota > Actinomycetes > Micrococcales > Micrococcaceae > Rothia > Rothia sp. HMSC071F11. The sequence continues at coordinate 45,962 of NZ_KV795770.1, forward strand.
CCAAATGCCGATGTTCGACCATTATGGTGGTTTATAGGTGCCTGCGTTCTTGAAGCATTCATGAGCATTTTTATGATCGTTGCGATGAGTGTGATCAAGAGGAACTCTCCGGATGATTTTCAGGACAAGGGAGTCACTGTCTCTAAACCTCGAATATATGACGATGCTCTACACGGTTCTCAGGGAAGGGTACACGAGTTGGGTGATGAATCAGAATCCTTGAAGAAGCATCATGAAGATCCGATTGTAGAAATTCCTTGGCAGCACGTTAACGTCAAGTCGCAAAAGCAAGATTAGGGCGAACACCATGAGCACCGATAAGAATTTTTCAACCTCCGAGAACAATGATCCGCAGCCTCCCGTGGAAAAGCAAAGTGCATCGAATAATCCGGAGAATTCCCAACAAGAGCCAAAATATACACAGCTGTATGGCTTAGAAGGTGCCGACGGTAAGATGTCCTTGGATCCCCAGGCGTCCCGGGGGTCTCAGGGCGCTGAGGTAATGGAAGAGCCTCATAAACGCATATCACAACAGTTTGATATAGACCCCAACACCCGCGAGCCTCTTCTCATCGCACAGGCTATCAAGAATATTCTAATTATTATTCCTGCGCTTATCATACTGGTTTTTCTTGTCGGTGGATTTATTTTCGGTTTGATTCATGAGATTGATAATATTTCCCTGACTATCATAACTATTTTAATCATTATTGCACTGCCCTATATAGTTCACGTTATCTTGCAGATTGTCGCGTTTATGCGGTTTAGGAAATCAGTCAAGTTTCGGTGGATACGAGGTGTCAATATTTACGGCCTTATTGTTGCCCCGATCTCCGAGGTTACCTATGTGCCGTTTATGCTAGAGCGGATTCTTAGGTCATATTCATCTACCGAGAGCTCTCTTGCAATAGTGGGGGTTATGGTAGCCCTTTACGAGGTTATTTTGGGCATCTTAA
>NZ_KV795770.1:47017-70139 GCF_001809115.1 Rothia sp. HMSC071F11
TCTTAATGATTGTTGTCACGACAAATAGTATTAAAAAGACAGACAAATCTTCAGAACAAAAGCAGCATGAGGTATCCGAAGGGGTGCCTGATGAATCGCTCTAGAATCCCTTTGCCTTCGGCTGCACTTGGCGATTCCACGCCTAAAGTCTCATTCCCTCTGTTGGGGGCATACGTGTACGGTGAAGACAATCCGCTGTTGAGGATATACGCGGTGCTATGGTTGAGCTACCAACGACACCACCGAAACACATAGAGAGGAGAGCATGATGCGGCAGCTTTACGCGGCGCAGAAAATCTTCAAAATTACCGACCACTATGTCGTCACCGACGAAGGCGGGTACACGGTATATCAGGTTGATGAGAATTACCGGGTTCTCGGCAAAAACATGAATGTGACGAATGTTGAGACCGGCGTGCAGTTCACGCTAGAGCGGCAGCTTGGGCTCGGTACCGTTTTCAATGTTGGCTTTTCCACCGGCGACCAGCTGTATATGCGCAAACGGTTTAAACTCGCGGGACTCAACATAGAGGCCTACCTCAACCAGACTCCGCTTCAGATCGGGGGTAGTTTCTGGGAAGGTAACTTTGAGATTGTTCTTGAAGGAGGTATCGTCGCCGCTATTCACAAGCCTAGGTTTAAGATGCGCGACAAATATCAGATCACTGTGTACGACCAGCGTTTTCAAGACGTTGCTATTGCAGTTCTCATCGTTGTTGATTATCTATCTGATCAGCGGCAGAAGAACAGGCCTAGAATTAGTTTTCACGGATCCTAAAGTCCCTATGCGTCAGGTTTGATGAGGCGCGAGCAGATAGTATTGTGGCGAGCAGATAATCGATTGTTATCTGCTCGCCACAATAACCATCTGCTCGTGGGGATTAAAGCATGCTTATAGAGATTTACTTATTGAAACACCTAAGAAAAAATATTTAAAGAATGAAGTATTTATAAAAACTTACGCACCACAACATTATATTTTTATGTGACATGCCCGAATAAGAAATATGACATTTAAAAATTTTGAACAATGACCACTCTGATATAGAGCATAAAATACATGAACTTCTGTCTTGTGCGATACAGCAAAACAGCCTCAAAGGGTTGAAAACTCGCCCGTGTGGCTTCTACGGTAGGGGCAGAGGCGTTCAGGAAAGCGCTACGCAGTAAATGCATTATATGAGGTGACCAAAACATCACTTTGAGATGTGTTGCTGGTATGTAGCTCTTGCAGATATATTCTGGGCACTCTAAATAAAATCCTCGCTCCGGAAGAGGAAATGTCATAACCCTGCGCCTTCTTTTATGAGGCGTTCACAGATAGTACGCAATCCACAATGCTTTTTGTAGTTCTACAGTGGCGAGTGCGCGTATCCAACCACCATGTGAAAGGAAGATAAGTAACATGACTCTCGAAAATCCCGGACTTTCTCGCCGTAAGTTGCTGCGTACTACCGCTATTGGCGTGCCTGCTGCTGGTCTGCTCGCTTTCGGCTCGACCCTTGTGACCGCACCGAGCGCGCAGGCTTATCACGCGCTAGTTGGTGCTGATGGCTGGTGGGGGTCAAAAACTTCCAGTGGGCTCCAAACTTTCTTAAATATTACCCAGCATGCTCAGGTGAGCGTGGATGGTGTGATTAGTTCTCAGCCGTCAAGTCTGCAGGCTTCATGTCCCGGTCTTGCTGGTGGCTGGGAGTGGGTTGATGATGCTCAAGCATCTGGCTCCCAAACAATAGTTGCGATGCAAACTTGGCTAGGTGTTGGAGCTGACGGGATTTTTGGTTCTGAGACTATCAGTGCCCTGCAAGCCCATTATGGACTGACAGCGGATGGAACACTAGATGGACCGTCGCCGACAATTCTGACTCTGCAGAATGAAATTAACCATTACCTTCGCGCAGACAATGATGAGATAGCGAAGAATAATTAACGCTACTACCGGTGATGGTTTTATGGTGTGCTGAAATCTTCTCCAACTTCCTGCACCAGAAAAATACGCAAAGGAGGGTATTCCTGATGACTCTCGAAAATCCTGGACTTTCTCGCCGTAAGCTGTTGCGTACTACCGCTATTGGCGTGCCTGCTGCTGGTCTACTCGCTTTCGGCTCGACCTTGGTAACTGCAACGAGCGCGAATGCTGTTGATGTTGACGGCTACTGGGGTTCGGAGACCTCGACAGGTTTTCAGAAATTTCTGAATGCCTTTCTGAGTGCTGGATTGGACGTTGATGGCATGATCAGCTCTCAGCCTTTGAGCATGGCTTCTTCCTGCTCCGGCATCGTTGGTGGTTGGGAGTGGGTAGAAGATTCTCAGGCCAAGGGATCTCCCACTATCGGGCTGATGTTTATGTGGCTGACTCATGATCCAGACGATACTCTTGAGGCAAAGACGCAAGAAGGGAGCGCGTCTTTGATTCAAGAAACGGGCGAACCTTTGTCCAATAACCAAATTTCGCCTACACACATCAAGCTCATGCAGGGCCATTATGGGCTTACCCGCGACGGCGTTCTGTCAGCTCCATCGCAGACTATTAAGGCCTTGCAAAAGGAGATCAACCAGTACGTTGGCTAATCCAATGTGACAGTTCTTCACGTGTCGGGAGGGTGGATCGGTCATCTAGTGGTATATCCATCATCCCGACAAGGAAGGCATCTTCCAGCTCTAGTTTTTTGTATCTGAAAATACGCAAAGGAGGGTATCACTATGCCGAATGAACATTCTGGTATTTCGCGTCGTCGCTTGCTGCGCACCGCATCCATAGGCATTCCCGCCGCAGGCGTTCTGGCGCTGGGGTCCAGCATCGTTAGCGTCCCAGCTGCTCAGTCGCTTGAGGCTGATGGTTATTGGGGTTCCGAGACAACCTCGCAGCTTCAAAAGTTTTTCTTCAATATATTTGCGCAGGAACTCGGTCAGCCTACATACGGGTATGAAGACGGTGTCGTGAAATATCAGCCTGTATCGCAGCAGTCCGCAAACCCCGGGCTGGGCAGCGGATGGCAATGGGAATCCGATGGGGGAGCGCAAGGCTACGACTTCACCATCTATTACCTGCAGCGTTGGCTGGGTGGCGTGGAGGCCGACGGCACGATTGGCCCCAATACCATCAAGGCTCTGCAAAATCATTACGGTCTCACGGCAGATGGTCGCCTAGATGGACCTTCAGAGACTATCAAGGCTTTGCAGAACGAGATTAGCCAGTACGTCGGTTAGCTCTGCGTGAGATTTGATGATGCGTGAAAAGCACGTTGGTGCTTCTCAGCGAACATATATTTTCATCCTGGAGGAGAATAAAATGACGAACGAACATTCTGGTATTTCTCGCCGCAGGCTGGTGCGTACCGCTGCTGTAGGCGTACCCGCCGCGAGTTTGCTGGCTTTCGGCTCCACTCTGGTGACCGCAACAAGTGCGAGTGCGGTTAGCGTTGATGGTTACTGGGGCGAGGAAACCTCTGCAGGGCTCCAACGCTTTATGAATGCCGTGCGTGGGGCCGGGTTGTCGGTGGATGGAGTTATTAGTTCTCAGCCATCAAGTATGGCTCCATCCTGCTCGGGTATCGTCAGCGGTTGGGAATGGGTCGATGATGCACAGGCCTCTGGTTCCCCAACCATGCTGGCCATGTATCAATGGCTTGGATCCGGGACTCATGGGCAACATCTTTTCCTCAAAATTGAGGAATGGGGTGGGAATGTAACTGGCTACAGCATCACAGGCGTTCATATCAAGCTTTTACAAGAGCATTATGGTCTGACGGCGGATGGAACTTTAGATAGTCCATCACCAACTATTGAGGCTTTGCAGAACGAGATTAACCAGTACGTCGGCTAAAACCCGGTGTTGCTCTTTCACCAGTTAGTGCACAGTCCTATTCGAACTAATTGAGGAGAAAAAATGATATTTCGTAAATCTGATCATCCTCGTCGTAAGTCGATGCGTGTAACCTTGTTCGTGACCCCCATTGTGGGTGCCCTGCTAGCGCTTGGTTTCATGACGGCTCCGGCGGCGAATGCAGGGATTGCCGATAACTCGACAGGCGCAATGCAGGCAGAATCTGAGCAGCTTCATCAAGAAGCCCGGGACGCTACAGATCTAGCAAATAAGTTTGACCAGGATAACATCGCGATTAATGATTCTGCCGCTGCGGATCTGCGTGATGCTGCGCAGAAGGCTGAAGCGATGGCTCAAGAACGAGACCAGGCAGTTCAGGCTGTTGAAGATGCTGATCGTGACGCCGCCAGCCTCTTTGAATAAATAATTCGCAACTAAGTTGTGTGAAGAAGTGATATTGGGGCTTGTGAGCTTTTGACTGGTGCCAAGATTGCTTCAAACCTTTTATGAGCCTTAGTTGAGGAAGGAGTATTATGACTCTCGAAAATACCGGACTTTCCCGTCGTAAACTGTTGCGTACTACCGCCATTGGCGTACCCGCTGCGGGTATGCTCGCTTTCGGCTCGACCTTGGTAACCGCGACGAGTGCGAATGCGCTTGAGGTTGATGGTTACTGGGGAAGTGAAACTACACGTATGTATCAGAGGCTCGCTGCGCTTGAGGTGGTAGATGGCATCGTCTCAAGTCAGCCTGCGTCTCAAGCGAGTGCTAACCCTGGGCTGACGAGTGGCTGGGATTGGGTTTCTGATGATGCCGCCTCCGGTTCAGAAACCATCAAAGATTTGCAGCGCTGGCTCAAAGTGACCCAGGATGGGCTCATGGGCTCGCAGACTATATCTGCACTTCAGGCGCGTTATCACCTCCCTCAGGATGGGGTATTGAGCGAGGAGTCTCCCACCATTAAGAAGCTTCAGTCAGAGCTTATCGCGGTTACCTATGACTAATTCAACATACTGAAAATACATCGGTTACCCGATTTTTCTCCGCAATTTCTATATATGTGAGGAGGATAAAAATGATGAACGAACATTCTGGTATTTCTCGCCGTAAGTTGCTGCGTACCACCGCTATTGGTGTTCCCGCTGCTGGTCTGCTCGCCTTTGGCTCGACCCTTGTGACCGCCCCGGCAGCAAATGCAGATATTACCATTGACGGGTATTGGGGCCCGGAGACCAGCAAGGGTATCCAGAACTTCATGAACCTCGTGTACTTTAACGTAAACCTGGAGGTTGATGGTGTGATTAGCTCCCAGCCTTCAGGTATGAAGTCCTCCTGCCCTGGGATCACAGGCGGCTGGGAATGGGTTTCTGATGACCAGGCTCAGGGATCTCCTACCCTGTTCTACGTGTCCTACTGGTTAGGGGAAAAGACGGAATTTAAAAACATTCGGGGCGATCAGAAGATTACCCAGGATCTTATTAAAGCCCTGCAAAGCTATTACAAGCTTCCCGTGGATGGACGTTTGGAAGGGCCTTCCTCCGCTATTGAGGCGCTGCAGAAGGAAATCAATAGTGCTGTTGGGAACTACTAAATCCCCACATAACGTTCGGCTGGGCTGCTCTCTGAGGAGCTAGATAGTCCAGATCACGTACCAGGTAACTTTTATGTCTTGAAGGGGTAAGGAGAACGGAAATATGAACACTACAAGCTCTGGTCTTTCTCGCCGTACGTTGCTGCGCACCACCGCCATTGGTGTGCCTGCCGCGGGTGCGGTTGCTTTAGGCGCAAACCTGGCGATGGCCCCAGCCGCGAATGCTATCGCAACCGACGGGTACTGGGGCGCAGAGACCACTAAGGCTCTTCAAAACATGCTCAATAAGCTATACCCGGAAGCTAACCTTGTCGTAGACGGTGTGGTCAGTTCACAGCCGTCAAGCTTTCAGTCCCGCTGCCCTGGTATTATAGGCGGCTGGGAATGGGTCGCTGATGATAAAGCGGAAGGCTCGCCAACAATGGAGAAGCTAAGCGGCTGGCTCTTTCTTCAGTCTGGTTTACCGACCGGGCCTACAAAGGTTCTCGCTGATACGGTTCTGTATTCCCTGTTTAGCCGGTACAACCTGAGCAAGGGAGATGACGAGTACCGTCTGGACGCCCCCTCGGAAGCTATCCGGGGGCTGCAGAACGAAATTAACCTTACTCTGCGAGAGAAGCCTGCATAACAGTAGTAAAACCGTGAAACGTATCTTCTCTCTGAACCATAAGATTGGTGTGGAGAAGAGACACAGGTTAATAGTCTGATGAAGCTGTTACCACAAAGGAGGGGTTGTATGACGCACGAACATTCCGCTCTTTCCCGCCGTAAGCTGCTGCGTACTACCGCCATTGGCGTACCCGCTGCCGGTGTGGTTACTTTGGGAGCAAACCTGGTGATGGCCCCAGCTGCGAATGCAGAGACTGACTTGGGTGCCAAGATGAAAGTAGAGTCTGAGAAGCTTCAGGAAAAAGCTCAGAGGGCTAAAGAACTAGCAGACAGCTTCGATCTTGATGCCGCAGCATTTGATGATCCTGCCCTTGAGGCTGCCGTCAAAGATATCAGCGCCCAGCTGCATGATGCTGCTCAAAAAGCCGAAACGTTAGCTCAGCAACGAGCCCAGGAAGCTCAGGCTGTTGAAGATGCTGATAGTGAAAATGCCAGCCGCTTTCAATAATTCGCAGCCAATTGTGTGAGGAAGCGAGATTGGGGCTCGTGGACTTCTAAGAAAAAAGAACGAGAAAGACGGCATGAGACAATGCAGCGGCACACAGTCTGTAACATGCCCGACAACACGGTAGTGCATAACCGTACCCTGACTAAAAAACGTGTTCAGGTGAGTTACGGTTAAAAACTACCAACCGGTTTACCGGTTTCGCATCATGAGGTTGCGGCGTTGGCGCTTATCCTAATGGCGCTGACTCTGCACCTCATGGTGTTTTAACACCGCATAAATAAGGAGGACATATGACTGAGCTAGGTACCTCACGCCGCCGATTCCTGCGCGCCGCCGCTGTAGGCATTCCTGCTGCAGGTGCGCTCGCGGTTGGTTCGACCCTGACCGCCCCGGCTGCGAACGCCGCGCAGACTTCGTCAACCCCGTCGAATCAGAACCAGAGCCCCGAAGCTCAAGGTGCGGCCACCAACGCGCAGTACCTCAGCGAGAAGGCGAAGAACTTCCATATTCTGCTTGATATGTACAAACAGGCTGGCGACGCGGTAGACGCAACTCAGCTGACCCAGGAGGCGCAGCGCATCCGGGGTGCGGCGGACGAATCAAACAGCCCGTTCCCCAGCAGGCCCGTCTCGTGGGCCGGTGTTCAGCTGGAACGGGACAGGATGCAGCTTGCCGCCAAGATCAACTACGCCGCCATGCGTGCCGAAGAGTTAGCCGATGAGCGTACCCGCGCTGGCGGGGGAGTGCCGCAAGGTCGGGATGCGGTGCGCCAAGCTGCACAGAGGCGCGTGATCTATCGTGTGCTCAGCAGCGCATCCCGAGACACTGATGCGCTGGTAACCAAGCTCGAAAACCTGGCGAAGGGTCGGTAAAGCAACTCTCGTCGTGAGCAGATTCCTGCATAAAAAGGCTCTTTATTCCAATAAGGATGGGGAAAACCCGCTTTATTGGAATAAAGAGCCTTTTTACAGTGCGCAACCCCCGGTAAACATGGCTGGCTCCGGGAAAGAGAGCGAAAGGAACCCCTCCGGGAAGGACGGTAAAGAACCCGGAGGGGTTAGCTTAGGGGGCTTACACCCTACTTCTTAATCGGTTCGCGCGAGATAACAACCTTCACCGCATTATGCTCGGCGGCATTTGCGAACAGGTCGTATGCCTCCTCGAACTGGTCGAAGGTGAAGTAGTGGGTTGCCATCGCCTTTGCGTTCAGGCGGCCCGAACGCACCATATTCAGCAGGTTGCCCACGGTGTTGCAGTTCACCAGACCCATGTTGATGTTCACGTTCGAGATCCACATGGTGTTAATCGGCAGCTCCACTGGCTTGCCGTGCACACCCGCGTTCGCAATGTTGCCGTAGGGGCGCACGATCTTGGTGCAGGTCTCGAAGGTCTGCGGCACGCCCACAGCCTCAATCGCCACATCCACGCCCAAACCATCGGGGGAGAGGGCCTTAATCTTCTCGATAAAGTCTGGATCGGCGGCGTTTACCTTATCGGTTGCACCCAGTTCTAGCGCCTTGTTCATACGGTTATCGTCCATATCGACGGTAATCACACGCCCGGCACCGCACAGGTTCGCCGTCATGATCGCGCCCAGACCCACCGGACCTGCGCCGATAACAGCCACCGTATCGCCCGGCTTGGTGTTGCCGTTGAGAATACCCATCTCGAAACCGGTCGGAAGCGCATCCGTGAGGAAGAGAACATCTTCGTCGGTCAGTCCCTCGGGAACCATGTGAACCGACGTCTCAGCGTAAGGAATGCGCACATACTCAGCCTGGGTGCCGTCAATCATGTACCCGAAAATCCAGCCGACGCCGCCCACGGTCTGGCAGTGCGAAGGCTTATTGTCCTTACAGTATGAGCACTTGCCGCAGTTCGTGACCGCCGGAATAATGATGCGGTCGCCAACCTTCAAATCGGTGACCGCAGAGCCGACTTCGGTAATCGTGCCGATAGCCTCATGACCCAGGATGCGCCCTTCTTCAACCTCGGGAACGTCACCCTTGAGGATGTGCAGGTCGGTGCCGCAGATGGTGGTGGTATCAACGCGAGCAATGACGTCGGTGGGTTCAAGGATGGTGGCGTCTGGAACTTCTTCCCAAGCTCGCTTGCCTGGACCGTGGTAAACAACTGCCTTCATGGTGACTCCTAACTGAGATTTTATGAGGGGCTGTAGCTACAGCATCATCGCTTATAGTCTCAACCTATCAAGGGTTCTTTATAGGTTGTACCTTCATTAAACCGGAAAAATCCGTGACTTCCTAGATGTTACGCAGATTACATTTAAGGTTATGGTGACTGTAAGAGTTATGGTGACTGTAAGAATGGCAGGCTTATGCGCGATGCGCTCTATACCGCGAGCAGGTGGTTTAGGTATGCCTTGAAAGTCGAAAACAGCCCTACGCTCATGGCCTCAGCCGTTGTTCCGGACTATATCTGTGCTGTATAGTTAGGGCAGTGAGGAACCCATACTGGCAGGTCTGGGTGCCTCACTGCGATGGCGTTCATCAACTAGATTTACCAGTTGATAACGTCTACTAGGTTAGCAATCGCCCGGATCACGCGTGCTAGTGCATTTAAGACACGCGCGATGTCACGGGCGATTTTGCTTTGCCTCTTCGACAATCCGCCAACACCCCCTTCCGCTCATCATCCCTCACGACTAGGTTCAGTACATAGCGATTCGTGGGGTGTAGCCGCGGGGGCAGTACAAGCTTACCTAATTAAGTCAGGTTTAAACGTGAGCAGGTGGTTTTTGGTACGAGCAGGTAGTATTTTCCTACCTGCTCGGCCAAAAACCACCTGCTCGCGTACATGCACGAGGGGGCGATACCGCACGGATACCGCCTCATAGCTTAGATACTTGCGCTATGACCCACCTTCACGTGGCTGTGGCGATCACGCTCAGCATCGTGATAATCCGACTTGAAGCCCTTGAGTACTACCTCAATATCGTTCTCCTTCGCATAAACATTGGAGAAGTCCTCAATCAGCTCCAGCACATCGCTGGCGATATACGAAGAGTTCTCGGCATTGATCGTGACCTTCGAGCCGGGGCGAATATTCTTCAGCGTCTTCTTAATAGCCGCCTTGTTCAGGAACGACACCTCTTCCGCCAAATCCAGCGTAATTTCGTCGGCCTCTGCAAGCTCCTCACGGCTGAGGTAGTAGGCGCGCTTCATATTGCCCTGCAGCACGAAGAAGATACTGATCGCCAGACCAATACCCACGCCCTCCAGCAGGTCAAGGGCAACCACGGCCACCAGCGTAGCGGCAAACGGAATGAACTGGTACAGACCCTTACGCCAGAAGTGGAAGATGGTCTTCGGATTCGCCAGCTTATAACCCACCACCAGAAGCACGGCGGCAAGGGTCGCCAGCGGAATCAGGTTCAGCACGAACGGAATAGCCAGCACGCACACCAGCAGCAGAACGCCGTGAATAATGGCGGAAAGCTTATGGGTTGCACCCGCGTTCGCATTCGCGGACGAACGTACCACCACCGATGTCACAGGCAGCCCGCCGATAGCGGAGCACACCATGTTGCCAACGCCCTGTGCGCGAAGCTCGCGGTTGGTGTCGGTGATGCGGCGGTGCACATCCAGACGATCGGCCGCCTCAATAGAGAGCAGGGTTTCAATCGATGCCACAATAGCGATCGTGATACCGGTAATCCACACGTGTGAGTCTGTGAAACCGGAGAAATTGGGGAAAGTTGCCAAAGAAGCCATATCGCCCCACGACTTCGGCACAGGAAGCTGAACGAGCTGATTATTCGGAATTGCCAGGCCGCTATTGGTGTTAATGAACATCCAGTTCATGAAAATACCCACGGCAACCGCTACGAGCGCTGCGGGCAAAAGTTTAAGGTTCTTCAAACCGGGGATTTTATCCCAAGAAATCAGGATGATGAGGGACACAACCGTCACTAGAATCGACCCGAGATGAAGGTCTGCGAATACGTCCAGACCGTCTTCTCGCAGCTTCAAATCGCTGCCGAACGCTAACGGAAGCTGGTTGATGATGATAATAACGCCGATGCCCGCCAGCATACCCTCAATGACGGCAAGCGGAATGTATTCGGCGATACTGCCCACGCGCAGGAAACCTAGAGCAAGCTGTATAGCGCCCGCGATGAGACCCGCGCAGAGGAACAGCTCGAACGCGCCCAAACTGGTAATCGACTCAAGAACGATTGCCGCCAGACCTGCTGCGGGACCGGAAACGCTGATATTCGAGGTACTTAGAAATCCGATGACGATACCGCCAACAATACCCGAAATAACCCCCGAAAGCGGCGGCGCACCGGATGCCAGGGCGATACCCAAGCACAGTGGCAGCGCTACGAGAAAGACCACCAATCCCGAGGCAAAATTTGATTTAAAGAGAGCGCCTAAAGGCTGTTTTTCGATAGACTGATTGACCAAAACCGATACTCCTTGATGTGTTGTCTGTATATTGTGGTGCGCCGCATGCCGGTGTGCTCGGGGCAAAAGCTCGCGCGAGCGGGTAGACTCTCACCCGGCATCAGGCGGTTGGGAGGGCTACGCAGACTGTTTACGTGCGTTAACCACCCATTCGGAATCGGTCAGGTTATAAATGCTCTGAATATCGGCCAGAATATTCTCAAAATCGATATCCAAATCGATCAGACGGCCCGTGCGCATATCAAACACCCAGCCGTGCACGATCGGGTAACCATCCAGCAGATAACGCTCCTGAACGCATGCCATCTTGACGATATTCAGGCACTGCTCCTGCACATTCAGCTCGACCAGGCGGTCGTACCGTGCGTCTTCGTCGGCGATCGCATCCAGCTCTTTGCGGTGCAGACGGTATACATCACGAATATTGCGCAGCCACGGGTTTAGCGGGCCCATATCTTCGGGCACCATCGCAGCCTTAATACCGCCGCAATTGTAGTGACCGCACACGATAATATGCTTAACCTTTAGGTGTGAAACCGCATATTCGATAGCGGAACCGGCGTTTAAATCCAGCCCGTTCACCAGGTTGGCGACGTTGCGGTGAACGAACACTTCGCCCGGTTCCAGACCCATCAGCCCCTCTGCAACCACGCGGCTGTCGGAGCATCCAATGTACAGAAAATCGGGGTTCTGACCATCCGCAAGCTCAGTAAAATACTCGGGATGCTGTTGCTTTTTCGTCTCAAGCCATTGTTGATTATTCTCAAAAATGACTTCGTAGGATTTGCTCATGTCTCTTCCTTTCTTTGAATGTTGGTAGAGGATTTTTCGCGCAGAATCATGGCGAGCAGTCAGAAGGAAGGGTTGGAAGGGCTGCCCGTCTGCGAAAAAATGGTGACAATCACGGAATATGCACAGAGCTCTCCCTCAAACAGAAGAAAAGTAGATGTGTCTAGAAGAAAATCTGTGAAAATATGCCTGCTAGAAATAAGGCATATTCCGGATTAAAAGATCGTGAGTGCCTTTATTCTGTTACTCAAAATCGTACGGGAGTTCAAAACACTACCCGACTATTCTATGAGGCCGCATGAGAAATCCGGCCGCCACACTTAGTTATGCAATGACAAAAACTAAGTTCAGCTTATCCTAGCAGGTGTTTACGGCGCGATGTCAAGACACTTTGTCACACTGCGAGCGCCTGATCAGGGGGTTGAGTATGTTCTAGCTGGGCGTATGTGGGTTCTTGCTGGTGCCCCGCAGGAGTTGATTGATGCTGAGCAGGGGAGTGTGGCGGGTCGTGTGACTCAGTCTTTGTTTGGCAGGCGTCAATGGTCGGGTGTGGATTCCCCGGTATTGTTTGCTGGTCAGTATGAGGATCAAGAGTCTGGGTGGGTGTATAACCGGTTTAGGTTTTATGATCCTGCCGGTGGTGTGTATGGTGCCCAGGATCCGTTGGGTGTGGGGCCGAATGTGGGGACTGCGCAGGGGTATGTCGCTAATCCTTTGACATGGGTTGATGCGCTAGGATTGAAAGCGCACCCAATCACTGATGCTATCAGAAACTCCACAGACGATTTGTAACAAAAAGTTGTTGGGGTAATGGACAACGCAGGTGATGGTGCTCGACGTTATGGTGCACTTGCTATGGCTGAAGTCACTGACAGCGCAGGAAACAAAACAATCCTTGCAGCCTCCAATGGTCGTGATGGAGCGATCTTGCGTAATGATATACGTCGGCATCTGCCAGATGATGTTGTTGCAGTGAGAAGCCAAATAACAGAAGGGGTGGTTGGAAGAAACACTCATGCTGAAGAGCCACTAGTTAATTATTGCAAAGCCAATAATTTGTCGATTAATAAGTTGGCTGCATCATGTGGTGTGTGTAAAGACGTCTGTTAACCATTGGTGGAAAATATAAATGTTGTTACCCCGCTTGTGGGGGCAATGTAAGGAGAAGAATAAGATGAGTGTATATCGTGATCAGTTGGGCGAACGCTCCAACAATCTCATCAATGAGCTTCTGGCAAAAGGGCTTGGTCTGGCATTTTATAAAGGCAAATGCTTGGAGATCCTTGATGTGACTGGATGGGATGCAAAAGATGTTTATGAGTTTGTCGAACATTTGACTCTGGCTGATGCCGAAACTGCTGATAAATTTCAGGAGAGTGAGCAGTTGATGGCTAAGTATTCTGACCAGCTTGATGAGATGGAGGCAAACCAAGATCCTAATTCAGGTAAGGTATTGGAGGTGCAGACAATTGCCTTGGCAACCTATCTGATGTTAGAAGAGCCAGATAAAGAACAACGTGTACCAGTGGGTCTGGAGGCGCTGATTAATAGTGATTATCCAGAGCCTAAGCTCTGTGACGACATTGAAGCATTTCTTCAAAAACATTAGCATCCGCTAAGGTTGCTGATTATATGTTGCAACTTTTGGCTATACTAACACTAGGGTTTTCTCACCAGGATTGCCAATCAGGATCATAATGCAGCGACATCAGCACCACAACACTTCTTACTATCTTTGTAATTGTTGTCGGACACAGGTTTACGTGTTTTAAAGCCTTGTAGTGTTTTAATGCTGCATCTCCCCTCAGTAGGCGCTCTGATGCTGGTAATAATGTCCATGGCGGTCTTGTCATCAGGGTTTGGGCTGGTTATCCTTCGGTGAGGTCTTTATCCTAGGGTCTGCTCCTTGGTAGCTTTATGTCAGCAAAAATCCACAGCCACCAGTGTGGGTGACTTGTCTGGTGGTAACACCGTCGGTGTGGATGAGCGTGCCATCTAGACATAAAATCAGCTCACCTGCTTTTTCCTAAAAGGACTTATGCGCCAAGTATCTTATCTCAAGGGTGCCGAGGAAAAACACCGGGTTTTGCACGTATTTCTTCTTCAGAAAAATGCGCTCGCAGGGTGTTTGACGTGTGTCTGAGCCGTACGCTTCGCATCATGCTCTTATGTTGCCGTATGATACGCGCATCATACTATTTTTGAGGATGATGCCACGCGTATGACGGTATTTTTGGTGGGCTAGTTCCTTGAGATAGCGCAGGAATGCGGTCATACGCCGTCATACTATGATCATCCTCAAAAAATAGTATGACGGATAGTATGATGCGTTCCGCGCGCCAAAATAACTCTGCTGGCAACTCTGCTGTCTACATAACCCCGCTGGCTACCGGGCGACATTCCTAAGAAAGCCGGACTAAGAAACCCCGGTAATTATGATGCGCGCAGGCGAAGCTTCACGCGCGAGCGCATCCAGGTGAACACCCACACCAGCACGAAAGCGGCGACCATCGTCAGCACAATCGTGCCGCCAGTCGGCAGGTTAAACGCCCACGAGAAGTACAGCCCCACCGTCGAACACAGCACGCCGAAAACCGGTGAGAACAGCATCATGGTGCCTAAACGGCGGCATGCAAGCCGCGATGCGCTGGCCGGAACCACAATGAGCGCAAGCACCAGCACATTCCCGAGCGTCTGCAAAGAAATCACCACGGAAACCGTCACGAGCACATACAGCAGAATATCCAGCCACAGCACCGGCAAACCCAACGCGCGAGCACTTTCACGATCCAGGCTCACCGTCACCAGCTGCCGATGAAATAGCCACAGAAGCAGCAGAATCCCGGCGGACATAGCCGCCGCCTGGGCAATATCGCTGCCTGAAACCCCCACAATCGAACCGAACAGGAAATCCTGAATCGACCCCGAATACCCCGGTGCCAGCGAAATAATCACAATACCCAACGCGAACGAACCGGCAAAGAAAATACCGATTACCGAATCTTCTCGCAGCTTCTGGTTCTGACTAAAAATAGCCACCAAAACCGCCGTGATAACGCCCGCGATCAAGCCCCCGAACACCAAGTTGCCGCCGATAACGAACGCAACCGCCAAGCCGGGAAACACCGAGTGGGCAACCGCATCGCCAATAAAAACCATGCCGCGCATCATCACATGGCACCCCACCACGCCCGTCACCAAAGAAGCCAGCGTCACTGCGGCGAGGGCACGCGGCAGAAACGCCAGGGAAGGGTTAAAAAGGTCAAACAGAAAATCGAGGGGAGTAATCATGCCGCTGCCTCCTGCGGGGTTACACGATGACCGGCAGGATGCCCCTGCCGGGTGCCGCCGGTCGAGTCGCCGCCTGCGCCCGGAACGCCAATCTTAGGCGATGGGCTTGTGCCCGCGTTTCCGCCTTTACCTGTGCTTTCACCCTCGCCCTCAAGTTCGCGCCCGTGCACCCAGGCGTAAAGCTGCTGCGGCGAAAAATCCTCGGCTTTGCCGTCCAAACTCAAGGAACCGCGCACCCCGCACAGCCGCGAACAAGACTCCTGCGCCGCCACAATATCGTGGGTAGACATCAGAATCGTCACGCCCTCGCCCGCCAGCTGCCGGTACAGCTTGGTGAGCGCGGATTGGGTGGGCGCATCCACCCCCGTAAAGGGTTCGTCAAGAAGCAAAAGCGCCGGTTCAACCGCGAGAGCACGTGCCAGAAGCACCCGCTGCCGCTGCCCGCCGGAAAGCTCTCCGATGGGACGGTTCTTCAGCGGCATTAAATCCGTGCGGTCTAGGGCGTGAAAAACCTTGACCCAATCCGCGGTTTTAGGGCGACGGAACCAGCCGATCTCGCGGGTTCGCCCGGTCATGACCGCATCCTTGACGGTGATCGGGAAATCCCACTGAAACTGGTGCTTCTGTGGCACATAGCCGACGCGCGCCCGCGCGGTGCGTGCAGTACTGCCCAGCACCCGAATACTCCCCGAAGCAGGATGCAGCAGCCCCATAATGGCACGTAACAGCGTGGTTTTTCCGGCACCGTTCGCCCCGAGAAGACCCACAAATTCGCCGGGGTTCAGGGTGAGCGAAAAGTCCCGCAGCACCGCCCGCCGCCCGTACCCCGCATAGAGGTTCTGGATGCTCAGCGTCGGATTTTCACTCTCTGGCGCAGGGTCGTTTTTGGAGCCTAGCACGGTGGTACCTTTACTCATCCCGCGCACCCTTTCCGTTCGCCATGATGCGCTCGGCCTGCGCCTGCGCGGCCTTATTGCGGCGCATCATGAAGAGCCCCGCTGCGGCAAGTACCGCCACAGTCCCCGCGCCGAGCGCCACCGGAAGGGCAGGGAACCCGCCGGATGAGGCCCCCGGACTATCGGAAGCCGCCGCAGAGTGCGCGCCCTCCGATTCGCCCGCCGGTGCCTGATCCGTGGCCTGCTGCGCCAGAGTGTACACCTCATCCGCAGTCACCGAATCCCCGATAGCGAACTTCACATAGCGGGTATCGGAAACAACCGAACCATCCGCAAGTTCCGCACGGGCAGTCACCTTCAGCAGATAGGCGCCGGGCTTGGTAAACACCCAATTGGCGTGGGTGTGCGTGTTCTTCTCAACCCATATATCCTGCGGCTCGTGCTTGGACGAATCCCACAAAACCTGCGGCTTCGAGAAGTTCCCATTCTCCAGGTACAGCGTGAACTGCCCCGGCCCCTGAACCTGCTCTAGGGTGAGGGTAACCCCGCGCGGGGTTTTCTGCACAAGCCCCGGATCCTGAGTGGTCCAGCCAGGCCAGACGACCCCCTTCGTCTCGGTCTGCGGAATCACATACACCTGCTCGCCGGGCTGCGCACCTACAAATGAATAACGGTCATCATCAGGAACCTGGCGAAGGGCCGCATCGGAGCCGCGGTACAGCACATCATCCACGCTGCGCCAGATGGGTGTAGCGGCATGATCGTCATGGATCATGAGCTGAAACTTACCGTCGGTAAAACGTGGACCCATATCAACATGCCCGCTCGAAATTTCGGTGCGTCCCGTGCCCACCGGCTGCTCGGGTGAGAGCGTCTGCTGCAGAGCCTTCTGCTCTTTGCTGGGGTTATCGCTTGTGGCTGCCGTGCTTGACGATGCACCCGGCGCGGGCGTGTGATCGGCATATGCCGGATTGGCTATAGAGGCTGTGAGACCCACACATAAAGCGAATGAAATAACCTTCTGACTAGTTTTTATTCCAAAAATAGAATATTTCATGTATGTCTTCTTCCTCAACGTTGATGGATGTATATGCATATGTGGCTATGGACGAGAATACGACTTCACCGCCCAACCGCTCGCTGGATAGTATGTGCGTTGGCGCGCATCATATCCGCATAGTGGGGTGCCTCATCATCGAGCGAATCGGAATATAAGGTACCCACCTGAACCCCGTTTTCATGGGCGACCTCACGCAAAACTGGGCTTCGCATGCGAGTATTCCGATCAAGGAATATAGCCGGTACACGCAAATCCCTGATAGTGCGCTGCAGCCGCTGCCGCTGTTGGATGCTCGGCTCACTGCCCGCCACCGGCGTTACGAACCCCGCTACCGTCAGCCCATAAGTACTCGCCAGGTAGCGGTACCCGTCATGGGTGGTAATCAGGTTTTTCGAGGTCTCGGGCAAAGACGCATAGATGCCGCGAATCTCCCAGTCCAGCTCATCGAGCTCGCGCATAACACGCTCGGTATTCGCCGTGTACAGGCTGGTTCCGGGTGGGTCAGCCTCGGCGAGAGCATCACGCATGACCTGCGCGGCCGCCTTCATATTTGGTACCGAATGCCATATATGCGGGTCTATCTCGCCGTGCACATGTTTGCCGAGCACCGCCTGCGCCAGCAAATACACCTGCCCCCGATGCTCGCGCGAAGAACCCCTCAAGAACCCGTACTGGCCGCCCGCAGGAACCTCCTGCAGAGTGCGCGAAGGAACCGCAATGATCGTGCGAGCCAGGTCGTGTTCGGTGACTTTTCCGCCGCTATCGGTGCGAATCACAAGCCGTCCCGTATATGCCTGAACGGCTATATCCGCATGTCCAGAGGCTAAAACGGTCGTATTTGAATCCAGACGAGAGGCGGCTTCGGCAGGGTCCTCACCCACCACGACATGCAGTGTTCCCTGCGCCTGCCGCACCCCCTCGGGCGCGTTGCGGGGCGTTGCCAGAACATCAAGTTCGTACACACCGGCATCCGCAAAAGCCCACGAAAGATGCGTATGCGCCTGCAGCGGAAGCTCCAGCGACCCCATACCGCCGGTACGCACCCTCACACCATCCTGCGTGGATTCCTGCGTGCCGCGCGCCTGAGAATCGCACATCATCTCGACCGCGCCGAAGGTCTGCGTAATAAACGCCGCAACCTGCCCGGGCCCCTTCACACGGGTAACCGAAAACGCGACTGAAGCATCCGAATCTGAGGGCGAGTCGGCGGAATGGCTAGCGGATGCGCCCGAAGGATCGGTGCCCTCCACGCGCAGCCCCAACCAGATAGAATCCAGCGAGGCATCCTCCACCACGGGTTCAAGCTTGCCGCCGTACTGCTCAATCCTCTCGGCAATCGCCACCTGCGCCGAACCCTGCGGCAGGTTAGAGCTCACCATCGCCGCCATTTTGCGCTGTTCCAGTAACAGACCGTTGGTGAACGCCAGCCGTGCGTAGGCGACATCGCGCACATCCCGCAGGCTCGGCTCATAGGAATGCGGGTCTGCGCCATTGGGAATGAGGGCGTGTACCCGAGCACGCTCGCCGCCAACAGCACGCGCCACATCCGCCAAAATCGGGGTTGTCGCCACCACCTGAAGACGTCCGTCGGCATCAAAACCTGAGGACGTATTCTGTGCGGTGCAGGCGCTCAATGCCGCGCAAACGGGCAGAAAACCCAGGAAAGCGCGGCGGTTGAGCGGAGGTTCGAGTGAGCGCTGCGGTGTGCAAGACTGACGGCGTGAACCTCTAGAGCTCATGACGTTTGCGGCGGCGCACGGTGTATACGATCATGCCTCCCAGCGCGACGGCAAGCACGGAGGTGCTGACCATAAACGGATTAAACCCTGCCCCGGTGTTGGCGAGCTTCCCGGTGGCAGCGGCCTGCTGCGCGTCCTTTAGCTCCTGGTTGGTGAGGGCGCAGTCCTTGCCCGAGGCGGTCTTGCCGACAATGCGTACCTTCGTGCCGTCTGGCTTCGTGACAATACCGCTGGCCGCATCCACGGTGCCCCGCTGGGATTGCTGTTCGGCAGGTTTATGAGTGGTCGAGTTTTCGGCGTTCTCAGGCGCGTTCTTCTCATGGTGCGCGGGCTCGGGGTTTGCCGGATTATCGGCATTGCCCACTGTAAAGTTCAGGGTCGATGTGCTCTCGACGGTCTGCCCGTTCTTCAGATGCACCTGCCAACCGATCGTCACCCGGTAGCGGCCCTCAGCGGTAAACACCCAGTTGCTGTGTTGGTGCGTATTCAGTGGAACCTGAAATGAGCCGCCACGAGAATCGAAGACTTTTTGCCCGGCGGATCCGAAGTTGCCCGAAAGGAACACCGACATTGAGCCGGGACCGTCGAACCCCTTCAAACTCATGGTGACCGGTCCATCGGCCTGTTTGAGAAGTTCGGGATCCTGGGTACTCCATCCCAGCCACGGCACGCCTGCCTGCTGGGTTGCCCCAATCATGTGCACGGTACTTCCCGCTGGGGCAATATCTTCCATGCCCGCCGGGAATTTCAGCTTCGCAGCATCGCCGAGGATGAATTCTAAAGAGCTGGGTGACACATGTTTGGGCGGGCTGAACCGATCGTCTTTGACGGCAGAACTCAGCGTGGAACCGTTCAAGACCGGGCCAACGTCAAAATGCCCCTCGGTAGCGCGATCCGCTGCGGCATGATCCGCAGTTGTTACCATCGGCAGAGTACCGGGAATATTCGCCGGGCTTTGGGTGCTTCGTGACTGCACGGAATCCTTGACGACAACCTCGGTCGGAATGCACTTCTCGGATTCGGTTCCGGGATAAGAGCCGCCGCGAGAACCCGAAGAGGGTGCGGTATTGCCCGAAGCCCCTGAACCGCCAGAACCCGCACTCCGAACGGTCGGCGCGGTAACATTCTGGGCATTTGACCCGTTAACCGTGCGGTTCGATGTGCCGGCATTCTGGCCGGCTTGCTGTGGTGCCGGGGCGGGTGCATCGGGCGCGGGGGCATCGCCCGTTGCAATCTGGGGGTTGGGTGCCGCATCCGCTGAAGATTCAGGCTGAGCCGGGGCGGCTTCCGCACTCGACGAATCCTGATGCGCGGGCTCGATCACCTGATGCTGCGCGCGAGAAGTACCCGCGCCATGATCTCCCTCTGATGAGCGCTCATTCGGGGCAGCATCCCGATGCGCCTGCTCACCGCCCTCCTCACGCTGCGGCGGAGCGGCAGCTGATTCGGCGGAGTCCTGCGGGTTGTGTGCCCGATGCCCCTGCTCGAAAATATCCTGCGGAACTTCGCCCACCACAACGGTGTAGGTTGCCTCCGCGTGAACCTGCGTGCCGTCCGCGAGCTCGGCGCTCGTGCGGAAAGTGAACCGGTAGGTTCCGGCGGCGGTAAACGCCCACGCAGCATGCACATGAGAACCCGCCTCAAGCTCGTAGGGCGCTAACCGATCCGCCGTGCTGAACATGCGTGATGCCCCGGAGAGATTCTCCTGAAAAACCTCAGCGCGTGCACCTTCGGGAACCTCGCTTTTGACGAGTTCAACCGTGATCTTATTGTTTTTCAGAGCGCCCTGCGGAATGTTTTCTGCACTGAAGCTGGGGTAGAGAAGCCCATCGGTATGCTTCTGCGAGATGTGCCAAATGGGGGTGCCTTCGGGGGCGATGAAATCATATCCGGCGGCTACGCGGGTTTGGGATTGATCGTTGCCGGGCAGGCTGAAAACGGTGGTGGAGGGGTTGAAAAGGCCTTCACCATCCTGCGTTTCGGCCTTGGAGTTTAGGGTGAGTTTTCCGTCGTGAAGCTCGGCGTTGAGCAGTTCGGTATGCACGCCGCGCACAATGTAATTCCCGGTGTAACTGTGCGGTTCTGCCTGTGCTGCACCTGCGCCATGTTCTTCGTGTGCGAGCGCCGCCGGTGCCGTGTTGAACGCGGGCAGAGTGGGGGAGAGGGCTAGTGTGCATCCCAGGGCAGTGGTTCCGATGATGGTAAATGTTTTGCGGCTGCGTTGTTCCCGCGGCGGGGTTTGCGGGGCGGATCTGCGCATAGTTTTCCTCCAACGACGGTGTGGTGTGTGAGTTCACGACGCATCGGTGCGTGTGATTATGAGAATCACTATACATATCTATTTTGATTATGACAATTATTCTCAATTAGTGATAGGCTGTGTATGCAAAATGAGAAAGGTTGTCATGTACACGAAATACACACATCGTCGTGCGCTGAGTGCATCCCTTGCTCGTATTTCCGCAGTAGCTCTGCTGGCTCTCGCTGGCTCATCGCCTATGCTCCCCGCGCATGCGGGGCCCGACGACGGGCGCATTATTACTACTCAGGGCCATGTTGATGCCCCGAAAACCTACTGGGAAAACGGCGTTTTCGCACTCAAAAACGAAGCAAACCCCTATAAGACCGGTGCCGATCTCTACGACCTCGACAAGACCGTCAACTGGGTGGGGAAGGGATGGGATGGCCGCAATGGTGCATCCCAATACACTCTGACCCTCACTGATTCACCCAATCTGCGTTTTCTGGGCGAACCCGGGCAGACTCTCTACATGGCGCCCACCCTGACCTGGGGTAATCACGATCCCATCTGGGCAGGGCTGGGTTCATCCGTCAAAATCCCTACTGAAAACTTCCGTGACGGCATTTATGCGACCGATATTCTCTCGGTCGAAGGCCCCGGCCGCATAGAGCTTTTTCGCTACAACCCCGATGAAGGACCTGCGGACGTAAACCGCATCCTATCAAGCACGAGTACCGGGTGGCACTCCTGGCTGCTCAGCAAAGGAAGCCACACGCATAACACCACGACCTTCACGCGACCCGGGCGTTATGTGGTGACCTATCGCACGGTAGCGCGCGGCACGGACGGATCGATCATTCAATCCCCGCCGCAAAAACTCGTGTGGCAGGTGGGCGGGCGTAAGCCCATTCTCGGTGACGGAACCCCGAACGCGGTACCGACCATTGAGCGCTACAATGCTGCACCCGTCGGGAACCTGGACTCCGCTAAATACGTGCTTTCCGTGGCACCCCACAAGCTCGATCCCGACCCCGCGAAGAACAAGGACGCCGACGATAAACTCAGCGACATCACCTTCACCGCAGCCGATAAAAACCTCAGCGGAACGCTTACCTTATACAACAACGGGTATTTCCTCACCGACCTTGAGGTAAAGAACGGCACCGCCACCTGGAGCGAGATGATGGGCGGCGAATCCTCGCATCTGCAGGCTGTCTTTACCCCAAGCGGGAACGAGGGCGCGCGCTGGATTTCGCATAAGCTCGCCTATGAACCCGGGCATGCCGAGAGCGTATACAGCGACGACGGCACCGGAGACTGGCCCGTTGAAGAGCCCGATGAGCGCAATACCGTGCTTCCCACCGCCCAATACACCCCCGCCAGCGGCGACTACACGGTGCGCACCGTGCCCTCCACACGGGAAGGGTACCGCACGCTTGAGGTGACCTTCGCCGACCCTAACGTTCGCGGGTTTATCCGGGGCGGATTCTACGCCCCTAACGACTACGAATACCCCAAATTCGATATAGAAACCACGATCGACAACGGGGTAGCGCGCTTCACCTACCGGGAAGACAGCTACTTTGAGAACAGCGAGCTTATCGTGAAAGTGCTGCCGCATCCCGATATGAATGCCCGCACTTCACAGGTGAAACTCACCCAGAATTATCAGCGCGGCGGCAATTACAGCGCCACGGGAACGCTGGGTGCGGATGCGCCCGCCGCAAACCCCCAGCCGGGCGACTCGCACACCCCGGCGCCCCAGCCAAGCCCCTCCGCTGACCCGAGCGGTCCCGGCACCAACGATGCGCCGCCCAGTGCATCCCCCGCCCCGGCGGCTCCCGAGCAGCCGAGCGCAAGCCCGACTCCCTCACGAGATGGGGATGCACAAAACACGCAAAACCCCGCACCGAAGGCGCCCGCCCCCATGCCAACCTGCGAGGCGGGGAAGATCGACGGCCGCTATAAAATCGGCGACGGACACCTAGACCTTCAAGCACAACTGCGTGATAACCGGCTGGAACTGGGTCTCAAAGATGATAGCGGACTCATCGATGCGGACTCGGTAGTACGCCCGCTGGATACCGTGGTGTGGACTGTTAGTGACCGTGCCCGCCGCAGCCGCAACGAGCACATGAACT
>NZ_KV795770.1:70239-70887 GCF_001809115.1 Rothia sp. HMSC071F11
AAGCACAACTGCGTGATAACCGGCTGGAACTGGGGCTCAAAGACGATAGCGGACTCATAGATGCGGACTCGGTGGTGCGCCCGCTGGATACCGTGGTGTGGACCGTTAGTGATCGTGCCCGCCGCAGCCGCAACGAGCACATGAACTCGCCCAAACTCGACTTTATTGGACCGGTCGGAACCGCGTTTTATGGGCTTCCGCAAACCCAGATGCGCGGGCTGCCTTGGCCCGGGTACAGCACCCAGGATGTGGACTACAGCAGACTCGACGGCGGCGTAACCCTGCATGTTGTTCCTCGCAGCATGCCGAAGGGCGCGCGGTTCGGTGTCTTCACTGAGTCGTTGACCGGCCCCGAGGTTCTGCTGGATTCGACCAAAAATCAACATAGTATATCGATCGACTACGCAACCCACGCGCACGCCAACTGGGTATTTACCGAGCCTGGGCATTACATATTTGACGTTCAGTACACCGCAAAACTCAAAGACGGTACTGAGATCACAAGTAAAGTCCAGCAGCTTGCCGTCGCCGTCGGGAATGAGGCAAGCAACGCATGCTCCTTCACCGCAGCGCCAGAGCCGGGCAAGGGCACAAACGGCGGTTCATCCTCCGGGCAGAATGCCGGGCAAGACTCCTCGGCACGGGTGG
>NZ_KV795770.1:70987-71257 GCF_001809115.1 Rothia sp. HMSC071F11
AAGACGGTACTGAGATCACAAGTAAAGTCCAGCATCTTGCCGTTGCCGTCGGGGATGAGGCAAGCAACGCATGCTCCTTTACCACAGCGTCAGAGTCGGGCAAGGGCACAAACGACGGTTCATCCTCCGACCAGAATGCCGGGCAAGACTCCTCGGCACGGGTGGGCACCCCTCAGGGCGCCGTGCGCGTTCCCAATGCCCCGGCGGATGCGGCGCATCCGCACAACCCGACTGAACCGCAGGATGCCTCGGCAGCCCCGCAGAACGGTA
>NZ_KV795770.1:71357-71652 GCF_001809115.1 Rothia sp. HMSC071F11
CACGAACCCGCAAGGTTCTGAGCAAGCGGCGAACCCGGGAACAGCTCAGAGGGCGGGTACCCAGGCTGGTACATCTACAGAGAACGGCACGGTTACCGGATCGTCAGGGAATGGCGTATCGGGTGGCTCAGATTCGGGTGCATCCGGCGTGGTTCAAGGGTCTGCTGGCGGTGCGTCTGCGAGCCCGAACGCCCTGGCACATACCGGATTTGCCGTGATTCCCGTGGTAATCGTGGGTGTTGCGCTTCTGGGTACTGGTGCCGTTTTGGTGATCCGTCGTCGGCAAAAGTAGCCG
>NZ_KV795770.1:71752-76657 GCF_001809115.1 Rothia sp. HMSC071F11
CACGAACCCGCAAGGTTCTGAGCAAGCGGCGAACTCGGGAACAGCCCAGAGGGCGGGTACCCAGGTTGGTGCAACTACAGAGAACGGCACGGTCACCGGATCGTCAGGGAACGGCGTATCGGGCGGTTCAGATTCGGGCGCATCCGGCGTGGTCCAAGGGTCTGCAGGCGGTGCATCCGCAGGCTCGAACGCGCTGGCGCATACCGGATTTGCCGTGATTCCCGTGGTAATCGCGGGCGTTGCGCTTCTGGGCACTGGTGTCGTTTTGGTGATCCGTCGTCGGCAAAAGTAGCCGCGGCGTAAGACACCGAACACGCATTACACCTTATGACCTCACCGTTTTCACAAAAACGGTGAGGTCATAACCGTTTAAGAGCGTGTTGAGCAAGGGTTTTGGCGGGTAGAGCAGCGGGAGCGCCATCCGTTTTATACCCCCTTAAAATCCCCGCTGACCGTGAGCAAAAGGCTGAATCTTGCGGATGCGCCGGTTACACTAGGTATAGCCGTGAGACCTACCCGAGCACTAGAGCGTGAGGAGCAACCGTGGACGATGCAATAACCGGCATGCGCGAAGGAGCGCCGCTAGGATCCGCCTTCACGCTCATTCGTGCGGTAGGTTCCGGCACGGTCGGCACCGTCTGGGCGGTCTCACGTAAAGGCTCATGGGCGCTGTATGCTGCTAAATTCCTCAAGCCCGAGTACCACAAAGACAGCGAATTTCTTGAGCGGTTTGTGCGCGAACGCACCGTGCTCTCGCAGCTGCACCACCAGTACATCGTGCCGATCGAAGACATGGTGGTTGAGGGCGATAATCTGGCGATCGTCATGGAATACCAGCATGGCGGAAGCGTGCGCGAGTTTTTGCAGAAGCAGAAGAATCTGCTGCCCGGCGAGGCTTTCGGCATTGTCGAGCGCGTGCTTTTGGCGCTGGAATACGCGCATCGTTCCGGGGTTCTGCACCTAGATATTAAGCCCGATAATGTGCTTTTATCGGGGCATTACGGTGATGCCCTCGTGGAGCAGGTGCGGGTTGCCGACTTCGGTATCGCCACGCTCATGGGACAGACGGAGAGCCAGGGTTTTTACGGTACGCCCGCCTACATGTCGCCCGAGCGTAAAGCCTATGGAAGCTCGGATTCCTCAGCCGATATTTATTCCGCCGGTGTTATGCTTCACGAGCTTCTGGTCGGCGCCGTTCCGCTGGTGGATGCGGATTCTGCCGTTCAGATCAGCGATCACCTTCCCGAGGATGTGCGCACCGTCCTTGAGAATCTTATGAGCCTATCGCCCAAGAACCGCCCGCAGGCCGCGCAGGCTGTGGCGCAGGTTCGGGTTCTGCGCAAGAAATATCAGGATGCTGACCGGTTCGAGTATGAGGAACGTGCCTCAGAAAGCCAGAGCACCGGTGGTCGTCAGCGCACGGTTATTCGCGGCGGCGAGCAGGCACCCGCTCAAGCCGCGTCGGATAACTACAGCACCCAAGTACCCGAACTGGGTGAAGCCTCACATCAGACGATTATCCGCCCGGTGACCGAGGCGCCGGTTGTCGAAGAGGAAGAAATCGACGAAGAATTTGAGAATGAGCAGCCGAGAACGGTTGCCTCACAGCTCAAACGCCCTCTCGTATGGGGGTCGATATTAGGTATTTTGGCGCTTATCTGCGCGTGTGTTTTCGTCTTTATCAACAGTTCCGGTGAGAAGAAGCAAGAGGGGCCAAAAGAGCATTGGACCGCATCCTCAGGCACGAATTCGCCCCTGCCGAGCGGCTTAGGCACCCGCCTGGAGGCCGACTATGACCCGTCTTCTCATACGGCGACCGTGAAATTTGAGTACTCGACGCAAAAATCCGGGCTGCACGGCGATATTCTGCAGGTCATTCCCGGGCTGAGCACCGATTCCTGCCCGCAAACCACGTGGAACCAGGCGAGTGAGGCCGAAGAGATCCGCAAAAATCAGGCCGCCATTACCGGGCTGGATACGAAATGCGCCTGGAATGTGAGTAACCTTAAGATTCCGGCGAACTCAGCCGTAACCATGAGCGCCAAGGTCGATATCGATATTCCCGACCAGAAGAGCCTAGAAAAATGGCTGGGCGAGATCACCAAGAAAACCCAGACCGCCATTAGCGACCCGGACGTGAAATCGGCTTCGTACCCCATTCAGCGCATCCAGAAGATTGAGGTGCAGGTGCCCAACCGCGTGGTTAACCAGTCGGCAGTACCGGTTACCCTGCTGCCGGTGTGGCCCAGCGGCAAGGATGACCTGAACCCGCTCATGAAGCTGCCGCAGACCGGAACGCCCTCCCAGGCCATTACCTCGCTGGCGCCGGACACGGGCGATATCGCCTTCACAGACGGATGCTCCGGTCACCTGTCGATTTCAGCGGATCAGAAAAATGTGACGGCCCTATCGGTTGCTCCCCAGTGCAAGCTCAACGTTCAGGTGGGTAACTTCACAAATCTGCAAAGTAACGCTTTCAGTATTACATCACGGTAATTGAACATCTGTTGATCGTGAGACAGAGCGTTAAGATTGGCATATTTCCCGCACATTCTACTCATGGCGAGGTAGAATACCTTTAAGTTGCCTCGAACGGTTTACTCAACGCCACACACATACGATGCAACATTACTGTCCATAAAATCAGCCACCTTCCGGAGTGCCATATGTCTACACGCTTCGACGCGTCAGAATCACGGCTGACGTGGAAGAGCCGCTGTGTGCGGGTGCCTTTAACCATCGGGGTCATTGGCAGTTTGCTCCTTGCGGCATGCTCCTCGTCAGACCAGCAGAATAGTGATCCTACCTCGCCCGGGCAGACGACCCAGCAGAGCGAACAGCAGGTGCAAAACCCCACGCACGTGCTGCAGAACGTGAATCTTAAACTTGCGAGCAACGGTAACGTTTCTGCTATTGACACCAACAATATCTATGTCAATGAACAAGAGCACAAGAGCTCCAGCAAGACCATCAACTTCAAGGTCAAGGACGTTATTAACGACGTCCCGGTGCGCGTCAGCACCCAGTACCAGAGCTCCAAGGGCACCGGTACAAACCTGAAAGACCTGAACGGTTACTCCGGCGAGCTGACTATTAAGGTCACCGTCGAAAACCTTACGCTCAAGTCCCAAGAGGTAAGCTACGATGCGGGCGGCACCAAGCGCACCAACCAGGCGCTCGTCGGTGTTCCGTTTACGGTGGCAGGATCGGTTTCGCTCGATAACGTGAAATCCAACCAGATCATTACCTCCGGCGATAAGACGGACGACAGCGCAACCAACGGCGTGATCAGCACGACCGGGGACGGCAAAGCGAACGTGCAGTGGGGCGCGATCCTGGCGCCTCCGACCTCCGGGGCAAGCACATCGTTCACGCTGAAGGTGAATGCGCAGGACTTCAAGGCACCCGATTTCGATATCGCGGTTCAGCCGGGGTTCGCCTCTGACCTTTCGGGTGAGAGCGTGCTCAACAACAGCTTCAATAAGAACGACGCCAACCAGGTTGCGATGCTTCAGCGCACTATCGACTTGGTGAACAACGTCGATTCGACGATTACCAGCGCCAGCTCGCAGGTGAACGAACTGCGCTCCAGCCTGGACAACACCTCGGACACCCTGGGTCAGGATGCCGCGAAAAACCTCCAGGCTAACAGCGAGAGCCTGACCAAGCGTATGGCGGAGCTTGACGGGCAGATTCAGTCCCTCAAGGATGACCTCGCCAAGACTGCTGACGGCAACAAGAACCAGCTCATCAGCCAGCTGGAAAGCACCGTGAACACGATGGATACCCTGCTGGGTGATACCTCGCAGGTTCCGAATGTCTCGGTTTCGCATCAAAACGGGTCATGCACCGTCGATCGCGGTGCAGCCGGAGGCGGATCGAGCGTATACGGCAACCTCGTGCAGCTTTCCCAGATTCTCAACAACTATGCCGATGCCAGCGGCGACTGCCAGCATGCCCTCGCGGATTCGCTGCGCCAGACCATCGGGCCGGACAACCCCAGCCCCGAGGTCTGTCGTGATGGCTCTTCGGTCACCTGTTCCCTGTACGGTGCCTCGGTCACCTCGCAGGCAAGCCTGATTGGCCTCGTCGCTAATGGTGAGAAGCTTGTGAACGAGCTGCAGCCTGAGTACCTCAAGGGTGCCAACAAGAACTACCGTGCCCTGCGCGGCGAGGTAGACAACCTGACGAAGTACCTGCAGAGTGATGAAGGCAAGAAAGCCATTCGAGACCACCAGCAGAACGGTGACGTCACGGAATCGCTCAAGTCTAGCCGCCGGTCGGTAGATGAGCTCAAGAAAACCTCGGATGAGCTCACTAAGGCGCTCAACAGCCTGCACAGCAAGGCCGTGGCGGCGCGCAACGACGTGAGCGGAAACTCGAACTCTATAGACCAGCAGAACGAAGATATCGCTAACGAACTCTGCAAGCTTTCGGTAGAAAACGGCGGCAAGCTCTCGCAAGAGGAAGTAGACCGTCTGCGCTCCTACCTGACTTCTACGCCTTGCGGTGAGACCCCGAGAACCCCGCAGCGCGATCAGAATAAACAGAACCAAGGCGATCAGAACACCCCGAACAATAACCAAAACGGGAATAACGGTAACCAGAACGACCAGAACCAGGGTCATCAGGATAATAACCAGAACACCCCCAATAACAACCAGAATGGTCAGAACGATCAGAATGGCCAGGGCGGTGCGCAGGTAACCCCGCAGAACGACCCGACTGAGAATGGCCAGAACGGTCAAAACGATCAGAACGGTCAGAACCAGAACACCCCGAACAATAACCAAAACGGGAACAACGCTAACCAGGGCGGCACCCCCGTAGTCCCGGCAGCGCATCGATTTGCTGCCGACAAGCTCCAGGCGCCCGAAGGTTACGGGCAGGCTATGGACGAGCGCC
>NZ_KV795770.1:76757-77071 GCF_001809115.1 Rothia sp. HMSC071F11
ACGCTAACCAGGGCGGCACCCCCGTAGTCCCGGCGGCACACCGATTTGCTGCCGACAAGCTCCAGGCACCCGAAGGTTACGGGCAGGCTATGGACGAGCGCCTGAACAACCAGGCACGTGCTTGGGACGAGGTTATCAAGGAAACCGACCTGCAGAACCCGACCACCCCTCTGGCGCAGAACGCCAAAGGATTCTCCGACCAGGTGAACTCCCTGGACTCCGCGCTCAGCTCGGTTGAGAAGGCATATGCGGGCGAAGGTGACGACCAGAACCGTGATCATGATGATCGCCAGAACGACCCGAACTCCCTGGAT
>NZ_KV795770.1:77171-79831 GCF_001809115.1 Rothia sp. HMSC071F11
CCCTGGACTCCGCGCTCAGCTCGGTTGAGAAGGCGTATGCGGGCGAAGGTGACGACCAGAACCGTGATCGTGATGATCGCCAGAACGACCCGAACTCCCTGGATGAAAAGCTCAAGGCGCTGACTAGCGCATCCGACGAATTGGGTAAGAATCTGGATGAACTTTCCAGCCAGCACTCCGAACTTTCGGAAGCCCTCAAGAACGCATTCAAGGACTCTGCTGACGAAACCAGCAAGAACATCAACAACCTGATTTCGCAGGAGATCCGCCAGGTATCGGCTCAGGGTTCGGCAGGTGCCGATTCCATTCAGAATTCCTTCACCAGCTCGATCTACGGGCTGGCGGAAGCTTCGAATGTAATCGTGCGCGATGCCGGTAACTCTCTGGAAGCGCAGCGCCGTGACATTGCCGGTAAGGTTGAGAACCTCAAGGCATCCCTGGACGGGGTCACCCAGAGCTCCTTGGAGCAGCTGGATGCGCGCACCGGAAACGCCAGCCGCGACCTGGCGGGTGCATCCGTGCTTCTTGCCGACGACCTCAACAAGGTTATCCTCGATTTGGGCGATAGCCGAGTCGATGGTTCGGGTCTGCTGGGTGCGTTGAAGACGAACGCCGCGAAAGCTGGCGCCGCCGACTTCCAGCTGGCCCTTGCCTCGCAGAACGCGCAGGGTTACACCAGCGTTCGTGCCGAGGACATTGCGGCCGTGCAGCTGCGGCAGGCACAGTTCAAGGCATCCTTGGAAAAGCTCAAGTCCCTGCCCTCCTTCCACCTGCCTGACGGTGGTAAGGCCGAAGTGAAGGTGGTTTACACCTTCCACATTGGGGACATGTAGCGTGACCCCAGAGCCTCAGCTTGAGGAAGAACAAACCTCCCGAAGGGTACCCCTGACCATCATTGGCTGGGGTGCCCTTCTGGGGGTCTTGTTGTTGGTTATCGTGGTGGCAGCTCATCTGCTGCGACCGGATATTCGGCCCCTGCGCGCACCCGGTGATACCGAGGCGATAGCCCCCGTTGTTCCGCAGGAAATTACGCTGCCGAACAACAATAATCGCGACGCCAAGATCGGGATTATTATGACCTACGGCGAGGATGCGGAAGGCTCCGAATGGGTGCTCCCTGCCCAGGGTGCTGCGGTGGCTGCGCACCGTCTGGATCTTGGCAAAACCCCCGTTCAGCTGACGGTCGCTAACGATAAGGGAACTTCCGACGGGGCTCGTGATGCCGTCGAAAAACTCAAATCTGAGGGCGTTCAGGGGATTATTATTTCTTCCTCGGGTGAGCATATTAAGGGTGCGACGAGTGCGGCTCGTGAGAGCAGCATCCCGGTAATTGAGGTTTATGACAGCGTAGATACTGGGCGCGGAGTCTGGAGCCTGGCGCCCAACCCCGAGCAGCTTTCGCAGGCGTATGTGCAGGCTTCGCAGCCGAGTACCCAGAGCATCGTGATAGCACCTAAGGATACTGAGGTGAAGATTCCGCAGGTTGCCGCCAAGCATGCGTATGACCGCGATACCGATGTGCGCGAGCTTGCACAAGACGTCAAGAAAGAGTCCCAGAGCTACGGGACTTCGGCGAATATCTTCGTTTCGGGCTCGGCAATTCGCCAGGCCAAAATCGTCAAAGAGCTGCAATACGCTGGAGTGACGGCTCAGATTCTTTTGAGTCCACAAGCCGTATCGCCCATTTTCGCGCGAACCCTTGTGGCTGAGGGTGGCACGGTCTCGGCAAACCTGACGACCGTCGGGTACAACATGTCAGACTCTTTAGCTTTGCAGTCCGATGACCCTGGGCGCGGGCTCGCCGCCTTCCTCGAAGCGGTGCGTGTTATGGGGCAGGATTCATCCTACATGACCCTGCAGGATGACCAAGCCTTCAAATCCGCCGCCCCCTATGCGGATGCGCGCTCCCACAATGCGGTGCTGGCGTTTGCCTATGCGATCGATAAGGTGCACGAACGCAAGCCGGAGGCTGTCACTCGCGTGCTGGAAAGCATGAGGCTCGATGCCGCTCAGGCGATTGCGGGCGACGCGCTCGATTTCACTCATGAAAACCCAACAACTGCGCCCGTGCAGACACTCCATGCTACGGAGCAGAGTCTGGGGCTACGACCCGAGCCGAGCAACGATCAGGAACCGCGCATCGTTTGGTTTGCAGAGCGTGGAACTCGAACGGAAACCTACAATGAATAGCAATTGACTAGTATATATTCCAAATAAAGAATATAAGATGCCGTCTTGTACAGGGCTGTGAGATCGTCAAAGGAACAGTATGCGAATCCAAATATCCCTCGAATCTTTTCAGAAAAGTATCGAACTCGATTCGTGGCAGGAGAACACCACGCTGCGGCAGATCGTCTACACGGCGGGCGGCCCAGAGATAGCCGCTGACGACCCGCTCTATGTAGACTCCCAGCCGGTCACCGGTGACACCACGATGGATACCGTCGTGCTGCTCGAAGGCAGCACCATCGGATACGCCCCCACGCCGGTTGCCGAACCCATTCACGGATGGTCCATCACCGTCGCGGGCGGGCTGCATGCGGGGCGCATCCTGCCCCTGCCGAGCGGTCGCGCCCTCGTGGCGGGGCGTTCCCCCCAAGCCGATGTGGTACTGGAAACCGAGAGTGCATCCTGGGAACACTTCACCGCCACCCAGACCG
>NZ_KV795770.1:79931-81528 GCF_001809115.1 Rothia sp. HMSC071F11
GTGGGCTGCATGCGGGGCGCATCCTGCCCCTGCCAAGCGGTCGCGCCCTCGTGGCGGGGCGTTCACCCCAGGCCGATGTAGTGCTGGAAACCGAGAGCGCATCCTGGGAACACTTCACCGCCACCCAGACCGACAACGGGGTACTCATCAAAGACTCGGGATCCACCAACGGAACCTATGTGAACGGCGCAAAACTGGGCGAAGATGGGGTAGAAGTAGACGACGAAGCCGTTATCTACGCCGGGGGAGTGGCATTGCTTGTGCGCCCGCAGCTCACCGAAACCCTGGCACCGCGCGCAGGATCGCTTCCCAATCTGACCCCCAGCCGCACGGCACCCTTCAACCGTCCGCCGCGCGCGGCGCTCATGCCCGAATCAGATACCGTCAAAATACCGAAGCGAAAGAATGTTACTAAACCCTCAAAATTCAGTATCGCCACGGTACTTGCTCCACTGATTTTCGCCGGTGCCATGGTCGCCATGATGCGCGAAATCCGTTACGCGCTTTTCGCGCTGCTCAGCCCGGTAGCGGCCATTGGTATGTGGCTCGAGCAGAAAATGCGCTTCAAACGTGAGAAGCGAGAAGAAGAAAACCGGTTCGAGAAAGAACTCGACAAGGTTAAAACCAAGTTCGACGACATCTACGACTATGAGCGTCTGCGTCTGCAGGAACTCGCACCCGACCCCGCCAGCGTGGCGCGGCGCATCGAGCTTCCCAGCGTGGAAGTATGGCAGCGCCGCTTTAAAGCCTCTGATTTTATGACGCTCCATGTGGGGTACGGCAACTACGCCTGGATTCCCAAGAACGATTTGACCTCAAGTCAGGAACCCGAGAAAGAAATTAAAACTCTTCTCGACTCATCCAAGCTCATGGGAGCCCCCATGGTCGCCGACCTGACCGACGCCGGTGTTATCGGTATCGTGGGTGATAGGGAAGGCGCCCTCGCCCTAGCGCGCAGCCTCGTCATGCAGTCCGTGACTCACTGCGGACCCGCTGACCTCACCCTAGGCGTCTTCTTCGACCGCGGAAAAGAAGACGAATGGTCGTGGACCTCGTGGCTGCCGCATACCCGACAGAGCGGATCTTCCACGGGTGGCCGATGGATTTCGCAGGATTACGAGCACTCCAACGCTATGCTCAAAAACCTGCAGCAGAGCATCGACGGGTTACTAACCCCCGGCCTGATGCTGGTGATCGACTCTGAGGTACTCACTGAAGGCCGTGATGCCCCAGCCCGTAAACTCTTAGGGTACGGTCGGGGTGAAAACCCGCACCGCCAGTCCAGCCGCGATAAAGTAGTGCATAAAGCGTTCGGCATCGTGATTGCCTCGTCCGAAGAGCAGCTTCCCGCCTCCTGTACCGTAGTTGTTACAGTGGATGAAGATGCCGCCGCAACCTTCTACGAACCCGAAAAACGCCGTACCGTCAACGACGTTATTATCGGCGGCATCGACCTTGACTACGTCACAAAACTGGCGCGAATGCTCGCGGAATTTGACGACCCCGAACTCATCATCCCCGGTGCGGGTCTGCCCGGGCTGGTGCGTCTGCCCGAGCTTACCGGCATCGGCACGCCGCCCACCGCCCAAAAGATTAT
>NZ_KV795770.1:81628-82261 GCF_001809115.1 Rothia sp. HMSC071F11
GCATCGGCACGCCGCCCACCGCCCAAAAGATTATTAACACCTGGCAGAAATCCACCGGATACAGCACTGAAATCGGCATTGGCGACCAAGGCGTATACACCCTCGACCTCGTCAAAGACGGTCCGCACGGTCTCGTTGGCGGTACCACGGGCTCGGGTAAGAGTGAATTCCTGCGATCCCTCGTCGCCGGTCTGGCGGCCCATAACGACCCCACGCGCCTCAACTTCATTCTGATCGACTTCAAGGGCGGCGCGGCGTTCAAAGCCTGTGAACGGCTGCCGCACACCATCGGCACCATCAGTAACCTCGATGAACAGCTCGCAAACCGTGCGCTGATCAGCCTCGAAGCCGAAATGGAGAGGCGGCAGCGACTCTTCGCCTCCGTGGGTGAAGGCGTCGACAACATCATCGAATACCACGCCACCAACCCGCCAGAGCCCATGCCGCGCCTGCTTCTCGTCATTGACGAGTTCGCCATGCTCGCCAAAGATTTCCCTGACGTGCTTACCTCACTCGTGAGTATCGGTGCCGTGGGTCGTACCCTTGGCGTGCACATGATCCTGGCAACCCAGCGACCTGCCGGCGTAGTAAACAACGACATCCTGGCGAACACCAACCTGCGTGTTGCGCTGC
>NZ_KV795770.1:82361-82898 GCF_001809115.1 Rothia sp. HMSC071F11
ACATCATCGAATACCACGCCACCAACCCGCCAGAACCCATGCCGCGCCTGCTCCTCGTCATCGACGAGTTCGCCATGCTCGCCAAGGACTTCCCCGATGTGCTCACCTCACTCGTGAGCATCGGTGCCGTGGGCCGTACCCTTGGCGTGCACATGATCCTGGCAACCCAGCGGCCCGCTGGCGTGGTGAACAACGATATCCTGGCGAACACCAACCTGCGTGTTGCGCTGCGCGTGCAGTCCAAAGAAGACTCCTCCAACGTGATTGAAGTGCCGGACGCCGCATCCATCGAGCGCTCGCAGATGGGCCGAGCCTACATCAAATTGGGACAAACCGACATCACCCCCATTCAGACCGCGCTGGTAACCGGGTTCAGCGGTGTCGTCGAACGCGACCCCATCGAAATGCGGTCGACAAGCGTTTTCGGCATTCCGTCGGCACCGCGTGCACTGCCGAAACCGAAGAAGACCGATGCGAATGACCTCGACAACCTGATCGACGCCATCGTCGAAGCCAACCACGAGCAGCACTATGCCC
>NZ_KV795770.1:82998-83764 GCF_001809115.1 Rothia sp. HMSC071F11
ATCACCCCCATTCAGACCGCGCTGGTAACCGGGTACAGCGGTGTCGTCGAACGAGACCCCATCGAAATGCGTTCGACAAGCGTTTTTGGCATTCCCTCGGCACCGCGTGCCCTGCCGAAACCGAAGAAGACCGATGCGAACGACCTTGACAACCTGATCGACGCTATCGTCGAAGCCAACCACGAGCAGCACTATGCCCCGCCGCGCAAAGTCTGGCCCGAAGCGCTCGGCGATAACCTGCCGCTGAACGGATTCGATAAACCCCTCTACGGAATTGACGAACCCGCACCCGCAGATAGTGATACTCCGATCGTGGGAACCGTTCAGGGCAGTACCGTCTTCTTCGGTCTCGCCGATATTCCCGAAGATCAGGTTCAGGTACCCGCCGGATGGAATATCCAGGTAAGTAATATGCTCCTGGTCGGAACCCCCGGCAGCGGCACCAGCACCGGGCTAGCCTCCATGGCGTTCACCCTGTGCCTCAACACACCCCCGGATCAGCTCGACATGCTCATCCTTGACATGGGTGCAGGAACCTTAGCACCCCTGAAAGACCTGCCGCATGTGAGCGCCTATGTAGGCCCCGGCGAAGGCTCTAAAGAAAGGCAAACAAGGTTCCTGCGGCACCTCATGAACGAGATGGAACGCCGCCGATCCAACCCACGCGGCAACCGCGACCTCATCATCCTCGTAGACGGCTACGGCACCCTGCGCGACGAATTCATGGACTACACCGGAACCGACTACCTGGGTGCGTTCCACCGCG
>NZ_KV795770.1:83864-84566 GCF_001809115.1 Rothia sp. HMSC071F11
GGCAAACAAGGTTCCTGCGGCACCTCATGAACGAATTGGATCGCCGCCGCTCCAATCCGCGCGGTAACCGTGACCTCATTATCCTTGTAGATGGCTACGGTACCCTGCGCGACGAATTCATGGACTATACCGGAACCGACTACCTGGGTGCGTTCCACCGCGTTTACGCAGACGGCCCGGCGCTGGGCATGCACATTATCATGGCAACAAGCCGCCTTAAAGGCATTCCCTCCGCCGTTGATGATGTAACCCAGCAGCGCTGGCTCTTCCATCTCTCCGATACGTACGACTACTCCAACTACAAAATCAAGGGACCGGATATTCCCGCATCAGTCCCCGGACGATGCGTCGACAGCGTAAGCATCAGGCAGATCCAGGTTGCACACCCGCAGATGAGCCTCGAAGACGCCGTTCAGCAAGTCGTGCAGCGCTGGGGCACGGTCGATAAACCCGATGTTATCGGACAGCTGCCCTCTCTCGTGCGCCTATCACAGCTGGGCGTTGAACCCTCCATCGGCGGCGAAAACTGGATTATTCCGGTGGGTATTGCCGAGCACAACCTCAAGCCTGTTGCACTGGAACTCTACGAAGGTGAACACGCACTCATCGGCGGATCACCACGTTCCGGCAAATCGACCCTACTTCAGGCTATTGCTGACTCCGTCATAAAACAGCGCGACCGCGGCGAAACGAACGCCCAAG
>NZ_KV795770.1:84666-85563 GCF_001809115.1 Rothia sp. HMSC071F11
TTGATGATGTAACCCAGCAGCGCTGGCTCTTCCACCTCTCCGATTCCTACGACTACTCCAACTACAAGATCAAGGGACCGGACATTCCCGCATCGGTTCCCGGACGATGCGTCGACAGCGTAAGCATCAGGCAGATCCAGGTTGCACACCCACAGATGAGCCTCGAAGATGCCGTTCAGCAAGTCGTCCAGCGTTGGGGCACGGTCGATAAACCCGATGTTATCGGCCAGCTGCCCTCTCTTGTGCGCCTATCACAGCTGGGCGTTGAACCCTCCATCGGCGGCGAAAACTGGATTATTCCGGTGGGTATCGCCGAGCACAACCTCAAGCCTGTTGCGCTGGAACTCTACGAAGGCGAACACGCGCTCATCGGCGGGTCACCGCGTTCCGGCAAATCAACCCTGCTTCAGGCTATCGCTGACTCCGTCATGAAACAGCGCGACCGCGGCGAAACGAACGCCCAAGTGTGGGTTATGTGTACCAGGCGCTCGCCGCTGGCGCATCGTGATTTTGATCGGAAGGCAACCACCGCCCAGGATATTGCTTCGCTTGCTGCCGAACTGGAAATTATCGAGGAGCCGGTACTCTTGTTGATTGACGATGCGGAGCGCATTGAAGATGCTGAAGAGGGCATCGCCAATATTATCAAGGCGGAATCTCCGTATATACGCATTATTGCAGCGGGTAAGCCTGGTGATTTGCGCACCATGTATTCGCACTGGACGAAGGCGGTGCGTAAGTCGCGTACCGGTGTGCTTCTGCAGCCGCATATTGACTACGACGGCGATATGTTCTCGCTGAACCTGCCGCGGCGTTCCCCGGTGGCGCTTACCACGGGCCGCGGCTATGTGGCGGTGGGAGGTGCCCTTGCGCTGGCACAGACGGTATGCCCCGACG
>NZ_KV795770.1:85663-94296 GCF_001809115.1 Rothia sp. HMSC071F11
GCCCTTGCGCTGGCACAGACGGTATGCCCCGACGACCTTGAGATTCAGTCAAAGATGGCATCGTAGCGCAGAGCGTTTTCTCAGAAAAGATCCCTCACGATATGTGTTATCGTGAGGGATCTTTTCTGTATCGGTCAGCATGCACCTAGTTGAGTTTTGGTTCTATGTTTCCGGTGGCCATGCCGGTGATGCGGGGGTTTGCGGTGAGGAAGTCGATGACGCGGGGGTAGTGTTCGATAGCCCAGGTGATTTCTTGCATGTCGTGGGGGTTGTTGGGGTCTGCCCAGCGGTCTTGGGTGCAGCGGAAGTATAGGTGTGCGGGGATGGTGTATTCTTTCATGCCGCGTGGGGAGTAGGCGGCGATGGTGTAGCCTTTGTCGTTCCAGAGCCAGATGCTGTCGGGGTCGGTGCCGTCGTTGTCGGGACGGTTAGATTCTGGGGTGTATTGGTATTCGTTGATGGCGGTGATGGGGGTGGTGCGGAGTTTCCCGGTGAGTCCTCGGTAGGTGATGGTGTTATCGGGGTTGAACCTGAGGTATTTGGTTTCGTAGTAGTACATACCAATCAAACCGAAAAGGACGGCCCCAACAGAAAAAACCACAAGTATTGTTTGGAATTCTGCAAGATGGGTGAGCATGTATATACTCATTCCGGTGAACACTGGGATATAGATGCTCCAGACCCAGGGCTCTGAGCGGGGGAGTCTTTTGACGAGGGCTCCGCTGCGTTTATCGCGGGCGCGGCGTATCTCGTCCCGGGTGATGTAGAAGATGATAAAGAGGAAGGAGCAGATGAAATATATCAGGAATGCAGACATTATTCTTATCTTATAAGTACGGGGCGGTCACGAAGCATCACAACCACCTTAAGTTTTCGGTCTGTACACACCCACAATACAGGGTATATACAGACCGAAAACGTCATTCGTGGACTAACAACAAACCATCTGATTTATTTGTTAAGATCCGTATTGTAGCCGCCAGGTGCCCGGTGAGAAGTGGCTGGTCCTTTAGCCGGGCCTTCTTTACGATGCCTAGGACCCTCTACTCCTTTCTGATGCCGTGGAGTCTTTGAGGTTTCGGGATCTTTGAAACCCTCATTTGGCTCTGCACCATAATGCACTCCATAACGTCCGTGATCATTTTCAAGGTGTTTGAGTCCTGTTCCGGTTGCTATGTTGTCGATACCAGTACCCACGACCTTGTTATAGGCCCCAGTCCCGACGCTATTCAAGTAACTGTAATCCTTGCCGTTCTGGTCGTGGGCGACCGTCTTATCCTGAACCGGCTGCTCTAGTAAACTTGCTCCAGGCAGGCTTGATCCACGAGATACAGCTTCCTGCCTCAGGGAGTATTTCACCTTACCGGGTAAGGTTGTAGGAGTTTTCATCTCCGGCAGGGCAGAGTTGACTTTTTGCTCAATTCCGTGGGTAAGCACCCCAGAACCAAAGCCCGTTACCGCGTTTACAGTAGCCCCCGCCACAGTAGGGTGGTCAGCATCTTTAATATAGCCAAGAGTATTTGCGGCACTGTTTGTCACACCACTCGCAAAGGCTTCAGTGGCATACTTTTTACCGGTTTCAGAGGCAAGCTTAGTGGTAACACCTGAAACTGCTGGAAGTTTAGAACCGACATAGGTAGCTGCCTTACTCGTTCCATTACCAATCATGGTACCTACGCCCGTAGCGGTGACTGCTTTCCCAAGTCCAAAAGTGGTTGCTTGGATTGCTGCCTGCGTAACGCCTCCCTTAATCATTGAGCCTTTATCATACGTCCCGTCAGCGTTCATCTTGGTGCCATCACCTACGCCGTAAACACCTGCCCCTGCGATAGCAACATACGGGGCAGCGGGACCGCAAACAAGACTTACCGCCATAATGGTTGCACCAGCAATATGGTACAAAGTCTGTGTATTCTGTGTATCAACGTATTTTTTGAAATCCTCATGGCTTAATGGAGCTGTTCCCCAAGGGTCGATCATGCCTACAGGGTCATGTCCTAGGAATGAGTACGAGTCCGCGAACCAGCCTGCACCTACGATGGGCGGCAACGGGTCTTGGGAGAGGAACTTCTTCGACGATGGGTCAAACACTCGTGCGCCCATCAGCGCAAGCCCGCCCACCGCGAGTGTGCCGGAGCCGGTGAAGGACACACCTTCTGGCAGTCCCACGCTGGTAAGCAGCGCGGATGCACCCGAAATGCCAGGAGCGCCGAGCGCACTGGGCAGACCCGGGGCCTGCAACGCAGCAGCACCGGGGGCGCTCAGGGCACCAAAACCGACCATATTCCCGGTGTTGGGTACCCCGGGGACACTCCAGGGGTCAAACCCGCCCGGTACTGCCGCTTGGGAGAACCCGCCGTCAGCCCCTGCAGCCGGGATGCTTCCGGCCCCCAGCAGATGCGGGGCAGAAGAGGTCGGATCCCACAGCAGCGGCACCGTCACCCGATCGTTACCAGTGATCGCGGTGGCAACCCCGGTAGCGTCGGCGTGTATCCGAAGACGTGAGCACAGCCCTGGAACCTCGGCACCATGAACGTCGGTAGTTGTATCGCTGACGGTAGTCAGAGCACCGGTGATACCCCAGGTATAGGTGCGTTCTTGGATAACACCATCCGAGGTGACGCTCTTCTGCCCGGTGCGTTGTCCGGCTGCGTTATAGGTGTAGGACACTTCGGTACTCACCCACGCGGCAGAAACACCCTCACCCACTGTGTAAGGTCGTTCAATCGTGGTGCAGTGCAGCAGCTGGTTGAGCCCGTTATAGATGAACTGACGCTCACCAAGCAGAACCCTGCCCTGAGTGGTCTCGTCCTCGGTGGTGTCATGGTGGTAGAGGCGTTCGGCAACCATGAGTCCATCCTCATACACCCATGTGAGTTCATACCCGTCAGCGCGAGCACCGGTCAGCTGTCCGGCCTCGTCATAGGAGTACATCACCAGCCCGGTCGCAGTGGAATCAAGCCCGATAATCCGGCCGGTGTGGTCCCGGATCACCTGCACACCCTCAGCAGTGTTCTCATCGCCCTGCTCGCTGGTGTGTTCATAGGAGGACACCAACCCGTCCTGATCGAAATCCCAGGTCGAGATCGTTTCGCCGACCTGAGCACGTACCAGGTGCCCCATCACATCGTAGGAGAACTCCCCAATGACCGACTCGCGCTCACGCACACCAGGGTCAGCAATCGAGGCGGTGTTGATTGAGCGGATCGGGCGTCCGGCACCATCAAGCACCCACTGGGAAGACCCGTAGGGGGTAAGCATCATCGTGCGGAACCCATCGGCATCATACGCATAGGTGAGCGTATACGAACCTGTACTGGTG
Source organism: Rothia sp. HMSC071F11 (assembly GCF_001809115.1). NCBI lineage: Bacteria > Bacillati > Actinomycetota > Actinomycetes > Micrococcales > Micrococcaceae > Rothia > Rothia sp. HMSC071F11. Next base: position 88,986 of record NZ_KV795770.1, read on the forward strand.
AACGTCTCCAGGGCCTCAGCCGTACCGGGATCGCTGGTATTCTCGATCCGATCGACCTGGCGGGTGTACTCGATCAGGTTCCCGGTGGCATCAAAGACACGCCGGTACGTCACCGGGGTATCCCCGGTGTGATCCTTCATCCACGTAATTGCTGATCCCGGTAGCGCGGGTTTACCCGTGCCGTACTCAGCAGCTAGGGAGCCGTCGATGAGCGTGCGGGTCAGATCACCCGTGCGGGCATCGTACTCGAAGGAGCGGGTACGAACCCCGTCATCTTCGGACAGCAGGCGCCCGGCGGCATCCCACGTATAGGTGGTGCGAATAGCCGGAGTCGTAACGGCGCTGTCCGGGTGAGGCTTTTTCGCAACCTCAAGGATGCGTCCGGCGGCATCGTACTCGTACTCGGTGATGGCCCCAGTCGGATCCGTCACTGAGGTCAGCAGCCCGTCCGCGTCGTAGGCGAAGAATGTCCTATTTCCCAAGCCGTCGGTAACCCGCACCAGGTGACCGAGCTCATTATAGGCGTAGCGGCGGGTACCAAAAGTGGAATCCTGCACCCGCACCAGCTGGTTGCACGCATCCCACGTATAGGTGGCAACGCGGCGACCTGCTTGAACCTTTATCAACCGCCCGGCGGCATCATAAGTCATCTTTTCCACAAGCCCGTCAGGGGTGTGTCGCTCGATCACCTGCGAGGCAGCATCATACACCAGCGTCGTTACAGCCCACCGGGTCGGTTCTTCCCACGAGGACGCCCCGGTGACGGGATCGGTCACCCGCACAGGCTCATTAAGCCCCACACGCTCAGAGGACAGCCTTCCGCAGGTGTCGTAGGTGTAATCGGTAAACCGGCCCGCAGCACTAATAATGCGGGTGACACGTCCAGCGGCATCACGTACATACCGTGTGAGCCCACCATTAGCGTCCAGGGCTTCAACGATATTCCCAGCAGCATCATACGTAAACATCTGCCGACCTGTTGGCTGTGAGGGGGCACCGGCAGTCTCAGCGGCTGCGATAGCCTCAGCAGAGGAGGATACTCCATGCGGGATACCCGTCCCGGCAACCCCCGCACCGGCAGCACCGGCGCCCATAGGCGCCTCAGAGGTACCGTTTGAGGAGGACGCAGATGTGGTGGAGGCACCATCCTGCTGGCCGATTTCGGTCACCCGCCCAAGAACATCCACCTTGCAGAACGCCGACGAGAAAAGACCCTCACCGGTACCAGCAACAGACTCAATACCCTCATGCCGGTCAATCGACCGGTGGGAAATAACCCCCGTCGCATCCGTGATTTGTGTGATTTCTCCAGCATGATCGTACTCGAACCGCGTGATGGCTCCAGTAGGATCAGTCAGGCTAATCAACTGGGACAAACCATCCCAAGAATACTCCCACACCCGGTTTCCGGCGGTGATCATCTTCACCAGGTTCCCGAAAGTATCGTACTCACGCCGGGTTATACCTCCGGCCGCATCTGTGACGGTCGCGATATCCCCACCTGCTGTATGAGTGAACTCAACAGTTGCCCCATCAGGGTTAATGACTGCGCTGGGCAATGTGCCAACTGCAGAATTACGGGTACGACCTTGTAACTGTTCGCGAGCCATGTAGGGGGTGCCATCACCAACAGGGGACTCGGGGTAAACAAATGACCACTTGGCACCCAGCGGATTTATCACGGCAGAAATTACACCTGCTTCGTTGTACTCAAGCGTGGTAGTGGCCCCTAGCGGGTTTGTGACAGAGGTTATCTGACCAGCGATATCTCGGGTAAATCGGGTAGTATTGCCAGCAACATCACCTAATGCAACAATATCGTGGTGCTCATCATACTCCAGGGTAATGTACACACCTGTTGGGTCGCTAATTTTCAGGATATCGCCTTCGGGGGAATACTCCCACGTGGTAGCTTCTCCGGCACCATCAAGAACAGCTACCGGGCTCGGATTCACCACTAGGGTACCTTCCTCGTACCGATACGAGTGCACCGGCATAGGCTCGCTGAGGTTTTTCACATCTCGGGCATCACGCACACTCACTGAGAGCAAACGATCTTGCTCATCCCACCTGTAGGTGTAATCGGCACCCTCGGGGGTACGCTCACGCTTAATATGACCACGCTCATCTGAGACACGCACAGTTCGTGACCCGTCACGCTCGGTAATGCTGATCCGGTTGCTGAACCGATCATAGCTCATCGACATGCGCGTACCGTCAGTCGCCGTAACGCTCAGCAAACGCCCTTTGGCATCAGAGACCCACAGGTTTGAATTATTGCCGGTATCAGCATCGGCAATAATGGTTGTGACATTTGGGGTGTACTGGTAGGAAATATCTCGCCCGTATTCGCTAATCTGCCCTATCACACGACCGGAATCATCATAGGTGTTCGTGACCTCAAGATCGCCGCGCACGCTAATCACCCGGTGAATCAAACCCCGCTCAGTATGCGTATACGTACGCGTTCCGATACCGGTTGTTACTCCGGTGAGCAAGCCAGATACCTGCACCGAGGCACTGGATTCAGCAGCTTCGGTATAGGAATAGACAACGTTCTGCACCGGTTCCCCGGCACGTTCACCAATGGTGTTGTATGTGAATGCCGCCGCTGGGCGCACGCCACCGGTTTCCTCAGCGGGCTCATAGTTCACATGAACACCGCGATGCGCCACCGGATGCACCAGATCCGTCACGGCACCATCCTCAGCCAGAATAAACACTGTCAGGCTGCTCAGGTGCCCCTGTCGGCGCGCCACCGGCGCACCAGAGGGCGCATAGAAATACGCTTCGTGCTGGTTATTGTGCACCATCCACACAAACGGGACCTCAGGAACCACAGCAGAACCACCCGTGACTGTAGCCTGCTCGTAGGCGTGCACCTGCGCATCGCGCACCCGGGTAAACAGTTCATCCGTGGCGGGAACCTTCGTCAGCCACCACGGCTCCCGGGCGGCGCGGGCGAACCCTTCGCCTTCCCGATCAAAGAGTACTTCACGCCCGTCAGGCATAAACCACGAGGCCTGCTCGTCCCCAAAGCTCAGGTGGGTATCCAAGGTCGAGAACCAGCCAAGCCCGAACACGCCCGAAGGAACCTCATCCGCATGGGTGACCGCCAGACTGTTATACATACGCGTCAACGACAACGTAGACTCACTCACCGTCCCGGTGAAGACCAGATCAGTTTCCGGTTCGATAAAGTTACCTGTCGCCACGTTCACCGGATCATTCGCAAACCCAGAGGTCGGTATTTCACCAGAAACCTGGGAAAGTGTGACATCAATATGATTAATAGAAACTTGTGGGCCTACCTGAGCGTCCAAAGTGCTGTCGGCAAGAGCCACTGGGTGTCCAGAACTTGCACCAGCGTCACGGAACGCTTGAGCAACTTTATGGAGCCAATCTGTGACGAGACCACTCTGCTCATTGAGAGTTTGCAGACCCATCATAGCTGGGGATATATCTAAAGTTCCGAAGGATGTGTCACGTGCTGCATTAAAAGCCGCAAAGGCGTCATTGATGGCCCTGTATTCCCTATCGTGTGTATTGGTGTCATCGTTGCAGCGAATAACATATACGTCCAAATTTTCTGGTATAGCTGAAGAAGTTCCTACCCCAGAGCTTGGCGCTGGAGCTGCGGGGGCAGCGATGCTTGAAGGCGCAACAGGTTTGGCGGGGGCACCTTCATAGCCAGGGCCTACATCGTCATTCCAAATGCTTTCTATGGAGTTGCCCCACCTTTCCCAAAACCAACGGTCGTCCCAATCACGAGCGCGTTGACGGTTCCGATTTTCGCGGGCCACACATTCCTTGAAATAGTCAACAAGGTCTGCCGCGTATAAGAGCATTGCAGCAACGTTGGTAGCGTTTGCTTTAAGTTGCTCATGCCTATCTTTAAATTCTTCTGAATATTTCCCAGTAAAATCTGCACAGCTTTCGGTGAATTGTTGATCTCGTCCGCCGGAAGAGCCACCCCCACCTGCCTGTCCGTAGGATTTCGTGAGATTATTGCCCGCAGTCCTAAGAGCTTGCCTTAAAGTGTCTGCGGCGGCATTACTAAACTTAACATTGTCTTGAGCTTTAGCTTCTTTTGAAAAATCAACGGATGAAGTGGCGTTGTTCGCGCCGGATACCCCCACAGTAGGAGCGTCACCACTATCGTTGCTGTAGGAACCAGGTTGAGCACATTGGTATGGCTGACCTGCAATAGTGTCCTCTGGAATATAAGTAGGCCAGTTATTCCACCCGTTATTACTGTCTTGGGCATGTCCTGGGGTTTTGTACAGCGGAGTAGGGGCCTGTCCTCCAGCAGCGCCTGCCGCAGTGGCGGCACCTATGGTGGCTCCAGCCCCATTGAAACCGGAAAGCGGGGCTGAACCGGAAGCGTCTCCGCTAGATTGGGGGTATCCCTCTGTTGAAGAGGAAGGTCCATCAAAGGAGCTTGAGGACCCGCTCCCTTGGAAATCTCCAGAATACCCTTGAGTGGACGAAGAATCGTCAAAGGAACTTGAAGACCCGCTTCCCTGAAATCCCCCAGAGTCGCCTCCAGCAGAGCTTGTGCTTCCTGTGGAGACGGGCGCACTAGCGGAACTCTGCGGCGAGGCGTTGCCCGATGTTTCCTCGATAGGGGTACCGCTGCCCCCATAAACGGCGTTGCTTGCGGTTGGTGGCGCGGCAGAGTCAGGGTGAGAACCTACGATAGGTGAAGACTGTGATGTCGTTCCACCAGAACCTTCGCTGGTTATAGGGCTGCTCGCTGTTGTTGATGCATCGGAGCCCTGCTGCGGGTTCGGAAAAGTATGCTGGGGCTGGTTTGCCCAGGGTTCTTGTTGCGCCAGATCTGGGCTGTGCTGGTCTGAAGGCGCGAAGGTATCTTGCTGCACGTTTCCGCTTGCAGACCCTCCGGCGGCATCACCGGAAATCGTGCCCGAGGCATGAGAATGTTGGTTTTGGAATGTATCACTGACTTTGTGGTGGTCTCCCACGATTGGTGATGACTGCGAGGTAGTGCCAGAGGAAGGGGTATGCGGGTCATCGGGCGATATCCAATAACTCGGTGAGCTTGAACTGGGTATCGGTGAGGGAATAGGCATGGCAAAAACCTCGTCTCGAAAGAATATTTTTGTATCGGTGAAGAGTGAGTGAGTTTAACAGTAGAAAAGAAATAAAGAATGTACTTATGCAGATTTTCTGCAAAGTTTCATGGGATATAAAGCTTCCCCCGGCTATGAGACGGGTGTAACGTCTGTACCAGGGGAAGCTTTGTGTATGTGGGTGTGTGAAAACTTGGTTGTTTTCTGTGTCTTATGCG
>NZ_KV795771.1:0-19790 GCF_001809115.1 Rothia sp. HMSC071F11
ATAAAAAATTTCTCCATTAAGTTTTTACAGAAAATATAGCTCCGTTTCTCACAAGCAGATTTGAGTTAAATTCAGGCTCCCCGATCTAAAAAGAGTCTTGATCGTGAATCAAACAGTGAAAAGTGCGTTTTATTCACATAAACGCTTCTTTTACACGAGAGGGGTGGGAGGGCAGAGAAAAAGCCCGCCGCATCCGACAGGTATACCGGATGCGACGGGCTTTGTTCAGTGCGCCCTGTGGGGCTCGAACCCACGACCTGCGGATTAAAAGTCCGTAGCTCTACCAACTGAGCTAAAGGCGCGCCGTCCCGCGTGAACGCGAAGACATCATCTACTATACACTACAAATCCGTCACGAGTCGCCTTCGCAGATATGATTTTCGTCCGGCTGAATCCCTCGAAAAACTCGCGCCCTGCCCGTTACACTAAACACCTATGGCTCATCGTGCACATCATCGCCCAGTATCTCAGCCCAGCGAAAAGTTTGAGCGCCGCGTTGGCGGTGAAGATCCCGCCGCCCGTGATGAAGCGGCGCATACGTCTGCCCGCATTCTGCTGGAGCGCGGACGCCAAAATTCTGATCCGGAGGTTGCCGCCCGGCTCATAGACTTCACTGACGAATACGGTATTGAGGCGCTTGCGCAGCTCTGGTCTCATTCACCCGCACGTTCCCTCCCCGGCGCGCTATGGCGCATGTATTCTCTGCGTGACATGGTACGACGCTACCCAAAGGCCACCGCACAAGCATTCTCTACCGGTATGGGCGCCGATTACCGTTCGCATCTGCTGGCGGGGGTGCCGGACCCGCCGAGCGCCTCCGAGGTCGTCAAAACTGCGGACAAAATTCTGGCCGGGCTCTACAGCGGCGATATTGATATAGCTCTCGAACGTTTTGCGGCGTTCGCGCGCGTTGTGGCATTGGGACTGCGCCTCAACTATGAGCGTGCAGATATTAGCCGACTTTCCGGCAACCCGCAGGGGGTGCATCCGCCCAGTCATGAGGTTCGCCGCGAAGGCATTGAACGCATGTTCCGCGTGCCCGAACAATACCGAAAACTCGTGAAAATCGCCGAGGATTTGGAGGCGACTGCCGCGCACTGGCGGGCAAGCGGCGGACTCGAAGCATTGTAGCCCCGCACGGTACTCGCGCGCTATCAAATCCCGGGAAAATACAGGATTCGGAACTGATGCCGGGTGTTCTGCTTAGAGCTCATGTACCTTGACGGAGGCTTAGCTCGGGCGGATAATTTAAGACAAGATGTCGGGTTGCTAATAGGTAGCCCCGGGCTCCAAATCATTTGCCGCTTCGAGCGGCCTTCCGCCGAGAGGCGCTCCCAGCCCGACATCGCTAACGTTCACAGCGGGAAGGTTATCATGTAGCCTTCCCGCTGTTGTATTCTCAAGCCGCCGCGCGGGAAGCATCAGACCCGCGCGCCCTCAGCACACCCGCGTTAGACTGTAACTATGTTGCACCGCATCTTTCCACAAGCCAACAGCTCACTCACCTCGCTTGCACAAATCTCGGTGCAGGTGGCGGAGGCGGCGGCGCTCCTCTCCGAAATGGTTGGCTCATCTACCTCCGAATACCCCGAGCTCTTCGACCGCATGCTGGTGCACGAGGCGAACTCAACCGACCTGTTCTTCATGACCCTCACCACCGTGCGAAGCTCATTTGCCACCCCGGTACCCCGCGAAGACCTCTACACGCTGGCCCGCAAACTCACGAACGCGGTCGAAAAGCTCACGAGTGCCGCGCACATCCTTTATCTGCACAAGATCGACGGTTTTGCCCCGCATATTACCGCAATACTCGATATTATTCAGCGGCAGGCTGTGCTGACCGAGGCGGTAATTCCCAAGCTCGCCGATATTAAGGGTTTGGATAACTATTGGATGGATATGCTGCGTATCTCGCGCCAGGCCGTTCGCACCGCCGAAGAGTACGATGCAGAACTCGCCGAACGCTTCCCGATGGAACGCTACCGCCGGTACACCAAGTTCATTGCCCAACTGGTTGAGGCGGCGAATGCGATGCGCGGCGTGTCTTCTGAGATCGGGCGTATTATCGTGCAGGAGTCCTAGTGGTTCTGCTCAGTATTCTGTGTGTGGGCGCGTTTCTCTCCGCGATTTTTGTGACCGGCATGCACGATGCCTCCAATGCTATTGCGGTGCCGGTACGCACCCGCACGATGGGCGATACTGCGGCCCTGATTACCGCCGCGCTATTCAACGGGATCGGCGTGTTTGCGGCGTATCTGCTGATCACCGATATGAGTGTGCCCTGGATTGCCGTTCCCAGCGGGCATTTGGGCCTTCCGGGGCTGACTGCCGCGCTTATCACCGCCGCCTTATGGGGTGTGGCGACCTGGGCCTTACGCATGCCAGCCTCCTCAACGCACGCCCTCATCGGTGCCCTAGCCGGGGTGGCATGGTATGCCCGGGTCGATGGCGAAGGCTCACGGTTTATCCCCGCGATTTTCGATGCCACCCTGTTGCCGCTCCTCTACCTGCCGCCCCTGATTTTTCTTCTTTCTTGGCTTTTGGTGATCCCTTTCTACCGACTGGCTATCCGTTCTTCACCCAGCAGTGTGAACCGGCATTCGCGTGAGGTGCTGGCGGTGTCGGCATCCGCAATTTCGCTTCTGCACGGTATGCAGACCGGGTACCTGTACCTGTTGGTGCTGCACGTGCTGGGTGCGGTTTTTCCGCTTCCCACGCGGGACCTCCTCCCCTGGCATGTGCTCACTATTGCGCTGGCTCTGGCGGCGGGCACACTCACGGGTGGGCGGCGCATCGGCTACACCTTCGCCTACCGTATGGTGCGCTTAGATCCAATGCGCGGCGCGGTAGCTCAAGGAACAACGGCTCTTATGCAGGCGCTCGGGTACTTCCTGCTGCAGCTGCCGTTCTCGTCTTCGCACCTGGCGACCGCATCCGCACTGGGGGCTGGGGTGAATCAGCGGTTCAACTCGGTGAAGCCGAAGATCGTTGCGAACATTATGCTGACCTGGTTTGTCACGCTTCCGGCATGTTTTTTGTGTGCGATCGCCCTCATGATGGCTCTTGATGGCATATTTGGGTAGAATTTTTACCCCTAATGTGGGCGGGAATGCTCGCTTATTCCCGCGCAACTCCGTAGAATTCTAGACAACCCTATATATTTCCGCCCTACGTGCCTTATGCGCAGGCCTTATATATTCTTTGGAGAGCTTTGTTTTCCTCTGTCGCCGTCATTGTACGCACGAAAGATCGCCCGGTCTTTCTCGCACGTGCCCTGCAGAACATCGCCGAGCAACGGTATACGCAATACACCGTATACGTGGTCGATGACGGCGGAAATCAGGAAGAATCGCAGCAGATTATTGACCGCAGCCCGGTTGCGGCGCAGACCGTTCTTCTTCATGCTGCGGGCGGCAATATGGAGGCGGCCTCTAACCTGGGTGTGCGCTCCAGTGAGTCTACCTATATCGCCATTCACGACGACGATGACCTGTGGGATCCCCAATTCCTGGAACGTACCGTCGCAACCCTTGATGAGACCGGCGCCGATATGTGCGTGGTACGGATTATTGAGCGTTTTGAGCGGCAAACCGAGGACGGTTTTATTGTTCTGAACGAATGCACCTTTCACGAGGATCTGCCCGCCATGGGGCTGCAGTTCCTATTCCGCACCAACCGCGCGGTTCCTATCGGCGTGCTGTATCGCCGCACCCTGCACGAGAAGGTGGGGTATTTTGATGAGGAACTTCCCGTGGTGGGCGACTGGGAATTCAATATGCGCGCCGCCATGGCCGGTGAAGTCCAGCTCCTGGACGACCCGCTGGCGTACTGGTGTAAACGCCCCGATGCGACGGGTTCTGCCGCCAACAGCGTAAGTCACGAGCAGCAGCATCGTATTTTTGATGCGCAGGTGCGCGCTAACGCGATCCGTGAAGACCTTGCCGCCGGGGCGCATATTGGGCCCTACCTCTACCAGGCACACCTGACGAACGAACTTGACGGCCGTTTATTGGAAACCCTGGAGGCGCTTCAAGACGTTCAGGAGCGTTTGGAACGTCTCGAAAATATGCAGCAGGAACAGTGCGAGCGGCTGCACCGCATGGAGCGGGCAATGTCGTGGAGTGGCAAACTTTCGCGTTTGCGTGCCATTTTTTCGCCTAAAGATTCATCAAGCAAATAGGTACGCATATGACTCGTGTTCTTGTTGTCGGCGATATTGGTCAGCCCGTCTACCATGTGGGGGACGAGGCCATGACGATCAGCACCGCCGAATACCTGGCGGATGCAGGAATGCAGGTTATCTTAGCAACCCGCGACGCCGATCAGAGCAGGCGTTATCTGGGGGCTCGGGGTTCGTCTGCATACGAATATATGCCGTTTTTACTGTTCCCGTGGGCGCCTGCCGAGCGCGAGATCACGTTGGAACGCCTCGAAGAGTTTCTGGTGAGCGGCGTTATGCCGGATCTGCCCGACTTTTGCCCGTCGGCGCAGCATATCCGCGATTTTGTAGAGGGTATTCAATCGGTGGATGCGGTTGTCATCTCCGGCGGCGGCAACCTGAATTCGCGCTACGGCTGGCTGCTGTATGAGCGCGCCGCTATCGCATTGGTGGCGCAGTATGCGAAGATTCCGGTCTTTGTTTCCGGGCAGTCGATTGGTCCCGTGCTGTCCCCGCGCGATGAAGAAGTTCTGCTGCGTATGCTGCGTTCGGCAGCCTTGGTGGCGGTGCGCGAGCGCAGCTCCTACGAGTGGTGCCGCGAGCACGATCTTAAGGCACTTGCGGGTGTGGATGATGCCAGCGACTACCGGGCGCATACCCCGGAGATGACGCTCGACTATGCGGATGCGCGGGTTGAGGTTCCTGAGCTTCCCGAGCACTATGTGTGCGTGACGGTGCACGAGGTTTCGGGGAACAAAATACATGAACTAGCCGCTTTATTAGACAAGATTTACTCCGAGTATGGGCTGGCGGCGGTCTTCCTGGGGCATATGGGCGACCCGGCGTCGGAGGGCGGGCGCACCGGTGACTATAAGGCGCATGAACTGGTTGCCGCATCCATGACATCCCCTGCGACGGTGATACCGATTCTGCACGCGGATGCGACGGTGCGCATCCATCAGGGTGCCGCGTTGAATATTACCGACCGTTACCATCCCGCGGTTTTTAGCCTTAGTGCCGGTATTCCAGCGGTTGCGCTGGTGCCCGATGCGTTTACTGAGATGCGGATTTGCGGGGTTATGGGGCATTACGGGATGCAGAATTTTATGACTCCGCTTCATATGCTCGGCACCGACATTCCCGAGAAGCTCATTGCGTCTGCGCTCTCGCTCAGCAGGGGGCAACGCCAAGAGCTGCGGGCGCGGCATGAGGTGGTGACCGCGCTGCTTCACGCGTGGCGGAAGTATCTTGCGGCCTCTGTGCGCGGGGAGAAGCAGGCGCATATGCCGGAGAGTATTTCTGCAGCTGCGGCGATTCCCGCCTTAGAGCCGTCCCTAGAGGCGATTAACAATGCGGTGCGCGAGCTTTTGCTGAAGACTTCCCTGGCCGAGGGTACCGAGTGGGCGCTTTCAGATCGCATGCACTCGTGGGAGGCGCATATGCGGGGTGAGTTTGAGCGTGCCGAGGATGAGCTGCAGGCGTTGAAGCGTTCGCGGATGGTGCGGGCGGCGCATCGTACCAGTCGGCAGGTGCAGGCGATGCGGCATATCGGTAGCCGGTTCCGGTAGCCTTACCGCCCCTAACCTCTTTTAAAAAAGAGCCTTGCCAAACATCAGAGATCCCGCTTTGTTTCGAATGAGGAGCCTTTTGATGCATATCATCCAAGGGCGCAAAAGACCCGCGGCGGCACAATTTCAGGGCGGGTAGACTAGACACTATGGCACACGCATCCATGAAGGAACAATTCTTAAACTATGTCCGCGCCGGGGCTCACCGCGTTCGGGCGGGATTTTTTCAGTCTATTCAGATCACGATCGCCTCGATGGGGGCGTATCTTTTTGCGGAGCGGGTGCTGGGGCATGAGGAACCTATTTTCGCGGCGGTCGCGGCGCTGGTGTCACTCGGATACGTGAGCGGCTCTACCCATTCGCGGCGCATCCTAGAGGTTTCGTTCGGGGTGAGCCTGGGTATTCTGATTGGCGATCTGTTTTTGCAGATGCTCGGGCGCGGCATCTGGCAGGCCACACTTGCCCTGTTTATTTCGGTACTTCTGGCCAGGTTCTTGGATAACGGCATTATTTTTACGATTCAGCTCAGTTTTCAGGCCTGCCTGGTGATTCTGCTGCCGCCGACCTCGGATCTGCCGTTTACCCGCAGCCTTGACGGCGTGATCGGTGGTGTTGCGGCGTTTCTCATGATGTTTTTGATGCCTAAAGATCCGCGAAATGGGTCACGTCAGCGTGCCGAGGCTCTTATGAGCGCTTTCTCGGATGTCTTCTTTCTGGCTGCGAAGGCGATTCGCCGGTACAACTACGATCAGGCGTATCAGAGCCTGCAGGATTCGCGTAAACTTCAGCCACTGTATGAGGCGAGTAAGAACGATTTGGTGACGGCGCGCGGTATGGCGCAGCTTTCGTGGGCGGGCAAGAAGACTCGAATCGAACTTGATCGACTGGCGCAGACTCTCGGGGCTATCGATTTGGCGATTCGTAATACCCGCGTGTTTAACCGGCGCATGGCATCCACGATTGCGCATGTGCAGCTGCGCCCGAAAGCTCTTGAAACGCTTTCGGCGGCGCTCGAAGAACTGGCGCTTGCCACCCAGAGTACGGGACTGGGCATGTATTCCAGTACCGAGCATGAGCGTGAACACTATATGGAAGTTGCCCGCGAGCGCCTGATTTCTCTCGCCGAGACCCTGGAGCCGAAGCATCTGGGGGTAGAGACCTTCGAGGGCGAGTCGTTGGTGCTTATGCTGAGGCTTATAACCGTGGATATGTTAGAGGCTACTGGTATGGATCATGAGGATGCAGTCGCCACGCTGGTACCGCTGGGCGAGGCCGTGACGGAGCATGCGCCGCGTACCTCCGAGATTCCGATTGTGCAGGCTGATGTTGCGGGGGCTCAGGAAGAGGATTTGCGCACCCGCACCGTTAATATCATGCTGCGCGATGAAGACCTCGAAGAGGAGCTGGGGTAGGTCTTTCCTGTTCGTATCGTGTGGCTGATGGTGTGCACCTAATCCCTGTGGAATCCGCCCGTAAGACCCTACCGTAGGACCCGTGAGCAGATAGTATTTCGGCGAGCAGATAACGAATTGCTATCTGCTCGCCGAAATACTATCTGCTCACGCATATGAGACACGTTTTATGATGATGTGCGTCCCCGTGCCGCAGGAGGCAGCGGTTCATACCCGGAAATTAGATCCGCTACGATGTGGGCTTCATCCGCAAAGGTACAGGACAGCAGTTCTTCCACGTCCGGGTCGGTATCTATGACGTCTGTGAGTCGCATGCCCAAAATCGCGTTAATGAGCATGCCCCTGGCTAGAATCTTCTCGGTTTTCTGTGCCGTAAGCCCCAGTTCATGATGCAGAACCCGGTAGATACGCGCGAACTCTTCGCGGGCAAGTTTTCCGAAGCGTTCATGATGCCCCATCGTGAAGAGATGCATCATAGTCAACAGAATGCCCCGGTCAGCGACAAGTTCCACATAGGCGTGCCCAAGATGCCTGGGCAGGGTTGTGAGGTCATCGTTGTCTCGCGCCGCGGCCCGAAAAACCTCAATAGTCTTATCGACCGAACGGGTTGCGGCTTCTACGAAGAGACTCTCTTTTGAGCCAAAGGTGCGCACAATATACGCTTGGCTAACCCCGGCTTCCTTGGCGATGGCATCCGTGGTAGTTCCGGCGTAGCCGCGCTCACCGAAGACGATGCTGGCGGCGCTTAGCATCTGTTCACGACGCTCGGCAGCAGGGAGCCGTTTGGGGGTGGAGGATTCTTGATCAACCATATTGACATGTTATCACCTGATAACTTACGTTTAAGTAATCAGTTGATTACAATTCATATCGGAGCTCCACATGGACCAAACTTCACAACGCCGTCCCGCGTGGCTGGTTATTCTGGCACTTTCTTTCCCTATGTTCATGGCTTCCCTCGATAATCTCGTGGTGACCAATGCACTTCCCGTGATCGGGGCAGATCTGCACGCATCTATTGAGCAGCTCACCTGGACGGTAAACGCTTACACGCTGACCTTTGCGTCTTGCATTCTCATGTCTTCGGCGCTGGCCGACCGATTTGGGCGCCGTCGTATTTTCCTGAGCGGGATCTTTATTTTTACCGCAGCATCCGCATGGTGCGGGGTCAGTAGCGATATCAACACCCTCATTATCGCCCGCGCTATCCAAGGGTTTGGCGCATCCGCTATCGTACCCCTCTCGTTGGCGCTTATTAGCACATCCGTTCCCGAGAGGATGCGCGCCGCCGCCATTGGTATCTGGGGCGGAGTCTCGGGGCTAGGTATCGCCGTCGGCCCCCTCATCGGCGGCGCCGTAGTTGAAGGCATGAACTGGCACTCCATCTTCTGGCTCAACGTACCTATCAGCGTCATCTGCATGGCACTCATTTGGTACACCATTGACGAGTCATACGGTCGCCCCCAGCCACTCGATTTTCTCGGTCTTATTCTGGCGGGCGTGGGTCTTTTCGGTTTAACCTACAGCATTGTGCGTGGGAATGATGCCGGATGGACAAGCGCAGAGGTTCTGACCGGTCTTATCGGGGGCGTTGCTCTTATAGTAATCTTCATCTGGTGGGAATCACGCGCCGCCGCGCCTCTGCTTCCGCTGCGCCTCTTCAGGAACCGTAGTTTCAGTGCAGCAAACGTGGTTGGTGTCATCTTCTGCTTCGGTATTTTCGGTGTTATCTTCCTGCTGATTCAGTTCTTGCAGGTAGTTCAAGGAGCAAGTCCGCTCGAAGCCGGACTGATGACCATGCCGTGGACTCTCGCGCCTCTCGTTATCTCGCCCATCACCGGTATCTTTACCCCCAAAATCGGTACACGCCCTATTATCGTGACAGGTCTTATCCTCACAGGTCTTGGGCTTTTCTGGGTTGGCACCTTGCTCAACCCCGATACACCCTACATACAGCTTGTAGCGCCGTTCTTGGTGTCCGGCATCGGTAATGGCATCGTTTTCGCTCCCTTGGCAACGGCAACTCTGCAGGGTATGGCCGCTGAAGATCAGGCAACCGCCTCAGGGACAAACGCCACTGCGCGTCAGATCGGGGTGGCTCTCGGGGTTGCAACGCTCACAGCGATCTTCACCTCACTTGGCGGTACCCTCACCCCCTCGGGGTTCTCAGATGCCGCTACCCCGACCACTTTTGTCGGCGCTGCGGCTCTCGTGGCGGCGGTTATTGCCGGGCTCTTCCTCCCCAAGCATGTGCGTGCGGAAGAGAAAGTGCAGAGCTAACCTCCTAGCCTGCGTGAGCAGATAGTATTTCGGCGAGCAGATAGCATTCCGTTATCTGCTCGCCAAAATATTATCTGCTCACGGTTTACGTCACGATGTGCGGCAGTTATTTATCCTGCGGGAAGAGCAGGTTCAGCGCCTCGCCTAAGGTGGCGACCTCGCGCACGGTCACCCCATCGGGCACCTGCCCCACACCCGTTGGGGATGCGGGCACCAGCACATGCGTGAACCCCAGCCTGCCGACCTCGGCGATACGCTGGCGAATACCCGGCACGGCACGCACTTCCCCCGCCAGGCCGACCTCGCCAAACACCGCGAGTTTACGCGGCAGTGGCTTATTCTGCGCAGCCGATGCCAGCGCCATCACGCACGCCAAATCGGCGGCGGGCTCAGAGATTTTGGCACCTCCCACCGTGGAAACATAGCAGTCGAGCTTGCCCACGTTCAGCCCGGCACGGCGCTGCAAAACCGCCAAAAGCATCTGGATGCGCGCCGAATCCAACCCCGCCACCGTGCGCCTGGGCGCGGGTGCCACCGCCTGATCCAACAGCGCCTGGACTTCGGCCAGCAGCGGGCGGCGCCCCTCCATCGTCACGGTCACGCAGGTTCCCGCCACCGGATGCGGTGTGCGCGAAACGAACATGCCGGACGGGTCGAGCACGGGCGCGATTCCGTCCTCGTGCATATCGAAGCAGCCGACCTCGTCGGTGGGTCCGTATCGGTTTTTGATAGCGCGCAGCATGCGAATATTGGAGTGTTTATCGCCCTCGAACTGGCACACCACATCGACCAGGTGTTCCAGCAGGCGGGGCCCGGCGATCGTGCCTTCCTTGGTCACATGCCCCACCAGCAGGGTGCACATATTGCGTGCTTTCGCGGCGGCTATCAGCGCTGCGGCAACCTCGCGTACCTGCGTAACACCTCCGGCGCTGCCCTCAACATCCGCGGAGGCAAGGGTCTGCACCGAGTCGATCACCAGCATCGCCGGGTCTACCTGCTCAATATGCGCCAGCGCGGTCCCCAGGTCGGTTTCGCTCGTCAAGTACAGGGTATCGGCGACGGCGTGGATGCGGTCCGCACGCAGCTTAACCTGCGCGGCGGATTCCTCACCGGTCACATACAGCACGTCGCGGGTTTTCGCGCGGGCACGCTCAGCGGCGGGGGTTCGCGGGGTGTAGCCGCGCGCGAAGGTGGCGGCAACATCCAGCAGCAGGGTAGATTTGCCCACGCCGGGTTCGCCAGCCATCAGAATCACGGCACCGGGCACCAGTCCCCCACCGAGCACCCGGTCGAATTCGGGGTTTCCGGTGCTCATATAGGCGGCGACGGTCGAGTCTACCTCGCCAATCACCTGCGCCGGTTTCTGCACGCTGGATGCGGTACGGGTGCGCGCCACGGTACCCCCGGCGGCTTCCTCAACGGAGCCCCAGGTTTGGCATTCACCGCATCGACCTACCCATTTGGCGGTGGTCCAGCCACATTCGGTACAGCGGTAGGCGGGGGTTCCTTTAGTGGTTTTTGTGCGTGCAGCCATGGTTTTTATTGTACGGGCGACCCTGACGTTTTAAACACCCAGATCTTCAAAAGCCGAAGAAGAGAATATCGGGGCGGGGCGCGCACAAAGGCGGTGACACAGGCTAAAACGATACAATATATTCCGTGCAGACAGATTACAGTGAACTCCTCCTGAAGACCATTGCGCAGATCGCCCCCGGCACCGAGCTGCGTGAAGGGTTAGAACGCATCCTCCGTGGGCGCACAGGCGCACTCATCGTGCTCGGTTCAGACCGCACCGTCACGGGGCTCTCCTCCGGTGGGTTCACCATCGACACCGAATTTTCTGCCACCCGCCTGCGTGAGCTCGCTAAGATGGACGGCGCGATCATCTGCGACCGCGACGCCACCCGCCTGCTCATGGCGGCAGTACAGCTCATGCCGGATGCAACCATCGACACCAACGAATCCGGAACCCGCCACCGCACCGCCGAACGCATGGCAATCCAGACGGGTTTCCCGGTGATCTCAGTTAGCGCCTCCATGTCCGTCATTTCGGTGTATGTAGACGGCACCCGGTACACGGTCGAAGACACCCAATACCTGATGGCGCGCGCCAACCAGGCAATCCAGACCCTTGAAAGCTATAAGAAGCGCCTCAACAAGGTGCTTTCCACGCTGTCCGCGCTCGAAATCGAATCACACGTTACGCTCAGTGATGTCGCTATCACCCTGCAGCGCATGGAGATGGTACGGCGTATTATCTCCGAAGTCAGTCACTATGTGCTTGAACTCGGTGTGAACGGTCGTCTGGTGGCGCTTCAGCTTGAAGAGCTCCGCAGCCCCGACATGGCGGGTATCGACGTTATTCTGCACGACTACCTGCCGCGGCCCACCGCGCAAAGCATCTCTATTGCAACTCGGGCTCTGCGCGACCTTACCGACATGGATATTGTGGACCTCACTATGATCGCCCAGGCCGCAGGGTTTGGCGATTACGAGCTCGACACTCCCCTGCAGCCGCGCGGCTACCGCCTGCTTGACGGCATCGCCACTATTCCGAACACAATTGCCGAACGCCTCGTCGAACGGTTCGGCACTTTGCAGGCGCTCATGGCCGCATCCTTAGAAGATCTGCGTGATGTTGATGGTATAGGCGAGCATCGTGCCCGCACCGTGCGCGAATCGCTCTCCCGCATGGCGGAAAGCAGTCTCGAAAAATACCTCTAACATTAGCCGGGTACGGTCCGAAGAACACCAGCCACCCGATAGAAAGAGCCTTTATTTCAATAAAGCGTTAAAAACTCTCTTTATTGAAATAACGGCTCTTTTTATACGTCTTTTATATATTCCCGCAGGGGAATACCGTGGGCGCTATTTCAACAGGAAGTTCACCCGCTGCGAGGTCACCCCATTCACGGTAGCCGTCACCCAGTATGTACCCTTCGCCGTATTCTTCAGCGCATTACATCCGGAGGTATTGAGCTTACGATCCCACGCAATATCGCTGGCGGCTTCCTTACCCGCAGGAATCTCGGTCTTCTTCGTGGGAGTGGGCGTGCACTTCGCAGACGAATACACCTGGGTATCGCCCGATGTAATGTTGATCTCCACGCCCTCGGCAACCTTCTCGCCGCCAATAAAGCAGGGATTACCCGCAGAATTCGTGTACACCACGTGGAATGACGGCATTTCACCGGGCGCATACTGCTTCTTTGAAGGCTCGACCGTCACCTTTAGATCCTTGGCATTGCACAGAGCCACAGCTGGCGTTGCGGATGCGCTCGCCGACCCGGACGGAGTCGCGCTGCCGGATACCGCGGGAGTCCCAGAAACGGACGGGGTTGCCGATGCATTCGGGCTGCCGGATGCTGAACCGCTCACCGACCCCGAAGGCGCAACCGTAGAAGGTGTGGGGCGCGCGCTGAAATTCTGGAAAGGTTCGCCGGTGGCTGTCGCCTCTGCGGCGGCATCGTCTTGAGGCCCCTTATTAATCTGGTTCACCAGAGTGGTAATACCAACAATGCCAACCAGCAAAACAAGAATAAGCACTACCACGGCAACGATACGACGGCGGCGGTATACTTCGGGGGGTAATTCGGGACCAAGTTCAGACATACCGTTAAGAATAACGGTTTTTTGGGTGTCGTGCATGCAAAACCATATATATAAACTACATGGAATAGATAAAAATACGTTGCCTGTATATTGTGGGTCAATTGGCACCCGACACCCAATATAACCTACCCTAGAAACAGTAATACATTACAACGCAAGCAATTATTGCCATGTTCAATTTACAAAACTCACACGAACTACACCACCGCATAAATACCTGGTACCAGCATCATGCCCGCGACCTGCCGTGGCGCCGTGCCGACTGCACGGCCTGGGGTGTGATGGTGAGCGAATTCATGCTGCAGCAGACCCCCGTGAACCGCGTGCTTCCCGTTTGGGAAGAGTGGATGCGCCGCTGGCCCACGCCCGCATCCCTCGCTGCCGAAGACAGTGCGGAGGCGGTGCGCGCCTGGGGTCGTCTAGGCTACCCGCGCCGCGCACAACGACTGCACGGCGCAGCGGTCGCTATTACGAAGCATCATGACGGCGAGGTTCCGGCGGATTATGACGAACTTCTTGAACTTCCCGGTGTGGGGGCATACACCGCGGCGGCGATTACAGTATTCGCCTTCGGCAGACGCGCCACCGTTATTGATACTAATATCCGCCGAGTACACGCCCGCGCCGTCATGGGCAAGGCGCTGCCCCATAAACATTTGAACGTCGCCGAAACAACCCTTGCCGAAGAGCTGATGCCGCAGAATACCGCCGTATCCTGCGTGTGGAACGCTTCCGTTATGGAGCTGGGCGCACTCGTGTGCGTCGCCAAGAATCCCCGCTGCGAGCAGTGCCCTCTTGAGGATATCTGTGCGTGGGTGAAGGCGGGAAAACCACAGGCCGAGTATACGCCTACGGGGCAGAGCTGGCACGGCACCGACCGGCAGCTGCGCGGTGCCATGATGGCGGTTCTGCGCGCCGCGCACGCACCGGTGCCGCGGGAACTTCTAACGGACTTCTCCACCGATATTACTGTTCCCGATGCCCTGAAGGTTCCGGTGCAGGATTTACGCAAACTCGACTCGTCCCAAGAACAAATCGACCGATGCTACAGCGGGCTTCTCAAAGATAAACTCGCGAAAGAGCGTAAAGACAGAGTTTCGCTTTAGGTTTTGACCTTTTATGCACTATTCCCCAACTCACGATAAACCCCGAAAAAATATTGTTTTCACCTGAAATCTTTGGAAAAATGGAGAAAACATTCTGGAAAGCTCATTTCTTTATGAAGGAGGACTCCATGAAAATAGCGGTCATAGGGGCGACCGGCACCATCGGCTCGAAGATCGCCGCCAAACTGGAAAAACGCGGTCACGAGGTAGTGCCGATCAGCCGCTCACACGGGGTAGACGTTTCATCGCTTGCGGATTTAAGCGCGGCGCTAACCGGAGTGGATGTTGTGATCGACGCGATTAACAACATGATCATGAGCAGCAAAAAGGCACAGACAGCCTTTATCAGCACCTCCAGCAATATCGCGCAGGCGGCAGCTGATAACGATGTGAAGCGCATCGTCTGCGTCTCAATCGCCGGAGTAGAAAACCCGGCGGTTAGCCGCGGATACGGCTACTATGCGGGCAAGGCGGCGCAGGAGAAAACCTATCAGGATTCCGCTGTAGACACCGTTATTATTCGTTCGACGCAGTGGTTTGAGCTTCTCGACCCCATTGTTCAGCAGGTTACGGTGGGTCCCGTCTCGGTGCTGCCGACCATGAAAATGGCGCCTATTCCCGCAGAGGCTGCAGCACAGCTGGTATGCGATGTTGCCGACGGCTCCGAGAAGGTACCGGGTACGGGCATCGTCTCGATTCGCGGCGAAGAAGAAGGGACAACGGCGGAGTTCGTGAAGCGCCTTCTCACGGCACGCGGCGAGGTCGGTGGCAAAACGCCGAAGGTGGTGCGGCAGCTGCCGTATTTCGGTTCCGCTATTGCCAAGGGCGGGCTGATTCCCGACCCCGCAGACCACACCGTCTCCACCACGCTTGAGGAGTGGCTGGCAAGCCTGTAGCGGTTTCGATACTGCGCGAACCGATGCGGTCTTCGTACATACGAAGACCGCATCATCGTGTTAAGCGCTCGTGTGCCTATGCGCCCTTATGCTCAAGAAACGCGATAAGCCTGTCGAGCAGGTCTTGCAGCTGTTCACGCTCCTGTGAGGTGAATTCAGCGCTCATGGCACGCTCGACGGCGCGAACCTTCTCGTCAGCCTGAACAACCAGCTCTTCGCCCGCATCGGTGAGGGTCACGATATTCACGCGGCTGTGAACTTCGGAGGGCACACGGGTAATCAGGCTTTTCGCATCCAGACGGGCAAGAATGGTGGCCATCGTCTGCGGGGTTACCGCTGCGGCACGCGCCAATTGCGCCGCAGACTGCCCGGGCACATAGTAGAGCGAAGTCATGGCGGCATACTGTGCGACGCTCAGATCGTACTCACGCAGAACCTTAGATTTGACCGCCATCATCGCCTGCTCGGCGCGTTTAATCGACGACCCTATGCGCGACCGGGTTTCGGCAAGATAGGCTTCTTGCCCCTGTCCCGGCTGCGGAGGGTATTTTACAGACTGCTGTGATTTTTCCGATGATGCGGGCATGTACTAAGCATACTATCCCCCAGCGCCGTCTCGCTTTGTTATTCACCGACATACACACTTAGCAGAAACGCGGCGATATTGCCGGGGGTACAGCAATAATTATTCAGAAGCGCGGCAAAAACACCCTGAACAACTAAGGCTTGTCCCCGAATCTTTCGCGAAGGATTCGGGGACAAGCCTTAGTTAGTGCCTTCCGCAGGATCGCCTACAGGGGAAAGCCGCTAGTCAGATGCCCCTCCGGTAATCTGCTCGGCTTCTTCCACGGCAGATTCCGCCATCTTATTGACGGTCTCCAGGGGTAAATCCCGCATCTGCTGCGAGGAGAAGACGAACTTCGCATCGTCGCCTTCACCCTCGACACCCACGGTAATCTTCTCGCCGGGCTTGATTTCGCCGAAGAGGATCTTCTCGGAGAGAGCATCCTCAATATTACGCTGCATTTCGCGGCGCAGCGGGCGGGCGCCCATCGCCGGGTCGTAACCCTTCGAGGCCATGAGAACCTTCGCGGCATCCGTAAGCTCGATCGACATTTCCTGATCTGCCAGGCGCTTTGCCAACCGACCCACGAAGAGATCCACGATCTGCAGAATCTCGTTCTCGGAGAGCTGCGGGAACACGATAATATCGTCCACACGGTTCAGGAACTCGGGGCGGAAGTGCTCCTTGAGGTTCTCCATCACGCGGGCCTGCATGCGCTCGTAATCGGCATCGCCGTGATCCATCGCCTGAAAGCCCACGGGAACGCGACGGTTCACATCGCGTGAGCCGAGGTTCGTGGTCATGATGATCACGGTGTTCTTGAAGTCCACCACACGACCCTGCGAGTCGGTCAGGCGGCCGTCTTCGAGAATCTGCAGCAGCGAGTTGAAGAGATCGGTGTGAGCCTTCTCGACCTCATCGAAGAGCACCACCGAGAACGGCTTGCGGCGCACCTTCTCGGTCAGCTGACCGCCCTCGTCGTAACCCACGTACCCGGGAGGCGCACCGAAGAGTCGAGACACGGTGTGCTTCTCCTGGTATTCGGACATATCCAGGGTAATCAGGGCGTCTTCATCGCCGAAGAGGAATTCTGCCAGAGCCTTCGCAAGCTCGGTCTTACCAACACCGGTTGGACCAGCGAAGATAAACGAGCCACCGGGGCGGCGCGGATCCTTCAGACCGGCACGGGTGCGGCGAATCGCACGGGAGAGAGCCTTGATAGCGTTATCCTGGCCGATCACGCGCTTGTGCAGCGCGTCTTCCATCTTGATCAGACGCGAGGACTCTTCCTCGGTGATCTTGTACACCGGAACACCGGTTGAGGATGCGAGCACCTCAGAGATAACCTCGGGGGTCACCTCGCCGAAAGCATCGCCGTTTTCACGCCAAGCCTTCTCAGCCTCAGCCTTCTCGGCGAGTACCTTTTGCTCTTGATCGCGCAGCGCGGCGGCCTTCTCGTAATCCTGGCCCTTGATAGCGTCTTCCTTCTGCGTGCGCAGCTTCGACGCCTTCTCGTCAAGAATCTTAATCTCGGGCGGGGCGGTCATCCGCTTGATGCGCAGGCGGGCGCCCGCCTCATCAATCAGGTCAACGGCTTTATCCGGCAAGAATCGGTCGGAAATATAGCGTGCCGCCAAGTTCACGGCAGCCTCGATCGACTCGTCGGTAATGGTTACGCGGTGGTGAGCCTCGTACTTATCGCGCACACCCTTAAGAATCTGCACGGCGAGGTCTTGGGAAGGCTCGTCCACCTGAATTGGCTGGAAGCGGCGTTCCAGTGCGGCGTCCTTCTCAATGTGCTTGCGGTACTCGTCCAAGGTGGTGGCACCGATGGTCTGCAGCTCGCCGCGAGCCAGCATCGGCTTCAGGATGGATGCGGCGTCGATAGCGCCCTCTGCGGCACCGGCACCGACGAGGGTGTGAATCTCGTCAATGAACAGGATAATGTCGCCGCGGGTGCGAATCTCCTTGAGCACCTTCTTGAGGCGTTCCTCAAAGTCACCGCGGTACCGGGAGCCCGCGACCAAGGATCCCAAATCCAGGGTGTACAGGTGCTTATCTTTGAGAGTTTCGGGAACATCGCCGTGTACGATGGCCTGCGCCAAGCCCTCAACAACGGCGGTTTTACCGACACCGGGTTCGCCGATAAGCACGGGGTTGTTCTTGGTGCGGCGTGAGAGAACCTGCATTACGCGTTCCATCTCGTGGTGACGACCAATCACCGGGTCAAGCTGACCTTCGCGTGCGGCGGCGGTGAGGTTACGCCCGAACTGATCGAGAATTGTCGAACCCGCCGGGGTGCCCTCACGGGAGTTGCCTGCGCCCACACCGGCGGTTTCCTTATTCTCGTTGTTGCCGGGGTATCCGGAAATAAGATCCATCACGGCCTGGCGAACCTCGGCACCCTGCACGCCTACTTTGGAGAGAACCTGGTTTGCCACGCCCTCGGAGGCGCGCACCATGCCCAGCAGGATATGTTCGGTGCCAATATAACCGTGGTTAAGCTGAATGGCCTCACGCATGGAAAGTTCGAGGACCTTCTTGGCGCGCGGGGTGAAGGGAATGTGACCGCTTGGCGCCTGGGGGCTGGGACCCACAATGCTCTGCACCTGTTCGCGCACGGCATTCAGGGTAACCCCGAGGGACTCAAGGGCACGGGCACCGATGCCCTCGCCCTCGTGAATCAGCCCGAGCAGCAGATGCTCGGTGCCGATGTAATTGTGGTTGAGCATGCGTGCTTCTTCTTGGGCAAGCACCACAACGCGCCGAGCTCGGTCGGTAAAGCGTTCAAACATTGCGCACTCCTTGGAAATTTTGCTTGATACTAGATTACGTGGAAAAGCGCGGCTACGGTGCACTGTTCGCCATCAAGAGAACGTCTGTGTCGCTATTTTTCGGGGAGCCTTTTACCGAGCCAAAACCGGGATGCGCATCGGGCGTTTCTCGACGGTCATAAACATTTTCATGAAACTTTTATCGGGCTCTATCAGAAGACCTAATATTGCTTTAGCTTATAGCAATACTAATGTACCTCCGCGCCCTTTACTAAAACGTTATAATTCTGCTTCGGTATTTAGATTCTTAGGAGACATTCTTGAGGATTGCTCTCATAAGATAACGGGGATTCCATAAACACCAAGAAAAGGTCCGGGGCGATACCCGCCACGTGATTACCTAAATACATATCACGGGGCTAATAAAAAAGCCGGAAGATGATAGCTCTTCTCATGAAGGGCTTTTTCTAAAACCTCGTTATACAGAAGGCGGGATAACACTTGATGTGTCATCCCGCCGTCGGCAGATGAAATACCATCACAGAATTAGCGATGGTATCAATACTATTTACTTACCTTCTGCCTTCATAGCTGCGTAGTAAGCATCCTGAATTTCCTGATGGATGCGGCCGCGGTCAGAAACTTCGTGACCGTTTTCGCGTGCCCACTTACGAATTGCAGCGGTTTCAGGGTTACGCTTCACCGGAGCGGAAGAGCCACGACCACCGCGGGAACCGCGCTGGGAGGCGCCTACCTGAACGCGACGACCCTTAGATGCGAACGGACGAATTGCATCACGAAGACGAGCGGCATTAGCACTGGATAGGTCAATCTCGTAATGAGCTCCGTCGAGGCCGAATCGTACAGTCTCTTCTGCGGGACCACCATCAAGGTCGTCCTCAAGAATAATGCGCACCTTCTGTGCCATAGGGGTTTTCTCCTTAGTTTGGTTTATTGCTCCAACTATGAGTTTTTACACTGCACGTTGTCACACTCTCTAATTTATCTCCTTCATAATAACAGAAATAAATGACTAATGACTACCAACATAGAGAATTCTAAGGAATGACACAGAATAGTGTTGTCATTTAACGGTTATATTTATTGACGCTCCGTTTTATTACCCGTTTTATCAGTACCAAAAGGATTTACCGTTCCTTGTGAACCCTTTACCTTCTCGTACCACTGTTGAGCGTCTTTTTCGACATCACGCTGTGCTGAACGTTCGGCACGATCCGCCCGGTTAATCCAACGCAAAATGAAATATAACGCAATCCCGGCAAAAATAGGAGGCAGCAGCGCAATCAAAATCTCCATGAAAATCCCTCACAACCTTTCGTGCTGATGACAGCATACCCGATAGCGCAAAATGCCGCCCGATAACGCATACACGTTACGAACGGCATCTACGGTTTAAC
>NZ_KV795771.1:19890-57181 GCF_001809115.1 Rothia sp. HMSC071F11
GCATACACGTTACGAACGGCATCTACGGTTTAACACGGTTTACAGACCTTTACGAAAGAAAAGCCTCGATCAAGCCCGAAATTACGACTCCGGTTTCATCAGCGGGAACAATATAGTTTCACGAATACCTGGCTGACGCACCACGGTTCCAGGGCGTTCAGGGTCCTGTTCACCCGCCAAAAGCATAATCAGACGGTCAACACCCAGCCCGAGACCGCCCATCGGCGGTGCACCGTGCTCTAGGGCGCGCAAGAAGTCCTCATCAAGTTCCATCGCCTCGTCATCGCCCGCAGCGGCCTTATGGGACTGCTCAGTCAGACGCTCGCGCTGAATCACAGGGTCGATCAGCTCAGAGAACGCGGTACCGCGCTCCATACCGCCAATAATCAGATCCCACGCCTCAATCGTGCGGGAACCATCGCGGTTTGGCCGCGCCAAAGGCTGGGCGCTCGGCGGGTAGTTATACACAAAGGTCGGGTTCAGCAGGGTCGGCTCCACGATTTCGCCGAAAAGCTCAATCACAAGCTTCTCAGCATCCCAGGCGGGATCCACCTCAACCTCATGCTTGGCAGCGATCTCGCGCAGCGTCTCAGCGGGGGTGTCCGGGGTTATCTCAACGCCCACGGCCTCAGACAGTCCGGGGTAGACACTCAGCCACGCCCACTCACCGCCCAGGTCGATCATGCCGTCCTCAGTCTCAATCGCGGTAACCCCGAGCTCCTGTGCGCACGCAACGATAATCTCCTGCATACGCTCGGCCATCACGTACTGATCGGCGTAGGCTTCGTAGCATTCCAGGGTTGTAAATTCGGGACTGTGAGTCGAATCCACGCCCTCGTTGCGGAATACGCGACCAATTTCGTAGACGCGCTCAATACCGCCCACCACGGCACGCTTGAGCGGCAGCTCGGTGGCGATGCGCATCGTCATAGGCTGGTCGAAGGCATTCAGGTGGGTGCGGAACGGGCGAGCCGTCGCGCCGCCGTGCACCAGCTGCAGCACCGGTGTTTCCAGCTCAATATAGCCGTGATCTTCCAGCACGCGGCGCACAGTGCGGGTAATCAGAGCGCGCTTTTTCACCAGGTCACGCGCCTCGGGGCGAACCATTAGGTCCAGGTAGCGGCGGCGCACCCGAGTTTCCTCGTTCAAATCCTTGTGCAGCACGGGCATGGGGCGAATCGACTTCGCGGCCATCCTCCACTCACGCACCATAATCGACAGTTCGCCGCGGCGAGAGACCACCACGCGGCCGGTCACATACACGTGATCGCCCAAATCCACCAGGGATTTCCAGTCGGCAAGCGACTGTTCGCCAACCTCATTGAGCGAGAGCATCGCCTGAATGCGGTCGCCATTCGTACCCGCCTGCAGGGACGCAAAGCAGAGTTTACCGGTATTGCGCACGAACACAACACGACCCGGCACATGCACCACATGGTCGGTTTCGTCCCCGGCGGTGAGCTCTCCGGACTCTAATTTCGGGTCGTATTGAGCGCGAATATCGGCGATATGATCCGGTTCGATGCGCTTACCTTCGGCGTCCAGAAGCCCAACGGGATACGCCTCACCCGCGGTCTCCAAGAACTTAGCGCGCTTCTCCAAGCGAATCTTCATCTGCTCGGACATATCTGCAATGGCCGGTGTGGCGCTCTGCTCGTTGCTCAAAAGGTACCTATCTCGTGTTTTAGGAGGTCAAATGTGACGGTTTGCTACAGCAAATCCATGTTGTCGATCAGGCGTGTGGAACCCACATATGCCGCAACTAGTGCAAGCACCCGCTCGGAATCGGCGGTCGGCGGCTGGAAATTGCTCGGATCCACAAGCTCCAGGTAGTCCAGGCGCACACCCTCGGTTGAGTTAATACGGTCCCGTGCACTCTCTAGATCAATGCTCTCAAACCCGCGGTTCAGCGAGTTTTCGCGCATCAACGCAAGGGTTCGGGAAATCACCAGCGCAGCCTCGCGTTCCTGCTCGCTCAGGAATTCGTTTCGTGATGAGAGAGCCAAGCCGTCGTCGTCACGCACAATAGCGACAGGACGCAGGGTAATGTCGTGGTTAAAGTCGTGAATCATGCGCTGCACGAGCAAAACCTGCTGGGCGTCCTTCTGCCCGAAGTAAGCGTTCACCTCGTGCGAGCCCGCGGCGGGGCGCACAATATTGAAGAGCTTATTCACAACAGTGAGCACGCCGTCGAAGTGGCCGGGGCGGGTGATTCCCTCAAATTTGTTGCCCAGTTCGCCGCTGGAAATGCGAATAAGCGGCTCGCCTTCGGGATACATTTCATCCACGGAGGGCGCGAAGATAATATCAACGCCCGCATCGGCGGCGACCTGCGCATCCGTTTCCAGGGCGCGCGGGTATTTGTCATAGTCTTCGTTGGGGCCGAATTGAAGCGGGTTAACAAAGATCGACGCCACCACAACATCGTTCTGTTCACTCGCGCGGCGCAAAAGCGTGGCGTGCCCTGCATGCAGAGCACCCATCGTAGGCACATACCCGAGCGTAGCGCTGCGGTACTGCACCTCGCCTTCCTGTTCGGCGGCTTCGGCACGGGCGCGCTCATCCAGCCGTTCCTGGGCGGCAGCAAGCGCCTCCGCAATAGCGGAGCGAAGCTCGGTAATAGTCGTGACGATGCGGGGCATCGAGGTCTCAGTCATGACGAGAACTCCTTATCGTCAGGCATCGCACCGGATTGACGCGTGCCCGTGGTGTGGGTTCGCAGGGTAGATTCAATCCGAGCCTTCTGGTCGTCGTTTAATAAGTTTCTATTATGCGCCCTAGATGCGGTTGCGCGCACCATGGCGGCATATGAGTCAGCGATATCCTGTGTATTTTCGTGGTCGGTGTACTCTATCAGCGCATTAAGATGCGCATCCAGGGTACCTGCATCGCCGCGTGCCACGGGACCGGTTAGCGCGCCTTCGCCACTCGCAAGCGCGTTATCGACGGTCGCACGAACCAGCGGACCGAGGTAACGCGCCGGGTCTTCAATACCGATACTAGCAAGCATCTGCTGGGACTGTCCCAAAAGTGTGACGAGATGGTTCGAGGCGTGCGCCAGTGCGGCGTGATAAAGCGCACGATCGGCTTCGGCAACGTGGACGGGCTCACCGCCCATTTCAACGACGAGCGCCTGAGCTATAGGGATAAAAGGCGCGGACCCGGTCACGGCAAAGCTCGTACCGGTGAGTCGTTGTAAATCCAGGGATAAACCGGTGAAAGTCATGGCGGGGTGAATCGCCAAGCCGATAGCACCCAGTGTGGTTGCGGGAGCAAAAATATCGGTGCCGTGCCGCCCGGAGGTGTGCACAAGCAACTGCCCACTGGTTAGAGACCCGGAAGATGCCAAATACTCGATCAGACCAGCCAATTCATCGTCGGGGACAGCCAACAGCAGCAGCTCGCTGCGTTCGGCAATCTGTTCCACCTCAAGGAGCGGTACGCCGGGTAAGAGCACATCCGCCCGTTCTTGAGAAGCTTCAGAAACCGCATGCACACCCACCAGGGAATGCCCGGCAGCGCGCAGGGCGGCACCGAGCACAGCGCCAACTTTACCGGCGCTGATAACGCCGATGCCGAGGCGTGCGGGTTTCAGATGATTCGTGGTCACACTCTTAAGTATATTAGGTACCGCAAAATCCGCGTGTTTTTCAGCGTTCACCAGGTGCGTCGAAGATCATGGCAGGCTTGAGCAAGGAATTATGCCGAAGGCGATGTGTAATAGGCCCGGGTGCCGTCAGTGCGGGCGATGATCTCGGCGGCAATGCGTTCGGCATCGTGCGCCTCTAGGTTCTGGACGGCGGGTTTAACCGGTCCCGGAACGCTGCCCAAATGTATGCACGCGGTTTTGAGGATGCGATTGAGCGGCCCCTGCGACCACTGCACCGCGAGCACCTGCCGTTCGGGGACTATCGAGAGGAACCGCAGCAGGCAGCCACCACGCAGTAGCAGAAGATCCCGGGTGGGGGCGTGTTCCGAATGGTGCGGGTCGGCCTCAGCTTCCACCCGTTCGGCATTCACCCGCGCGAAGCCGTCACGCCGGAAGGTGAGCGGGTTAAGCCAGCGTGTCCGGCGCGGTGCCGTCACTACGCCTAACTCGCGGCTGTCGGCGGGGTTGTACCTTGATGATTCCATGACCGCCTGCACGATTTCGAGGCTGTGCGGTGAAACATTCGGCAGCAGCAGGTGAAGAAGCCGCTGCATTTCGCGGGCGGTGCCCACGGGCAGGGCGGTGTTGCGGGTAAATAAGTCGTCGGATGAACCCTCCGTATTTACCGCCACGCCCGCAATATTGACCACCACCCGGTACCACCCGAAGGGCTTCCACAGCAGGGGCTGTTCAATCTTGAGGGCTTGAATACGCTGCGGGAACAGGGTTTGCGTATGCGTTCCCGTGAATCCGTAGGTGATACGCAGGCTGTCGCCGCTCGCATCCGAAGTATTCTGGCGGATGCGCTCCACCGTGAAATTTGCGCCCTGATCGAAGCTGCTCCACAGCTGCCAGAGAAAACCGAGAATTGGAATCAGGGACGGAAAAATAAACTGCGATATCTGCCCCAGGTCCTTTTGGGGGTTCACCAGCCACCCCACGATCGTACCGCCCACCCAGATAATCGCTACCGGGAGTGCCCACAACAATGCGCTGAGCACGATCGCGGCAAGAACCCGCAGATTGGGGACTTTGAAGAGCAACCGTTCCGGCTTGTGGCCTTCCTCTGCCTGCTGCTCTCCTGCGAGGGTCACTTCGTGATCCTTCTCAGGCGGAACACTCACAGAACCAGCGGATTCTGGCGTATTGGCGGCACGCAGGGTACTCACCCGCTGCAGCAGGCGTTCCTGCAAATCCTGCGCCTTCGCATGCGAGAGGTATTTGATATGCAGGGCTTCTTCGGCGCCGTCCGCAGCCTCAAGCCGAAGCTCGGACAGCCCCAAAATACGGGCGACGAGTGGGCGTGAAATATCGACGCTTTGCACGCTTTCCAGGCGAATCTGCCGCTGTTTCTTGAAAAAAATTCCGCTGTGGCGGTATACCGAATGCGCGCTCACGCTGTAGCGGGTAAACGCCCACGAAAGAACACTTCCGCCAAAAATAAGGACCGCCGCAGCACCGTAGCCATACAGCATTACCGGGTTATGTCCAACGTGGTTCAGCAGATATTCGGGCAGCTGCCGAAGAATATTCCAGTAATCATTCTCGGCATTATTGTTGAAGGAATTCTTAATATAATCCCACGCGAGATAAATAATAAACGCGACGAAAACCCATATGTTCATGATGAACGTGCGCACATCGGTACGCCACCACGTGAGGGTCTCCGCAGCTTCACTCGGGGTTATCTGATGTTCAAGAGTGTTAGAGGACTCGACAGACCGCACTCCCTGGTTATTCGAGTTTTGGGGTTCCTGTGTCATTACAGCGCCGCCATGCGTTCATCGGCGCGGCGTATCAAAAGCTCGCGCAGCTGCTGCCCACGTTCAGCGGGAATACCGTACAGCGTCACCTTAGAAGCGGTCACCCCAGCGGTGCGGATCGTCAGACGCACCAGGTGATGAGCACGTTCCAAAGGACCGGAATCTACATCTACATACTGAATGCGTCCATACGGAATGGACGTCACATGCCGAAACAGCACACCCTGGCGCGCCATCAGATGGTTAGGGCGCAGACTATAACCCAGCGCTCGGGTGCGGCGCGGCAGCAGCGCCATCCACCAGATACCCCACACCACCAGGACAGCGGCGATCGCCCCGGTAAGCACGGGCAGCCACGTGGTTTTGGGCAGGACGCCGGAGGAACGCATCATCTCAAACATCACGGTCAGCGCCGCAAAAACGCCTACCAACGTGGCGAAAAACCCTACGACCTGTATCAGCCGAATCTTGGTATACGAAGGATGCGCGCGCACCCACTCACCCTCGGTCGCGGTCACCGAGCTCTCACCCTCGTGCAAGAAAGAAGCATCCTCAGCATGTGAAAGTTGTGACATACCTACCCTCTATCGACGATCGCTCGTGCGGGAATATCCGTCAGCGGCGAGCTTACCCGAATTCGAGCCGCCCGACGACGAATTACCGTCCGGGTCATCCGGCGGAATACGGCATAGATGCTGCGCCCACAGCCCGCCTGCCAGCAGCAGCACGGCACCGATCAGATTCACCACAGTAGACCAGAAAAACCCAGGAATACCGCGAGCGCTCGCCAACGCCACATCGTAGACGATAAGCCCGAGCATCCAGCCCGCCAGCAGCGCCCCGGTCAAAATTGCACCCTGCGCACACGCCAAAGTACGCGCAGCCATGAGAGAGTTCATGGATTTCGCTTTGCGCCGAGTCTCAACATTGCGAAAACGCGCCACCTGAAACGCAAACCAGAGCGTAATACCCGCTATTACCACGCAAATCAGTGCCACCACAGGCGACATCGCGAGCTCACCGCCGCCTGCGTTCACCACCAGATTATTCAGGATTGTTGCAGCGACAAGCCCCAGCGCCACGGCACACGCAATAACGGATATTCGGATGGGCTTCATACGCCCTCGCTTTCAGCACCACTATCAAATAGGTTCTTGGGCAAATTCATGTCTCGCATAAATCGTACCGCGTTAACCCCCGCGCGTTCATCGGCTGTGCGTACCCTGCGAGCTAAATCGGCGACGAGATGCCGCGTCTGTTCGCCCGTAGCGGCATCACGAGAGGGTATTACCGCTTGCGGGTTTGCCTGTTCCCACGGAACCAGTACGAAAGCACGCTCATGCGCACGCGGATGCGGCAGCGTCAGAACCGGGTCGTCGCTGACGAGGTCGTCATAGGTAATAACGTCAATATCGAGAGTGCGCGGGCCCCATCGCACAAGCCGCACCCGGTGGTGATGCGCCTCCACCTGCTGGCACAGCGCTAACAGCGCGTAGGGGTCAAGACTTGTGTGTACTTCAAGGATGGCGTTGATATAGTCCGGTTGGTTGGCGGGGCCGCCTACCGGTTCCGTCACGTACAGCCCGGAGGCGCGCACTAGCCGCACTGCACCCCCGCTAAGATGCACGAGGTCGGCGGCGGCCTGCTCTAGGGTGGTTTCGCTCTCGCCTAGGTTTGACCCC
Source organism: Rothia sp. HMSC071F11 (assembly GCF_001809115.1). Taxonomy (NCBI): domain Bacteria; kingdom Bacillati; phylum Actinomycetota; class Actinomycetes; order Micrococcales; family Micrococcaceae; genus Rothia; species Rothia sp. HMSC071F11. The sequence continues at coordinate 26,985 of NZ_KV795771.1, forward strand.
AGGGCCAGCACCGCCGTATGCGCTAACGCGTCCATGCCGGGCGCGGGGTGCGATTGGTTCGCGTTCGGCACATTACCCACGCGCGCATGCACCCTTTCCGCCCTGAATCTGCGTGCCTTCACGCTCCCGGAATACGGTCACTGCCACGTTCCCGAAGGTCACCTCAATCGGGGCCTTCGGTTTATTGACGGTCACCTCAAGCGCATGCACATACGCGCATTCGTCCAGAATGTTCTGGGCGATCCGCACGGCAAGAGTCTCGATCAAATCGAGGGACTCCCCCACAATATGCGTGCGGATAATCTCGGCAACTTCCGCATAGTTCGTGGTTTGGGCGAGGTCGTCGGTCGCAGCAGCCTGCGTGAAGTCGGTGTATAAAACCGTATCTACCACGAAGGGCTGACCTTCACGTTTCTCAAAATCAAGCGCTCCGTGAAAACCCACGGCGGCAACACCGGTCAGGGTAATGCGGTCGCAGGAGGCGTAGGCGTGCGCTGGGTTCGGCATGGTGTTCCTTAGCTGATGTGAATACTGGTACATAATTTTAGGTCTGTTTGGTGCGGGTAATAGTGCGTAAAGTATTCGCTACGGTCACGGCATCCACCGTGGGGGGCACATTGTGCACGCGGACCCCCCACACTCCCTGGGCCGCCACGAGCGCAGAGAGAGCGGCGGATGCGGCATCACGGTCTTCGGGGGCGCGTGCTGGCGGCATTTGGTCGGGCACGGCGTTCGCGCTCGCGGCGGGATTCTGGGTTTTGGTGCGCGCCGCATCCGCAGCTTTCAGCGCATTCGCCAGAAAACGCTTACGCGAACCGGCGATTAGTACCCGATGCCCCAGCGTGTGCAGCTGCCCAAGGGCGGCGAGCAGCTCCCAATCCTGCATGCCGCCCTTCGCAAACCCCAGCCCGGGGTCAAGGATAATGTTCTCGGCATGAACCCCGGCGGCAACCAGGCGATCACGCAGGGCGGCGAGCTCGTCCAGCACCTCGGCGACGGTGCCGCTCGGGTAGGCGGCGAGCGCATCCATCGTGGTTGAGGTACCGCGCGCGTGCATCAAAATATAGGGTACGCCCAGCTCGGCTACGGTCTGTATCATCTCATCGCTCACGCTCATGCCCGAAACGTCGTTAATGATGTGCGCCCCGGCGGCTACGGCGGCGCGGGCGGTCGCTGCGTTCATGGTGTCTACGCTGATGGTGATACCGGTTTCGGCAAGCCCCTCGATCACGGGCAGAATGCGCCGAAGTTCCTCATCAACACTGATGCGAACCGCACCGGGCCGGGTGGATTCGCCGCCCACATCAATAATGTCTGCACCCTGCGCGATCATGCGCTGCGCGTGGGCGAGAGCGTCGTTCGCGGTGTAGTGTTCGCCGCCGTCGCTGAAGGAATCGGGGGTGACGTTCAGGATTCCCATCACCAGGGTTCGCTCTGCGGCTGCGGCGTCGCAGGGCAGATGTGTGGGGGGCTGCGGGCTCATCATTGCGTGCATGATTTAATCCTAACGGATGCGCGCTTAACCCATTCGTGCCGTGAGCAGGTGGTTTCTGGTACGAGCAGGTCGGAAAATCCTACCTTGTCGGCGAAAAACAACCTTCTCGCAACCGGGTTTAATATTGCATGGTTTATGCGCATTTTTTCATGCAGGGCGTAGCGGGGGTATGCTGGATTTATGACTATAGAGTTCTGTACGGCTACGGTGCCGGGCGGAATGTAACGCATCGTAGAGACTGACGGTTTTGGAGGTTCAGATGAATCTGAAAGTTGGCGCCTGGATTCTTGGCTTTATCGCTCTTGCAGCGTTTATCACGGTTGTTCTGGCGAATGGACTTACCGCCGTGCGCTGGGTCGCGTTCGGTGTCGCAACCTGCGCAGGGTTCCTCTCCCTGGGTATGGTCGTAACCCTAGCCCTCGGCTGGGATGACCCCACGGGAACGAAAACCGAATCTCACTAGTTTGATCTCGTGCAGAGGCGTTCCGCTAGGATTAAACCATGCCGGATGCCCTCACGATTCGACCCGCCACCCCCAACGATGCGCAGTCAATAGCGCGCATCCGTGTTCAGGGGTGGCGGTTTGCATATCAGGGCTTAATATCTCAGGACTACCTCGATTCGCTCAGCGTCGCCGAAGACACCGAGCGGATGCGCGGGTACCTCAGCCAGTTTCCCCGGAACTCGCCACCCAGCAGGTCAGCGTCCGTGCAGGGTTCGGGCGACGGTGAAAAACGGTCGTTTATGCTCGCTGCACGCGGCGATGCGGTGCTGGGGTTCTGCGGTTTCAGCGCCGTACCCGACAAGGCTTACCGCCCCGAAAGGGCTGTTCCGGCCGGGACGATGGTCGGGAGACTCCACTCACTCTATATAGACCCGGATTCTCTCGGGCAGAGTATTGGGCACACCCTCATGAACCATGCGCTCAGCACTTTTGCCGCATGGGGATGTGAGCACGCGACTCTCTGGGTTTTGGAGGGAAATTCCCGCGCCATCAGCTTCTACGAACGGCAAGGCTGGCGGTGTACGGGCGCTACAAAGGTAGACCAGTCCTTTGGACCGTGTCTGGTTGAGCACGAAATGACGGTGCAGCTTTAACGCGAGCAGGTGGTTTTCGACCGAAAAGATAGGATTTTCCTACCTGCTCGGGTCAAAAACCACCTGCTCGCGGAATAAGAAGCTAGTGCTTCGAGAAAATTAGGCTCATCGCCTCGGCACGAGTTGCCGCATTCTTGAGCTGCCCGCGCACCGCACTCGTGACGGTTTTTGCGCCGGGTTTGCGCACACCGCGCATCGACATGCACATATGCTCGGCCTCAATCACAACGATTGCGCCGCGCGGATTCAGGTGCTCCTCCAGCGCCTCCACCACCTGCGTAGTCAGCCGCTCCTGCACCTGGGGGCGGCGCGCATACACCTCAAGCACCCGCGCCAGCTTGCTCAGCCCCGTCACCTTGCCGTCAGCCCCGGGAATATACCCAACATGCGCCACCCCGTGGAAAGGCACCAGGTGATGCTCGCACGTGGAATAGAACGGGATATCCTTCACCAGCACCATCTCGGAATGGGCAATATCGAAGGTCGTGCCCAGCACATCGGCCGGATCAGCGTGCAGACCCGAGAAAAACTCCTCGTAGGCGCGAGCCACTCTCGCCGGGGTGTTCTGTAAACCATCACGGTCAGGGTCTTCACCGATTGCCAACAGGATTTCCCGCACCGCCGCCTCAATGCGCGGCTTATCTACCCCCGAGCCGTTATCCTCGCTCATCCGACCCTCCATAGGGGTTCTGGTTCGGGTTGTTATATGGGTACGGGTTCTGCTGCTGCTCATTCTGCTGACCCGGATACTGCTGCTCAGGATACTGACCGGGGAACTGCCGCTGCTCAGGATATTGCTGTGGAGGCATCGCCACGGTCGGGTCGGTATCCTCAATATCCTGCGTGCCCGGATGCGGCATCTGCTGAGGCTGACCGCCCTGACCGGGCAGGTTCTGGCCCGGCGCCGTGTGCTCGGGCGCAGTCGGCATAGATGCAGTCGTAGGAGCCTTCATCGCCACGGTCGGATCGGAATCGCCCTCCAGACCATTCTTCTCTGCAGCAAGTTCGCTCGGGGCCTTCACCGGCGGAATGTCGGTGCGTTCGCGGCCTTCCTTGGAGTACCAGTGCTCGCGTTCGGGGCGCTTACGAACATCCTTGAAGATCTCAGCGATCTCGTTCTCCAGCAGAGTCTCTTTCTCCAGCAGGGCGAACGCCAAGCGGTCAAGCACATCGCGGTTCTCCACGAGAATCTGGAAAGCCTCATCATGAGCTTCTTCCAGAAGTTTACGCACCTCGATATCGATCTTGTAGGCGGTCTTGTCAGAGTAGTTACGTGCCGCCGAAGGATCGCCGCCCATGAACGGTTCGGTGTCGTCGCTGCCAAGCTTCACCGAACCCAGCAGGGCGCTCATACCGTAGTCGGCTACCATTTTGCGCGCGGTATCGCTCGCCTTCTGAATATCGTTCGCGGCACCCGTAGAGGGATCGTGGAACACGATTTCCTCAGCCGCGCGGCCGCCCATCGCATAGGCCATCTGGTCCAGCAGCTCGTGGCGCGTGGTCGAGTACTTATCGTCCTGCGGCATTACCATCGTGTAACCCAGTGCACGGCCACGCGGCAGAATCGTAATCTTGGTAACCGGCGCGGAGTTGCGCAGGGCGGCAGCCACGAGAGCGTGACCGCCCTCATGGTACGCGGTTACCTTCCGCTCATGCTCACTCATGATGCGCGAAGCACGCTGCGGGCCCGCCATTACACGGTCGATAGCCTCATCGATAGCGCGGTCATCAATCACGTTGCCGTTATCGCGGGCGGTCAGCAGGGCTGCCTCGTTCATCACGTTCGCCAGGTCTGCACCCGTGAAACCGGGGGTACGCTTAGCGACCTGCCCCAAATCGACGCGACGGTCGATCGGCTTACCGGCGGCGTGCACCTCAAGGATGCGCTGGCGACCCTTCATATCGGGCGCATCCACACCGATCTGGCGGTCGAAACGACCCGGACGCAGCAGGGCGGGGTCGAGCACATCCGGGCGGTTGGTTGCAGCAATCACGATCACGTTGGAGTTGCCGTCGAAGCCGTCCATTTCGACAAGCAGCTGGTTAAGGGTCTGCTCGCGCTCGTCGTTACCGCCGCCCATACCGACGCCGCGGCGACGACCGACCGCATCGATCTCGTCCACGAAGACGATCGCGGCGGGGTTAGACTTTGCTTCCTTGAACAGATCACGCACGCGGGATGCGCCCACACCCACGAACATCTCAACAAAGTCAGAACCGGAAATCGAGTAGAAAGGCGCGCCAGCCTCGCCAGCAACAGCTTTCGCAAGCAGGGTCTTACCGGTACCGGGAGGGCCGTACAGCAGCACGCCCTTAGGAATCTTAGCGCCTAGTCGGGTGAACTTTTCGGGCTCTGCAAGGAACTCGCGCACCTCTTCAAGCTCAGCCAGTGCCTCATCAACACCGGCGACATCGGAGAAACGCACGGTCGGGTTGTCTTTGTTGAACTTCTTCGCGCGCGACTTCGCGAAGCTCATGACCGAGGAGTTACCGCCCATGCGGCCCATAAGCAGCCAGAAGATTGCACCAAAAAGAAGCACCGGCAGCAACAGAGAGATCAGGGATCCCAAGAAGCTGTTTTCCACCGGCTGATCGGTGTAGCTCTCCAGCTGGGCACCGTTCATGGCCCGCACGACTTCTTCGGCACGCGGCTGCACATAGTAGAACTTCACGGAGGAACCGTAGTTGTTGCTGCCCTGCTTATAGTCTTCCTTCAGCTGCAGCTCAACACGCTGGTCGCCATCATAGATTTTCGCGCTCTTCACCTGGTGGTCGTTGAGCAGCTGCAAACCAACGTTGGTATCTACCTGGCGTGCGCCCTGCGCAAAAAGCGAGCTCAGCGAGAACGCCACGACAACAATTGCAATAACGATAGCCCACAGCCAGCGACCATTGATCAGCCTGCCTAAAAAGTTATCGGGGCCGTTCGGCGAGTTATTGGATTTTTGCGCCAATGCTTAATTCCTTACGTTTACGACGGCTACACGCCGGGTACGCGCCGCAGCGTGCCGGAGCACTCCGTGACGATAGAAAGATGCAACTTTAAATGTACCCTAACCCCGCCGGATTACGCCTGCATCGGCGGCATTTCACCTCAAGGCTAAAAGGAATCAGTGCGGGTGTGCAGAGGTATGTCTAAGCGGTCGATCCCCAACTCTGTTCCCTGCATACTTCCAAAAAGGTTTGCAGGCTTGCTGTGCCTTCCCGGTGCAGGTCAGCAACGTTATCTGCATAAAAATCTGCGCCACCATTCAAACCAATGAATTCGCCACGTAGCATCTCTGTTTCCGGTTCGTATTGAATGACAGCCTTATGGCCATCAATAATCATCACATTATTCATAGATTTCACTCTGCAGCTCGTCAAGGGAAGCCTTTACCCCTGGCTGCGGATTGGCTAGGGATAGCGCACGGTTTCGAGAAGCTCTGTGTGCAGGCATAAGTGTGCCCGCGCATCCTGATAAAAATTCTGGATGCGTGGGCACCAAAATCTTGCGCGCACGCTGCGCACAACCGAGTTTTAGGAGTATACGTGCGGGTGCAGAGTCGCCACGCAGTCGAGGTTGCGGTACTTCTCAGCGAAATCGAGCCCGTAACCCACCACGAACTCAGGTTCGATATCCCAGCCCACGTATTTGACCTGAACGTCGGTCTTGACGACCTTCGGCTTACGCAGCAGGGTGCATATTTCCACAGATTCCGCGCCGCGCGATTTGAGGTTCTGCTGCAGCCACGCAAGAGTCAGCCCGGAATCAATAATGTCTTCAACGATCAACACATTACGACCGGTCAGATCGGTATCAAGGTCCTTGAGAATACGAACCACACCCGAGGATTTCGTGCCGGATCCGTACGAAGAAACCGCCATCCAGTCCATCGTGTAATGCCCCTTGAGCGCGCGGGACAGGTCTGCCATCACCATAATGGCGCCCTTGAGAACCCCCACGAGGAGCACGTCTTTGCCTTCGTAATCTTCGTCGATGCGCGCCGCCAGCTCGGCAACTTTCGCATTAATCTCTTCCTTGGTGAAGAGTACGTTCTTCAGATCGTCCTGCACGTCTTGAGCCTGCACGGATTCTTCTTTCTCGCCGGGGCGTCTTCACGCCGAACCCGCCCGAACGTTCCGCCGGGTCGGGTATATTTTCTTGGTCCGTTTTAAGTATGACTTAAATTCTGATGCGCGGCTTACGTTTCACGGGTGTCTGCTGAGATGCTGTGGAAGAATGACCCCGAAAACACGAATAAACCGCTACCACGCCGCCTTCGCAGTCTGCTCGGCTAAGTAGGTTGCGGTTTTCAGATCAAGATTCAGCTCTGTGCGGCGCAGCTCGCGAATCAGCTGAACCTCATCTTTCGCAGGGTCAAGACCCGCCTTATCCGCTACGGAACGAGCCCAATCGATGGCGGCTTCCATCGGTTCGTCTTCCTTCGCGAAGAGAACGGAAAGTTCCGCCCTCGGGTTCTTATCGCTGCCAAAAAGTCCCATGCTTTTTCCTTCCGTATACCACCGAATCCTTGTGATATATCGAGACTCAAGGGTTTTCAGTACCTTGCTATCTTAACACGGCACTATAGCCACTTTGAGAGATGCAACACAATAACTGGCTTATGAAGTCGAAGGCTTCTCTTACCGCTGGGAAATAAGTACCAGCGCATCCACGCGGGTGCCGGTGCGGGGGTCTTGTACCCTACGGCGGCGGTAGGCACTCACATGCCCGGGCAGCTGTACCGGCCCGGCGGTGGCGTACTCGGCAACAAACTCATCAAGCGCCTGCAGCCGCTCAAAACCGGGGTTCTCGCCCTGCGCGGCGCGGGTCGCCAGGGCGAGCACGCGCATCCGAAGGGCAGGGTGCAGCGCTGCCGTTTCTGCGCGGTTCAGGGCAATAACTGTGGGAGTAGGTTTCTCTAGCGCGACTTCCGTGGAGTGGTCGCCGGGCACCGCATCAGCCTCGGGAATGTCCGGCAGATGAACCCCGGCGGGCAGCTTCAGGCGGGTGTACTCGGCGGTGGCGAGCGCATCCAAATATTCGGCATCAGGCCCGGCGACTGCGGCGGTTCGCGCCAGAGAGAGTGCCACATCCCCGCCAAGATGCTCTTGCAGGAACGGTAGGATGGTGTGCCGAATGCGCGCGCGCATGAGCGTCTGATCGGTGTTGGTGGGGTCGTTCCAGGGGGTGGCACCTTCGGCTTCGCAGATATTCAGCATGTCGGCGCGGCGCAGCGCGAGGAAGGGTCGCAGGTAGGTGACTCCGTTTTCGATGCGCGCGGGCGGCATTCCGGCGAGGGAGCGTGTGCCCGAGCCGCGCCCAAGCCCCAGGAGCACGGTTTCCGCCTGGTCGTCAAGGGTGTGACCCAGCAGAACAGCCCGTGCGCCGGTATTATGCACCGCACATTCAAAGGCGCTGTAACGGGCGGTTCGCGCCGCCATTTCGGGGCCCATGCTGCCCTGCGGAACCTGCACGCACTCCGTGCGCACGGGGTATAGCCCCAGATTCGTGAGGGTTTCTGCGGTGGACGCGGCAACCTCAGCGGAATCGGCTTGCAATCCGTGATCGACCACGACGGCGCCCACACGCACATCGGAACGACGCGCAAAATGCGCGGCAATGCAGGCGAGCGCGAGCGAATCTGGCCCGCCGCTGCACGCAACCAGCACGAGGGGCTTCTCGGTTTCTGCGCCCTGCTGCGATACGACCGATTCTCGCCGCGCACGCCCGGTTCCCTTGATGGTGCCTTCACCCAGCAGGTTCGTCAGCGCGCGCGCCAGTTCCCGGCGAGCCGTCCCTACCGCCGGATGCAGCCGCCCCTGCCGTCCATGTTGCATGTGTTGTCCTTCTCTGTTGTATATGCCGCTGTGACAAAATCTATTCACAAATTCCTTTGAGCCCCGTGGCAGACGCAGCAACGAATTACGCATTATCAAGCACGCCGGTATATTGAGATATCGCGCGGTTTTGTCACATAAAGTGTCACGTAAAAGGGTTTTACATGACAAAATGTCATGTAAATCTAGAGTTTTGTCACGTAATTTTGTCATATAAACACAAGACTCACAGCGATTAGTCCCGCTTTATACCGGGGATTTACGGGCATATATACCATATAAACACCCCCGTGTTTCGTGACATTTTATGTGACAAAAAATTGTCACGAAACACGCGGTTTTGTCATATAACCCGTTCTGGGATTACGCGGTATTCTCTTCGTCCCTACCACCAGCCACGGCCACCTTGGCGTCCTCGTCCAGCACTCGCTTGATCCAGGCATCCGGGTTGTGAATCTCCCGCTCGGTCGGCAGGTTCTCGGGTCGAGCCCAAACGACGTTGAAGCGTTCCATGCCGACCGCATCCACAACATGCTGCACGAACTTCTGCCCATCGCGGTACTGGGCCATCTTTTTGTTCATGCCCAGCAGACGGTAAATGAGCTTCGTGAGGAACTTCTGGGTTGAGCTGCGGCGGTTGAACCTGCGGCGAATCGTCTTGACGGTCGGCACAATCTGGGCGTCCACGGCATCCATCACCACGTTTGCGTGCCCCTCAAGCAGGCTCATAATAGCTGTCAGCTCGCTCGCAATTTTGCGTGCATTTGCGGTAGCTTCTTTCACAGGATGCGCCCGCCCCTCCCCGGGTTCTTCGGCGCGGGCCTGGGCTGCGGCACGGAAAGCATCTTTGAGGTCGAAGGTGCTGGCGGCGCTATCACCCAGCTCCGTAATCTTGGCGAGAAAATAGTCGCGCAGCCAGGGCGCGGCGGCAAACTGCACCCGATGCGTCTGCTCATGCAGGCACACCCACAGGCGAAAATCTTCGGGTTCAACGTTGAGTTCACGCTCGACGGAGACCACGTTCGGGGCGAGCAGCATCAGACGCCCACCCGGCTGCCCGTACCCGGCCAGCGCCGCATAGGGTTCATATTGCCCAAGCACTTTGGTGGAGAGGAACGAGAGCACGGCACCGACCTCGAAGGCCAACCCTTCTTTGAGTTTGTCCAGGTCAGCATGCGGTTTTTTCTGCTGGATCTTCTCGAATGCGGGCTTGACGAAGGGCACGAGCATGATAGAGAACGCCTGCGCGTTCGCCTTCGCCCAGGTACTCCGATCAACCACCAAAACCTCGGAGTCGCGCAGGTCTTGTGCCGCATCAAGCCCGGTAATGCGGTGCACATGGTCTACGGATTCTTCCGCCGCTTTGCGCAAGGATGCGACCACGCCAGCCATCTCCTGGGGCTTCATGCGCGGCCCGGCGGGCGCCAGGCTGCCCACGATTTTGGCGATGCGCTCAACATTTAGCAGGTTCTGTGTGTTGTTCTCGCTCATATGCACAGTGTATCGAACTGTGCTGAGGTGAAGCCTCATACTCAGGGGGTAAAAGTGGGAGCGGTTTCTTTATTTGGGAGCACTTAAGGTGCTCCCAAATAAAGAAACCACTCCCGGAACACACAGATACACAAGCGGGAGCGGTGCAAGAAATAAGCGAGCTAGGAACGCCTCTCGTCATGATCAAGGGGCATACGATAACGATTACCCGGCAGGAACAGATCCTTAATCGCAGGGTCATCAACATCAGCGCTCTTCTGCATCGTCTCAGCACGCTCCTGCGCAGCCTCACCAAACATCTCACGAGTCATCTGCTTGGTTTGCTCAATCTTGCTGCGTACCTCTGTCCGAGTGAAACCAGGCTTCCAGGGCTTAAACCGTGCCACGTAGGCCAGATAGAAAACTAAGGCACAGGCCCCCACCATTACTGCCTTACCTATATCTTGAGTTACTACCAGTGCCACAACCAAGTACACCGGTGGAGGCACTAAGATTTCGTATGCAGCAAACAGCCTCCCTCCTGGAGAGGGGTGCTGTGCACGCACCACCAACGGACGCTGCACCAATGCGCGTACTAGCGGAAAGATGAGGTAAGAAATCAGTACGGTCTTAGTCGCCTGATACAAAGAGAGGGACAGGGCAGAAAGCCCCAAGGCTGAGACAACAGCCCCAGCACCAAGAATCAACAGAAATACGCAAAATCCTTCGAGCAAACCCCCTATAAAACTACCCATCAACGCAGCGCTCAGCGGTACATACTCTGGATGATCCGGCGTATACTGACTGCTCTCCATATGTATCCCTTCCCACATTATCCACGTGTTGGAGTGTTTTCACCGCTTACGCGGAAGTGCTCCTCGTTTTTCATATTTGAGAGGCATACGGTAGCGATTAGTCGGCAGAAATAGGTTCTTAATAGCCGGGTCATCAACATCAGCGTACTTCTGCATAATCTCAGCACGCTCCTGCATCATCCCGGCGTACTCCTGCGCGATATCGCTCACCAGTTCGCGGGTCATCCGTTTAGTCTCTTGAATTTTGTGACGCACTTGGGTACGGGTTAAACCAGGCTTCCAGGGTTTAAGCCATGCCGCGTAAATCAGATAGAAAACTAAGGCACAGGAACCTACTGTTGCCGCCTTGCCTACCTCCTGAAACATCCCTAGTGTTACCACCAGATACACCAGCGGCGGCACTAAGATATCGCATGCAGCGAATAGCAACCCTCCCGGAGAGCCATGCTGCGCACGCACAACCAGTGGACGCTGCGCCAATACGAGTACTAGCGGAAAGATGAGGTAGGAAATCCACACGATACCAGCGATCTGCAGCCGCGGAAGAGACAGCGCAGAAAGCTTTGAAGCTGGTGCAACGGTCCGAGCACTGAGAATCACGAAAAAGACACAGAACGATTCGAAAAAACCACTGAAATAACCACCCTTCAGTGCACTCGTCAGCGCTACATACTCTGGATGATCCGGCGTATACTGACGCTCCTTCGTGCGCCCTCCACGCAACATAGACACGCTGCCCCAGACGAGCGATGCCATATAAAGTTGCGAAGAAAGCCTCTGGAAGACAGGCTGAGATAACTCCCTCAAGACTGAGTATTGCTTCCCAGGGATTTGCGGCGCATTCACCGACCTCATTGATAAGGTCCTCTGACGGATAGTGTTCTCTGTACCAGACACACTATTCCCAAGCCAATTCGTTTTTCGGCTCCGCCCAATGGCTTTAATATATTCCGTTATTGTCCCGACTAGGGCTGAAGTGCGCGATCGCAGGGCGACAACGGGCTTAGTTTTGCCGATAGTGCCATACGACGTATTACTTACATTTTTGATATCAAGAACCTTGCGCATTACGTTCGGGACAGTAGCCCGCGCAGCAACATCAGCACCCGCGCAAATCGCAGAAACCCCTGCTGTGACAGTTAAACGAATGGCATTTCGACAATTACATACCAAACCTTTCATTTATACTCCTCACCACGGCATATCCATTTCAAGGACGTCATATGCTGCAAATTTCCTGGTGCACAACAAACTCTTGATCAAGAAATACATAATGCTATATCGCGTACAGATACCCTAGACTATGGGCAAATAATCCATCTCTGTATGTATAAAAGATTTAATGAACAGCGTATTATTTCCCACACTATACGTTCACGCATCGCAGTGCAACGACAATAAAATTAATTTTTAATAAAACCCTTCGGGGAAAACTGCGGCTCCATAATAGCAACCGCGAGAACCGCTCTTGCCCCCTAATACAAACGGGAGCGGTTTCTTCATGTGGGAGCAAATAAAGTGCTCCCGAATGAAGAAACCGCTCCCGATGTTAACAGGAACGTGAGTAAGACCTAGTGGCCTTCGGCGGCGAAGCGGTCGATTGCCTCCTGAACCATCTTCTCTGCCGCGGCGATGTCGTCCCAGCCTTCGCCCTTCACCCATTTGCCGGGCTCCAGATCCTTGTAACGCTCGAAGAAGTGCTGAATCTCAGCCTTGAGCTGCTCGGGCACGTCCGCCAGCGACTTGATGTGATCGTAGCGCTTATCGGTGGGCACGCACAGTACCTTCGCATCGCCGCCAGCCTCGTCAGTCATGTTAAAGACGGCAACCGGGCGAGCCTCCACGATCACACCGGGAACAATATCAACGTCTAGAACCAACATGGCGTCCAGCGGATCGCCATCCTCGCCGAGCGTGTTCTCAAAGTAGCCGTATGCGGTGGGGTACTGCATTGAGGTGAACAGCACGCGATCTAGATACAGACGACCGGTTTCGTGATCTATCTCGTACTTCACACGGGAGCCGCGGGGGATTTCAATCGTGACGTCGAGTTCCATGGGAACCTCTTTCTATGAATGTAAGCCTCTGCACCGCGCATCAAGGCGGCGAACAACTCCCCCATTGTACCCCCTGAACGCATGCACAACACCTATTCAATGCCACAAAAATCGTGCTTTCGAATACGTTGCCGCAATCATCCTCCTCGCTATTCCAGGCGGGCTGGTAGCGTGTAGTCCTCGCGATGCGCGTAACGGCTCGGTATTTCGCGGCGGAATTCGTTATGCTCTTAAGATGCGTTCACCCCAACCGATAAACACCCCGTTCACTCGCCGCGCCCTGCTCGGTGCAGCACCCGCGCTATTCCTCGCCGCATGCTCAAACCCAAGCGGCGGGCAGTCGCCGAGCGGTACCGCATCCGTAACCCCGTCGGTCACACTCACGCCGACCCCCACTCCTGTGCTGAATACTCAGCAGCTTCAAGACCTGAAAACCCGGCTCGATAAGCTCTTTCAGGAGCGCCCCTACCCCGCCCATTCCATGCTTGTGACTGCCCTCGACGGCACACGCGAGCTCTATGCGGATGCCCCGGATACCCCGCGCCTGCCCGCCTCGAACATGAAGATTCTGACCTATTTTGCGCTCGTGCAGACCGCGCCGGAACGCACTTTCACAACCTCGGTGGTGCAGGGTAAAAATGGGCTGTTTCTGGTGGCAGGCGGCGATACTCTGCTCGTGGAAGGAGCCACGGAACCGGCCACTGCGGGTTCGCCGACGATGCGCGCCGGGCTGAGCACGCTCGCTGCGGATACCGTGCAGCAGATGAACGCACGCAAGGTCGCGCACGGCACCTTCCCCGTGTACCTCGACACCACGATCTACACGGGTTCCGCGACCAACCCCGGTTGGGAGCCCGGCGACCTCGAATCCGGGCAAATCACTCCGATTAACCCGATCGCGCTGGCCTCGCATACCGTACCTGGGCAGTCCACCCCCGAGAAACCGGCGCGCCCGCAAGACGCCGGAATCGCTGCTCTAGAGGCGTTCGTGAAGGTACTCAATAAAGCGAGCGAAGAACATGCGGAGGTCAAATCCGGATACGTGTTTACAGTCGCCGACCGCCGCCCCCGTGAGGCCGATGCCGAGCAGATCGCTCAGGTTCAGTCGGCATCCGCACTCGATCAGGCCTTTGTGATGATGTTAGAGTCCGATAATGTGCTCGCCGAGGTGCTGGGGCGCAATATGGCGATCGCCGCGGGGCGTGAGGGCAGCGCATCCGAGGCGCAGAAACTTGTGCGCGAGAAACTGCAGGAAGCGAAGATTTCGGTTACCGGGCTGGTGCAGGCTGATGTGAGCGGTATGTCCCTGCAGAACCGGGTGACGGCACGCACGCTGGCGCAGACCCTGGGGGCGTTAGCGGCGCATCCGAAGCACGACGAGCTTGAGCGCAGATTCCCGGTTGCGGGTGTTTCAGGTACGCTCAAGGATCGTTTTAGCGGAGAAGCGAATAAGTATGCGCGCGGGCATGTAGCGGCAAAGACCGGCACGCTGTTCACGGCCATTTCGTTATCGGGGTATGCGACCCGCCCAGACGGCACACGCCTGATTTTCGTGAGCCTGCTCAACGATGTCGGCGGTGCGGAAGCTCTGCCCGGCGCGAAGGATACGGTTGATAGCGCTGCGGCAATCGTGGCGGCACGTACCGAACCGCCCGCGAATCCCACGGGAACACCCGCACCTTCGAGCTCGCAGGTACCGGGTTCATCCTCGGCTCCTGATGCGACAGGTTCGGGTTCTGCCCCGAATTCCTCGCAGGCTCCAGGTGGTTCGCCCTCCGCTTCGCCCTCCGGTGAGAACGTGCCGCAGGAGGATGCACCCTCCCAGGCGGTGGAGCAAAACCCCGCCGAGGTTCCCAGCTCGCAGTAAAGCATGAATATGCAAAATACTGTATATTTATCTGAATGCCGGGTACGTACGCGGGTATACGGCAGCCGCGCATCGCGAGCGCCCCTGCGGTTATCCGTGCATATTTACTCACCCCGTTCCAAAGGATAGTTTCGTGTCTTCACCCTCTGCCGCATCCGCACCCGGCGATCTGCCGAGAGTCGCCGTCGCGGAGCTTTTGCGTGTTCACCGCTGCGAGACGGCGCTCTACGCCGATTTTTCGCGGCATACGGCAGGCACCCGGGAGGACGAATACGACACCACCGCGAACGAGCTCTCTCATGTTGTGCATAGTGATAGCGGCGCACCCCAGCTAATCCCAGAAGTCGTGGCGCTGCTGGAGGCGGCACAGGCTTCATGTGGTACGGGGAATTCGGCGGCTGCCGAGGTGGAAGTACGCACCGCGCAGGGTATGGAACGCTACCCGCTCGCGCGGCTGATCCCGGTGTTGGAAACCCTCACGGAACGCTACGAATTTTTGCGCGCATCGTGGCGGGAGGGTGTGGCACTCGCCGATATTCCCGGCCTGCTGAGCTGCGGTGACTGCCCGGCGTGCGCGGCACGCGCGGAGGCCGAAGTCGGCGCATCCGAAACGCTTGACGAACCCGAGCTCGTCCCTCATAGCAGCGATGATTCAGACGAAGAATCCTGGGAGGATTCCAGCGATTCCCCGGCGGAATCGACGTTTGAGGGCATTCCCGCGAAGGCACAGCATCCGTACCGGGTGCGTCCTGCCGCCCCTGCCGACGATGATGAAGAATACGCTCAGCTTGAGCGCCTGCGGGAACGCCTTGCCGAGCTTGAAAAGCAAAACCAGAAAAATCGGGGTCTATCTTCCGAAAATACCCGGTTGGCAATGCTCCTCTCCGGAGTCGATTTCTACCGCCGTGAAAAGGCGCCGTTCTGGCGGGATCATCTGCGCCGCCTGCACGAACCCTACGAGAATTGGGCTAATACGCGCAATTGTGTGATTTTCGAAAGTGTTGAGACCGCAACCGATTGGGAGCGCGTGCGCGGGGCGAAAATGCGTACTCTGCGTGCGGTCGCCACCTTGGCGGATTCGCACACTCTCAAGGCCGACGATACCGGGCATTATCTGCTTTATAGTGCCGACGATGCGCCCGCGAAGGCATACGAAAGCATCGATTCCCAGGTGGAGGCGTTTCGCGCGACCAACCCGCAGGCTCGCGTACCAGATACACTGCATAGACTCGGTTTTTTCGGGGCGAAAATTATGTCTCTCGAACCGTATGAGGAACCGGGCGAACCCGCAGAGGACGCTACTTTGGCGACAGGCGGCGGGCAGCGTGTTGTGATGGTAGTTGCCGAGCGCATCCGCGTGAACGATGAAGAACATGCGGCTTTCCCGCTGGGGCTCACCCCGGGCGCACCCGTGACAACGAAGCAGCTAGAGGCGTCGCTTGTGCGCGTAGCGGTCGAGGCTGAAGACTCGATCCCCAACGTTGCCGCGACCGGGACGCTTGACCTTATCGAACGCCGCCCGCCGCGGCTCAAAACCCGCGAGAGCCTGCCCCAAGAGACGGAGTTTTCTCACGCCGAGCTGCCCACTGTTGAGGCGGTACTCGCGGCGGTTCGTGACCTTGACCGTTCCTATGTGGCGGTTCAAGGTCCGCCCGGGTCAGGTAAGACCTTCTTGGGGTCGCAGGTGATCGCCAGGTTGGTTGCGGCGGGCGCAAAAGTGGGCGTGGTGGCGCAGTCTCACGCCGTCGTAGAGAATATGCTGACCGCGTGCCTGGAACGTAACCTGTTTCCCGCAGACCGGGTGATGCGCGCCAAGGGCAAATCTCAGCTCCCCGATTACCCCTGGGTTGAGGTCAGTGATAAAGATCTGACCGCTTTATTAGACAAATCCGGTGGGCTTAGTAGCGAAAAATCCGGCACCGGAACTTCGCCCGGCGTTCTTTTTGGCGGGACCGCCTGGGATTTTGTGAACCCGAACCGCATTCCTGAGGGCTCACTCGACCTACTCGTTATCGACGAAGCCGGGCAGTTCTCGCTCGCCAACACCCTAGCGGTTGGAAGAGCCGCACGGAATCTGCTTCTGCTGGGTGATCCGCAGCAGCTGCCGCAGGTGGCGGTGGGTGAGCATCCGTACCCGCTGGATACCTCGGCGCTGGGTTGGCTGTCCGGCGGGCAATCGGTACTGCCCGCTGTATTCGGTTATTTTCTGCAGGTCACCTGGCGTATGCACCCGCAGCTGTGCGCACCAGTTTCTGCGCTGTCCTACAGCGGGAAGCTGCACTCGGCAGCGGCGGCGAGCGAGCGTACCCTCAAAGTTCCTGAGCGTGAAGAATCCGTTCTGCCCGCCGAACCCGGGCTGTATATGTACGGCGTTCACCACGAGCACTGCACCGTACGTT
Source organism: Rothia sp. HMSC071F11 (assembly GCF_001809115.1). NCBI lineage: Bacteria > Bacillati > Actinomycetota > Actinomycetes > Micrococcales > Micrococcaceae > Rothia > Rothia sp. HMSC071F11. Next base: position 44,009 of record NZ_KV795771.1, read on the forward strand.
CCGAAGTAGAGGCGGCAGCTGTCACGCGCTTAGCGGGCGAGTTCGCGGGTGCGTTATGGACTCCCGGGGCGAATCACCCCGCACGCGAACTCACCGGCGAGGATATTGTGGTGGTCGCCGCCTATAACGCGCAGGTCGATACCATTGCGGAGCATCTGCGCCGCGCCGGGCTTCTGGATGCGGACGGTCACGGCGTGCGCGTGGGAACCGTTGATAAGTTTCAGGGTCAGCAGGCACCGGTGACGATCGTGTCAATGGCGTCCTCAAATGCCGGAGTGTCGGGGCGAGGCGCAGAATTTCTGCTCTCCCCTAACCGCCTGAACGTGGCGCTCTCACGCGGGCAGTGGTGTTCCGTACTGGTCGCATCCGACAGCCTGCACCGGTTCGTGCCGCAGAGCATCCCCGAACTCTTGGCGTTGGGCGGATACCTGGGTTTGGTACGCTCCGCCGCCCCCTGAGGCGCACCCACATTCGAGGGCTGACAAGGCATATTAGACAGTTTTATGCGGCGCGCCCGGTCATCGGCGCCAAATCCGGCGCGATTGTGAGAAACGGCATCGCCCGGGTGTGCTTGCCCATGGCAACCCGTGCCGCGAAACCCTATCAAAACCCGAGGTGCTCAGGCATAATGGAGGGGTGTTCGTGTTAACCTTCATCCAACGTTCCCCACAGGTTTCATTGCCTGCGCTTCTCGACAAGCTCTCCAAGCTCAACCCCCGAGTTGAATTCGCACAAACCTATCCAGACGAAATTCAGGGTGCTTTCGAGAGTTCCGCAGACGCCCTGCAGGCGGCCCTGTATGCTTCGCGCGAGCAGGGATTCTGGGTTGGCATCGGAGTTGGCGAGCTGCGCATTCCCCGATTCGCCGGGGCACTGGGAACGGTCAGCACGAACGATTGCACCGGCGACGCCCTCGAATTCTCGCGGCTTGCCGTGGAGGCGGCACGCACCGGCGCCCCCGCCCGCGGTATTGCGGTATCGGCACACGATCGCGCGGTCGCAGACATGGCTTCGGGGCTCACACGCCTGCTGTATCGGGTATGTTCCGACCGTACCGAGGCCGAATGGCGCGTGGTCGATCTGCTGGTTCCCGGGGTCCGCGGGCAGCAGCGGGCAGTCGCGCAGGCGCTCGGCATTACCACCCAAGCAGTCAGCCGCACGCTCATGCGCTCACTCTGGCACGAAGAACAGGCGGCACGCCCGGCGGTACTCGACCTGCTCAACCGGTTGGATTCTGCCAGCCCGACAAAATAAAACGATGAGGTCATCCAGATTATCTGGATGACCTCACTAAGTTATGCAGGTATAAACCTCAATATTGATAATCTACCGATTAAAAATATTACGAATCGGATTCACCACCACTGTCCACCAAGGCTGTGGAGAATCTTGAAACTTGCTTTGCTGACGTTCTTTGACCTGCTGAGAAATGCTTCGCCGTAGCTCACCAACTTCGGTATCTACGACCTTCTTATAATCAGAACGTAAACGTGCAGGTTTTCCGTTGCGCATAACGGAGTTATATAGTCCTTCAGCAGTGTGAGTACTCATAGCACGTTCCCTTCCCTCACCATTAGTTATCTCAGTTTACCGTGTTCGGCTCACTGTTGGAAGTAGCCTCATCGTTCTCATCAGATACCTCATTTTGTTCAGTATCCTCTGAAATATCAGTACTTTCTTCAATTAAAGCCTGAAGTCTAACAGCTAATTCTTTATCCTCATCCGAAAGAAGAGTTGGAGGAAGTTTTGCATACCGCTCAACCAGCATTAATGCATACACAAACTGATAAGGTGTTACATCCTCACCTAAATGATCTGCTGCCCACTGCATTTGATCCCGGAAATCTGCGCTAGCAGCTTCCTTAGCCCGTGTTGTATTTGTCTTCAAAGCTACCGTCACAGTTGCGATGGCAGCGATTAGAGCAGCCCAACCAGCTGTATTTCTCAGAATGTTTCCCCATCCCTCCCAGTCAGGAGCAGTCACCCACTTAAAAATGCTCTGGCATGCCTCAAAAGGTGAAATAAACCCGAAAATAACGGCAAGGATCCACCAGGCAAATGTAATCATGCCAAGAGCAACAATTCCTACAAAAAGAATGGCGCAGCCAGTTGCAACTTTGGATGGTCTAGAATTATCAAATTCTGCCACAGGTCCCCCCGTCTCATCAGAAACAAACAGTACTTACACTATCAAGAGAACCTGGAAGTAATAGCTGCGTATAGCTTCTTAAAATATGACGAGAACGCTGCGAATATGTTCTGCAATCAGGTCGGTTTTACCGCGCACGAAGAGGTGCACCCCAAGCGAGAGGTAAGGCGAGAAATCTCCGCCCGATGCCCCGCCACCAACCGGTACGCTCGGTGCGCGACGGGGCGCATCGGCGGGTTCAACAAGAGAACCCCAGCGGCACGCAGGAACTTGCCGCGCAGCGTCGCATCCGAGAACGTGCGCAGGGTCAGGGCGATCGCATCCGAACCGTAGATGATCTGCCCAGAATCGTTAATGAACGGCAAGGCGTGGGCGAAACGGCGCGCATCCACGCGGTACTGCACAAGATTTTCGGGCGTTCCAGGCAAGATACGCGCACCCGGCCCGAGGCGACGCAGCAGATTCGCGCTCGCGGTGCAGAAACCGCAGTCGGGGTCGTACAGAAGAACGCTCATGACCCCATCCTAACCGAGTACCCATCCACCCGCGAGCAGATAGTATTTCGAAGAGCAGATAGCAATTCGTTATCTTTTCGTCGAAATACTATCTGCTCGCGGTAAGAAAAGGCACACCCGAACCCGAACTTCGGTAAACTTATCCTTATGCCCTTGTCAGAACTATCTGTGAGCACCCAGAACTACCTCAAAGCCATCTGGTCACTTGAAGAGTGGACGGAAGCTCCCGCGACAGCATCCGCCCTAGCCGAACGCATGGGGCTGCGGGTTTCTTCGGTCTCAGACGGGCTTAAACGACTTGCGGCGGCCGATCTGATCGACCATCAGCGCTACGGCGCCATCGAACTCACCCCGCTGGGGCGTACCTATGCGGTCGCCATGATTCGCCGCCACCGCCTGATCGAAACTTTCCTGGTGGAAACTCTGGGTTACACCTGGGACCGCGTGCATGACGAAGCCGAGGTGCTCGAACATGCGGTATCGGATTTCATGATTGAGCGTATTGACGCGATTCTGGACCATCCTACGCGCGATCCGCACGGCGATCCTATTCCGGATGCGTCCGGGCGTATCTCATTCCCGCAGACCGTTCCGCTCACCCAGTGCGAGCCCGGCGAGCGCGTGATTTTGGAGCGGATCAACGATTCCGACCCGAAGCTGCTGCGCTATCTGCAGGATCACGGTTTTGTTCCCGGCGCGCGTTTACTTCTTGAAGAGGGCGCCCCCTTTTCGGAGGCGGTTAACGTGCGGGTTCTCGCGCACGCCAATAATTCCGATGCTCCTGCCGCTCAAAACCCGAATTCGAGCGCTATACCCTTAGGAACCGCCGCGGCGGCTGGGCTTTTCGTCTCTCGCTCATCATAGCTTTGCCTCGGTAATTTTGCCTCGAGGCTCGGATACCTTATACGCATCGTGGGCGGCTTGCGCCCGGTGAGAGCCTAGCCGCCGGGTGAACTCATGATCCCGTGAGAATCTGCCGCAAACCTAGGCTTCTACCGGTTCTGCCGGGCGGCGTGCCGCGCGTATCCGCCCCAGAATTCCGTAGCGCGGGGCGAATATATACACGGCCAAGAAAATAATGCCTTGGGTAACGACCACGGCACCGCCGGGGGAAATATCCAGGTGGTAGCTACTATAAAGCCCCACGAGTGTACCCAGCGTTGAGACCCCGACCGAGACCGCGAGCATTGGCGTGAAACGGTCGGTGAGCAGACGCGCGGTCGATCCAGGAATCACAAGCATGGCGACTACGAGCACAACTCCCACGATCTGCAGCGCCACCACGCTCGTGAGCGCCAGCATCACCAGAAGCAGCGCACCAAGAACCCTGGGGCGCAGCCCGATAGCGTGCGCGAACCCGCGGTCGAAGGCGTACAGAATAAAATCGCGGCGTTTAATCAGCAGGACACCCGCCACGATGACGGCGAGAATAGCTACCTGCCAGACATCGGGCCAGGATACGCCCAGCACGTTCCCGAAAAGAATATGGTTCAGGTCGGTGCTTGAGGGCGTCACCGAAACCAGTACGAGCCCGAGCGCGAAAAGAGTTGTGAAGACAATGCCGATAGCGGCGTCCTCGCGCACGCGCCCGCTGCGCTGTACCGCGCCGATCAGGGTGACGGCCACGAGTGCAGCGATCACCGCCCCCACGGCAAAGGGGATGCCCGCAATATAGGCGAGCACTACGCCGGGCAGTACCGCGTGCGAGATCGCATCGCCCATGAGCGACCAGCCGAGCATCACGAGCCAGCAGGAAAGCAGCGCGCAGACCACGGCGGCGATCACGGTAACGACCATGGCGCGCGTCATGAAGGGAAGGGTGAACGGTTCCACCAGGTAATCCAGAATGCTCATGCTATTCTCCCTTCTCACGCCGGGTCTGCTCGTCGGATGCGCCGCTATCGGCGCCCGCCTGAACCTGCATGCCGAACGCCTGCACCAAATTTTCAGGGGCTAACACCGCCTGCGGGGTGTCGTGCATCAAAATCGTTTGACGTAGCAACAGCGCATCGTCGGCAAAAGCGCGTAAGGATGCCAAATCATGGGTTGAAACCAGAACGGTGGAACCCTCGCTGCGCATCTGCTTCAACACCTGAATGAGCATGGATTCTGACCTTTTATCCACTCCGGCGAAGGGCTCATCAAGTAATAGAAGCCGTGCACCCTGCGCTATCGCCCGCGCCACGAATGCCCGCTTGCGCTGTCCGCCCGAAAGTGCCCCGATTTGACGATGCGCAAGCTCGGTCAGCTCCACGCGCTCTAGGGCGTGCTCGACCGCCTGCTTATCGGTGGCGCGCAGCCGACGGGTGATGCCCAGCCCGCGGTACCGCCCCATCGCCACGACCTCACGCACCGAGACGGGAAAGCTCCAATCTATTTCCTCGCTCTGCGGCACATAGCTGACAATGCCGTTTTTACGCGCAAGGTATGGTTCTTTGCCCGCGATCTCCACGGTTCCGGTATGCGCGGGAATAACACCCATAATGGCTTTGAAGAGGGTCGATTTTCCCGAACCGTTCATGCCGATCAGTCCGCATATACTCCCGGTACCAAGCTCGAAAGTAGTCTCGTACAGGGCGCGCACGGTTCCATAATGGACGCCCAAATTTTCGACTCTCAACAGTGTTTCCATAGGTTTTGTATCCGACAAAATTTCGTTCGCGTACTTCTTCTAAGCCCCGCTCGTCATCCGTGACGGTGGGATGCGCCCCTCACCACGAACCGGCGGGGGCGCAGTATGCGGCGGCCTACTCCCCCGCCGACCGGCTAAGATTGCTTGCCCGTCAGCCCCGCGACAATGGTGCGCGCATCGTGACGAATCATATCAAGATAGGTAGGGACCGGACCATTCGCCTCAGAGAGGGAATCGACATAAAGCACGCCGCCGAATTTAGCGCCGGTCGCATCCACGATCTGGCGCATGGGATCATCCGAAACGGTAGACTCACAAAATACGGCGGGCACCTGGTTCTCACGCACAAAATCAATGGTCGAGCTCAGCTGCGAGGGGGTTGCCTGCTGTTCAGAGTTCACCGCCCAAATGTATTTTTCCTTGAGACCGGCATCCGCCGCCAAGTATGAGAAAGCACCTTCGCAGGTTACGAGCGCCCGCTGATTCTCGGGCAGAACGCTAACATCGCGCACCAGCTCATCCTGAACCTGCTGCAGCTGTTTCTTATAGTTTTCCCCATTGGTGCGGTAATCATCGGCATGGGCGGGGTCAAGCTTACTGAATTCGCGCACCATATTATCCACGTAAATCTGCACGTTCTTGGGGCTCATCCACGAATGCGGGTTGGGTTTGCCTGCATAAGCGTCCTCGGCAATATTGATCGGCTGTACCCCCTCGCTCACGGTGGCGTGCGGGGCGTTAGAATCCTGCACAAACTTGGTAAACCAGCTTTCCAGGTTCAGCCCGTTGTCGAGCACCAAATCAGCATCATGCGCCTTCTTAATATCGCTGGGAGTAGGTTCATACTCGTGAATCTCGGTGCCGGGCTTGGTCAGCGATTCGACATTCAGGTGATCACCCGCAACGTTTTTAGCGATGTCCGCCAGCACGGTGAAGGTGGTGAGCACAGTCTTCTTTTCGTCTTGCTTCCCCGCCGAAGTGCAGGCGCTGAGCAGAAGCACAAGGATACTGGCCAGAGCTATCCCCAGCATGAGAAAACGGCGCGGATGTGCGGTACTTACAGTGTTAGCGTTCGCACCGTGACGGTGCGCAGTGAATACGGTTGTCATGATTTCGCTTTCTTATGCTGCGGATGCATTACCCTGCTGACCTGTAGGAATCGCCTCCGACTCATTGAGGCTTCGTACCTAGGTGTCGATCATCCTCGATAAACCGGTGCGAAACAGGATAATTTAACAATAGTTCGCCATGCCGAACTTTTCAACTGAGGTTACACGTGTTTAATCACACGCCCCGGCGAACCTTATCTGATGTGTGGAGGTTCAGGCTACGATTTAGCGAACCAAGATGCGAGGCTGCTGTCTGAATCTATGCGCATAAAAATACCCGCACGAAACGCGCCATCGTTGGCGGCCCGTGCGGGTATTCTGCTAAAAAAACCTGTTAGATATGGAAGGTTTTGTAGAACCAGCGGCGTATTGGGTTCATCGCCTGAATGCGCTCCAACTCGGCAATACGAGCCTTCATACCTGCAATGGCTTCTTTGGCTTCATTAATCGTGTGCTGCTTCTTATCCAGGTAATCCTGGCGCTCCTCGGGAGTAAACGACTTAACGTCGCGGCGCTCACCACGATAAAAAACGGTCGTCAATTTTCTCCCTCAGTACTTTCAGTTTATGAAGAAGAGCGCAGACCTAAACGCCCAAGCAAACTATTCCAGAGACCCTTCTTGGGCTCAGCTTTAAGACGTTCGCGTTCCTTCACCTGACGTTCAATATCTCGATAATTTTGTGCGATATAACCACGAAGAATCTCGTCTTGGTTTTCGACAGGACGTATGACGTTCCCGCCGTCAGCCGCTTTACGAATACTTATGGCTGTCATAAGTAACTCCTTACATCCACTGCCCAGTAATATGCTACCTAGCATAAGGGTGTTCTAGCTATTATACTCTTGATCTGATTCATGCACTCCATCTGATGCAGGTGTATTTGGTGAAGTATCGTTGTATGCACGTGCTGGGATTACAATGCTGTCTTCCGGAACCTCTAGGGTCTTCTGAACCGCCTCTTGCAGGTCAGTGGCTATACCCCGATCGACTGAAGGAAGCCATTTAGGCGGCTGCTCTCCATATCGGTTAATAAGCAACATCGCAAAAAGTTGCTCATACGGTCTTTCTGCATTACCAACATGTTCTGCCGCCCACTGCATCTGGTCTCGAAAATCCGCACTCGCTGCTTCACGCATTCGGGCACGGTTAGTCCAGACTAAAATACCAGCAGTTACCAATGCGCCTATAAGAGTCAGAAAACCAGCACTGTCACGAATAGTTTCTCGAAAGCTTTTCCACCAAGGATCATCTGAAGCCAGGGCAACCAACAAGACGATCACGAGAAAAATACTGAGTAGTACCCCAAGTACCACAAAAATAGTTCTATACCTGAATGCTTGGTTCCTATCGAGCTGATTCATGTACCACTCCCTCACTAACAGTAACTTCACCATAGCAAGGAGCAGTCGATGCATGTCGGCCTCTTCGTCACGGCCTCACAGGAGCATACGGTTCGCCCGTCAAACAGTTTCGGTGCAGAATCGGGGGAGAGACGGGTTACCCGACCAGCTCTTCCCGCAGGGCGTTCGCCACAAATTCGGGCTGATCCAGCTGGCTGAATGCGTAGCTTTCCGGCACGGGAACCACGTGCGCATCCGGCATGCGGGCGGCCAGGCGGCGAGCATTCTCGATCGGGAACAGCTTCGTGGTATCGGCCCACAAAAACAGGGTTGGATGCTCAAACCGCTCCAAATCCCGTGCGGACTGCACCGTATATTTCGTAGAAATACCCTTCAGCACTTTCGCCAAATCGCGGCGAACCCCGGCATTTTTCAGCGGCGCAATAATGCTATTCCACTCGGCGGCCTCAAGCTCGCGTTTCACTAGCCACCCGAAGGCAATCGGCAGGCGGCGCACCCACCCCAGATGCAGGGCAGCTCGGAGTGCCTGCATGGTTCCCGGAATGTACGCCACATACTGTAGGTAGCGTAATGGCAGGGGCAAGAAGTTCTTCTCGGTATCGCACGAGAGCAGCACCAGGCGCTTGAGTCCCGCGGGTTCCTGCACCACCGCCAGCTGAGAAACCACCCCGCCGGTATCGCTGCCAATGAGGGTAAACCCGTGTGGGCATAGCTGTTCTGCCGCTTCGGTCACGGCCTGCGCCAGCTCGGCGACGGTGAGGGCTGCATCTTCTCGGGCAGGAATGCTGTGACTCCCCAAGGGAATATCGAGGGTTATACACCGAAAATCTTGGGAGAGGTTCTGCACCACTTCGCCCCAGACGTCCGAATTTGTCAGCAGCCCGTGCACAAACAGCAGGGTCTTATCGCCTGCGGCTTCACGGGGACCACCGTATTCGCGCCAGCGAAGCTGACCGATTCGGGTTTCTGCACTGCCCGTCGCCACAGGTTCAGGGGTAAGGTTCCGGCTCATACTGTCTCCTCACATCACACGCTGAGCTGTTAGTCAGCGAGCTCAATTACCACAGGGGTATGATCGCTCGCGCCGTCCCCCTCACGCTCTTCCCTATCGATCCAGGCGTTTTCCACACGGGCGGCAAGCGCCGGAGAGCACAGCTGAAAGTCGATGCGCATCCCCTCATTCTTCGAGAACCGCCCGGCTTTGTAGTCCCAGTAGGTGTATTCGCCTTGGGTGTAGGGACGTACCGGATCGACGAGCCCTTCATCATTGAGCAGGGCATAGAACGCCTCGCGTTCGGGGGCGGAAACATGGGTGAGGTCGTTCTCGCGGAAAAAGTCGATATCCCACACGTCGGTATCTTCGGGCGCCACATTCCAGTCGCCGACGAGCGCGAACTGTGCGGCGGGGTCGGCGCGCAGCCAGCCGTTGACGTTGGTGCGCAGCTGGCGCATCCACTCCATTTTGTACGCCATATGAGGGTCGGTGAGCCCGCGCCCGTTCGGCACGTATAGGCTCCAGATGCGCACGCCGTTGCAGGTGGCACCGATGGCCCGCGCCTCAACTTCGGCGGGGTCGCCAGGTTTTCCGAAAGCGGGCTGGTTCGGGAAGGTGCGTTCGACGCTGTCGAGCCCCACGCGGGATGCGATTGCTACCCCATTCCACTGGTTCAGCCCGTAATGCGCCACTTCGTACCCTAGGAATTCAAAGAGCTCGAAGGGGAAGGTTTCGTCCTTGGTTTTGGTCTCCTGTAGGGCGAGCACATCGACTTCGGTTTTATCGAGCCAGTCCTCGATGCGGTCGGCGCGGGCGCGAATGGAGTTCACGTTCCAGGTAGCAATCTTCATGTACACCAGCTTACCGTGTGCGCCCTGCCAGGCAACGGTGAAAGTGTCACCGGTAAATGACTCGGACCTGACGAGCCGCGCACCCGCCCTTCCGGAGCGGGAGCGGAGAGCACTCTTTACACAGCATATTGGAAAAAACGGCCATTTCTTCCAATATGCCCCTGTGCAAAGGCCTGTAAATGGAAAAATCTGCTATTTTTTCCATTTACCTCAATTACGCATGACCTAAGGAACGCAGCTTCTTAAAGCATCGACTCTTTCCCCGAGCGAGTAACCGGGGGCAGTTTCTTATGGCTGTTCTACGCTCGCCCGACCGACCACATCCAAGGCGGCGTAGCGGGCGGAGAGCCACGTGCACATCATGAGCTGCACCTGGTGGAATACCATGAGTGGCAACATCAGCAGCCCGAGCGAACCCGACCCGAAAATAATGATCGCCATCGGAAGGCCCGCCGCCAGCGACTTTTTCGACCCGCAGAACTGAATTGTGATGCGGTCCGCCCTGTTGAACTTCAGCCGCGCCGCCAGCCAGTCGGTCAGCCACAGCATCAGAGCCACCATCAGAATTGTCACCACAATCAGCAACACGATCTGCCACCAGGCAACGCGAGTCCAAATCCCCTGCACCACGGAGGCCGAAAACGCCGAGTACACAATCATCATGACCGAGAACTTATCGAGCCATTTCGTGGTGGGTTTCTTCGCAAACTCGCCCACCCAACGGCGCGTGAGCTGCCCCAGCACGAACGGCAAAAACAGCTGAATCGCAATGTCGAGAAAGACGCTGCCCGAAATTTCAATGTGGTCGCTGTGCATTAGGAGCATCGCCAACAGCGGGGTAGCCACCACCCCCACAATGCTTGACAGCGATGCGCTCACAATAGCGCCCGCCACGTTGCCGCCCGCGATAGAGGTAAACGCAATGGACGCCTGAACGGTAGAGGGCACGAGCGTGAGGAAAAGAATCCCCAGGTACAACCCGTCGCCGAGCACAAACCTTAGGGGGAAAAGCGCCAGCCCAAAGAGCGGAAAAATCACGAAAGTACAGGTCAGGATGAGGGCGTGCAGCCGCCAGTGTTTAAGCCCTGCGATCGCTTCGGATGTGGAAAGGCGCGCACCATAGAGGTAGAACAGAAGCGCAACCGCGAACTTGGTGCCGGTGCTAAACCAGTCGGCGAAGGTACCGCGGGCCGGGATGAGGATCGCAAAAATGACCGCGCAGATGAGCATGACAATCAGCGCGTCGGGTCGTTTTTTCGTGAGTTTGGAGAGCACGTTCTTAATTAAAACGCGAGAAGCGGATTTTTGCCGAAAAGGTGAGAAAATACAACCTTTTCGGTAAAAATCCGCTTCTCGCGGGTTAAGGTCAGAGGCTAGTCAGAGGTGTCATTCCCCTGCTGGTCCTGCTGTTCAGACCGTTTTTGCTCGGGATGCTGGTCATCAGCGGGTTTTATCGGTTGGTTCAGTGCCACGCCAGGTTCCGTTGCGTCCTTAGGAGGCTCGGTGTGCCCCTGCTGCTCAGGCTGCGGGGGTTGAGGCTGTCCCTGATTCGCTTGATCGGGTGCGGGCTGGTCAGCTTCAAATTGCCCCGAACCGGACTGCCACGGCGGCGGCTGGTTCGGCATCGGCTGCCCGTATCCCGGCTGACCGGGCGCTGGCTGCATCGGATAACCGTACCCTGGCACATATCCCGGCACACCCTGGCTGGCGGCATACTGTTCCCAACGGGCGGCGTAGGCGGCACGGGCCGCGCGAGCCTGCGCATCCTCCCATCCTGCGAAGAGCGTTCCCTGAATCTTGGGTGCACCCTGCGGAGCCGGATATGTCTTAACGGTGTTAAGGTTGTAATCCTCCCACGCCGGCTTCTGCTCGTCCATGAACCCGGTTGCCTGAATCGGGTCAGGCCACTGAGCTGGCGGTTCTTGCGAAGGTATCAGGGAAGGAGGCGCACTCGGCGGGTTAAACTGCGGCCGCCAGAACAGACGCCCCGGTTCGTGTCGGTTGCGCAGTGCATGGGCGCGCCACGTCAGTACCGGGTGGGTAGAGATAAGGTTGATAAGCCAAATCGCGAAGCCCTGGTCGTTCACGGCACGGTCGGCAAATTCATCGAAATTCACCTGCTGATTCAGGTATTTACCGGCTGTGAGAACCTTGATCGCGCCGGGTCCGCCTTCGGGGCAGTATCGGTACCCAAAGTTATCGGCGGTGTATTCCTGTGCGCGTGAAAGAGCCTGCCCCACCACGGGAATCCGCATGAAGGTTTGCGTGAAGAGAAGGCGGAAATACCCCACGTGACCGGCAGCGATATGCCCGACCTCATGCCCAATAATAAAGCGAAGCGCCTGAGGGTCACGGCTCTGACCGCCGACCTCGAAAAGGTCAGAGTTGATGGCAATAAACCGACGGAAACCGTGCCCGGATGCGAAGGCGTTCAGCACACCATTACCGCTCACCACATAGGCATCGGGAACACGGCGCAAACCCGCCGCATAGGCGGCCTCGGCAACCATGGCATAAGCCTCAGGAAACTGCGTCGGCGAAATACGAATGCCGCGCACGCGCTGCTGTGCGTAGAAGAGGGCACGGGCGATCAGGATAACCAGGGGTGCCAGGATCAGTAGCGTAATCGCTTGTTCCGCATAGTCGTTAAAGACGCGCTCCGCGTAGCTCATCGTCGAGTATCGAGACGATGACGTCCATTCCAGGTCGTTATATCGGTCACGGCTTACGATCGTCTCAATAAAGAAGATGAGCAGCCCCAAGTACACGGCAAGGGTTACCGCATAGGCCGCCACCAACCAGGGAATCTCGCCGGGGTGGCGCAGGGCGTTGAGCATCTTATGGGGTATTAACGATTGGTATCCCCAAAATTTCGGTTGGGGAAGCGGGCTCTGCGGGGTCTGCCGCTTATCCTCGGGCAGCCACCCCTGGCTCACGTCATTCGGCAGTGGAGGTTCAGCACCGGGCGTATGCTGACTCATGCGGTCTCCAAATCTCTCTAAGTACGTACTAGTTCAACTCTACCGCGTATGCCCTTTGATGCGGTGAATACACGCATACTAAATCCGGGAGCGGAAATTTGCAGCGGGAGCGTGTTCCCCGCTCCCGCTGCAACTTATCACTCCCGGAATCCTCTGTGGTGTTTCTCAAGGGGAATCCAAGCAACTATTTCGTGAGGGTTATTCATTTGGGTGGTTTTGTATCCAGAAAAACAGTGCCCGCACCACCGAGAACACTCTCCGGTACGAGGTGAGGAATCTGCGGAAGATACTAGGATACTAGAGAGTACCCGTCAACACTTGAAGTGTGCGATCACGCGTTCGATGACGACCCGATGGTGATTGATGTGCCGGTTCAGGTGTTTCTCGTCTTCGGTGAGTTCTCCACCGGGTAGTTTCTTCACCGGGGTGATCAGGTCTAGTCCTTGGTAGCCCTTATCGGCCTAGAGTATCGTGCGGGTCTAAAAATCTGTCCAATCCGTACCACCGGTACGCAAACGTGTCGTGGTGTGCCCCGGGTACGGGGTCGGTTTTGGTATTTCACCATCATACGTGGACAAGA
>NZ_KV795771.1:57281-107115 GCF_001809115.1 Rothia sp. HMSC071F11
TTTTCTGTGTGGTGAAGAGTGGTTAGGCGGTTGGAGTGTTACACCCCTAATGAATAACCCTCCTTAATCCTCCTTTGACCTATTGGCGTTACGTATAGTCTCGTGCGCTCGTGAGCTATCGGAGTTTTTATTGAAGAGAGCCCAGATAAGCGAAATGAGGCCGATTACTGCGAATACGAGACCGACTTTCGCGGGGTCTACTACACCCCATGAAATATTCTGCATGGTTAGCCAGGCTACTCCGCCTACGAGAATTGAGATGATGCTCCAGAAAATTTCTTTCGATTTTTCGGTTTTCATGATGCCTACCTTCCTTATGAAAAAGCTTTCATTCTTAAATATAAATATAGGGGTAAGGAAAACATTTGTATATTGTCCGTTTGTAGGAACGTCTACATCCGAACGGAGGAGCTGACCATTCCTATCTCAGAGATAACCTCTTCAGCTAGGGGCTGAATTGCGTTTTGCCGTTCAACCACGTTTGCTGTAGTGGGCAGGTCTCCCCGTAGTGGATGTGAACTAGCATGCCCAGCAACCCACCACTTTTTGAATCCGTTAGCTCGTTTGGTCTGGGAGTCGACTGGAATCTTTTGATCACTACCCTTAACACCGATTGGGCAGGTGAACGGAAGTCCTGGATTTCCGACGAAGGCTCCGTGTATGTCCCTCCCCTAGAATTTACACCTCGTATTCCTTACACAAAATCCTGATAATGTTTTCGCTATAAATAATTTACATACTTTAGGCGAATAAAATATATTTATTGCTGCACCTAGCAAGTATTTACCTTTCCACTATTTTTATCATAAAGAAAAAGGATGCCGCCATGAAAAATCATGACGGCATCCAAACTATACACATAAAACACCCTATACACATGTGTACAGTTCTAGCACGGATTTAGAAGGCACCAATCCCTATAAGATACCTTCGTGTGCAACGAGTCCCTTCAGAGAACCTGAAGGCTTACAGAAAGCTCAAACCCCTGTTATTCCGCGGAATTATACTCATGAAACGTACAAGGTTTCATGGGAGGAACATACCGCGAGGGTTTTTCACACCGGAGGCCGCGAACATACATGCCCAAAGTCCTGCGACCCCAATTTTCTGCACCTCGTTGTATATGTCATCTAAGTGAGTGATAGATGTGATATACCTGTGCCAGTTTTGATACAAAGAATGCCAGCATTTCCCCACACAACCACGAATAGAGAATGCACACTATTCTTTGTATCTATTAGTTCATCTGCACAAAGCATTCTGAACCAAAACAACTATAGCAAATTTTATGCCGTTAAGTAATTTAAATAATTACTAAAATAATGTGTCAAATATTATTTAGATATAAAGTTCAACATTCCCTCGCCTTACGCTTATTCTTGATGCCCTGACCCTAGAGTTTTTGTCACCCAAAGCCGCGTATACGCTTTCGTGCCAGCCTTGTGCCCGGCGCTCTGCCGCCCATGCTAGAAAGGCTCTTGAACGCGAATAAAGCACAGAAAATCTCGCTTATTCACGATCAAGAGCCTTTAGCAGCATCCCCGAAGGGAAGAAGTAGAAGATACTGCTACGCGACGAGCTCCTCGGTAGCCTCAGCGATCGCTTTCTCCTCGTTGGTGGGGATGACGAACACGGCGATGCTCGAATCCTCGGTCGAGATCAAGCGCGGTTCGGGGGAACGCTTCATGTTCTCTTCCTCGTTGTAGCGAATGCCCAACGGCGCCAGGCGGTCCAGCACCAGTTTGCGGAAGTCGCCGGAATTTTCGCCAATACCCGCGGTGAAAATAAGCGCCTGCGCGCCACCAACCACCAGGTTGTAGCCGCCGATGTACTTCATCAGGCGGTATGCGGTCATGTCCAGAGCCAACTGTGCGCGTTCGTCGCCCGACTGCGCAGACTCCACCACCTTACGCATATCGTTGGAACCCGCCAGCGCCAGCAAACCAGATTCCTTGTTGAGAATGGTATCCAGGCGTTCCGCATCGATCTCGGGGTCGCGGGTGAGAATCGTGGTCAGCGCAGAGGGGTCAATATCGCCCGAACGGGTACCCATCACCAGACCAGCCAGCGGGGTATAGCCCATCGACGTATCCACGGACTTTCCACCCTTCACAGCGGTCACGGATGCACCATTGCCCAGGTGCGCCACCACACCGTTAAATTCGTCGCGGGCAATACCGAGCATATCTGCGGCAACATGAGAGACGTATTCATGGCTGGTACCGTGGAAGCCGTAGCGGCGAATACTGTACTTATCAGCCAGGTCATAAGGAATAGCGTAACGCCAAGCATGCTCGGGCATGGTCGAGTGGAACGCGGTATCGAACACGGCAACCTGCGGCAGGTCTGGCCACGTGTGGAAAGCAGCACGCATACCCTTTACGTGCGCGGGGTTGTGCAGAGGCGCAAGCGGTGAGAGCGCATCGATCTCGTCGATAACCTGCTCGTTGAGCAGCACGGGGTGGGTAAATTTCTCGGCACCCTGCACCACGCGGTGACCGATAGCCTGCAGCTGACGGCCGTGCAGCACGCCTTCGAGTTTCTCAGCCATCATGTGCAGAGCGACTTCGTGGTCGGGAACGTCAGTGCCGATATTTTCGATGAGCCCTGAGGTAATCATTTGCTCGGCTTCAGGCGCAGAGGTGTCGCGCACCTGGTATTTGAGGGATGAGGAACCCGCGTTCACAACGAGGATAAGCATGAACTTCTCTTCTTTCTTGAAACAAACTTTCATCTCATTCTCGCACTAAAAAGGTGTTTAAAGCGAGATAACCGGTGAAGACACCACACCAAAGAAGGTTAAGCCACATAAACACAGGCGCTCGGGCGAGCCGAGGTTCTAATTTGCGAGCGCATCCGGGTGCACATTCACGCTGAGAGCGCTCGGCACGATGCGCGCCTGCAGCTTGATCGCCGAGGGCGCTAAATCGCCGTCGACTTCAATAGGCTGTGCCCCCGAAAGCATGTCCAGTGAGACCCGATGCCCCACATAATGGCGCATGACCGGCAGAGAGACGCGCGATGAACCGGGCAGGGCGCGGCGGACCACTTTGGCAGCCAGCTGCCCCCATTCCAGGACGGTACGCGGCGATATGATGATCACTTCGAGGTTGCCGTCATTAACCTCGGTAATATCGGTCAGCTGCAGTCCGCCCTGCAGCCGCCCGCAATTGGCGATGAGCACCGAACGCGCACGTGCTTCGAAAGGTTCATCGTCGTCGAGCTGTATTCTGACCTTGTGGGAGTGCCCGAAGATATGGTTCAGCCCGCTGTGCACATAGGCTAGCCAACCGATACGAGCTTTAAGGTCTTCGTTGGCGTCGTTCATGACGAGCGCATCAAACCCCGCGCCGCTCATCACGTAGAACATGTGGTTGGTAACGTCGCCTTCGGCAGATTCGGCGCTCATGTCGATAGCATCGACCAGCTGGTGCGTTCCGTTGAGCGCAATGTTAATGCAGGCGGCTATATCGGTGATAGGCAGACGCAGGTTGCGTGCCAGCAGGTTGCCTGTCCCCAGCGGAATAATACCGAGCGTGACGTCTTTGCCCCGACTCCTGGCTTCTTGAATGGCGGCGGCGACCGCGCGCACGGTTCCGTCCCCGCCGACCGCGAGCAGGGTATCGGCGCCCCGGTCGATCAGATCGCGAGCAGCCTGGGTGCCGGGTTCGTCGATACGAGTGGTACTCGCGAGGGCGGGTTTCCAACCGTTGGCGACCACGGTACGTTCCAGAATATTAACTACCGCGTGGGTGCTCGACTTGCTGGGGTTATACACAATACCGACGTGCCGCTCTTGAGCGACGGGCAGAGTACTCCAGATTCCGAGGGGCGTAACGATGCGCTGCGCATGCTTGCGAACACGCCGAGCAACCGCCGTGAGAGTCGCTGCCGCGGCGGATGCACCAACAAGGTTCCGAAAAAGGGACATATCTTTAGAGTACCGGGTGCAGCGATATTGAGTTCGCCAACACTAACGAAAAGCGCAGGTTTTAGAGAATCACCCAAATATTTATTGGGTAAAGGTAATACTGCCCTCTTCGCAGGGTGAGTCCGCAGCACGCAATAGTAGATACATCCCTGCGTTGACTCCCGGGGCGGAGAGGGGGTGGGAAGGATGTCTTTCTATGAATTCATAGAAACGACCCAAGCAATCCTGGTAAGTCTCATCCTTACCAATGGATCAGCTCAGGCTGTTTCATGCACCGTTGATGCGCTTAAGGTTATCGTTCGTAACCTGAAGTAACATCACCCCACAGGAGAGGTTCGGGTGTTGAGAGCGCTCGAACCTCTCTGCACTTTAAGGTGAATTATCTACAGTGCTTTTCACCTTAGTAACACCCCCATGCTAGCACACCGGCTTTGCCACCGTACTTCCGTCGTTGATGGGGTCCCCCGCACGATTGAGAGGGCAGGAACTAGACCCTGTGTGTATCCTTACTCAAGCACCAGGCTGCACCCGCCACAAAAATCACCAGCCACGCCACCAGGTTCACCAAAGCCCAAGGATCCCATTCCACCCCCACAGGCAAACGAGCCAAAACACCTAACCCGTACGACGGCAGCCAATGCGCAATATCCTGAAGCGCCTGAGGAAAAAGGGACAGCGGAAGAAGCAACCCACCAAATGAAGAGAACACAGAGATAATAAGATTAATAAGCGTTTGCGCACTATCAGCGGACATAAAATAGCCCACAAAAATACCAAACGCAGCAAAAGCAGAACTTCCAGCAATAATAATGAGTGACGACTGCGCCGCCTGCCACGCATCCAAAGGCATACCCGTCACAAGCCCCAGAACCATCATCACCACAACAGCGATAGCACCCAGCAACATAGACGAGATCACCTTCGTAATAACGTACCCTAAAGGCCGAAACGGCGTCAGCGCAAGGGCACGCGACCACCCCTGAGCACGCTCAATCGGAATAGCAGCACCGGCAGCCGAACTAGAGACAATAGCAGCATAGGCGCTGATCCCGATCATATAGTAGGTCCCGGTATTCACCGCCCCTTCCAGGCTGTCACGCTGCGGGTAGGCGAGCATAAAGAAGAACATAACAGGAAGCAAAATAGCCAGGATAAAGACCCGCAAATTACGGAATTTCCTGCGCAGCTCCAACAGAACAACAGTGCTATTAATCCACACGGGACGCACCTGAGAAAGACTCGCCGCCTGGGCACTAGTGTTATTTGGCATTCTTGCGCTCTCCTTCAGAATCGGTCTCGGTCAGTAACACAAACGCATCATCTAAGGAAGACGATGTGATCTCCAGGTTCTTAGCGAACCCACCAGCAAGCAGATGCGAAGCAACAGCGTCCGCATCAGCAGCAGAGATTTCCAGGCGAATACCGTGCAACGATACTGCACTCACACCATCAAGAGCACGAAGCTGCGCAAGACGCTCCTCAATTTGCTCAGACGTCCACGCATCATTGACCGTCGCACGCAAAGTAGAACCCCGCGCATAAGACCTGATCTCAGCAGGAGTCCCATCCGCTACCACATGCCCCTGATTAATGACCACCACACGATCAGCAAACTCATCAACCTCAGCCAAATAATGAGTCGCAAACAAAACAGCACGCTGATGATCCCCCGACTGAGTCACCGACGCCCAAAAATCACGGCGACCCTGCACATCCATACCAGCCGTGGGCTCATCAAGAATCAAAAAATCCGGGTCAGTCAACAACGCAATAGCAAAACGAAGACGCTGCTTCTGCCCACCAGAACATTTCTGCACAAGCGTCTTAGCATTACCCTCAAGCCCGGCCTGAGCCAGAACAGCAGAAACATTCTTAAGCTTGCCATACA
The DNA here is from genome assembly GCF_001809115.1 of Rothia sp. HMSC071F11. Classification (NCBI taxonomy): domain Bacteria; kingdom Bacillati; phylum Actinomycetota; class Actinomycetes; order Micrococcales; family Micrococcaceae; genus Rothia; species Rothia sp. HMSC071F11. The sequence continues at coordinate 63,101 of NZ_KV795771.1, forward strand.
AAGACGCCATATACTGCACGGTCTCTTTAACCGTCAAATCAGGAAGCAAACCACCATCCTGCTGCACAGCAGCAACACGCCCCGCCTTAACAGCACGCTGCGGAGTCGCCCCAAAAACCTCAACCGACCCAGCATACGGTTTAGTCAAACCCAAAATAATATCAACCGCAGTACTTTTCCCCGCACCATTCGGCCCCAAAAGAGCAACAATCTCACCAGGATTAACCGTCAGATCAAGACCATGCAAAACAGTAGTACTACCAAACTTCTGAACAACATCACGCATCACCACCGGAGGCGAAGAATACACCATCAACAGTTCCTTTCAAGAGCTATAAAGGCTGAATACATCTGTGTTATCACATACGAATACGCACAAAGGTAGTTACACCCATAAAAGAATAGTTTTATTACTTTTACTGCTGAAGAGGTGAATGAACAGAAATAGAAATAATGTGTAGAAGTCTCAGATGCGTACTTAAACACACATATCAACAATACACTCAATATCATTCTATATGAACCCTGTTAAGTGAATGTGTAGACCGTATTTTCGAGCTTCTGCTTATATTTGTTGTGTAAAGTTAATACTGCCCTCTTCCCGGGGTACGCACGCGCCACGCATATCAAAGTGAAATCCCTGCGCGTTGATTCTTGGGGCAGAGAGGTGGTGTGGTTAGGATGTCTTTCTATGAATTCATAGAAACGACCCAGGCGATTCTCGTGAGCTTCATCCTCACGGACGGATCATCCTGGGTCGTGTCAGCCATCTATGATTACGTCAAGAACCTACTGGAAATCTTGAAGTAGTCCCCACCTGGGGCTCGGAAGTTCCCGCTTCTGAGCCCCTTCTTTGTGTGAGAAAAGATGACTTTGCATATCAAAGTAATATCATCATGCTATCACACCGCCATAGCTGCTTTATCAACCTCTTATACCCACCGATTTAGGCGAAATCCACCACATACTTCTTAGGTAAAGTTAATACTGCCCTCTTCCCGGGGTGCGCCGCAGCACATCCATTTCAGTAAATCCCTGCGGTCGACTCTTGGGGCAGAGGGGAGGTGAGTAGAGCCATGACGTTCTTCGAACTCATGGAAACAGCCCAAGCGATCCTGGTAAGTCTCATCCTTACCGATGGATCAGCTCAGGCTGTTTTGCATGCTCTTGATGCTCTCAAGGTTGTTATCCGCAACCTGAAGTAGTATCAACTCGCAAGGAGGGGTTCGGTCGTTGCAAGCCGCCGAGCCTCTCCGCTACATACATAAAGTATGTAGCTTTCCATTTCAGTAATGTTTTCATGCTAGCACACCGTACTTCCGCCGTCGGCAGGTTTCCCGCACGACAAAACAGCAGATTTAACAGCTCGGCGAAGCACCCGTTTTTACACCACAGGAATAACCTCAGCGCCGCCCATATACGGACGCAGCGCCTCAGGAATACGCACCGAGCCGTCAGGCTGCTGGTGGGTCTCCAGAATCGCCACAACCCAACGGGTAGTTGCCAAGGTACCGTTGAGGGTTGCGACCGCGCGGGTGCGCCCCTTACGCACATTGCCCGCATCGTCCACGGTGTCTGCGGTGCGTTCGCGTATGTTTAGGCGGCGTGCCTGGTAGGTGGTGCAGTTCGAGGTCGAGGTCAGCTCGCGGTAGGTGCCCTGGGTGGGAACCCACGCCTCACAGTCGAACTTGCGTGCGGCAGAGGTGCCCAAATCCCCTGCGGCGGTATCAATCACGCGATACGCAAGACCGCACTTTTGCAGCATTTCTTCTTCGAGGGCACGCATCTGCTCGTGTATTTCTTCCGCCTGTTCCACCTGGCAGTAGACAAACATTTCGGCCTTGTTGAACTGGTGCACGCGAATAATACCGCGGGTATCTTTACCGGCGGCACCGGCTTCACGGCGGTAGCAGGATGACCAGCCCAAGTACTTCTTGGGTCCGTCGCTAAGGTCGAGTATTTCGTCCATATGGTAGCCCGCAAGCGCCACCTCCGAGGTGCCGACCAGGTACAGGTCGTCACGTTCAAGGCGGTATATTTCGTCGTCGTGTTTGACGTTGAACCCGGTTCCGTTCATGATTTCGGGGCGCACGAGGGTGGGGGTTGTCATCATGGTGAAGCCGTTGGCTGTTGCCAGATCGAGCGCCATCCACATGAGCGCCTGTTCCAGACGGGCAACCTGCCCTTTGAGGAAGTAGAAGCGCGAGCCGGATACCTTGGCGCCGCGTGCCATGTCGATGCCGCCGACGAGTTCGCCTATTTCCAGGTGGTCGCGCGGTTCAAAACCTTCTGCGGTGAAATCGCGGGGGGTGCCGACTTCTTTGAGCACCACAAAGTCGTCTTCGCCGCCGGTGGGTACACCGTCGATAATCAGGTTTTCGATGGAGCTTAGCAGCTCTTCATATTCGGCGGTTTTCGCCTCAGATGCCGCTTTCGCATTTGCCACGTGGGCGGCGAGTTCTTTCGCCTGCGCTACGAGAGCGGGTTTCTCTTCCTTGGGCGCCTTCGCCACCTGTTTACCGAAGGCATTCTGTTCGGCGCGCAGGTTCTCGTAGGTGCCGATCGAGGCGCGGCGTGCGGCATCCGCCTCAAGAATACGGTCTACATGCGCTTCGTCTTTGCCGCGTGCTCGCTGGGAGGCGCGGAAAATCTCGGGGTTTTCGCGGAGGAGGTTAATATCAATCACATATCAATAGTACCCAGTCGCCCCCAGCCGTAAAAAGAACCTTGATATGAATAAAGTGTTGAAAACCCTCTGTATTCATCACGAGCGTTTTTATACGATCGCGGGGGGCGGTTTAGCGTTTCAGATGCGCCGGTCGCCCACCCGGGAAGAGCGATTCCACCCAGGCGTGGGCAGCATCGAACGAATTCTCGGAGTGGATGCGCGGCGCAACGGTGGGCTGCCGGTCGGCGCGCGGGTACGATCCCAGGTATTTAATGCCGGGTGCTATGCGGTGCAGGCCGCGCAGGGCGTCGCGCATTCGAGCCTCATAAATATGCCCGTCTGCGTCCACGCTGAACATATAGGATCCCATCTGCCTTCCGGTGGGGCGCGATTCGATGCGTGAGAGGTTCACGCCGCGCGAAGCGAACTGTTCGAGCAGTTCCAGGAGCGCACCCGAACGGTTTTCGGGAGTGCCCTCTCGATTTTCGGGCAGAGGGATCGTGAGCGTCGTCTTATCGGCACCGGTAGGCTCTGGAATATCCGCGGTGCTGCTGATAAGCACAAACCGGGTGACGGCGTTTTTGTTATCGCCAATGTCCTCGGCAAGCACATGCAGGTCGGGGTGGGTTGCCAAAAGCGCTGGCGAACAAATTGCGGCATCATACGCACAGGAAGGGTCAAGCAGGCCCACGGCTGCTGCCGCGGTGGAGGAACCGGGCAGGTATTCGGCGGTGGGGATGGTCGCATCCGCCCATTGCCGCACCTGAGCCCAGGCGTGCGAGTGGGTTGAAACGGTTTTGATGTCTTCCAAAGCGAGTGGACGCGCCGCGACCAGCACGAACCTGATAGGTACCAGCACCTCGCGGATAATGCGCATTCCTTCGGAAGCCGCGATCGCATCAAGAGTAGCGCTCACCCCGCCTTCGACCGAGTTCTCAATGGGCACCATGGCGGCATCCACATCGCCACTGCGAAGACGTTCGAGCGCATTAGGCACGCTGGTGGCGGGAATGCGTTCGGCACCGACCGCGCCGGGCACGGAAAGCAGGGCGGATTCGGTGAAGGTGCCTGAGGGTCCAAGGTAGGTGTATCGCATGGGTTCAATCTTAGCGCGAGGTGGGTTCAGTGCCGCCACAAGCTCGCAGGATGAGACGTTATTTAACACAAGGTTGATCTCTATGACGCATATCGTCTTCGTGCGCTGAGTGGTGTTCATGTCGTGCCATACTTGAGGATATGTCACCCAACTTCACGCTTCTTGATCAGCTTTATACCCAGGAAAGGCTGCTTAATTCCGGGTATACCCGCACCACAATGCGGCGTAAACTACGCACAAAAGAGCTGGTCAGCGTGCTTCAAGGGGTGTATATTGCCGCATCGGCCTGGGATTCCTTCACGCCTTCTCTTCAGGTTTTGGCACGCCACACCGCGCTGGCACTGCGTGACTCTACATGCGTGTTTTGCCTGTCTTCAGCGGCATTTCTATACGGTCTGCCGCTTCTGCATGTGCCGCAGAATTTGCATGTGCTCGCCGGATATTCGGTGCGAGGGGCGGCGTCGGATGGCATTCTGGAGTATACAAACAATGAAACCCCGGCGCAGGTGACGGTCTTACGCCCGAATTTTCGGGTTACCGAGCTCTCGCAGACCCTCCTGGATTGTGCCCGCACACTTCCCGTTCTTGAAGGATGCGCCCTCGTCGATGCCGCGCTGCACCGTCGAATGCTTGGCCCCGAAGAGATCTTGCCGCGTTTGCAGGCGAGTCAAAATTCGGCGGCCACCCATATTGCCACGCATGCGGATGCGCGCAGCGGCTCGCTCTTAGAAAGCGTGGCGCGCCTTCAGTTGGTTGAGATGGGTCTTCCCGCGCCCGTGCATCGGCTGGATTTTGAAGCATATTTGTTGGGGACTTCGGATGCGCATACCTCGAACCGCACCTCGGACTATGCGGGTGTGTACCGCATGTTACGCACCCGGCAGGCGAGTTTCGTGTGGCTCGAACAGCGGGTGGGTCTTGCAATGGTGTCCTCCGACGCCGCGCTTCCTCACGCGGATGCACCGACCCCCGAAGGTTGGCATATGGTTCAGGTTCGGTGGGAAGATTTTTATCCTTCATCGCGAGTGCTTCGCGAGAAACTGCATCCTTATTTTCCGCAGCTTGGGTAAGTGCTTTTTGGGCACATAAAATATATTCCAATATAGGAATATAAGGTATTTGACTAGTATAAATAAAAATTTTTGCCGATATATGCCATATTCCCGATCAGGCATATAGCAGGTATCAGGGTTAGACAAATGCGGTTTATGCACCCTTCCGGGCGAAGGCCCGAACCTTCTCAGTATCCCAATATTGGGCAGGTACTCCCCCACCCATGAGGACACGAGAAATAGACGCCGCCTCGGCGCTTCCAAGCTGCGGAAGCGGAACATGTGAACCCGCCAGAATAATATTTCCGCGCCGCCTTCCTTTGAGCATTGCGGAATCGGCCACAATACTCACGTATTCAAACACCTCAAGCAAGGCGGCGGCTTCGGCGCGGGCGGCATTAAGCGTGCGGTCATCGCCGCAGTTGAGAATATACAGCCCACCGGGCCCCAGAGAGTTATCAACCGTCCGCACGAAATCCACGCCTGTAAGTTCCGCCGGAGTTTTATCTACCGCGAATACATCGCGAATAACTACATCGCGCGATGCCGGTGCAAACGAGCGAGTGACGGTACCCGCATCACCCACCCGAATTTTTACGCGCGGCGACTTAGGAATATCGAACCAGTCACGCACATATTCGGCCAGCTTGGCATCAAGCTCCACAACGGTATTGCGTGAACTTGGGTATACATCCGCGCAATAGCGCGCTAGGGAACACGCCCCGCCGCCCAGATGGGTGATACGCAGTTTTTCGGGGTTAAGGTGAGTCTGAATATGCGAGTCGAGAACCGCAGCAATCCAGCGCATGTACTCAAAATCGAGCATGCGCGGCTGCCCCACTATCACATGCGAAGACTGCACACCGTTGATGAGCAGAAGCCAACCATCAGCGTGGTAACCATCGGGCACAAGCTCAGCCTCACCGGTCGAAATGGGGTAAACACCGGCAACCGCACCTGTTTTGTTCGGATGCTCGACGCGGCGTGAAGCAACGCTGCGGTTTTTCTTTTTCGCCATGCACATAAGCCTACGCTAGGTTCGGGCAACAGGCAGGAATTCGAGTCCTAAACCGCGAACCTGCCTGTCGCTGCTCGAGCTACTGCGTCAGCCGTATATGCCGAATCTGGAATACAGTTGAGTGTTCCTGCGGCACACGCATTTCAACGGCTAGGAGTACCTTCACAAGAATGTAAGCACCACCCGTTACGCACGTATTAGAGCATCGCCACGATAGCCGTTAATTCTATATGCCACATACAACATATAGCCTTGTCGAGCCAGTATTCCGATGCTTATTTACCCGATTCCATCTGATCTATAGCGGCGTTGAGACGCTGCACCTTACCCTCAATTTCGCCATGATCGTGACCGGGGCGAATATCGGCCTTGACCACCAGCGAGACGCGCGGGGCACGTTTCGTCACCGCCTCGGTAGCGCGTTTAATAACATCCATGCACTCATCCCAGTCGCCCTCAATCGTGGTGAACATGGGCCCGGTTTGATGCGGCAGACCGGAAGAACGAACGATGGATACGGCCTCGGCAACCGCATCGTGAACAGAACCGTCGGCGGAACCCCCGCCCGTGGGAGCTACAGAAAATGCAAACAACATATTTCAATCGTAGATTCTCACACGAAAAATCTACAGGGGGCCGATACGCTCCCTGGGGACTTTCGCTGAAAGTACAAGAATTTTGCATAATCCTGCGTGAAAGCGACGTTTGATAGGGCGAGATATTTGATTGTGTGTTTAGTGCATGAAAGCATGCTTTTCACCACAAAATATTTCTCAAACCCCACCTAAAACCATATTGACCGCGAAAATAAGCACCAAAAACACACCATGATGCAGTCTTCAATTCCCCTCGCACCGCAACAAAAGGTTTGCCCGACTCTCAACCCCGATAAGATAGAAAGGACAAGACAAACTCGACGAGAGTCGCCGCATCCGGCGCATCCAACGTACGTACCGGATTGTTAGCGCGCCCCCGCCGAACGTTCAACGCCAAAGGAGCACTATGACCACCGGCATTTATCTCTCGGCGATGACTCAGGACTCAGGCAAATCCCTGATCGCCCTGGGCCTCGCAGATTCCCTTGTGAAGCGCGCCGATCGAGTAGGCTTTTTCCGACCCATTTTCAAGGGCGAAACTGCCAGCGATGACCCCATGATTCGCCTGATGAAAGAGCACTTTAACCTCTCTGACGAGCAGGTGGGCGGCGCAGTATCGCTCACCGAGGCACTAGAGCTCATTGCGGAGGGCAACACCGAAGAAATTTCGGCCCGCGCGGTTTCCGCCTATGAAGAAATTGCCGCCCACAGCGATGTTGTGATCGTGGACGGCATATACCTGACCGCCCAGAACGCACTCGCCGTCGAGTTCGATCTCAACGCCCAGGTGTCCCGCGATTTAGGCCTGCCCGTGATCGCTATCGTGGGTGCGAACGAGGCATCCCTCGAAGAAGCAACCAACGCCGTAGAGGTTGCACGTTCCGAGCTTAAGGCAGCCAAGGTTGATCTGTTCTCGATTATCGTCAACCGTGCCGACCCCGAGCTGCGTGAGAGCATTGAGAAGAACGTTAAGCTGGGCGAGCATAAGTTCCCCGTCTACGTTCTGCCCGAAATCGCAGACCTGGGTAAGCCCACCATCGCAGAGGTCGTCGCCGCCCTCAAGCTCGACGGCTCGCACCTGTCGCAGGAAGATCTTGGCCGTGACATTAACGAGATCAAGATCGCTGCAATGACCGTCTCAAACTTCCTCAACCAGTTTGCCGACGGCGACTTTGTGATCGTTCCCGGCGACCGCGCCGATGTTGTGGCCGCGACCCTCGCATCCGCGCTTTCGCCCACATTCCCGGCACCTTCGGGTATGCTGCTCACCGGCGGACTCAACAACCTGCCCGGCAATAACACCGCCGTGGGCAGCCTGCTTGAAAGCGCGCCTTTCCCGGTACTATCGACCGACCGTGACACCTTCAAGTCGGCGCGCGCTGTTTCCCGCGTGCACGGCAGCGTGATCAACGGTCAGGCCCGCAAACTCGCGAGCGCATTCGGCGGCTGGGATGAATACGTGAACCAGGAAGAGCTGCTTTCACGTCTTGAGCTTGAGCGCCCGGCTTCGATGACTCCGCTGCGATTCCTGCACAACCTGATTGAGACCGCTCGTGCGAACCGCCGTTCCGTGGTTCTGCCTGAGGGTTATGATGTGCGTATTCTGCGTGCAGCCGAGATGATTGCGCGCCGCGATTTCTGTGATCTGATTCTGCTGGGTAACCCGGATAAGATCTCGGAAATCTGCCAGGCTGAGGGTATTAACTTGCCTGCCTCGATTCGTATTATCGACATTGCGAATAACGAATACAGTGAGGATTTTGCGGCGACTTATGCTGAGCTGCGTGCGCACAAGGGCATGACTATTGAGGGCGCGCGTGAACGCATGAGCGATCCCTCGTATTTCGGTACGATGCTGGTTTACAAGGGTCTTGCGGATGGTATGGTCTCGGGCGCTATCAATACGACTGCGAACACGATTCGCCCCTCGCTGGAGTTCATTAAGACCCGCCCGGGCACCAAGATTGTGTCTTCGGTGTTCCTGATGCTCATGGAAGACCGCGTGCTGGTGTACGGCGACTGTGCCGTGAACCCGAACCCGAATGCCGAGCAGCTGGCGGATATTGCGAAGGCTTCCGCTGAGACTGCGCGCCAGTTCGGGGTTGATCCGAAGGTGGCTATGCTGTCGTACTCGACCGGTACCTCCGGCTCCGGTGCAGATGTGGATGTGGTGCGTGAGGCAACCGAGATTGTGCGCGCCTCTAACCCGGATTTCGCGGTGGAGGGTCCGATTCAGTACGATGCGGCCTCGAACATGTCGATTGCTTCGACCAAGATGCCCGACAGCCAGGTGGCGGGCCAGGCAACCGTGTTCATCTTCCCCGACCTGAACACCGGCAACAACACCTACAAGGCTGTACAGCAGTCTTCGGGTGCCCCCGCCGTTGGCCCCGTTCTGCAGGGTCTGCGCAAGCCCGTGAACGACCTTTCACGCGGTACCACCGTTGAGGACATCATCAACACGGTGGCGATCACCGCCATCCAGGCGCAGGGGATGTAAGCCGCGGTTAAACACCACGAACGCTTCAGCGAAAACCAGATAAAACCCCGGAGTGCAGCAGTGTTTCTGCGTCCCGGGGTTTTTCTGTTTCAGTCTACGACGGGTTACAGGTCGGGAAGAGATGATGCCTGCAAGGTCTCCAACTCTTGCATCACACCTGATAGGTGCTGTGAAGCTATGCGCCACACAATATCGAGGTCGATATCGCCGTAACCATGAGAGATAACATTACGTAATCCGATCAGGCGGTGCCAGCTCTCACTATGGTGAGCCTGGTAATAATCAGGAAACTGCTGACGAATTTTAGACAGATTCTCGCCCATTTCCTGCAGCCGCATACAAATAGCATCTTGTATAAGCTCTGATTCAAAAAATGCTTCTGCAGACTCTGGGGTGTAACGCTGCACGCGTCTGCCTGCATCAAGCGCCATGATGACGTAAGGGTCTGGAACTTTCACAACGGCAGCTCCGTCAAGTCGGGTTCGATGTAGGGACGAAAAACAGGCTTAATAGAGGTCAGCACATCGACCGGGTACCCTGTAATCTGCTCAAGCTCCTCAGATAACCGCAGTAATACGCCGTAATCTGGGGAGTCTTTCATCTCTACTAAAAAATCAAGATCACTGGTGGGGTTAAGCTCGCCGCGTGCCGCGCTACCGAATAGGTGCGCTTTAACCACCCCATACTTCCGCAGGGTATTGAGCACCGTTTGCTCGTGCGGAAGCGTATAGACCGGTTGAGGGTGTGGTGCACGCATAAAGCCAATATATCAAATCACCTTCACCGCCCCTTGAGATATACCCCCCTAGGGTATACACTGGATCTATGACAAAGCGTAATTCCTCAGCACAGCCACACGGGTACACCCCAAACAAAGAGGCGCATTTGAAGCGCCTGCGCCGCATCGAAGGGCAAGTGCGCGGTATCGCCCGCATGGTCGAGGAAGACAAGTACTGTATTGATGTGCTTACTCAGGTCGCGGCGGTTTCCAAAGCGCTCCATGCAGTCTCACTCAACCTGCTCGAAGAACATATGGGGCATTGCGTCACCAACGCCGCAATTGAATCCGAACGTACAGGTGATGCGACAATAGTTGATGAGAAAATAAAAGAGGCAACCGCCGCCATATCCCGCATGATGCGCAGCTGACACGCGGGCGGCGCATCCACAAGTTTTGTAATTCCAAATTTTCTGGAAGGAACCATCATGGCAATCACCACCGTCAAAGCAACCGGCCTCACCTGCAACCACTGCGCCATGAGCGTGAGTGAAGAAGTCGGTGAGGTTCCGGGCGTCACCGGCGTGAACGTAGACGTGGTCAAAGACGGCGTTTCGACCGTCACCATCGAGCACGAAGGCACCCTCAATACGCAAGCCGTAGCGGACGCCATCGTTGAAGCTGGCTTCACTCCCGCCGTCTAATCATGGCGTATTCTCCGCAGTACCAGGCAATGGCGGTCGGGGCAGTGCGCGCACTCGTAGGCACCGAGAACATTCACCTGACCGAGGCGATTTCCCGCGTGGCACGGCAGATGGGGCTCGACTCCGATCTGCTGGATGCGTGGGTGCGCGACTCCACCCCCTACACGGCGCGCGAGGATCAGCGCGGGCTGAAACGGCGGGGCGCATCGCGTATACATTCCTCACAGGATCATGCGGCGAATACCTCCGCTGACGGCACCGGCGATAATCTGCATCCCGGTGTGCACGGCACTGCATACGACGCCCTCACCCAACGCCGCGCATTCAGGCGTGCTGACGTCACGCGGGTTCGCGGGGTGAACGATCGGGGCGCGAAGCTGACCGGTAAGCGACCGCGCAGCAACCGTGCCGATGGACTGCCGGACGAAGGCGAAGTATAGATCAGGGCGGACTGCGGCAGGCGCATCCGCAGCAGGCAAAGCCCGAAGACAGCACAGCATCGTGAGCATTAAGAACAGAGGCGAAGAACATGGGTAACTCAACTCAAACAGCATCCACCACAACTGAGAACGAGCGTTCTCTTTTCGATTCCTCGGCTAATGGCGGGCAGACGCGCATTATCCACCTGGATGTTCAGGGCATGACATGCGCATCCTGCGTGGGCCGCGTGGAACGCAAACTCCGCAAAATCCCGGGGGTTGATCCCGCCGTGAACCTGCCGCTGGAGTCTGCGCGCGTGATCGTTCCCGCCGATATTACCGATGAGCAGATCATTGAAACGGTCAATAACGCCGGGTATACGGCATCGCTCAAAACCGAGGTTCGCGATGCAGAGTCCGAAGAGAGGACCAACGCGCGCAGCGGGGGCTTGGGGTGGCGCATCGTTGTGGCGTTGTTGCTGGGTGTGCCGATTTTCTTGATTTCGATGTTCCCCACGTTCCAGTTCCCGCACTGGGGCTGGGTGCTTGCGCTTATCACGCTGCCGGTTGCGGTCTATAGCGCCGAGCCGTTTCACCGCGCCGCTCTCACGAACGCACGCCACTTCAGCAGCACGATGGACACGCTGGTTTCTCTCGGTGTGATCGTCGCCTACCTGTATTCACTCGCGCAGCTGTTCATGAACCCCGGGCTGACCGAGCATGTTCACCCCATGCAGGGGGGCATTCTCGGCATGTTCTTGAGCGGTAACCATGCGCCACTGTATTTTGATTCGGCGTCGATGGTGACTTTATTCCTGCTGATCGGGCGGGCAGTTGAGCACCGCACACGAACCCGCTCTTCTGAGGCTCTGCGCACCCTGCTGAGCCTGGGGGCACGCACCGCAACCCTGCTTCGCACCGATAAGCGGGGAACCACGCGCGAGGTGCAGATTCCGGTCGAGGACCTGCTGCCGGGAGACGAATTTCTGGTGCGCCCGGGTGAAAAAATCGCTACCGACGGCACGGTTATTGCAGGGTCTTCCGCCGTGGACGCCTCCCTGCTGACCGGCGAATCGGTGCCCGTCGAGGTTTCAGTGGGCGATGCGGTCACCGGCGCAACCCTGAACACCTCCGGGTCGCTGACGGTGCGCGCAACCCGCGTGGGGTCTGAGACGACGCTCGCGAAAATGGGTGAGCTGGTTGCCGCCGCCCAAGAAACGAAGGCACCCATCGCGCGCCTTGCCGACCGTGTTTCTGCGATTTTCGTGCCAACGATTCTGGTGATTTCGCTCCTGACCCTTATCGGGTGGCTGGTTGTATCGCACGATGTGCCGCGTGCGTTCAATGCGGCAGTTTCGGTGCTGGTGATCGCCTGTCCCTGCGCGCTCGGTCTGGCAACCCCCACGGCACTGCTGGCGGGCACCGGACGCGGCTCGCAGCTGGGCATACTGATTCGCAACGCGCAGGTGCTGGAAACTACGTATGCGGTGAACCGCATCGTGCTGGATAAAACCGGGACCGTCACCGAGGGCACAATGCGCGTGGCGCGCTTTGGAACCTTCGACGATTTCACCGACGTCACGGCCGACAACGCCTCTTCAAAGAGCGAACGTTCTGTATCTATTCTGAGCGATGCCGCAGCTGTGGAGGCGCTGAGCGAGCATCCAATAGCCCATGCTATTGCGCGTTTTGCGACAGAAAACTATGGAGCATTTCTCGGTACCGTTGAGAATTTTGAGGGTGTGCCCGGAGGTGTGCGCGGCGAGCTCGTGCGCACTCGGGACGAGGGGAAGTCCCGCTGCCTGGTGCTGGTGGGCACCCCCGAATACCTGCTGCAGGCGGGCGTTCCCCTCACCGAGAAGCAGCATCAGATGCTTGAGCAAACGCGTTCGGAAGGGCTGACCACCGTGGCTGTGGCTCGCGCGATCGGCACAAAGGACCCCTTGCCTGTCGGGCTCATCGCGCTGGCAGACTCCCCCAAACCCGAGTCGGCGCAGGCCATCACCGAGCTTCACGAACTGGGCTTAGAGCCCGTACTGCTGACCGGTGATGCCCCCGAAGTTGCCCAGGCTATCGCATCCAGCGTGGGGATTAATCCTGAGAACGTCTTCGCGGGGGTCACGCCCGAACGTAAATCTGAGGTTATCGCGCAGCTTCAAGATGAAGGCTACCGGGTGGCGATGGTTGGCGACGGCGTGAACGATGCGCCTGCCCTGGCCCGCGCGGACCTGGGGATGGCGATGGGCTCGGGTACGGATGTTGCGGTGCAGGCTTCGGATATTGTGCTGATGCGCTCGGATATGCGCGCGATCCCCACGTCGCTGCGGCTTTCGCGGGCGACTTTGCACACCATCAAGTCGAATCTGTTCTGGGCGTTCGCATACAACACTATCGCGGTGCCGGTCGCAGCGGCAGGGTTGCTGAACCCGATGATTGCGGGCGCGGCCATGGCGTTCAGTTCGGTGTTTGTGGTGCTAAATTCGATGCGCCTCACCCGATTTGAGCGTTAGCCCAGTCGAGGCGGCGAGTTTCGGCTTTTGTGCGTCTTCGCGCAAATCCCTTGTACTCCCCTGCTGACGCTGGCATGATAAGAGGAATCACATGACCGCACTATTTTCAGAGGTATACCTCTGAATTTTGTGGTGCAGGTAATACGCACCAAAGCACCCGGGAGATTCACATGCCCAAATTAACCCCGCAAATGTTCACATTCCTCAACGACCCACCGGTCGAAGACACACTCTATGACCTCTACGACGCCACGCTCAAGCAGGGCAAGCGCATGTTCATGCATTTTCTGCCAAAAATCCACCAGATTTTAGGCAGGGGGATTGATTGGGAGACCGAGAACGAAGATTTTTATACCGATAAATACATCCCCATAACCCCGCAGCAGGGCGAGTTTCTGTATATGCAGGCGCTGGCGAGCGGCGCGCGGAATATCGTTGAGTTTGGTACGTCCTACGGCATCTCGACGCTGTATCTTGCCGCCGCCGCAAAACGCAATGGCGGGCGCGTAATCACCTGCGAATATGTGCCTCAGAAGGCTGAGGCCGCGCGGAAAAATTTTGAGCGGGCGGGGCTTGCGGACTATATCGAGCTACGCGAAGGCGATGCGCTAAAGACCCTGCAAGACCTGGATTTCAGCCCCGATTTTGTACTTCTCGACGGGTGGCCTGACCTGGTGCATCCCGTCTTTCAGCTGTTGGAGCCGCATCTTGCCGACCGCGCTGTGATTGCCGTAGACGATGTTGAAGGATTTGGTCCGTCTATGGAGGATTACCTCGACTATGTGCGCACCCCCGCCAACGGATACGTCTCAGTAACCATGCACCCGAGCAAGGCCCTGGAATACACCGTAAAAGTGGTGTAAACACTGGCGTGCCCACGCCCCATCCCATCACAACCAAATAGATTATAGTTTCAACAAGGAAAGGTAGTCCCTGATGAAAACTTTACCTATTATCTGGCAGCACCTTGTCAATGCCGAAAAACAAACCTGCTCACGGTGCGGTACAACAGGTGAGGAGCTGCGCAAGGCTTTACAGGTATTGGAAGCTGAGCTCTTGCCTCAGGGTATTCAGCCTCATCTGGAAATCCGTACAATGAGTGAAGAAGAATTCTTGACTCATCCTGAGGAATCCAATCGTATCTGGATTATGGGTGTACCCCTGGAAGATCTAGTGGGTGGGATACAGGGAAGCAGCACCTGCGACGATGTGTGCCACGGTGAACAGTGCCGAACCGTCGAGTCCCAGGGGAAAACATATGATGCAGTTCCAGCCTCTCTGATTGTGCAGGCCGCTCACCGGGCTCTTTCACCCGAAAAACCAGCTGAAGATCGGCGGCGGTTTGTCCAAACGATATGTTGTTAGCCGTAGGAGCACATCTAAAGCACGCTTTGGGCAACGCAGTCAATCACGCTGTGCGAAAAAACCGGCGGGAGGCGCATCCCTGCTCGATATACTAAATTCCGTCATAGAAACCCAGCACAGAAAAGGAAAACCATGATTCTCACTCGTGAACAAGCAATTGAAATTTTCAAGCGTCGCGTTTCTACCCGCTCCTACGACCCCGCCCGTAAGATCAGCGATGAAGACTTCAACACGATCCTTGAGTTTGGGCGCCTCTACCCCAGCTCGGTTGGTTCCGAGCCGTGGAAATTTCTGGTGATACAGAATAAAGAGCTACGTGAGAAGCTCAAGCCTATCGCCTGGGGTATGGCAAACACGCTCGATGACGCCAGCCATGTGGTGATTATTGTGGCGAAGAAGAACGCCCGCTATGATTCCGATTTCCTGCTGCAAGCGCTAGCGAAGCGCAATCTTCCCGAAGACCAGATGCAGATGGCGCTGGATATGTACAAAAACTTCCAGGTGCACGATATGAAGATCGCCGACGACGAGCGTGCCCTTTTCGAGTGGACTAGGAAGAACACTTATATTGCGCTAGGGAATATGCTCACGGGCGCAGCAATGCTCGGCATCGATTCCTGCCCCGTTGAAGGCATGGACTACGATGCGGTCACCCAGCTCCTCACCGAGGAAGGGCTTCTCGACCCCGAGGATTACGGCGTATCCGTTGCCGCAACCTTCGGCTACCGCTCGCGCGAGATCGACCCGAAGCCGCGCAAGCCGCTTGATGAGCTCGTTGTGTGGGCCAAGTAGTCTGCTCTCCCTGAGTTCCCGCGCGGGACTCTTATCTGGGGGGGGTCGGGTTCAGGTACTTAGCAGCCTGCCCGGTCCCCTAATTTACCCGGTTTCTGCACTCACTGGGCGTACCTATGCGCTGGCGCTTCACTAGTGGAATGAGTCGGTGCTACGTTTCGTGTCGCTGGTGCGTGAACACGGAATTTCCCCGCTAACCCCACTTTTGGGGCAGGTTTTCGATGCGCACACGGCCACCAAAGACTGGTTCGCGGAGTAGATTCTCAAAAACGCATTGATATATGGCTCAGGGAGCTTGGTCTTCACAAGGTCAGGCTCCCTATATTTCTATATTTTACGGCGGTTCTGCTGGCTTTTGGCTCATTCATAACCCTTGACGTACCCTCCCCCATAAGACTACTATATAAATTATATTTATATAAATAAAATTTATATAGTAAGGAGTTAAGTCATGGTCCACAGCAATAAACTCACCCTTTTTGCTCTGTGTGTGGGCACTTTCGTTGTCATGTTGGACATGACGATTATGAACATTGCCCTACCCCAGATTCACACGGAGCTCAGCGCTTCGTTCTCCGAACTTTCTTGGGCACTCAACGCTTACACTATTCTCTTTGCAGCTCTCACAATTCCCTTCAGCAAACTCGCCCACAGTACAGGTAAAAAGCGTTTTTACCTTGGAGCATTGTTCATTTTTGCGGTCGGTTCTTTAGTGAGTGGTCTGGCGAATGGCATTCTCCTTCTAGTAGTGGGTCGAGTTCTTCAAAGTCTAGGGGCAGCCGCCATTTTCCCACTCAGCATGGACTTGGCAATCTCCACCCAAGATCCAACCCGCAGGGGCAAAGTCACGCTGACCTTGGGCATGACGCAGGGTTCCGCATCCGCTTTCGGCCCTATTCTGGGAGGCATGATTCTGCAAAGCTGGGGGTGGCGATGGATCTTCCTCATTAATATTCCCGTGGTTCTTCTCTCGTTCGTGCTGATCCAAAAATATATACCAAACACTAAACCCTCAAAAACGGATTCGCGCATCGACTGGTGGGGTGCAGGCATGATGACTGCAGGGCTCTTCTGCCTCACGCTTTTTCTGCTAAACCTCAGGAATACTGGGGTTGCGGCAGAAAGTTTCTTTCTCCTAATGCTCTTCATACTGTTTTTTACCCTTTTTATACGCCAGGAGCGACACACCCCTCATGCGATCGTTGATTTTCGGCTTTTTCACAACAAGAATTTTAAATTAGCCACCACAGGAACTATTCTGGGGCAAATTCTTCTGGTGGGATATATGGTATTGATGCCAACTTTATTTGAAACGATCTTTCACCGAACATCTCTGGAGTCGGCACTACTGGTTACGCCCGCAACTGTCGCAATCTTTGCACTATCTCCTTTTGCAGGGAAAGCTATGAGGAAAATAAAAACCCACCTTTTAGTTGCTTTAGGATTTTTGGTAATGGGACTTGGATATCTCGGCCTTGCATTTCTACAAGCACCCCTGAACTACGGCACCTACATAGCCTGTAGTATATTTGTAGGAGCAGGCTACGGCATACTGGTAGGGCCCATCAGCATGCTATCAACAGCGGACTTTACAGGGAGTGACTTGACTGTTTCACAAGGTGTTATAGGCGTGCTTCGCCAACTTGGAACGGTTCTCGCCACCACAATTTTTATCAGCGGACTTACCACAAACCTTGCCTCAGCCCACACACCTCTGGATTATATTTCCTCATTTACCCGGTTGTATCTCTACGCTTCACCGGCGGCTTTGATCATTGCAGCACTCTTTCTGCTCACCTCGCGAAAATCCGTAAAATTCACGAAAGGCTCTTATGAAAAGTGACGATGTTGTTTTAGGTATACTGCTCGAATCGCCTTCGACTGGATACGAGATTAAACAAAAATTTGAAACCGTTTTTAGTAATTTTTATAACGCTTCTTTCGGCAGTATATACCCAATTCTCCACAAATTAGTTACACACAAAAAAGTGTATGTTAAGCTAGTTCGCCAAGAAGGAAAACCAGATAAAAAAATATATTCCATCACAGAAAAAGGTATCGAATCATTTCAAAACTACCTTCGTACTGAGGTGGAACCCAGGAAAACCAAATGGGATTTTATGGTGCGCATGTATTTTGCTGATAGCCTTCCTGCGTACAAACAACTGGAACTGATCGATCGTGAGATCGCGAAACAGCGTGATGAGCTGGAGCAGCTTCTTCAGCTCCAGAAAAGCATTGACGCCGCAGCGAATGCATTCCAAAAATTCAGTCTGCATCTTGGTATCACGCAGAAAAAGGCCTTTTTGCATGAGCTGAGCACCTTTCGCGAAACGATCTCTGCATCGTAAATTCAGAGTCAACAGGATCCGCAGAGTCAGGCGCAGAATACCTGCGGGGACTAAGACTAGGGCACCCCACATGTGGTACATGCCCTCGCATGCCCCTCACACGCACGCTAGACTGAAGGATAAGGCGCTTTCGCAGAAACCGCACCTACGGAGAGGAAGGTCGCATAATGTCCCTGCTAGATTTGCTGAACCGCCGCCGTTCGGTGCGCCATTACGACGAAAACCAGCCCATTGATGCCGATGTTGTCAAAGAGTGTTTGCAGGCGGCTCAGCTGGCACCCACAAGTTCGAATATGCAGCTGTACGAGCTCTACCACGTGACTGATCCCGCCACCCTGAATAAACTCGCTGCGGCGTGCATGCATCAGCAGGCTGCCAAGACCGCGCAGCAGATGGTGGTATTCGTGACCCGCCAGGATTTGTACCGACGCCGCGCGAAAGCCGCGCTGGAGTTTGAGCGCGGCAATGTTGAGCGTAACAGCCCGGCCGAGAAGCAGGAAGACCGCATCAAGAATTGGGAAATGTACTACACCAAGGCTATGCCGCTCCTGTACGCGCGCTGCTTTGGTCTGCTGGGCGCATCCCGCGCGGCAATGGCGAATTGTGCGGGCCTATTCGTTCCGATGATGCGTGAGGTTTCGGAGCACGATTATCGCGTGGTTGTGCACAAGAGCTGCGGCCTGGTGGCGCAGACGTTTATGCTCGCGATGACCGAGGCGGGGTACGATACCTGCCCGATGGAAGGCTTCGACAGTCACCGCGTGAAGAAACTCCTCAACCTGCCGCGCAATGTCGAGATTAACATGGTGGTCGCCTGCGGTATCCGCAAACCCGGCCACGGCATCTGGGGCGAGCGCTTCCGCCTGCCCTTCGACGAGGTTTACCGTAGGGTTTAGGGACTAGTGAGCTGAGGTTACGAGGAGTTCCCATGAAAACACTTGCTGTCGTCATTCTGGATAAATTCGCCGATTGGGAGCCTGCCCTGCTTACCGCCGGGCTGCAGAGTATCATCGGCGGGTACACAGTGCGGTGGGCCTCCGTCGATCGAGAAGTGAAAACCTCTATGGGCGGGCTGCGGGTGGAGCCCGATATGACGATCGCTGAGATTCCCTCAACTGCGGATGCGGTCATCGTCATCGGCGCGGAAGGCTCATGGCGCACCCTGCCTACCGAAGATTCCCAACAACTCGCCACAATTCTGCGTGATTTCAAGAATGCAGGCAAAGCAGTTGGTGGTATCTGCGACGGCGCATATTTCTTGGCTTCTGCTGGCCTGCTCGACGGACGCAGGCACACGGCTAACAGCTTTGAGGACATCAAGGATTTGCCTGCCTACACGAACCCGCATCAGTACGTGAACACCACGCGCGAGGCTGTGCGCGATAAGAACCTGGTGACCGCCAGCGGGGTGGGATTCATTGATTTCACCTTCGAGATGCTGCATGCTCTCGGCGATATTCCTGACGCCGCCATTGAGCAGTTTGACCAGATGCTGCGATAACTGCCGGGTTCATCTCAACTAGTATATTCACTCCATACAGAATACGGAGGGCGCATGAAACATTCGCACGATTCCACCCCTGACGACTGGTCTTGGCTTGATGAGTTGGGGGAGCTGGACCCGAGTTTTATTGAGGCGATCCAGCAGCTACATGCTGCTCCGATCTACTATCAGAGCCCGGAACGAGCACACGGTGACATATAGCGGTTCCGATTATTTGCACGTCCTTCATTCAGTAAATAATGCGCCTTTGGGTATATTACGTATGTTTCGAGGGTACTTTATAAGGATTTTCATGGTCCCTCAGGAAGGGTGAAGAATATGGATTTTCAGTTTGAGGCCCCGCCCCAGCTGGAGCTCGGACAGCCGATCGGCTACTACAACGAGCGATTCAATAAAGACCTTTACGATTCATCATTTCATGGAAGTGAGCGTTTCAAGGGTCGCGTTACTCTGGGCAATGCCGAACGCGTGGTGGATCTTGGGTTGGCTGAGGGGAAGGTTGTTCTGTTCTCGCTGCAGATCCTGGATGGTGACACCCTCGACGGCGTGAGTCTAGGGTTTTCACCGCGCGAATTTCACGAAAAAATACGCATAGAGGGCCATGACAGTTCTATATTTTCCGAGCGTCTGATTTTCTTTGAAGATTTCCTCACCCTCGGATGCGAAGGTAAAAATATCGAATTTATCGAATGGTGGGACCGCGGATATTGGGATGACTATTCTTTCCTCGAAGAAGCATATCCGAATATATAATCTGCAGAATTATAAAATATTTAAGTTGTGTCGGCATGAACCGCCATAAAATGATCGGTATATATCATCAAGAAAATATTTTTACATTAAATCCTAGGGTCAAAAAATATTCTAAAATTTAAAATAGTTCAGCATCAGTGCGGCCTGCGGCAGATACAATAATTTGCCGCAGACCGCATCTGGATATCAATCTTGCCGCTATCCTCGCGGGGAAGCAGTAATAGCCGGATGATATTCCTCGCCAGCGACCGCCACCTGCGTATGGTTTGATACCAGGTGTTTTGTCACCGTTTCGTTCCCGCACGCCGTTACGGTTTCATACCGGGGCTCCTGGTAGTTAATGGGAGTGTAAAACACATAGATAACACTGTGGCACCACCAGCTAGACCCCGGCCCGTGGACCGTGGCATCAATCTCAGTTCGCGGCGGAACGAGACTTGACGTGCTGGATGCAGCATTCGCCGGAATAGCGGCACCGGCCGCAAGAACCGCGCCTGCAACCCCGGCCACCAGGGTTCGTTTGAATGACTTTTTCATAGCGTATCGCCTCATTTCTTTCTTAATCCTGACAGTTTTGAGTATTTTTTATCCACGGTTCATCAAGGTATGTGCACCACCTCCTCGCATTTAATAATGCAGAAAACCCTGAAAAACAGATATGTAAGATACTTCCTCATGATCACTTATCTGTGAATTCATGGGGTATTTTCAATGTAATTCCAGAACATCTGTCAAAACAACCTTTTTTAGATTTTTGTCAGCCTACTCTCATTCAATTCTGAGGAATTTCCCCGGATTTATTAATAAAACCCCTTCACTCCCATAATGTATTTAAAAATTTACAACAGCATTCACGAATTTATTATTAAAGCGGATGCTCAAGAATAAGATTTTTTATTTATGTACTACACCGGTCAAGTCCATACCGACCAAAAGCCCATCTGCCAGCGCCCCACCCTCCCTGCCCCACGGCACCAGGAGGCAAGAAGCAGAACAGAAGGACGTAAGAGCACCCTTCACACTAAAGGTGATGTAAAACACTTATAGAACGCGTGAGGATCTGCGCACTCATGGCGTCTTCATATCAGCGCCGTAGGCTTGAGAGACGACGGCAGGCGATAACAGCCCCGTCGAATCACGCAATATGTGACAGGAAAGGCAGCTGAAATCCCGGCTGCTTCTGAACTTTCAGGCAGAACCTCACCGATCTGCGCTTTTAAGACCCCATATCATCACCGTTCAGGCGCGCACGCGCTATGGCGGATACTCACAAAGGAAGAACCATTATGCTTGGACTCATCGGAATGATCATTGCCGGCGCTATCATCGGCGCTCTGGCACGCCTCATCATGCGAGGTCACCAGAACATCTCGGCACTGTGGACCGTTATCTTGGGTGCTGTTGGCGCATTCGTTGGCGGAGGGATCGCGAGCTTCTTCGGCGTTGCAGATACTGCTGGTATCGACTGGATTCGCTGGATCCTATCCATTATTGCCGCCATTGTCGCAATCTCTATATACCTAAGCGTAACCGGCAAAAAGAACTAGTAACCCATATTCTTGCGTCGCTTCAGCATCGCAGAAATAAACTAAGCGGGTTATGCAGAAGCTATTCCCAGCTTCCGCATAGCCCGCTTTGGCGTATATGAGGACTACCCGCACGATAGGCAGCTGAGCCGAGCAAACATAGGCAACAGTCGTGTTTGTACACGCTCATCAACACAAAGTGGTATATATCACCATTTTGATTCGTGAGGAATTCAGCGCCTCAAGCGTCTTTATAGTAGCGTCACCATCGACCGCAAGGACGGACAAAGGGCGTGGGTAGCGCCCGAACTCCCCAGCCGTCGATGCGTGCCGCAAATATCAAACATCATAATCCGCGCAGCGGAAAACACATGAAATGAGGCTCCCATGAGCGATAACTCCATTCCCCAAACCGGTCAGCAGCGCGAGCGCGAAAACAACAAGGAAACCCAGCAGGATAAGACTCCTCGCGGTCCCCTACAGACTTCACACGGTGTAACCACCATTGAAGAGAACGTTGTTGCCAAAATCGCTGGCATGGCAACCCGCGAAGTTCCCGGTGTGTACGATATGGGCAATGCCGTACGCCGTGCCTTCAGCGCCGTGACCGACCGCATCCCCAACGCCCAGACCAATGTTGCTGGCGGTATTAGCGTCCAGAAGGGCGAGACCCAGGCAGCCGTAGATGTTACCGTCGTGGTTGAATATGGAGTCTCCATTGTGGAAGTAGCCAATGCTATCCGCCGCAACATTATCGAGCAGATTGAGGGGACCACGGGGCTAGAGGTAGTAGAGGTCAATATCGACGTCACCGACGTTCACCTGCCCGACGACGATTCCACTTCCTCTGACTCTGCCGATCTCAAGTAATCTACCGACGCCCCCGATCTGAGGATCTTTTATGAAGACAACACACCTGGCCCTTTTGGTGGGCCTATTCCTGGGAACAATTCTTGCTTTCGGTTCCTTCGCCGACTTCATCCTGGTGGCACTGTGCGGCCTGGTTGGAACGGTGGTGGGTCTTTACCTGGAGGGCCGGGTCGATGTCCAAAGCATCCTTAATCGATGGAGGAAGTAATGACGGAGACCAATACACAGCCCGCTGCTGTCAGTGTCGGGGACTCTCAGACAGAGAGCCCCCGGCAGGAGCAGCGCGGCGTCACCGTCATTCCCGCCCAGGTTGTTGCGCAGATCGCGGCTCAAGCTGCCTACGAGAGCGCAAATGTGGGCTCGAACGCCGGGGGACTGCTCGGGATCGGGGCACGTCGAAATTTCCATTCACGCCCCGAGGCAAAGTGTGATCTCTACGGTCAGGTTGCTGTCCTTCACTTAGATCTCGGCCTTACCTTCCCTACAGCATTGGTTTCAACCCTGCAACAGGTGCGTGAGCATGTGAGCCAGCGCGTCGAGCACTTCACCGGGCTGAGGGTTGAGAAGATCAACATTGAGGTCTCCTGGCTCAATCCGAACAACCAGGTAAGGAGGGCTCTGCGATGAAAACCCCCGTACAAAATCTCATCCGGCGCCCATCGCGGAGTTTGCCCGTCATTATCCTGGCGTTACTGCTCCTCATCGTAGGAGGGCTGGGAATCTGGGCGTTGGGAAACCGTCTCCTGAACGGAGCGTGGCCGAATGGAACATCCTCAGCAGTCAACGGGCTCGGCTCCACGATTATCGGGTCGCCAGCGGTACTCGCGGCAGCCTGCTTTGTGACCGTATGCAGTCTGTTCATGATTCTCCTGGCTCTGTGGCCGGGGGCACCTGAACGCACTGAGGTTCTTGCAGATAACATACCCGGTCAGACAGCTATTTCACGCCGTGACCTAGCAAAGCTGGTACAAGCCCATGTCGAGCGGGTCGATGGTGTTCACAGCGCTAAGGTTCGAGTCCGTCGAACGCGCGTGAATGTGACCGTGTTCAGCGTTCTGGATGACCTCGAACCTGTGCGTCAGGCCGCACAGAAGGCAGCTGAGCAGGCTATACAGACCTTGAAACCCGTCGGAACCGCACACAGCCGAGTGCGTATCCAGCACACGAGCTGAAAGAGAGAAAACCATGCGTTCGGTATCTGGAATTCTCAATAGGATAGTCCTTGCGGTAAGCGGTTTGCTCATTGCGGCGATAGCCCTCTGGGTTATGGCTTCCGGCATGGGTGTGGGCCAGTCATGGCCCGCGCTTAGCTCGGTCCTCGCCAAAGCTGATACCCGGGTCGATACTTGGGTCGGACCCCAGGCACACTGGCTGTTGCCAGCCGCCGCCCTCGGGTCGGTTCTTCTCATCGCGTTTGGCTTGGTTCTGCTCATTAAGCAGGTACCCCGTAAAGCTGCCGCGTCCCCCTTGCGCCTGACAGGCTCCGACGGCACACTTCTGGCCACACTCAGCCCCGATGTCATAGCCCAAGCGCTTTCTGAGCGAGCCGAAGACGTTCCTGGGGTTCAGCGGTGCTCAGTATGGGTCACCGGTTCACCCAGCAACCTGTGGGTGCAGGCAACCGTCACCGTAGCAGAGAACAGCGAGGTTGCATGGACCGTGAGCGAGCTCAGGAACCGACTTGACCACGACGTTAGTTCCTCTCTGGGAAAGCATGCTCGTCAGATCGACGTACTGCTGCGCCTAGAACAAGCCACCAAACCCCAGAGTGCAGCCCACACTGTGGCAGGACAACACTCATTAGAGAGCGGCGGTTCTGATAACCATGACCGATGAACAGCGCAGCAATGCAGGGCAGTCCACCGGTCCGCCCACCAAGCATGTTCCTCATCCGAGCGCTGCGTCTCAGGGCAAGGACAGGTACCTGGTGCTGCGAGCCCAGGACGGTGACATTGACGCTTTCGGAAAGCTCGTCGAACGTTATCAGGGACGCCTGTTTCGCACCGCCTACATGATCGTGCGCAACCGCCACGACAGTGAGGACATCGTCCAAGAGACCCTTGTTCAGGCGTGGCGGAGTCTTCATCTGCTTCGGGATCCTGATGCCTTCCGGGGTTGGCTCATGCGTATCTGCACTAATAAGGCCACCAGCACTATTCGTCAACTTCAGCGCCGAGCCACTGACCCTTACGATTCAGAGGGTCTTGAGAGCGCGAGCGCCTTACCTAACACAACGTCGACAGCGACCGACGATCCGGCACAGTCCAGTGAGGTAAACGCCCAGATAGATGCATTAGCCAAGCTGTTGGCATCCGCTCCTGAAGAGCTGCGTATCGTCTGGGTGCTTCGAGAGGTTGATGACATGTCCTACGAGGAGATATCCCAAACCCTGACCCTAACCGAATCCACAGTCCGGGGGAGGCTGGCACGCGCCCGCTCCCTCGTCATGCGCCATATGAAGGAGTGGGAATGAGTTCCACCACCCGCATCCCACACGCAGAACCGCAGCCCACACAGTCGGCTCAGTCTTATGAGCTTGACGAAGCCTCCACACGGGAGTACCTGCGTCTAATCGCTTCACTCCACAAGACCTGGGACACATTGGAAGCACAGTCGAGCACATCGGTGATGCCTCAGCGCCATATTATGGATGCGGTACTCGCCGAAACGCGCCACGGTGCCCAGGTAGAGATGCCGCCGACCGACTTAGGGCCTTATAGTATGTCCGAGTTCTCCCTACGCGCCCTAGTGCGACGCAGTGTAGACTCCGTACCCGGAGCTCGCGCACTCAAGTCTTCCTTCAAACATGCCCCAGCTCCCGAAGGTCAGCGAGAGCTGGGAATACCGGATACGATCTCCTGCCGTATCTCTGCACACGTTACAACCAGTAGCCTCCCCCAGCTTGCTCAACAGGTTCGTGATGCTGTGCGCCAGGCGTGTTATGAGAACCTAGAATTGTCCCCAACCGTCAATATTCATATTGAGGATCTGCACGATGACGATTAACCTCTCAGCAGCCGAATTGACTCATGTAGTCACGGCCGTTCCTGGAGTGCGCGGCATTGAACCGGGGATCGGCTCCACGCTGAAAGCCATCGGCAGCCGTATGAGCGGCGACCCTGCGGCCGCCCGATTCGGGGTTATCATCGAGTCGGGCGGGCAGAAGGTCATTATCGAGATTGGAATCGACGGCTCCCGTGCGGTCAAAGAAATTGTCCGCGATGTTCAAGAGGCGGTTCTGCGCTCACTGTCGCAAGCAAGTCGAGAGGGCGGCGCTTCGGAATCAGGCTCCAAGCCCCAGCCTCAGGTGAGGGTGCGAGTACAGTCCCTTCTCTAACGATGCACATCGCATAACCGTCTCCGTTTCAGGGAGCACACATACCGCCAAGGGTATAGTCCGTTCGCACATAGATGCCGTGGGGGTCACCAGTCGATGCCTCAACGCGATGCGTAAGCTAGAAGACCGTGAAAAAACTCGTCTTCAACACCTAAATTCCGCGTATCCCCCCCCCGGAAAAACTATGCTTTAATCCACACATCCGAGGCGGCGCGGCGGCCGAAGATGAATGCACGCACGCCCTGGTACCACAGGATGTACGCCGCCCACAGCCCCAGGTACCCCACCGTGGCACTCAGCAGACCGCCGGAAACCGCCCAGTAGATCCCGAAAATGACGGGCGCATAAACAACCAGCATCACAAATGAGCCAATTGCCAGGTATTTCACGTCCTGAGCACCCATGAGGATACCGTCAAGAACGAATACATATGCGGCTATCGGCTGCCCCACGCCAATCACGAGGGTAGCCCACGCGAAGAGGGTGGCGACGGGCGCATCCTGCGTGAAAATCCAGTTTCCGAAGAAGCCAATCACGGGCGCAACAACGCCGGTGACAACCCCGTACACCAGGCTCATACGCACCAGGCGATTCTTGAGCTCACGCACTTTCGCACGCCCGGATTCAGCCGTCAGGTCGCGTTCTCCAAGTTCCTTGCCCAGCAGCGCCTGCGCCGCTATTGCAAGAGAATCCAGGGCAAAGAGCAGCAGGTTGAACACGCTCATGCCCAGCTGATATGCCGCCGTCTGCTCGTCGCCCAGGCGAGCCACCACAAATACGGTAGACAGCAGTGCCAGGCGCATCGAGAGGGTGCGCAGCATCAGCCAGGAACCGAGGGATAGCACGCCGCGCATCCCCGCAATATCGGGACGCCACGTCACGCCCTGCGGGCGCATCTTAAGATGAATAAATATACCGAGTGCGAGCGCCATGCCCCACTGCGTGAGCGATGTGCCCGTCGCCGAACCGGCCACGCCCCAGCCGACCGGGTATATCAGCACCCAGTTCAGCGCCACATTCACCACGGTGCCCACACCCGCAACTTTGAGCGGGGTCACGGTATCTTGCAGCCCACGCAGGGTGCCCATGAGCGCCAAAATCATCATCATGGGCGGAATGCCCCACAGCGAATGGTGCAGGTAGTCGCGCGCATAGCCGATGGTTGCGTCGTTCGCGCCCATGCCGCGCAGCGCAGGGTCGGCAAAGATATAACCCACACCCATAATGAGCAGACCGAGTCCAAGCGCAACCCACACGCCGTCCACGCCGATGCGGTAGGCGTGCGCCAGCCGATGCGCTCCGAACGCGCGCGCAACCGCCGGGGTCACCGAGTACGCGAGGAAGTTCATGAGCCCCACCACGGTTGTGATGAGGGTTGCCGCAATGCTCATGCCCGCCAGGGTTTCGGTGCCCAGCTGCCCCACGAGTGCGGAATCGGCGAGCACGAACAGCGGCTCGGCAATCAGTGCGCCGAAGGCGGGTACGGCGAGCGCCAGAATCCGCCTGTTGAGCGATTTTTCGGGTTGAGTTTTCCCAGAGTCCGCGCCGCCTTCCCCTAGGTGAAGGGGGATGCTGCCGGTACGCGGGGTCGCATCCAGCAGGTTTTGGGGTTCGTGCGTGCTGGCGGTGCCGTCGGCTGTGTTCGCGGCGCCTGATGTGTTGGGTTCTGAGGCCTTGTTGCTCATAGGTACAGCCTACTCCCGCAAAGATGGCACGTCAGCGATGCGTTTATCTGTCTCACGCTATGACCGCTTCTTATTCCGCGAGCAGGTGGTTTTTGGTTTGAGCAGGTAGGAAAAACTCACCTGTTCGGCCAAATCCTACCTGCTCGCGGTTCTTAACGACGATCGCGGGGTGAGAGAAAGCGGAACTGGGTTTAGCCTTTTCGCCCCCGCAGCTCGTCTAGGGCACGGCGTTCTTTCTTGGTGGGTCGCCCGGTGCCGCGTTCGCGTTTGGCGACCGGCGGCATCGACAGGTGCGCGGGGCGCGGCCCCGAGAGGTCTTCGTAACAGGTGACGGCGATCGGCGCGCCCACCCGTTTGGTGATGAGTTTTTCGACCTTAAACACGCGTTCCCAGCCGGGGTAGCGCACTCGCACGATGTCGCCTCGTTTGAGTTTTTGTGAGGGTTTTGCGGATGCATCGTTCACACGCACGTGCCCGCCTTTGCATTCGTCGGCTGCGAGTGCGCGGGTTTTGAAGATGCGCACCGACCACAGCCAGACGTCGATGCGGGCGCTGGTGATCTCTTCGCTCATACTTCCCATTCTAGGAATCTCCCCCATGCGGCGCGAGCAGATAGTATTTTGAAAATACTATCTGCTCGCGGATCTACTTGGGGGCGAGGTCGCTATGTGTTTGCCGTTTTCCAGGGAATCTCAACATTGTCCGGCACATCTGCGTTCGCCTCGGTTTTCGCGCCAACGCTCGCGGTATCATCCTCTGCGCTCATGTGAGTTGCTCGGCGTTCCTTCCACGCCCAGCCGATCGCCCCGGCGAGAAGGCC
Source organism: Rothia sp. HMSC071F11 (assembly GCF_001809115.1). Classification (NCBI taxonomy): domain Bacteria; kingdom Bacillati; phylum Actinomycetota; class Actinomycetes; order Micrococcales; family Micrococcaceae; genus Rothia; species Rothia sp. HMSC071F11. The sequence goes on from NZ_KV795771.1 coordinate 91,385, forward strand.
AAACCCTGCCCAACCCAACAGCACAGCCCATGGCAGGGAGTTTGAAGCATCCGGAAAATAGGCGATATTCCGCAGCAACGTGTTGGATGCACCCGGCACCATCAGCTGCCCGAGGGCGCCCCAGGGTGCGGGGATGAACTGCCACGGCATGTTTGCCCCGGAGAGCGGGTTACCCACGAACATGGAGAGCACGGCGCCAAGGCCGATACCGGCGGCATCAACAAACAGCGCAGAAATCCCGATCATGAAGGAGGCCGTCGCGAAAACGGTCACGCCGAAGGTCGCCCAAAGCGCCCCGAAATCGCCGGGAACGAATCCGAACCAGGTGCCCAGAATAAGGGTCATGAAGAGCCCGCCGATAAACCCGTAAAGTCCTGCGGTCACGAAGCGGCGCACGGTTCCTTTGACAAGAGAGATACTGAGAACCCCGCCGATTATGCCGCCCATAACAAGCGGGAATGCGGCAACCGCCAGGCCCATACCGTTGGGATCACCCTCGCCGAGCGGCACGACTGCGGTGGTTTTAACCTGTGCCTGCTGCAGTTTTTCCTGCTCGGTTTTCAGTTGTTCGAGCTGCTGGGTGGCGATAGCGCCCTGCTGCCCGCCCGCCTGGGCGGCCTGCTGCAGTGCCTGAGTTTTGGCTGCGGTAGCTTGCTGCTGTACCTGAGCGTTCATCTGCTGGGCTACGCCGGTGAGCATCTGGTTTGCGGATGCGTTTGCGGCGGGCGCGGTCATGACCTCGGGCGCCGCACCTTCGGTGAAGACGATCGCGCCGTAGGTTTCACGTTCTTTGATCTGCCGTTCGGCGTCTTCGCGCGAGGATGCCTGTTTGAACTCGAAGGTTTCGATTCCTCGCTCTTTGAGTCCTTGCTCGAATTGGCTGACGGCTGCTTCCGGTCCCGCGATGGAGACGGGTAGGTTCGTCTCCATGGCTTTAGTGGGCCACGTGAAGGCGAGAATCACGATGCTGACGATGACGGATGCCAGCGTGGCGATGGCGATAACTTTACGCCAGGATGAGGGCGTAATCGCCTCCGGTGTGCGTGCCATGAAACTCTCCAAACAAAATAGATGTTTTGTTTATTAACACCTAAGACTCTACTCTGCATAAAGACCAGATGCAAACACAATAATCATTTTGTTTATAATCTCACAACAGAGAATAAACATTCTATTTTTATCTAGCGCAAACTCCTCGGAAAGGTATAGTCTTAAGGCATGCCACGTCTGACCGAAGCCACTAAACAGGCACGTCGACGCCAAATTATCGACGCCGCCTTCACGTGTTTTACCGCCAAGGGGTACACTCACACCTCCATGACGGACATCATCAGAGAATCCGGACTTTCCTCGGGTTCCATTTACTCGCACTTCAGCGGCAAAGGCGACATTCTTTACGCCACTGTTCAACAGCGTATCGATATGATCGCCGCAGCTTACGGGGAACTCAAAGACCCCTCCCCACGCGACATTATGCGCATGATCTTCGCCACCTCAACCGTCGAAGCGAACTTCACCTCGATGCTGCGCATCCGTTTGGAATCGTTTACCGTTCCCGAGGTGCAAGAATCCACCAACACGCTTTTTACCACCCTGCACGATATCGTCGCTCAATCACTTATACCCTGGGGTCAGCGGTATCTTGAAGCAGAGAATAAACGCAAACCTTCTGCCGACGAACTTCAAGCCTTCGTCAACGACACAGCGGATGCGCTCATCCTCACTTTCCAGGGGTTTATGGTGCGCTCAACCCTGTCCCCCTCGACCGACCGTGAGCACCTTTTCCAGATTGCGCTGAGCCTGCTGCCCGAATAACCTCCCCGCGAGCACCGGTAAGAAAATACAAAAAGCTAGAGGGGCGCATCCCGTATAACATACAGGATGCGCCCCTCAACTCACGCGCGACTCCTCCGGCGGACCGCACGCACGGTTTTATAGCTTACGGAATCTCGTAGACCTCAACGTTATCGAGGCGCGGGCGGGTATCGTAGCTACCGTTCCAGGTCACCTTAACGCCGTAGCGTTCCAGCGTCGGAATCACGGTATCAAGCATCAACGCGAGTGATAGTTCCTCATGTTTGCGGGTGACGGCCGCGCGCTGCTCATCACTGAGTTTCTTCCACGCCTCTTCATCAGAGGGGTACGCCTCAAACGAGCCGAAGCCAATGTAGGTGCTCCCGCTTTCCGCCAGATTCTCGGCATCCTGCTGGTGATAGTAGATATAGCCCTTCCATCGGTCAGAGCCCTCACGCTCATCCCAGATTTCGGCGCTGGCGCAGGTTCCGCAGCACGAAAATTTACCGCGCGCAAGCACGCCGTGCGCCTCCAAATCAGCGAAAGCCGCAGCCAAGTTGCCAGAATCACCCGTAACACCCAAACGCTCGGCGAGCGCACGGCGCTCCCTCACGACTTTCTGCGCGTATTGTTCAATATCGTGGTAGAAGTCGCCTTTGACCTGCGATTCGCCTAGAAATTCTTCTAGGCAGTCGTTGAGGTAATCCGCATATTCGCTGGCGTCCTCGCCGGTGAGGAGCAGGAGCATGATTGCATCTTCAAAGTCTTCTCGTGCTTCTTCGGGCAGTTCCCAGGACGTGGGAACGGGTGGAGTGAGTTGCCATTTAAACCATGCGTCCCGAGCTTCGGGGCTCACAGTCGTTACAGCTTTTTTATCGGTGAATGAAGTTGTCATGCCCCTAGAGTAGCACCTAGATCAGCATCGCCTTAACCCCGCCCGAATTGCTACGGTAACCTGTACCTGACGTCAAACAGTTTTTGTGCACTGCCCAACTTCTTCTTGGCGAACCCGCGGCGGCTTATCCACACAATTTTCTCGGGTGGATAAGCCGCCCTGGCAGCCTGGTTCAAAGGCTTATGCCCATGACTCACGGGCAAGTGCGCGGGTGAGCACGAGCGGACCGCCGGTTGCATTGCCGTGATAGCGGCCGAAATGCACGTAGGGACCGCGGTAGGCGGCATCATGAATCTGCGCGGAATACTGGCCGTTAATCACAAAGTAGAAGTACTTGCCCTTCACCACAATTTTGCCTTCGATGCTCTCGTTGGGCTTGATAGGCTTTTTCAAACTCATGGTGTGCAGAACCTTACCTTCGCGAGACGCACCCGGCCCGCCGTCAAGACGAATCAGCTGTGCAAGATCGCCCGTCCGGTATTTGCCGTGCTCGTCCCGAACCTTCGCGCCGGGGCGAAGAGCGAGCACATAGCAGCCGTCCTCGGATGCACCCCGGAACTTCCCGGCGATACCGAGCGGACCGTCGTGGCTGCGACCGAACGCCATGTACCCGTAATTCCAGGTGGTTGTGGGCAGTTTCTTATCCCAGTGCATAGCGAATTCGAGGGTGTACTGTTCCCTGTCAGTGGCAGCAGCGAGCGGCCCCAGCAGCAAGGATTCGTCGTAATTCTGTTGGTGCACGATTGCCCCGCGGGTGAAGTCGGGGTAATCCTGGGCGTTGGTGATGCTGGAGGGCAGCATGCCGTGCTCCCGACGGCCGCTTTCAACGTTGATCGTGGCCTGTTTTTTCCACCCGCACACCCAGGACGGGTCGGGGCTCATAAACCCGCGCACGCCCAGGCTCTTGTAGTGTTCGTAGATGCTTCGGCGGTGCACCTCCCAAACAATCACGGGCTTGCCGAAGCCGACAATGGCACGCACCTTATCATCCGCCATGGAACCGTACCCGGGGCCGCGCACGGATTCAAAGTAGGGCACGCCGAGCGCATCCACGTTGTTGGATCCCGCCAGCTGACGGATTCCTTCAAGGCTGTCGTTGGCGTCGAAGTAGCACCAGGTCTGGCAGCCCGCGGCTTTCGCTTGGGCCAGATACTTTGAGTTGGGGTTGAAACCGCCGTGGCCGTCGCGGTACATCTTGATCACTACACGATGCGCCAGCCCGCGTTCTTTGATAGCTTTCAGCAGATGACCCTGTGCGCGCCAGTCTTTTGCTTCGATGAAGAGGGGAAGGCGTTTGCCGGTGGGGGCATTGTTGATCGCATCCACGGCCTCTTCAAAGGTGGGAATCTGCTCCAGCGGTGTACCTTCACCGAGGGTCTTGCGCATATTGACGTAAACGCCGCGCAGTTTTTGCAGGGTAAGATCACGTACTTTGCGATTAAGTCCGGTAACGCGCATCAACGATTCATCATGAATGCAGACGGGAATATTATCAGCCGTGGTTCGCAAAGAAATTTCGATAGCATCGGCATTTCTTGCAGTTTGAGTATATGCGTATGCGGTATGTTCGGGATTAATATCGCCCGAACCACGGTGTGCTACAAAGAATTCTTTTTGTCTAAGAAAGGTCCAGGCGGCATGTTCCGGGTCAAATTCAATATCTTCGTCGAGGATAGGCTGCTGTTCATCATTGACAGGCTGTTCCTTCTCGCCGGGAAGACTTCCTTGAATTCTCGCCTCTGCTGCGGATGCGCCCACCACGGGCATCATAGCGGCGGCAGCGCCAAGCGTGGTGGCGCCAAGAACGGTACGTCGGTTGAGTTTCTGCGAAGAAAGGCTCATGGGTATGAACTCCCAAATATTATATGTTGCTGAGTGAATGAATAGGCGGACACATCAAAAAATATTTTCTTGACGCGTCACATAAATAGCATAACTATTTTTTACCTGTAAATCACTTTTGCTTGAGCGAGAAAATTTATCTTTGTCAAGTATTTTCCCACGCCTATTTCTTCGAGACAATATCTTTTGCCCGTTAAAAAGTTTTTGTTAAAAAATATGGTTCCACCGAAAATCGGTGAAACCATATGAGAAAGCCTCTTTCGTAAGGTCTGTGCGTCGGCACCTGCGGCACAAGACCTCACATAAAGCGAGGCTGTGTAAAGCCAAAGCATCGTGCAAGGCAGAGCGAGAAAACCGGCGCCTTCTGCCCTGTCGAAGCATCACAAGGCTCTACGCGTCTTCTACTTCTTGGTCGCTTCCGCCACGTGATCGCCCGCATTGACGGTACGGCGCTCCTCGGAGTCCTTCACAATATTGAATTTGGGGGTGTTGGTCACCATCACCATCGTCTCCTTGGAGGGAATACGATCCTTAATAGCCTCCCAATCAACCTCAATAATGGGGGCACCCGCCTCAACCTTATCGCCCACCTTAGCGTGCGAGGTAAAGCCTTCGCCGTTGAGATCTACAGTATCGATACCGATATGCACCAGCACCTCGCCACCGTTATCGGTGCGCAGCATAAAGGCATGCATGGTGTCTTGAATCAAGGCGATCGTACCTGCCGCAGGGGCAACAATCAGATTCGATGTAGGGTTAACGGCGTAGCCATCCCCCATGACACCCTGCGAAAATACGGGGTCAGAAACTTCAGACAGAGGAAGGTACTCCCCCGTCACCGGTGCCACATAAATATCAGCGGTTGCGGTCGATTCCGTCGGTGCCGCTGCTTTTTTCTTCCCGAAGCCAAACATAAGATCTCCTTTGATGTAGTAAACACCCGAAAGATGTCGTTTGTGTAACGACACAGGCAAATACATGTATTTGCCCTTTAGAATACCGTACTCGTCAGGTTTTTGTTACTGTGTACGCCACAGGTCGAGGGATTTTGAAAAAATATTCCCAGCCTGCATAATATGCCGAATTTCCAGAGTATATTTCATGATGCAGCCGCTCAATCAGGCGGCAGACACAGCACTAGAGCTCCGGAGGATTTCGCCGATCGCTCAGTATTTTTGTAAGCCCTCCCTGCATCAGGTAAACACGAGTACACTTAGAGCATATTGAAGGCTTGAACCCTAACGACGAGAAAGTGTTCCCGCATGAGTGAGCAAACCGAAGAACTAACCGGCACCATCCTTGAGGTTTTCATTCCGGGTCCGGGCGAGAACCCTGAGGACCCTAACGATATGGAACGAACCCTCTTTTTGGGTGCCGCACAGGAAGCACTCGATTCGGGGGTCGATATTGAGGTTTACTCAACCGATAGTTACCCCTCAGCGTTTGAGGAATGCGAGCCTGTCTCCGAGCAAATTGCGATGAGCGGTGCCGACGTTCTGCCGATTATGCTCGTCAATGGCGAGGTCAAGGTTTCGTTTATGTACCCGACCGCCGAGCAGATTACGCGCTTCTCAAAAGCCCACAAGGTCAAAAAGCCGAAGGCGAATGCGGCTGCGGCGGCATGCGGCCCGAGCGGTTCCTCCGGATTCACTCCCATTCCCGATTTGGCACCCGGTGCTCTGCGCGAACCCGCCGGTTTCGCGGCAACCCTCGCCGGTAAAAAGCCCCAGGTGGTAGGTGGTCCCGATATTGGTAACCGCGTGAACCTCATGGGCGGCGACACCGGCGATGGCATTCCCTCTGAGGGTTCAGTCGCCACCAAATCCGGCGGATGCGGATGTGGTGGCTGCGGGTGCGGCGGCTAAAGCGCGCATCCCTGCACGAGTAGTTCCCACCCCGAATGTTTATATGCGAGTGCCCCCGGACTCCTTGAAGAAGTTCGGGGGCACTCATGTATTTTCACGGCTGGCAGAGTGCCGGCTACATTAAGGGCTGCTCCGGCGGATTCTGAGGCTGTGCGGTTTGCGCTTGTACTCCCTGAGTCCAAACCGTTTTATTCTTTCGGCGGCGAGAATATTCACGAACCGTCACGAAGATAAAGACGATGCAGAAGGCTACATCTATGAAATATAGAACCCAGCCGAGGTTCACCAAGCCATTGGCGTACCGGAAGGAGCCGAAGCCACCCGCTAAGATGATCAGTTTAATGAACGATGCTACCTCTACAGCTTGAAGGAACAAACCAATAATATTGATACCCAGGATAAATCCCAGTGATTTAGACCTGAGATAGAAGATACCGGCGAGTATCTGAAGCCCGTAATATACCGGATATGCACACGCCAATGCTATGCGCTGAAAATCTTCTGCATCCCAATAGTCGAATCCATGCTTAACGGTAAGCTCCACATAGTCATATAGACCCCACACGGACATTCCCAGGCTCACTATCGTGAACGCGATACGCACCCCGTACAACCAACGGAACAGAAATTCGGGATATGAGGCTCCCGGGTGCGCATACCGCCCCGGTGCCGTCGAAGCCTGATCGTCGGAAGACTGCGACGCCGCCCAGGGTTTTACCGCATCCTGCGGATTCTGTTCGACAGAGTTTTCTTTCGATGATTGCTCACGCATAAATTCAAAACTATCACGCATATCGTTCACATCCTGCTATTTTTCTGCCTCTTCGTCACTGCGGCTGTTGTTTGAACTTTCCTTACTATCGAGGTCTGCGATATTTAGGGGTCGGGCGGCAGGTTTAGTTTTTGCCGTCCCTGAACCCATCATTTTCACGAAAACAATGCTCACCCCAAGGTCAAAAAGAACCATAAGACACCCAAAGGGGTTATCGTATGCGACGGTAACCATGGTCATCACGAAAGAGAATACAAGACCATAGTTATTCACCTTTTCAACCCAGGGATAGTCTTTGCGCCGTATAAATTTTGCGCAGGCGCGGGTCTGTACGGCCGTAATATATACTGCATAAGGAATCATCAGAAACCCAAGAATCGCTATATGGGATAATGGCCGTTCAACCGATAACAGATTTACAGAAGTTTCTTCGCGATATGAAGTTGAATACCGCGCCATAGAATTTATCCACGAATAAGCTATAACTACTATCGGAATATACGCCAGAGCTATACGAAGAACATAGAATATCTTGAGATTCTCAAGCCCTAGGGGTTTTGCCGCAGAGACTTCCACTGAATCATGCGCCTTCTCTAGCGATTTTACGGGACTTCCTGAACTTGTGGTATTTTTCGGCTTTTCGGCATCATTTTCCGGATCTTCACTAGGGCGGATCACGAGTTCCTCATCCCCCAGCTGGCCGTAAAGTGCCGTATACGCAGGAAGTTCATGACCTGCCGAGGCGCTATCGACCATACCCGACCAAGGAACCTTGCGGCTGCTTTGAGCGGCAGGCGCATCGCGAGCAGAATTATGGGGCGAAAAGTCATGGTCAGTACTCATATTTTCACCCTAGGATTACACCCTGGATATTCTATGAAAACCCCCTGAACATTCTCAATGAATATACTCCTTACATATTTCCTCATACTAAAAAGGCTCTTTACGTCAATAAAGCATTGGAAAAACCGCTCCATTGACATAAGCAGATGCGGCAGCTAAAGCGCGCATTTCCACACGGGTAGCGTTCGTTCCCGAATGTTTATATGAGAGTGCCCCGGACTCCTTGAAAAAGTCCGGGGCGCTCATGTATTTTCACAACCTCTGCGGAGTACCGGCTACATTAGAGGCTGCTCCGGCGGATTCTGAGGCTGTGCATGCTGAGATTGTGAGGTTTGTGCTTGTGCTCCCTGCGTTTGTGCTGGCGCGGCAGGGTTGTGCGGCACGACGGTCGGCGGTACAGAAGCATGTGGAGTCGCCGCGTAAGCAGGCTGAGTCTGATTCGTCTTCATTCTCTGGCGGCGAGAATATTCGCGAATCACAATGATGATAAAGAATATGCACAGAACCAGATTAATAATGTACAGTCCCCAGTCTAAGTACGTTGAAGCTTTGGCATATTCAAAGAAAATATCTAAGCGCAGAAGATTCTCAATCAGTTTAGGCAGCGAGGGCAACTGGACGATTAAACCGAGGATATTCACGCCCAGAATATAGCCAAGCCCTTTGGACCGTAGGTATAGTATTGCCGCGATAATCTGCATGATTTCGTAGACCGGATATCCAATAACCTGCGGTGCTTCGATAATTTCTGCGAGGGCGAGCGACACATAACCATCAAGAATCGTGGTAACAAGTTTGTAGAGAATCCGCACGCTGAGCCATAAACTCACCGCCGTGACTACGATGCGCACCCCGTACAGCCAACGGAACGGGAATTTAGGGTATGCCGTCGTCACGGCTATGGGCGCTTCCGTTTGGTTCGCAGCTCCCGGGTGCGCATACTGCCCCGGTACCGTCGAAGCCTGATCGTCGGAAGGCTGCGACGCCGTCCCAGGTTTTACCGCATCCTGCGGATTCTGTTCGACAAAGTTCTCTCTCGATGATTGCTCGCTCATAAATATAAAACTACCATGCACACCGTTCACGACGGCGACTATTTTCGCCGGATTCGCCCGGCAGACCTCTCACCCACATGCTAAAAAGGCTCTTTATTCCAATAAAGTGGCGGAAAACCCGCTCCATTGACATAAGCAGATGTGGTGGCTAAGTCATACCTTCCCGCACGAGTAGCTTCCGTTCCCGAGCGTTTATATGAGAGTGCCCCCGGACTTCTTGAAGAAGTTCGGGGGCATTCATGTATTTTCACAGCTAGCTACCGTCTACATTAGAGGCTACGCTCCCTGCGTCCACATCGTATTATCCTTCTTTAGGCGAGAATATTCACGAACCGTTACGAAGATAAAGACGATGCAAAGGGCTACGTCTATGAAATATAGAGCCCAGTTGAGGTACATCAAGCCATTGGCGTATTGGAAGAATTTATCCATATGGGTGATCACATCAGTTAGCGTTGTTATCTTTAGAGCTTGAAGAAATAGACCAATAATATTGATGCTCAGAATAAATCCCAGTGCTTTAGACCTGAGGTAGAAGATACCGGCGAGTACCTGAAGCCCGTAATACACCAGAAGTGCACTTGCCGGTACTATCGTACCCCAATACTTGAATCCATACTTGGCGATAAACTCCACAATGTTATATATGCCCCACACAGATAGCCCCAGGCTCACCATCATGAACGCGATACGCACCTTGTACAGCCAACGGAACGGAAATTCGGGGTAGGCGGTCATCGCGGCTGTGGATGTCTCCAGCCGGGAATACTGCGGCTGCTGTTCGTGCTGCTCCGGTACTGCCGAGGCGCCATCGACTATACCCGACCGAGAAACCTCGCGGACGCTTTGAGCAACAGGCGCATCGTGAGCAGAATTTTGGGATGAAAAGTCATGGTCAGTATTCATATTTTTACACTATGATTACACCCTGGATATTCTATGAAAACCCCCTGAACATTCTCAATGAATGAGGGTTATTCATTTGGGTGGTTTTGTATCCAGAAAAACAGTGCCCGCACCACCGAGAACACTCTCCGGTACGAGGTGAGGAATCTGCGGAAGATACTAGAGAGTACCCGCCAACACTTGAAGTGTGCGATCACGCGTTCGATGACGACCCGGTGGTGATTGACGTGCCGGTTCAGGTGTTTCTCGTTGTCGGTGAGTTCTGCGCCGGGTAGTTTCTTCACCAGGGTGATCAGGTCTAGTCCTTGGTAGCCCTTATCGGCCTAGAGTATCGTGCGGGTCTAAAAATCTGTCCAATCCGTACCACCGGTACGCAAACGTGCCGTGGTGTGCCCCGGGTACGGGGTCGGTGATCACCAAGGGTATACCATCTAGAGTGCAGATAATCTGGTGGTTGAATCCTGCACGGTGGTGTTTACCGCTGTATAGGCGTATTCTTGGAACATGCCAGTTGTAGGTGGGCACGAGGGTGCCGTCGACGATCACGGTCCCAGGACTCTGCAGCAGGGTTTCAGGTATGGGCGGTACTGCTGGGGCTAAGACGTGTAGCAGTGCTGTTTCGATCTTGTTCAGGATGCGGCTGATCGTTGGTTGAGAAACTCCGAAGTCTTCGGCTAAGAACTCTTCGGTCTGGTTCTGGCGTAGATACAGCAGGGTGGCTTTCAGCCCTTGGGTAAGGGTGAGTTTATGAGGTTTAGTGTTCGGAGTATTCCAGGTGAAGGTGTTTGGTCAGGAAGTGCTAGGAGGGTCGTGAATTGTGCTGGTCTCAGGCCGGTGGTACGGTGAGAAGGCAACGGTTCCTACCTGTGCGTGTATGGTTGGTGGTTGGTTTTGGTATTTCACCATCATACGTGGACAAGAGGTGAGGGGCCGTTGTTTTTCTGTGTGGTGAAGAGTGGTTAGGCGGTTGGGGTGTTACACCCCTAATGAATAACCCTCAATATACTCCTTACATATTTCCTCATACTAAAAAGGCTCTTTATTCCACTAAAACGGGTTTGAGTTTTACTTACTTGGAAGTTGTCTCGTAACCAAAAGATAAGCCCACAGACGACCAAGAACACCCTAAGGATAAGAAGCTCAGGGGTCGGCAACAGCATTCACCCGAGCAATCACACGACGCTCCACCACCGCCCAGTGGTGGTTAATCTGGCGGTTAACCTCTTTCTCATTCTTGGTGAGATTCTCACGCGGTGGTTTCATAGACAAGCTGATCAGCTCTAGTCTTGGTATTCCTTATTTACCAAAATATCCTTCGGAGTCACAAACCTGTCCAACTCGTGATACTGGTACGCAGACACATCGTGAAGAGCTCTAATAACAGGGTCTGTCATTATGAATAGTTGCCATAACCTGGTGTAGTGTGCCAGTTATAAGTGGTATCAAGGGTATCTCTATGATGACAGTTCCGAAAGAGTTCGCAGGGTTTCTGTTCTGTGGGTATCACCGGGTTGCAGATTTGTCAGTACCACCTTTTCGATCATGGTGATGGTGGCATTGTCAGTGGCTTGGGATACCCCGAAGTATTTGGCGAGGGTTTCTTCGGTATGGTTTTAGCGTAGGTATAACGGGGCGGCTTTTACCCCCTGGGCGAGAGCAAATCTGTAGGGATTAGTATTCAGATATCCCAGGTCCAGGATATGACTGAGCAAGATTAAGATGGTAGCGAATTGTGTGGTGGTCAGTCCAGTGGTACGGTGAAAAGGTAGAATGCTCTATCTACGCATGTGATTGGTATTTGGTTCGTTTCTTTCACTATCATACATATACGAGGTATAAGAGCCGTTACTATTTCGTGCGCATTCAGGAATAAGAGCTACCCCTGATGCGCAATCCCCAATTATGTGTGGGAGCAGAACATCCTTATATAATCTATAGTTTAGGAGACCAAGTTGGAACTTTTCAATCAACCCTTTTCCGGAACGATGGGTGAAAAACTAATATCGTTATTGAATTCAGAAAAATACACTGATTTGACCATTATTGTTGCATTTGCAAAAGAATCCGGTGTGCTCAGAATAAAGGATGCACTCGACGAGTTTCGATTAGCTAAAGGACGTGTGACCGCGTATGTCGGAATTGATTTAGACGGCACATCTTACGAAGCATTAACTACACTAAATCAGTCTGTGGATTCCCTGAATATTATTCACTCAGAAACCTCACAAACTTTCCATCCTAAAATATTCAATTTTGTAAACGACAAAGATATTCTAACTATTGTTGGGTCGCACAACCTTACAGCAGGTGGACTTTGGACTAATTTCGAGAGCTCATTTATTGCCGCAGCGGATTTAACTCAAATGGACGGCAAAAAACTTCAACAAAGCATTGATGACTATGTAAATGAGCTTAAAATTCTTGGCAATTCGTTCAAGCACGTTAAAGACCAGGGTTTCATCGAAGAACTACTAGAAGATGGTTATATATCACAAGAAGTCCTACAAAAAATAAATCGGAAGGAAGCACGGCAGAACCAGTCCAAGCTGCAACCTAAGTTTGGCGCAGGAAAGCATATTGCACTACCCCAGAAGCCATCCACTCGGAATCCGATTCAGGACCCTTCACAACAGGAGAAAAATACAGCGATTTTAACTACACCTACTTTACAGATTAGCGATCATACCCTTTGGTATTCAACACAGAAATTGACTGGTGGGTCAGGTAACCAAATTGACTTATCCATACAATCGAAATTGGTTTCTGGCGATCCGTCGGGAACCCCATATGACAGGAACAAAGCAGGGTATATGTGTGGAACCGTTGAATTTTTTGGAGTAAATCCGTCTCAAATCTCCCAAACAAAAAATATTACAATTCATTATCAAGGTGATGACTATAAAGGGAATACTATAAAATTTCCATCCAACCAACATAGTAATCGCACCTGGAGGTTGCAACTCGAAGGTGTTAACGCGTCCGGGAAAAATTTAAAATCTCTCTACGGAAACAGCAGTCTAAAATTTAAGATTATTACCTTTACTAAACTTGGTACAGATTATTATTCTTTGGCTGTGTTTCCTGGAAGTGAGTTGGATAATTTCAAAAACAATTCCGATTTATGTGGATATAATGGCCTCAACTCAAATTCTCGTTATATCGGTATAATATACTGATGCCCTATAGAAGTATCTATCCTGATCGCCTCAGCCTCTCTGATTCACTGGTTAGAAGAAACGGTTGATCCATTCTTGGTGTTTTCCTACACGACTACCATTGATACCACCTTTAGCTCCACCAAAGACCAAGCGAGTTGCATTTTCGGATAACTGCTTACCTTCAGAAACAAATAGCTTTGTTTTATGAATATTAGTAAAACGCTCCGTAAAATTATCAATATCAAACTCGAAAGCGTAACCAGTGGTGTTGTTATACGGTGGGTCAATATAAACTACCGAGTCATCAGGAATCTCCCAGTCCAAAGTCGTCAGGATATTGGCCTTTTCGCATGTTAGCCCCTTCATCTGTTTTGCTAGCATAATCACTCGCCTTCGCAGTTCATCGGGTGATGGCTGCATCGGATTCGCAGGACTACGACGCACACTAGTAGGTGTAGGTTCCCAATAATCACGGAAGAAAGCATTGACCCATTTGCTTCCGCTTTCTTCTCGCCAAATTTGTTTTCCACCAAATGAGGCCGATTGGAGGATAGGATAAAGTTCAGCCTCATGCGACCCCACAGGTTGAGCAACAAGATCTAGCATATACGATTTTACCCGGCGTTTATCAGAAGGTATTTCTAATAGAAAATTGTCAAAAACCTGTATGTCAAATGTACCAGCACCGATAGCCCTCCAGAAAACTGCCCAAGAGCTTATATCCAGCATGACGATACGAGAAGGATCAATACCTCTATTGACTAGCTCAATAGAGATAGCACCTGAACCACAGCAAAAATCGTAGAACAATGATTTAGCGGAGCCTGCTTCTATAAGCTCTTCTACAATCTGAGGAGCAACACGCTGCTTGCCTCCCTGATAGGCGCAAGGTACTCGAAGTTTATTTTTCATTTTTCCGACTCTGAATAAGAATACGCGCATAAGTTCTACGCCCGTTGAGGATAGTTACTCCACCGCGGTCTTCTGGATGTTGCTCATATCCGACTGTTTGCAGAGTGGAGAATTCAACATTGGTTCGTGCGTTACCGTTGGCGAGCATTAGAATCTCGAACTGGTCAGGACTGTACTTATCAAGAAAAGTGATAGGAACACCCATGATTCCTTTGTAGTTAGCGGGGATATTAGCTGTCCGTCCAACTTCGATAGCATTATAGTTATCATAAGCAGGATTTGCTACCGGATCATACTCTTGAGTGAGTGGCAGCGGTTCGTGCAGTATTCCGCTATCAATGTTTGTGAACCATCGGACTCCTTTGACCCGAATGAAACAGCGCCCTTGTTCATCTACGCCACAACCCGCTGCATTGAGAGGGTAATTATTAGGGACATAAAACTTCCTGTCACCTGAACGGATGGATCGTCCATACCAGATTTTATTATCGCGGAATAGCGGAAAAATCTCTTTGGTCGTTGCGGCGTTCATATTACCTAAGACAATAAAATTCTTGTTGTGGCGGTATAGTTGGCTTATATACTCCCGAAAAAGGCTGAACGGCGGGTTCGTTACTACTATATCTACTTCTTCAAGCAGTTCTTCGCATTCAAAAGATCGGAAGTCTCCGTTACCAGATAAAACTTCCAAAGTATTTCCTTTAGCCTTAAAAATACCATTTAGATCTAGGGAACCATCAGGTCGAACTAGATCAATATCTGGTACCTCAGTTACTGTAGCTTTATATGCTGGGAGAGTGGAAGGTAAAGGATCTTCCTGCTTTCCAAGAGATGACCCCGAATATGAAGTAGAAATAAGCGAAGCAAGCCCCAGCTCATTGAAATTAAGAACGAAGTAGCGGAAAAACGCAGACTCAAAAGAGTCACCGCAATTACAAAGAACGGTTTTCCCTTTGAATTGCTTTACATAGTATTGCATTTCTTTCGCTACGTCTTCGTACTGGGTATAGAACTCGTCTTTTCGTGCTAGAGAAGCACTGTTTAGAGTGGAATTTCCAGTAGCTGGTGCTTCTGGAGATTCAACTTTCATCTCAAAAGGTAGACCTTGTTCACGAATCGTTGCTTTCAGAAAAGTGTTGATAGCCGAAGACATGCTAATCCCAAGAGCCTCAAAGATGCTCGTTGCCTGTTCTTTAAGGTTCGGGTCAAGACGGATCGTCGTGGTAGCAGTTGCGTTCATTTCACAGCCCCTTTATTTATCTCTGAAATACAATGTAACACATTGTATTTCAGAGATAAATAAAGGGGCTCCTTCCATAATCTTGAGAGAGTTCTCTTTCAGCGCACCAGAGAGTAGAATAATCGATCATGTAGGCACGATCTGAAGAGCCAGTCTCAAAGAGCACTGAGTTGTGGAACGGTTCAAGGCAGGATACAGTGTGGTATCCATCGCTGCTTTTCGGTTGAGACTACCTGCCCTATAAGTGTGCTTGATTTTTCGCAATTGAGAGGTTCTTTGTGGCAAACTGGTCTTGCTGGAAAACCGACGAAAACGTTCTACAGTTTTGGGGGCCAAGAAGGAAATCATCACCCCCCCCCCAGTAAAGAAACTCACCACGCTTGCGGTCAAGTGCAGGTTCTGTTCGACAAAGTTTTCTCTCGATGATTGCTCGCTCATAAATATAAAAC
>NZ_KV795771.1:107215-186830 GCF_001809115.1 Rothia sp. HMSC071F11
ATAATACGCTTTATTGGAATAAAGAGCCTTTTTATGCCGGGGCAAGCCGGCTAAGAATTACCTACTTGTTCAGCGAGTTGCCTGCCGAGCCGAGCTGCTGGCATGCCTCAACCACGCGAGCTGCCATGCCCTCTTCAGCCTTAGCGCCCCATACGCGGGGGTCGTATGCCTTCTTGTTGCCGACCTCGCCGTCAACCTTGAGCACGCCGTCATAGTTGGTGAACATGTGACCGGCGACCGGGCGGGTGAAAGCGTACTGGGTATCGGTATCAATGTTCATCTTGATCACACCGTAGGAAACCGCATCAGCGATCTCCTGAGCGGTCGAACCGGAACCACCGTGGAACACGAGCGAGAACGGCTTCTCCTTACCGTACTTAGCACCGATCTCGTCCTGAATCTGCTTGAGCAGTTCGGGGCGCAGGTGCACGTTACCGGGCTTGTACACGCCGTGCACGTTACCGAAGGTCAGCGCCGCAATGTAGCGGCCCTTCTCGCCCAGACCCAGAGCCTCAACGGTCTTCACCGCGTCATCAACGGTGGTATACAGGGAGTCGTCAATAGCGCCTTCGACGCCGTCTTCCTCGCCGCCAACGGCACCAATTTCAACCTCAAGCACAATCTTTGCCTTATTGGTGCGCTCCAGAAGCTCAGCCGCAATCTTGAGGTTCTCGTCAAGATCAATAGCGGAACCATCCCACATATGGGAGTTAAAGATGGGGTCTTCGCCGCGCGCCACAGCCTTTTCAGACTCGGCGAGCAGGGGAAGAACAAAGCCATCCAGCTTGTCCTTGGGGCAGTGGTCAGTGTGCAGCGCGATGTTCACGTCGTACTGCTTGGCGATCTCACGAGCGTATGCCGCGAATGCCAGGGAACCAGCGACCATATCCTTCTTCGATGCTCCCGACCAGTACGCTGCGCCACCAGTGGATGCCTGAACAATACCGTCAGAACCAGCCTCAGCGAAACCGCGAAGAGCGGCGTTGAGGGTCTGCGAGGAGGTGACGTTTACTGCCGGGTAGGCGAAGCCTTTTGCTTTCGCGTTCTCCAGCATCTCTGCGTAGACTTCGGGGGTTGCAATAGCCATGCTGACTCCTTGACTAGGGTGCGGGAAAACGTAAATTCCCGTGGTTTTGTCGGCGTGTCTGAACGCCATCTACAGAGACTATTTTACCAAGGGGGTTAGGGTTTTCTGTAGACTGAAAGCGCCGGTTTTTCGGCTTATTTCGGGCTTTGATGAGGCATTTTAGCCCGTATTTGAGAGTCATTGTCATCATAATGAGGGGAACGCCGAATGGGTGAAAATAACCCTAAGAACGCACGGCTGGCACGCCTGCAAGAACGCCGTGCGGCGATTCAAGCCCGCATGGATGCGCACGTCATCGGAGGCGGCCCCGTCGCCAAATCCCTCGCTCTCATTGAACGGATGCGCGCCGAAGGTGCCACCGACCTTGAGATAGATACCGCTCTCGCGAAGAAGAAGCTCCCCTCCGTTATCGAGGTGGGGCGCAAATCCGCGCTGCACGTGCCCGGCTGGTGGCTGCTGACCCGCCGCAAGAAGCGCCTCGACCGAAAGATTCACGCACTGGGCGGCAGCTAAATCCACGAAAGGCGAGCGCCGTTTCCTCGTATCCCGTACACCCTGTCTGTATAAATACACACATATTTTTCTATGAGTCAGGGATAATTTTATGTTCCCTGTTATAGCAAGGAATAAACTGCATTTATTAAATTTCAATAACAATTTTTGGAATATTCCCGGCATCACAGTAGTACGTGCATTATGCATTGACACGCATATTATCGGGGTGTGCTCCCCGTAACATTCTTATACTTGGTCTGCTATAGTCTTAAAAAACTCCATGCGGCTTCCGGAATTTACTATATATCCGCGTGGAACAACACCGTATTGTGGCGCTCTGAGAAGGTACACCATCGTTCCCGCTGGGCGCCGCAGGTCATAAGGAAAAATATGAGTCTCGATTCACCTAAAAAACCTATGACGCGACCAGACCACGAAGACGCCTTCGCTCATGAGCAGGAAGGTCTGCACAAGGGGCTAGGCGCTCGACAACTTCAAATGATTGCGATCGGTTCCGCTATCGGTACCGGTCTATTCTTGGGGACAGGCGGGCGTCTCGAAAAGGCTGGTCCCATGCTTGCGATCATTTTCGCCGTCTGCGGGTTCTTCGGCTATCTGATCCTGCGCGCACTGGGCGAGCTGATCCTGCACCGCCCCTCCTCTGGCTCGTTCGTCTCGTACACCCGTGAATTCTACGGCGAAAAGGCGGCGTTCGTCTCCGGCTGGCTGTACTGGCTCAACTGGGCCATGACAGCTGTGGCGGATGCGACCGCAATTGCTATCTACATCTCCTGGTTTGGGCGATATAACCAATTCTTTGCCGACCTACCGCAATGGCTCACCGCCTTCATCGTGGTGATTGTGACCGTGTCCCTGAACCTGGTCTCGGTTAAGCTCTTCGGCGAGCTGGAGTTCTGGTTTGCACTCATCAAGATTCTGGCACTGCTGACCTTCATGGCGGTTGGTATTTGGTACCTCATCTTCGGACAGCCCATCAACGGCGTGCAACCCGGTATTCCGCTGATTATGTCACATGAGGGGCTCTTCCCGCAGGGTATTCTTCCGGCATTAATCGTCGTACAGGGCGTTGTGTTCGCATACGCCGGTATCGAACTGGTGGGCACCACCTCCGGCGAAACAAAGGACGTCAAGAAGATTATTCCGCGCGCTATCAACGCTGTGGTGTGGCGCATTGCCATCTTCTACGTGGGCGCCGTAGTGCTGCTGTGCCTGCTCATGCCGTACACCGTCTACAGCGATGACGAGTCGCCCTTCGTGACCTTCTTCGACAATATTGGCGTGACCGCGAGCGCCCCGATCATGCAGCTGGTCGTGATTACCGCCGCCGCATCGTCGCTGAACGCGGGGCTGTATTCGACCGGTCGTATTCTGCATTCGATGGGTGTTGCCGGGTCTGCGCCGAAGTTCGCA
Organism: Rothia sp. HMSC071F11; assembly: GCF_001809115.1. Classification (NCBI taxonomy): domain Bacteria; kingdom Bacillati; phylum Actinomycetota; class Actinomycetes; order Micrococcales; family Micrococcaceae; genus Rothia; species Rothia sp. HMSC071F11. The sequence goes on from NZ_KV795771.1 coordinate 110,229, forward strand.
ACTAAGGTTTCTAAGTCGGGCGTTCCGGTGGCGGGTATTCTGCTGACCGGCGTGGTGGGGCTTTTCGGTGTGGTTCTGAATTTCATTGTTCCCGAACAGGCGTTTGAGGTCGTGCTCAATATTGCGGCCTTCGGTACGATGGCATCCTGGGTTGCTATTTCGCTCTCGCATCAGAAGTTCCTCAAGCTGGCTAAGGAAGGAAAGTACACACGCCCCGAGTACCGTGCTCCCGGCGGGCGCTTTGCCGACTGGTCGGTTCTGACCTTCATGGCTATTGTTATTGTGCTGATGGCACTCGACTACCCCGTGGGCACATGGACTCTCATCTCGCTTCTTTTCGTGATTCCGCTGCTCATTATTGGTTGGTTTGTGGTGCGCGATCGCGTGAATGAGGTTGCGCGTGTTCGTGAGGGCTTCACGGGCGCTGTTCCGGTGATTGCGGCTCCTCCGATGGCGCGTAAGCTCTCGAATGAGGGCGTTTACAAGAATTACTTCACGGAACTTGCCGAACACGACGATGATTCGGATGAGGATCGGAAGTAGCTTTTTACACACATTATTTTCCGGATATTGCACACACTACGCTGACATAATGTCATGCATATTGTCAGCGTATTCCGGGGAATATTATATACATCACAGTAATAATCTATACATTTGACCGCTGATATACTGGTTCAGTATTTCATGTCAGCCTCTCACGACTAAGGAGATTATCGTGACCGACCACAGGGTTGAATTTGTTGATGTTGCATCCATGGCACAGTGGATTCAGCGTGACGGCGTTGGGAATATTATTGCCGGTATGGTGAATTTCTTGGAAGAAGATTTCAAGAAATGGCAGAGCTTCGATAAGATTCCGCGCGTGGCATCCCACACCCCCTTCGGCGTGATTGAGTTAATGCCGACCTCAGATAACATCATCTATTCCTTCAAGTACGTGAACGGGCACCCCTCAAATCCTGCACGCGGATACCAAACCGTGACCGCGTTCGGTCTGCTGGCTGATGTGGATAACGGCTACCCCGTCTTCCTCGCGGAGATGACCCTGCTGACCGCCCTTCGTACCGCCGCTGTTTCTGCCATGGTGGCTAAGCATCTGGCGCGCAAGGATTCGCGGAAGATAGCGATGATCGGCGCCGGTTCGCAGTCCGAGTTCCAAGCCCTTGGGATGCGCGCCGTCCTCGGCATCGAAGACCTTGTGGTATACGATGTTGATCCCGCCGCTATCGAGAAGTTCCGCCGTAATCTGGAGCCGCTGGGGTTCAGGATTCATGCCGCATCCAGCGTGGACGAGGCCGTTGCAGACGCCGATATTATTACCACCTGCACCGCCGATAAACAGCAGGCAAAGGTGCTTCTAAATTCGCAGGTGAAACCCGGCGTGCATCTGAATGCTATTGGAGGCGACTGCCCCGGCAAAACCGAGCTGGAAAGCGAGATTTTGGATCGTTCGACAGTGTTCGTGGAGTTCCCTCCGCAGACCCGCATCGAGGGTGAAATTCAGCAGAAGGACCCGGACTTCCCTGTGGTGGAGTTCTGGAAGGTTCTGACTGGCGAGGAGCCCGGGCGCGTCTCGGATGAGCAGATTACTCTCTTCGATTCGGTGGGCTTTGCGATCGCCGACTTCTCGGCGCTGCGCTATGCACGCGAGGCAACCCGGGGTACCGATCTGCAGCAGTTCATTGACCTGGTGGCGAACCCGGACGATCCGAAGGATCTTTTCTCGCTCGTGAACGTGAACGTTCCGGTAGGCTAGGGGTTCACTCCCCTACACAACACCGCGAGCAGGTGGTTTTTGGTCCGAGCAGGTAGGAAAATCCTACCTTTTCGGCAAAATCCTACCTGCTCGCGGTGTATTTGCTTTAAGGTTTTTGCCCGAAAACATGGCGGCGTACCCAGGCGTGCATCGCGATCCCGGCGGCGGTTGCCGCGTTCATCGACCGGGTTGAACCGAATTGCTCGATCGAGAGCGTATCGCGCGCGGCGGCATGAATTTCCTCCGACAACCCTGGGCCTTCCTGCCCAAAAACCAGCACGCAATTCTTCGGCAGATCGTAGGTTTCAAGCGGCACCGAATCCGGAAAAATATCGATGCCGATAATGTCCAGCCCCTCGCCCTGCGCCCACGCCACAAAATCCTCAATCGTGGGGTGATGCCGTACATGCTGGTACCGGTCGGTCACCATCGCACCGCGCCGGTTCCAGCGTTTCTTACCGATAATATGCACTTCCTTCGCCAAAAAGGCGTTCGCGGTGCGCACCACGGTACCGATATTCAGATCGTGCTGCCAATTCTCGATCGCGACGTGAAAATCATGGCGGCGCGTATCAAGGTCGGCGATAATCGCCTCCATGCTCCAGTAACGGTACTTATCAACCACATTGCGCCGGTCGCCCTCGCGCAGAAGCTGTTCATCCCAATGCTCGCCCTCGGGCCACTCGCCCTCCCAGGGGCCGACGCCAACCTCAAACCGGGGCGTTCCGAAAGCCTCGCTTTCGGGGTACTCCTGCGGTGTATTCTGCGGTTCTGCAGGCTCGTTCACGCGGGAATCCTGCCCGGAATCTGAGGGGTCAAGGGGGGTCTGATGGCTTGGGAAACTCATGGTTTCTTTCTGATGGCGCGTACATATAGTGCCGGATGCGCGGCGAAGGATTCGGGGGGGCATGCGGTGCGGCAATGCCCGCACGCCGCTAACTACCGGCACGCGCGGGCACCTATAAAGCCCCTAGTCGAGCCCTAAATCATCCTTGGAGTAGGCGTAGAAGCAGGGAACCCCGGCAACCTCCTCGATATGTTCTTTCGCCCCGGTTGCACGGTCTACGATGACGGCGACGGCGACGACCTCGGCGCCCGCTGTGCGCAGCGCATCCACGGCGGTTAACGCAGACCCTCCGGTGGTGGAAGTATCTTCAACGGCGACCACGCGGCGACCCTCAACGCTAGGCCCCTCAACCTGGCGACCCATGCCGTAGGACTTTTGCGCCTTACGCACCACAAACGAATCGATAGCGCGGTCCTGATCGCCCGCCGCGCGCATAATTGCGGAGCCAACGGGGTCGGCGCCCATCGTTAGACCACCGGCGGCCTCAAACTCGATGCCGTTGCGATCGAGCAGATCGAGCATCACCTGACCGACCAGGCGCGACGCTTCGTGATGCAGGGTGATACGGCGCAAGTCGACGTAGTAGTCGGCTTCTTTCCCGGAGGCGAGAGTCACTTTACCGCGCACCACGGCAAGCTCGGAGATGAGCTGGCGCAGACGTTCGCGGGCTTCTTCAATAGGCAGGGTTTCGGAAAGTTTAGTCATGTTTCAAGTTTAGCGGGTTACCCCGGGCACGGGCTGGCGGTGGGCGTCCAGGGCTATGCTTTAGGGGTGCGTCCCGGCTCTCTGCCGTGTAAAAAAGGCTCTTTATTCACATAAAGAGCCTTTTTAGCACCTACTACCCTAAATATGCAGGTTAGTTCTGGTACGGCTGAACGGGCTGCGCCTGTACGACTGTGGGCTGAGCCATCGGATTCTGTGCCAGACGGTACGCCTTGGAGTCACGCATAAACCTGTTGGTCCCGGGTAGCCACAAGAAAACAATCAGGGCAACGTTAGCGATAAACAACACCACGTAGATCACAATGAGCGTAGAAAGGGAAGACGTAAAACCGGGCGCGAGCGATGACCTCTCTTCATTCATACCGCTCAAAGCCGCCGATGTGATAAACGTGTGCAAAACAATACCGGCAAGGGCCAAAACAGCAATAACGGTCATGACGATACGCGACCAGTTGTATCCTCGGTAGATGAAAACACCAAACAGGATGTACAGAATAATGCTGAGGAACAGCGGAAGAGAAATAAAGGACACAAACGATTCTAGAGTATTGTAGTTTCTGAGTGACTGCCCGCCATTCATCGCAGCCACAGTCTGCAGAGAGCTCATGGCAGACCTCATGGTACCGAACTCAACGAGGCGTAAGAGCGCGCACGCCAGACTGACTATAAAAGCGGTCATAGCCAACGCCGTAATTTTGGGGCGAGTGGCTGGTATTGAAGCTGCAGCGGCGTAAGCTGTCGGTGCGGGCTGCATCATAGGCTGCTGAGAAGAAGTTTGCTGAACAGACGGGGAATTCTGCGGTTTTTCTTGACCGGACGTAATGTTTTCACTCATCGGTGATGCTCCTTCAAATATTGTGTGCGGAAAGATGGTTTTGTGAAACCACCTCTAGAGCATAGCCGAAATTATGTGAAATAGGGGTATTCTGCGATGATTCATCGGATTTCAGACTGCATCGAATATGCCGCATCAAAAGAGCCTTGATAGTGAATAAAGCGTTAAAACCCGCTTGATATAAATAAAGAGTCTTTTTACAAGACGGACGAGGAGGCGAGTGCGCGGATGGCGGCGGCGACCGCATCCGGGTGCGGATCCACCGTCAGATCTGCGAGCGGCAGCAGGGCCTCATGCGAGCCCACCGCAACCGCATACTGCGCGCCCTCAAGCAGCCCTACATCGTTCATATCATTGCCGAACGCGATATAAGGGCCGGGTTTTTCACCCGGGCGCGCGCCAAGCGCCTGCGGCAGAGCCGAAACTTTATGCACTCCCCCGGGCGCCAGGTCAATACTCGTGGTGGCATCCTGATGCTTAGTCACATGCAGGTTTAGGCTCGCAATAGTCTCTTCAAGCTCGGCGTAAAGATGCGGATTATTGATGTCAAGCAGAATTATTTTGACCGGATTCTCCAGGTCTTTCAAGGAAACTAGGCGATCGGTTCCCTCGGGGTTTAGCCTTTCCACGAGCACATGCGCATCGGGCAAATCAAAGGCGTAAGAATCCAGGGAGTCCGCAATATAGTGCAGCCTGTGACGTTCGATAAGATCCCGAATTTTCGCATAACTATGCGCATCTAGGTATTCCCGCGCCCGCAGATGCCCGTCCCGATACAGCAGCGAACCGTTCGCGCCGATCAGCGCCAGCCCGCTATGCGCGCGCGCATCCTCAGAGAGCATGGGCAGAATATCGCGCACCGGTCGGGCGGAGGCAAAAACCACGCGGTGTCCTGCCTGCAGCAGCGCATAAATTTCGCGCTCAATGGCGGGTTCGATCACCATGCCGTTAAAGCTGGTGGTACCGTCGATGTCGAAGACAAAATTCATAATATTCCTGGGCTTTCCTGGTCGGTCGCGGCAACGCTCTGCTTACTCACACCTTTTTCAACGATGCGCCCCACACTCGGCGGAAGCGCCGCACGCAGTTTCGTCAACATTTCTTCGTACTCGGCGTTCGGGTCTGAATCGGCGACAATGGCGCCGCCGGCGGCGAGGGTTATAAGCCCGTTATCGTGTGCAACCAAGGTGCGTATGACAATAGAGAGATTGGCACCGCCATCCGCCGAGAAGAACCCGAGAGCACCCGAGTATACGCCGCGGGGGCGCGCCTCCAGATCCTCAATAATATTCATTGTTGAGGGCTTAGGTGCGCCGGTCATAGATCCGCCAGGGAAGCACGCCGCGCTGGCATGCACCGCGGAAATTTCGGGCTTAAGGCGCGCAGCGACGGTAGAAACAAGCTGATGCACCGTTGCATAACTTTCCACACCCATGAGTACAGGAACCTGAACGCTCGCGGGGTCACTCACCGTCGAGAGGTCATTGCGCAAAAGATCGACGATCATCAGGTTCTCGGCACGGGTTTTCGCATCGTGCTGCAGCCAGTGAGCCGCGGCGGCGTCATCCTGAGGATTCGCACCGCGCGGGCACGTCCCTTTAATCGGCTTCGTTTCGGCGTTTCCGTGCGTATCGACCATCAGAAAACGCTCAGGAGACGATGAAAGCACCGAGAAGTCACCGCACCGCAAATAAGCGGCGTAAGGTGCGGGATTATGCCTGCGCTGAGTGCGGTACAGCTCAAAAAGCTGATCTGGAGTGAGAGGATGTTCTACCCGCGCGGTACTTTCGGCGCTCAGGCAGACCTCATAACTATTCCCCTCATAAATATGCCATTGTGCACGTTCAATATCTGCGCAATAGCTTTCGCGCTCAGGGGCTTCAAAGCGCAGCTGGGGCGACGGTTTATCGCAGCTAAGCGCGTTATCGCCTGGTATCTCACTCAAAGAATCTTCCCGCGCCAGTTCGCGCAAAAGCGGCTCGATTTCCTCAAGCCAGGGTTTATCGCCCAGCAACCACGCGCGGCGGGTTTCATGTTCATAAGTCAGGTACCGCACGGCAGGCATCCAGAGAGAATCCGGGGTTTGTGCCGTGTGCCGGGGTGCATATCCAATGCGCCCAGGGTGCAGGGCGGCACGCGCCTCGTACCCGAAATAACCCACGTAACCACCGCGCAAGCCTTCGGGCAGTTCGGCAATATTATCGGGCTCAGGCACGCTGGCAAGCGCAGTGTCGAGGACATCCCAAAGTGTCGGGTTTGTTGCCTCACATGCGTTTTCGATGCGCAACACAGCCGCCCAACGCGGGACGACCCCCACATACGAGACACGAGACATAGGCGATTCTTCTCGTGCAGAATCAAGCCAATAGGCGTACCGAGCACCCGCAGCAATCACGGGGTATGCAGCCTCGGGCATGATCTCAAAGTCGAGGGTGCGCACGTGCAGCGTTGGGTATTGATCGGGCTGAAGAATCACGTCTCCTATTGTAGAGTGCGTTGCCGTCGGTCTTGAGCGGCGTGGCTTCGACCCAAATACAAAGGATACGGCACCGGCAGCCATTTCGCGGGCTGGGGTGCCGTATCCTTATATGTCGTTTTGACTATATACACTAATCAGACGGTATATATTCCAAAGTTTTGGGGTATAGCGTCATTAGTGAACGACGGCAGGTTCCTGCCCGTTTTCGCTTTCCATGGGCAGCTTTGCGGTGAACCAAGCACTTGTTCCACCAGCAATATTTTTCGCCTGGTATCCGTTCTGGCGCAGGTATTCAGCCGCACGGTTTGAACGCCCGCCACCGTGGCAGATCACATAGAATTCTTCATCTTTGCTGGGTAGCTCTGCAAGTCGCTCGGTCAGCGTTCCTAGGGTAATGTGCTGGGCGCCAGCAACGTGACCGCCTTCCCATTCGTAGTCTTCGCGCACATCAATAATCTTGGCACCGGCAGGAACATCGGCAGGGGTTACCTGGGGTACGTTATTCATGGGATTCTCCTCTATAGTTTCGTGAGATACATCTTCAACTCTACAAATTTTGAGGTCATAAGGCACGCGCGCGTGCACGCAATACACCCCAGCCCCACCATTAGATATGAGATTTCATGCAGAGTAAATACGGAATTTATGCCTAATTTCTGCACAAGCTTCTGTATACATATGCATTTCACAGGTATACACTGAGGAAATATAACCTAGAACACTTCCGGTCTGTGTATTCTTGGGAGGCTTTATGGTAGCCACACAACCAGCGGCGCAGAAGCCGCGAACATTCTTTGGGCACCCACCGATGCTCGCCAATCTTTTCACCGTGGAAATGTGGGAACGGTTCTCATTCTACGGCATGCAGGTTCTTGCCCTCTATTACCTGTACTACTCTATCGAAGACGGCGGATTAGGGATCCCCAAAGAGGCAGCAACCGGCGCTATGGGAGCGTATGGTGCAACCGTTTACCTCATGGCGATCCTCGGCGGTATTTTGGGCGACCGCGTCCTAGGGCCCGAACGTACCCTCTTTTATTCCGCTATCGGTATTATGGCGGGGCACATTGTTCTTGCGGTCATGCCCGGTGCCGCTGGCGTGATTACCGGTCTGCTTCTGGTCGCGATCGGTTCGGGCTGTCTCAAAAGCAGCGCATCGGTTCTGGTCGGTTCGCTCTACAGCAAAGACGACCCCAAACGCGAAGCGGGGTTCACGCTTTTCTATATTGGCATCAACATCGGCGCGCTTTTAGGTCCGGCACTAACCGGCTGGGGATGGGGTTGGTTAGGTTTCCACTTCGGCTTCGGAATCGCGGCTATCGGTATGGCGGCCGGGCTTATTCAGTATGCGCTCACCCGCAAGAACCTGCCCGAATCGGTGCACGAAGTAACCGTTCCTTTCACCCCACGTCAGAACGGTATTTTAGCCGGTGTTCTGGCGGGTGTAGCTCTCATAACATTCCTGCTGGTCATGATGGGCTGGATGACTACAGGCAACCTCGCCACGTGGGTGGTAAGCGCCGTCGGCATCGGGGCCATAGCTCTTTTTATTCAGTTGCTCACCGCCAAGAACGTAACCAACACCGAACGCTCGCGGGTGTGGGCGTTTATTCCCCTCTGGATTGCCAACGCTATTTTCTGGGCGCTCTACCAGCAGCAGTTCACGGTCATTCCCATCTATTCTGATGAGCGACTCGACTGGCATATTCTGGGCATGGATCTTCCTCCGACCCTCGTCAATTCCCTTGCCCCTATTTTCGTGATTCTTCTGGGGGCGGGGTTCGCCGCCATGTGGACGAAATTGGGCGATCGGCAGCCGCGCACAACCACCAAGTTCTCACTCGCGCTCGTGATTATCGGCCCGGCATACTGGGTTTTCCTCACGCAGGTGGGTGTCTCTCGCGTGTCGGTCTACTGGATGGTTATCATCATGTTTATCTTCACTGTTGCCGAGCTTACGATTTCGCCCACGGGCATGGCGCTGACCACCAGGCTCGCGCCCGAAGCGTATAAGGTGAACATGATGGCGCTTTACTGGACCTCGCTGGCGATGGGTACCGCATTCGCGGGCTGGTGCGCACAGTTCTACAGCCAAGACACTGAGGCTTCCTACTTTATGTGGGTGGGTGCCGTCTCGGTTATTGCTGGTATCGTCCTCTTCCTCTGCCGTGCGCCCATCCAGAAACTTATGCGCGATGTGAAGTAGTATTCCGTTTTAGGCATATATAGCGGTGGGTGCATCTTCAATACTTGAAGATGCACCCACCAGTTTTAGTTCCTGTGGTTTGACTTGGATATATGCCGCCTACGTTATATTCCAGGAGGGGCATAGAGCCTTTCACAACATGATTATTAAGCCTGGATGCGCCGCCCGGCACGCGCCGCGAATGCATCAAGCGCATCGTTAAGGTGAGGAACTGTCCATACGCGCTGACCCGCAACAAAGGTTTTCTCACGGCGTATCACCCCCGCTTTCTCAAGGGTTGCGATAATGCGGTATATCGTTGCCGGTGCCACAGACGTATTCTGCTCCACCATCTGTACCGTAAAAGCCGGTTCGGTGCAGCAAAAATCGGCGACCGCCTTCAAAGCGGATGTTGTTCGACGTGCTGTTCCCAGAATTTTATCGCGTAATCCGGAGATGTCCTCTGCCAAGATACGAGCGTTCTCGACGGCAGCATTTGAAGCTTGAATAAAGCACCGGATCATAGGCTCTATATCTCCAGCGCGGTATGCGGTAAGCGCCGCAATATAGTCTGCGACGTCATGCAGAAGCCCCGAAGAAATTGGCAGCACAACATGTTCGGTGACTCCACGGGCCATGAGCAAAGCCGAAATAAGCGCCCGACCGGTACGCCCATTCCCATCAGTAAAAGGGTGAATAGTCTCAAATTGTGCATGAGCGATGGCAGCCTGCACCAGCGGGTCAAGATCACGACGCGCCATAAATTCAACGAGGTCATTCATGGCGGCGGGTACTAGCTTCCAGTGCGGTGCCACATAATCTGCTGTTACAGGCGACTGCCCGCCAACCCACACCCACTGTTGGCGGAACTTCCCGGCGTCATCTAGGGTGCCAGCCGTCAGTTCATGGTGCATATGCACGATAGATTCAATGGTCAGGCTCTCTGCCGCCCCTAAAGCTGCCTGCATGGCGCGAACATTGCGTGCCACCAACTCGGCATTATGCCCCACAGTGGAACCGGAAGCGCCCACCACCGCCAACGATAACCTACGTGCTGAAACCGTCAGGTTTTCAATCTGCGAACTTGATGCCGATTCACCCCGCAAAAGCACCGCCGCAAATGGCACGCCACCTAACGCCGCATGCTGCTCGTCGAAGCGAGTAATCGTGCGCGTGCAGTCCTGCACCAGAGTATGTAGCTGCGGGGAAAGCTGAGGTGTTTGCTCGGCGATGCGCGGTGTAACGGCACTTTTAAACTCGCCAGTGTTCCGCTGACGAGCACGACGGGATGCGAGTGGGTCACGATGCTGCCACAGAGCCTGCTGTTCCCAATCGAGAGAAGCCCATGAGATGGCTGGCATACCCCACGCTCCTTTCTGCTGCATGATAGGGAATGCCCTAAAAATGAGGTAAGTACGGGCAGTTAATGAGAATTTGGAGCTCTATTTTCTCATTAAGAATACTATTGAGAAAATAGAGTTCTCATTTCTCGCTAGGATAAGCTACTGCACGCTATTTAGCCAGCAGGGGCATGAGGGCAGAATAAGCCCCTCGTCAGCAGATCTGACAAAACATGTATTTTCACTAGTCAGATAGTAAATAGAGGCATTCTACGCTACCAAAAGTCAGGTATTTACGCTACCAAAAGTCAGGTTTTGCTCGCTGCGCATCCTAACCGTCAGCATCTTAAACCCGCCTCAAACATTAGACGCCGTATAAATATTCCCGTCACCGCTGTAACATGACGTTTTGTGTCTCTGCATTACTTCATGTGACGGGTGAAGGGTTCTTAAATCTTCGTTTTAGGACTCATAGCGAAAAACATTATGCGCCGCGCCCGCGACCGGTTTAGGGTATATGCCAGACCCGCCGCACAGGCAGGTAAAAGACAACGTTCTATCTAAGGAGAAAACAGACATGGCACTGTACCTGATCGAGCTGACCCCAGCAACCGCATCCAAGGACGAGGCAACTGCGCTCATCGAAACCGTTTCCAACTCCCTGAGCGAAGGCGCGGAGCTCATCGAAACCCAGGTTTCCGCCGATCACAAGCTGATCTTCGCTATCATCGAGTCTGAAAATACCGCATTCGCGCCCGCCCTCACTGCGGCTATTGGCGAGCGCGCATCCGTGGTTGGCCCCGACGAGGTTCGCTTGGTGGGCGCAGAACTCGACGACATTAAGAAGCTCAAGAAAGATGCAGACTACCTGGTCGAGTGGGATATTCCCGCCGAAATCACGATGGAGCAGTACCTGACTCGCAAGAAGGCGAACGCACCCAAGTACGCCGAGGTGCCCGAGGTCTCCTTCCTGCGCACCTATGTGCGTGAGGATACCGCCAAGTGCCTGTGCTTCTACGACGCCCCCGATGAGGATGCGGTACTTCGCGCCCGCAAAGCCGTAAGCACCCCCATCGACCGTCTCTTCAAGCTACACGCATAAGCACATCTGCACATTGCATCAAGGAGCTCTCTACCATGTCTGATTTCACTCTTGAACCTCTTGAGGATTATCCTCAGCGCGAGCGCGTGCTTGCGCTTGCCGCCGAACACGCAGATGCCGTCGATGCCGGTGAGCGTTCCCCGTTTGAGAATCTGCGCGAGATTGCGAAGGATGGTCTGCTGACTCTGGGGCGCACCGGGTCCTTGCTTCCGCAGGTTTCGGTTGCTTTTGACCTTGCTTCGCAGGATGCGACAACCGGGTTCTCGCTGTGGGCGCATCGTTCTACGATTGCGTTCTTTGATGCGGTGAACCGTGAACTGCCCGAGGGGTTGGCTGAGGCCACGACGAGCGGCACGAGTGCGATGGCGGCGGCGTATAAGGAGGCTTCGGGGCTTGCGCCGATCAAGGTTTTGGGCACTTTGGTAGAGGGCGGTGTAAAGCTCAACGGCACGGTGTCGTGGGCTTCTAACCTGTACCCGGGCGGCGTGATTGTGCTGCCGGTAGCTGTGCAGAATGCGCAGGAGGGGCATCCGAACCGGTATATTGTGACGGTTCGCCAGGATGTTCCTGGGCTGAAGGTTGTGTATCACCGTAACCTGCTGGCGCTCAACGGAACCGAGTCTGGCACGATCATTTTTGAGGATGTTTTTGTGCCGACCGAGGATATTCTGACCGATAATTTTGAGGGTTTCCTTAACGATGTGACCGCGCCGTTCTTACTGGTGCAGTCCGCATTCTGCTTGGGTCTTGCCGCCGGTGCGCTGGTGGAGGCTTCGAAGCATCTTGAGGCTTCGCAGGGTATTTTCAGTTCTGAGTTCCCGCTGATTGTAGGCGAGTACGAGAGCTTGCGCGATGAGCTGGTGCGTTTGGCGCGTGAGCCGCAGTGTGCCGAGCGTCGCGATTTGTTGAGCCTGCGTCTGGGTGTTTCGCATCTGGCGACGATTGCTACGCATTTTGAGCTGCAGGTTGTTGGAGGCGCCGGTTACGTTGCTTCCTCGCCGACCGCGCGGCGTTTGCGTGAGGCTTCGTTCCTGCCGGTGCAGTCGCCGACCGAGGGGCATCTACGTTTCGAGCTCTCAAAGTACGACCACTTAGAGGATTTGCAGGCGGCGCTGTAGCGGCCCCCTCCCCTGCTAAATAGGCTCTTGGTGTGAATAAAGCGGTGAAAATCCGTTTATTCGCATCAAGAGCCTTTTTACAATGCGCATGCAGGAGCCAACAGGTGTAGAATTACTGGGAATTTTGTCCTCACTTTCACCTGGAGATCGCATCCCATGAGCACACAGAAACCCGGTTTCGGCTGGCGTCTGCACGGCGACGGCAGAAGCATTAAACCCGGCTCGGTCGTGGCACCGAGCGAACGCCTCGCCTGGCCTATTACGATCGGCATCGGTGCCCAGCATGTGGTGGCGATGTTCGGCGCGACCTTCCTCGTCCCGCTGCTGACCGGATTCCCGCCCGCAACCACACTGTTCTTCTCGGGCCTGGGCACCGTTTTATTCCTGCTGCTCACGCGCGGGCGTGTGCCTTCTTATCTGGGCTCTTCCTTTGCGTTTATCGCACCCCTGGCAGCGGCGACAAACCAGCATGGCCCGGCGGGTGCGCTCGGCGGTATCGTCATGGCGGGTCTGTCGCTCTTTTTGGTTGGCGTTATTGTGCAGTTTGCGGGCACCGGCTGGCTAACGAAACTCATGCCGCCCGTGGTGACCGGCGCGATCGTGGCGCTCATCGGATTCAACCTGGCACCGAGCGCGAAAGCGAACTTCATGAAGGCGCCCATCACCGCGCTCGTAACCCTTATCTCGATTATCCTGATTTCGGTGCTGTTCAAGGGTATTATTGGCCGCCTCTCGATTCTGTTGGGCGTGATTATCGGGTATGTGACTGCGGTTGTGCGCGGCGAGGTAGACTTCTCGACCATCGAAAAGACCGTGCAGCAACAGGGCATTATCGGCCTGCCGCATTTTCAGAACCCCGAGTTCCACTGGGAGCTTGCCGGGCTGTTTATTCCCGTGATTCTGGTGCTGGTTGCCGAGAATATTGGGCACGTGAAGTCGGTGGCGCTCATGACGGGCGAGAACCTAGATGAGTACTCGGGTCGCGCGCTCATGGCGGACGGTTTAGCGACCACCGTCGCCGGTTTTGGCGGCGGTTCCGGTACGACCACCTACGCCGAGAATATCGGTGTTATGGCGGCAACTAAGGTGTATTCGACGGCGGCATACTGGGTGGCCGCGATTTTCGCGATCGCTCTCTCGCTTTTCCCGGCGTTCGGCGCGGCGATTGCGACCGTTCCGGCGGGTGTTCTTGGAGGTGCCGCAACCGTGCTCTACGGCATGATCGGGATGCTCGGCGTGCGCATTTGGAGCGAGAACCGCGTGGATTTCTCAAACCAGATTAACCTGACGACCGCCGCTGTTGCACTGATTGTGGGCATCGCGGATTACACCTGGGAGTTCTCGGGCTTGTCGTTCGCCGGTATTGCACTCGGCACGGCGGCAACTTTGATCGTGTTCCATCTGATGACGTTCATCGCCAAACGCACTAGGGCAGCGGGCGATCCGCTGGATCCCTTCACTGACAGGGACCACGACGCGCTGGGGCACTAGACCGGCAAAAGTTTCCTTCCGAGGATGCCAAAATGCCTTGGTGCACATAACACGCTATGTGCGCCAAGGCATTTTTAGATGTTATATGAGTATGAAGATACAGCCCGTACTCATTACTCGAATTCGAACTCTTCCTCTTCAACGCTCACGATCTCAGGGAAGAAGGGTATAGCGCGCGCTACGCTGAGTGCTGTCTCTTCGCCGCCAATGCTGCCAAACTCCCGGTTTTCGCCGCTAGTTCCAAAAAGGTATAGAGCACTTCCACTGCTGAACCTCGAACGTGCAATAATCCCCTCTAACCCTGCTTCCCGAACCGCTTCTGCCCACTGTTGAGTAACAGAATAGCCCTCAGCGTGAAACAATGCAGAAGAAATATCCCCGGGTGCAAAGCCACCAAATGCTTGACGAAAATCAGCAACCTTAAATACGCGTGGGAGCTGAACACGAGCCACATAAACGCCGTCGAACTCATCCATCGGTACCATATCTCGGTTAATGAGTTCAGCCCCTAGCTTCTCGCGAATAGCAACTTCCTCAGTGCCAGCCAGGTTAAGCGTTCCTCCGGGGAAAGATATATCGTACCTTCCGGAGCCGGAGGAAAAATAGCGGCAGTCTCTTTGACCTCCAGGTGCATCTCGTAGATATGCACGATACCAGGTACCTGTTTCATGACACCCTGATCCATACCCTACTGAAACTGCAGGTATTTTAGTAGGGTCAAGCGGACGGCGAGGCGGACGCAAAGTGGAATCATGACGTTCAGCAGGCGTCTTAGTCATTAGTAGTTTGCCCTCCGGTTAGCAGCGTCCTCATGAGCATGAGCCACAACGAGCTTGAAGTTCTCTTCGGAGTCCTTCATGTACTCGACTGCGGGGCGATCATCGTAGAATTTCGACGGACGAGCAAGCCAAAAAGCTACACCCCACTCGGTAAGGCCGCTATCTAACAATATTTTAATAACCTGCCGAACCTGCGGATCCACTGCCCCGTCTTTGAACTGAAAAACCGGATATCCGTTACGTCCCGCCTTGTTTTTGAGGCGCAGAATATTGTTCTTGCGCACCCTATCGTTGAGGGCCTGCAGACTGATGCCGCCAAGGTATTCGCGGGTGCTGCGGCTATCCTTCACCTTGCCAATATACTTCCCAGATCCCCGCGCGCCCTTGCGCACCTCAACCGTATGCGAGAGCGCGTTCGAGAGCTCCTGCATAGACTCGGCAGTGGGAGTGATTTCACCCCGATCAATCTGTTCACGGATGCGCCGCTCAGTATCGTGCAGAACACCTGTGATGAACTCTTCGGTCGCTAAACTCTTAGGCATGATGCACTCCTTCCCTTGTACACACCACCCTATCAGCTTTATATGGCTTTATAAAGCTTATAGGTGCAAGAATTCTTGCACTCGGCAATGTTAGAGTGGGAAAGATGAAGACGAAATCGAACTACCTCATGGTCTTTCTGATTATCACCTTCGGCGTGGACGTGCTAGATCGGCACATGAAAATCGAATATATAACGGTTCCAATAATCCTCATCATCATGCTGATCGTTTTTGTTCAAATTATTTACTATTCCTTCTTTAAAAGGATTGACGCGGAAGATAATCAGCAGAACCGCTAATGCGACGGGTCAGCTCTTGAGCATTGATAAATGCGCAACAGCACTATAAATTCAGTTAATCAGCTGCTTCACCCATAGTTACCAGCCCATTTCGCTTTTGGGGATGCGCACCGACTTGGGGAGTTTTTCGCTGGCACGCAGGCGGCCGACATCCGTGAGGTACGGGTCGGTGGCGGTGACGACCGCATCCAGCATGCCGAGCACCCGCAGCACACGAAAAAGTACGTCGGTACGCACCGATTCGCCCTGCTCAATGCGCCGCAGGGTCACGGTCGTAATGTCGGCACGTTCCGCAACCATCTGCGCGGTCAGACCCATCAGTTTACGTTGGATGCGCAACTGCTCACCGATCGTCCGCGCGGCTCGGCGCACCTTGGTGGGAATATACGCCATAATCTTTATACCCTCATATAGAAAGAACTATTTCTAGTATAAGCGATAATAGAAAGAATTACTTCTATATAGACGACCGTTTTATGCCCAGTACGTACTTTCGACGGCTCCCTCATCCAAAAATACGCCTCTCATCCAAAAATTTTTAGATGAGAGGCAAAAATTTAGATGAGGATTTGGACAAGACCGCCGGCATGCAGTCATGCAGAGTCTACATCGCTCGGTACTGTGCCTCACCACGACCCTGAAGCATCGCCTCGATCACCTGCGCCACGCCGTCTTCCCCGAAGGGCGGGCAGGTGCGCCCCACCTTCTTAATCAGCGCAGGCTCGCCGGATGCCATCGCATACCCGCGACCCGCCCAGCACAGCATTTCGGCATCGTTAGGCATATCGCCGAAGGCCATCACCTCGTGCGCCTCAATACCGTGCCTTGCGGCAAATTGGGCGAGAGTGCGCCCCTTATTCACGGTCTTCGAGCCCATCTCGATCAGCGGCTCGCCCACAACCCCGCGCGTGACCGACACCAGCTCACCCACGGTCTGCGCCACACGCACATGCAGAATATCGGGGTCCATACCGGGCACCCGAACCAGGTATTTAATGATCGGAGTATCGCCGAGCGCCACAAATGCCTCCGCCATAGAGGATTCAACCACGCGAGCGCCCTCAAGCACGTCTCCCCCGTCGTGCGGACCCTGAATGTAGACGGTATCTGCAGTTTCGAGGGTGTAGGTGACCTCGGGGAATATCGGCTCAAGCCGAGTGTGGGCACGCTCAATCACAGCGGGTTCGGCGCCGTTAACCGCCTCTACTTCGTTGGCGCCCAGATGATACACCACGGCACCGTTCGAGCAAATGGCGTAGGAGTCAAAATCGGTTTGTTCCCGCAGCGGGGTAAGCCAACGGCTCGGGCGCCCGGTCACGAACACGATGTCGATGCCCGCCGCACGCGCCGCCTCTAGGGCGTGCAGGGTGCGGGGGCGAAAACGAAAATCAGGCCCGATGAGCGTGCCATCCAGATCGCTGGCGATGAGCTTAATCATGCGAGAATAAGCGCCTAAGCCGCCGGCTCTGCGTAGGTAACAGTCAGGAAAGCGCGCGCGATGCCGTGGAAGAAGAGGTTGAAGTTCACGACGGCAGGTGAGGTATTCTCGTCTACCTCAAGTTCGGGTACATCCACGGCAGTCACGCAGAATATGTAACGGTGCGGCCCGTGCCCTGCTGGGGGTACAGCACCCACGAATCCGGGGGTTCCGGCGTCGTTGCGATGCGCTATCGCCCCGGCGGGAAGCGCCGCGCCGCCCTGACCGCCAACGATAGCGCCCGCGTTGGTCTCAAGCGCGGTGACCGATGCGGGGATGTTTGATACGGTCCAGTGCCAGAACCCGCTGGGGGTGGGCGCATCCGGGTCGTAGCAAGTGACAACGAAGGACTTGGTCTCTTCGGGGAATCCCGACCAGCTCAGCTGCGGAGACTGATCCTGCCCGCCGGGCACGCCGAAGAGCGCCGAGAGCATGGCAGTGGGCGCGGCGGCGCCGTTTTCAATGTCGGTGGAGGTCAGGTTGAAGAGCGGCAGGTCGGGCAGCCCGGCGTAGGGTTCACGCGGCAGGGGTGCGGTGCCGAGGTTGTTAGTCACGGTAGTCCTCCTCGTTTAGGTCGGGTGGCTGACTTAGCCGTTGAGTACGGCGTTAAGTTCTTCGCGGGTGGGCGGGTTCGCTCCGGAACGCGAGACGGTAATTCCCGCCGCCGTTGCGGAGAATCGTAGCAGATTTTGAATATCTTCGCGGGTGAGTGCGGCAAGTTTGGTGCGTGCTTGAGCACCGCTAATGCCTCTGTCGAGGAGTGCAGCGATCAGCGCCGCCATGAGCGAATCGCCCGCTCCTACAGTATCTGCAACCTCCACGCGATAGGCCGGTTCTTCAATCCCGTTGGGGTATGCACGGGTATAGGCGATCGGCCCACCTTCACCGCGGGTTATCACCATCAGTTCTACGCCGAGGTCGAGCCAGGCATGCGCGGTTTCTGCAAGGGAACGGTCAGGATATAGCCATGTCAGATCTTCGTCGCTTGCCTTCACCACTGAGGCGAGCGCAGCAAATTTTTCTGCCCAGCCGCGGGCGAGGGCACGGTCGCTAATAATGGTGGGGCGGCAGTTTGGGTCGTAGCTGATGAGTGCGCTTTCGCGTGCCGCCGTGAGCGCTTGAGCGACCACGTGGGCGCCCGGTTCGAGCATCGCCCCGATAGAGCCAGTGTGCAGCGCTTCGCAGCTGGGGGCTAAGGCCAGAATATCGTCGGCGTAGCTATCGAGGCTCCAGTCGATATCGAATTCGTAGCGTGCCGCGCCGTCTTCCCCGATATACGCCTGCGCGGTTGAGGTTCGTGCGGCGCGCGGCTCGAAGGGTACCTGCACTTTGGATGCGCTCAGGTGCGCGGCAATGCTGGCGCCGTGTTCGTCGGTTCCGTAGTGGCCGATAAACCGGGTCTTGTGCCCTAGCCGTGCGGCGCCGACGGCGACGTTGAGGGGAGATCCGCCGGGGTAGGCGTGCATGGGGGCGTCGTTGCTGTGGACGACGTCTACGAGTGCTTCACCGATGACAGTTAACATGTCTCAATTCTACTCAAGGTTGCCGCGCGGTGGAGTGTGTTTCTGTGTGTTATTCCCGTTGTTTTCGCTTCTTGTGTGAGGGCTTGTGTGGGCTTTATTGGCTTCGAGCGTAGCGCATCGTGCAAAGCGTGCTAGATTTCACAGATTCGACGGCGTGAGGGAATAAAACCGTTCGCCGCAGCGGTTAGACTTAAAGCAGAGTCAGTTGCGTGCGGCCCGATGAATTGGGCATGCGCATCGGCACGAACAAAAAATTCCGACGAAGACGTCCATTGAGGAAGAAGGTCAAGAGTGACGACTCCCGAAAACACTCACGAGCAGTGGATTGCCCGCGAAACCCAGGCTGAGGAGATGATTCCCCTCATCGGTAAGCTAAACCGCGAGAACGGTGTAGTTCTTAATATTCACGGTCGCAGCCTGGTTAATAAGTCTGTTATTCAGCTGTTGCGCCTGCATGATGGTGCCGCGAAGGTTGATGGAACCCCGCTGAACCCCGAGCATACGCTAGAGCTGGTTCAGGCACTTTTTGACCTTAACCTTGGTCCCTGCTCGATCAACATTGCGGCGCTGCATCGCCAGCATGTTGATGCGGGTTCCCCCGACTTTTCCATGTGGCTGCCCGAGCAGGTTGGTGCATCGGTTGGTAAGAAGGGCGAGACTGTTAAGCAGCAGGATGTGGTGCTCTACGGTTTCGGGCGCATTGGCCGTCTGTTGGCACGTATTCTGCTGGAGCGTTCCTCATCGCTGGGGGCAAACCTGCGCCTGCGTGCAGTGGTGGTGCGCAAGAACACCGAAAACGACCTTGAGAAGCGCGCTTCTTTGCTGGCACGCGATTCGGTGCACGGCCCGTTCAAGGGCACTATTAAGGTAGATGCTGAGAACAACACCATTATTGCTAACGGTCTGCCGGTACGTTTCATCTACTCGTCAGATCCGACCAGTGTGGATTACACCGAGTACGGTATTGAGGATGCGCTTCTGGTCGATAACACCGGCCGCTGGCGTGATGTTCCGGGGCTGACCCAGCACCTTGAGCGCCCCGGTATTTCCCGCGTTCTGCTGACCGCTCCCGGTAAGGGCGATATGAAGAATATTGTCTTCGGCGTAAACGATAGCATCATTACCGACGACGATAAGATTCTTTCGGCGGCATCCTGCACGACCAACGCGATTACCCCCGCGCTGAAGGTTCTTGATGACGTATACGGTGTGGAACACGGTCACGTGGAGACCGTGCACGCTTTCACGAATGATCAGAACCTGATCGATAACTTCCACAAGGGTGATCGCCGCGGCCGTTCAGCGGTGCTGAACATGGTGATTACCGAAACCGGTGCGGCGCGTGCCGTTTCTAAGGCACTCCCCCAGTTGGAGGGCAAGCTCACCGGTAACGCTATTCGCGTTCCAACCCCGGACGTTTCGATGGCTATTCTGAACGTGAAGCTGGCTAAGCCCGCCGGTTCTAAAGATGAACTGAACGAGGTCTTCCGCCAGGTTGCCCTCAACGGTGAACTTCGCCGCCAGATTGGTTACTCCGATTCGCATGAGGCCGTATCCACCGACTTTGTGGGTTCCCGTAACGCGGGTGTGGTGGATGCGCTTACCACCGTCGTCAGCGATGACTCGGCAATCCTGTACGTCTGGTACGACAATGAGTTCGGTTACTCCTGCCAGGTGGTGCGCGTGCTCGAACGTATGGCTGGCGAAGAGGCACCGTCATACCCCACAAAATAGGGTTTGATTAGTATATATAGCCGAACAGCTATATAACTTGATAAGAATATACGGGTGGTTCCCTGAAAATATATCAGAGAACCATCCGTATATTTTTATGCGCCGCCCTGCGAACAGAGCCACCTTTAAAACCTTGGTTTCACCACTTCGCGCGCATCGTAATTATGCATTATTCTCCGCTAATACTTGCCGCAAACTGGCGATAGCATTTAGGGCAGCGGGGAATCCTGCATAGACCGCTATCTGGATCATCAGCTCCACAAGTTCGTCTTGAGTGCCGCCTACGTTCAAGAAGCCGTTGATATGAACATGCAGCTGAGGCACGCACGTTCCTAAAGCGCTGCACGCAGATACAGAGACCAGTTCACGCTCCCACAGGCTCAGCCCGGGCCGAGAATAAACATCGCCAAATGAGTACTCGACAATGTAGCGACCTAAATCTGGTGCAATGTCTTGAAGCGATTCAACCACAGCCTCGCCGCCAGCTCCATCTACACGCTCAAGAAATGAAGAACCTACCTCGAAACGCTTGGCGGGCTCGGTACTATGCGTATCTAAGTTCACGTCAATACCGCGTTCGGTGAAAACCTTACGGGCAACAGAGACAGCATTTAATGCAGCGGGGAAACCGGCGTATATGGTCACATGGATAAAAGTCTCGATAATCTGTTCAGGAGAACAGCCCACATTGAGGGCACCATTAATGTGGAATTCCAGCTGCGGAGCTGCATTCCCAAGTGCGGCCAAAGCAGATATGGTAATGAGCTGACGAGACTGATCGGATAACCCTTCCCGATCAAAAACATCTGCATACCCAAACTCCACGACGAACCGTTCTAAATCAGGCGAAAAAGAAGCTAAGCTATCAAGAATAGATCCATGAGGGTTCTGCTCTACCCGGGCAAGTACCTCTTTCCCCCGCAGATAACGTTCATTGTTTTCAGCAGCCATAATCTTAACTACCTTTCTGGTGATGACATGATGCAATGAAGAAATCTGCATCCGATTCTCTGCGGTCAGCTTTCACGTGAGGCCGTCTGCTCAGACATGCTTATGAGGGCATGCAGGTTTAAGCCCTTACGCCCGACCGAAGACCTCGTTGAGGTGGGCAGTATAGTCGGCGAGATACTGTTCGACCTGCGGATTTTTAATCACATCATTGCAAATAAAGGTGGGTAATTGGGTAGTTCCCAAGAACTCATTGGCTTTATGAAAATGCATGTAGAGGGCATCTACCCCGACTCCCTCGAAGAAGTCACCCTCCCGGGTAAAAGCTTCGCGAGGTGCGTTCCACGTCAGCGACAGCATATGCCGCCGCCCCTGAAGAAGACCGCCCGTACCGTATCCTTCAGTGGGGTTGGCGCTGCTGCGGCCATCATTAGCGTACAGGGTGCCCGCGCCGGTGGTAAACACCTCGTCCATATATTTTTTCACGGTCCACGGCTCATGCATCCACCAACCGGGCATCTGCCAGATGACCGCATCCATCCACTGGAATTTTTCTACTTCCTGGTGAATATCGTACCCGTCGTCAATCACAGTTTCTCGCACATGATGACCGAGCGCCGATAACGTATCACGGGCGGTTTGATGCAGGGTATGGTTCAGGCGACCCGCCGAGTGGCCGAATGCTTTACCGCCATCGATCAAAAGAATATTCACTGTAATTCACTCCTTAAACTCAGCACCACGAGAATGGTTGGTCGTATTCCAACCGCTTGTTCCACAGTACAGGGCTGCTGCGCTGTGAATCAGCCCGTTTCTTGACATGCAACGGACTTCATTTCGGTCTGTTGCCACTACCCGTAACAGATAGGCGGTATTCCCACCCCGAGCAGGGTACAGAATACCGCCGTATATACGCTATAGCAAGAGACCTTAAAATTACCGCTTACGGTAAATAACCCCGCGGTGGCCTTCTAGAGTGAGGGTGGCGGGTGCCGCGTTGTTTTGCGCATCTACGAGCCCCTGATCCTGCGGCACGCGCACCATCGTGGTGCGGTCGCTCGTATTCAGAGCCGCCCAGCCGTGCGTGAAAGCACGGGTCTGCACACTGTCCTGAGCCTCAATCTCACCGGATGCAGCCCCCAAGTCAAAGGACAGCTCGGGCGCGTTCGGAGTACCATCATAGGCATCGTGCTGAGTTGCGTTGATGCCGGTGAAGCGACCGCCTCCAAAAACCCAGAACCCAGCCAGACCATACAACAGATTCTCATCCGTGCCGCTAATCGGCGACGTCGAGTACCCGTGCGGGGTGCGCAAAATCGTGACCTTAGGAAGGGACTGCTGGGTATTCACAGCGCCGTAGGCATCGCCCGAGCGGTCCTGCACCGCATTCAGCGTTACCAGACCTTCGGCACCGCGCCCAATATGGTTTCCCTGCATGGTGGCGTAGGCACCGCTGAGGAATTCTTGTGCGCCCCAGCCGAGCCACACTTCCTCAAATCCGCCGCCGTAGGCACTGTGGCTCTCCCATTTGCCCCAGCGCAGGCGCGATTCGGCAATATTAGGCACCAGGATTTTGCCGATTTTATTCAGCTCAATACCGGCGAAGGAGATCAAGAAATCGAGATGCTGCCGAATCGTGGTGATGCTTTCAACGCCCTGAATCGGCAGGTTCAGTCCGTAATAATCATTCTCTACGTCGTTATCAGCCATCACGCCGTCAAAGGGCGAGTTACGCAGTTCTTCCACCACGGAGTGCACCCACTGCCAGCGGTAGTCTGCACTCCACACCGCCATCTGGTAGTGCTGCCAGTACCCCGACCACTCGATCAGAGAGCCGTCTAGACGGCGGGCGAATAAATCCTTACCGGTTGTGTTCAGAAGATCTTGCGCATATTTATAAGAGACACCCGAAGAGTAAATGGGGCCGGGTTCATAGGCGCGACTGGAAGAAAGGCACTTATAGGCGAGCACCACCATATTAGGTGACTGCTCTTTGAGGTAGCGTGCCGCATCCAGCTCCCAGGGCTGCAGAATAGCTACCGCATAGTTCTGCGCCGCAAAGGCCAGCTGCTCTTCCGATATAGGGTCGCCGCCGTATCGAATCCAGGCACCAAATTTTCCCGGAGTGCCGGCTCGTAGAGAATTATCGCTCATTCTTCAATCTGCTCCGTAACTCGCTGAGGTATTTTACCTAGCTTACGGTATATCTGGTCATAACGGTCCATAACCAGGCGAAGTTGGAAGAACTTTACAACTCGGTTGTAAGCGTTAACACAGTACCGCTCGTAGATACTGGGTTCCTCCATCATGGTGCGAAGCGCCTGCGTGAAGCCTTCAACATCGCCCGGAATGGTTAGAATACCGCAGTTACCTATCTCACTGCCATCCGAGGTGACCAGCACATCATCGATCAGCTGCGACATACCGCCCACATCGGTGCTCACCAGCGGAATGGATGCCGCCATCGCTTCCAGCGCCACAATAGGCTGACCTTCGTTATAGCTGGGCATAAGCAGAACATCGAAGCGGTCCAGCATTTCGCGCACCTTCACGGTGCCGTGGAAGGTAATGAAGTCGCCCATATTGAGCTCTTCAATCGTGCGCACGCACAACTCATAGTATTCGGGCATGTGGTTCTTCGGCCCGAGCACATCCAGATGGAAGTTGTCGAGCCCGGCATCACGCAGCAGCGCAAGCGACTTCACGAGGTCTGTGAGCCCCTTAATGGGCACCACACGCGCAATAAACACGAAACGCCACATATGCCCGCGCCCCTCCGCCAGGATGCGCGCCCGAGCAGTCTGACGCCCCACATACGCCGGATACACGCTCTCGATGAGCATACCGTTCGGCAGCACGACCGCGCGGTCTTCTTCACCTTCGTTGTATTGGTCGATGGGCGCACCAATACCGCGCGCCTCTTCAATCGCCTTGGGGTACAGATAGGTCACCATATCGGCGCTGGGGTAGCAGAAACGTCCCATTTCCAGGAACCAGACGCACCACGCGGTCTCTTCGAGCGTGACGGGACCCAGCTCGGGTTTATCGCGCGGCTCCTTCAGGAAGGCGTAATCCGTGGTGACGGGCTTGGCCATATTGCGTTCCAGCTTGGTATTGATGGTATCGCGCACATACAGGTTGTGTTCGGTCAGCAGGAAGCTGGTGCCGTAATCGCGCGCGCCCGCAGCGCCCAAAAGTGAGGCGTAGCCGGTGGTGTGAGCGTGGTACACACGGGCATAGGGCAGGCGCTCATGCAGCAGGGCGTACACGATAGAGACGAAGTTACGGATCTCCCAGAAGAGTTCGCCGAACGGAACCTGTGCGAGGAAGCCCCAGTTACCGACTGCCTCCATAAACTCGCGGGTGCCGGTGAGGGCGAAGAGTGAGTAGGTGCGGGTGCGGGGGTTAATTCCTTCATCATAGAACGACCAGAGCGGGTTTACATCGCCGTGAATAAGAGCATCGAAAGCGCTCATAAGTCTCGCCACCAGTTTCTTGCGTTGGCGACGATTCATCTTGAGGTTTTTCGGATTACATTCTTGGGCGAATTCTTCCTTATGCTCCTCTAGGCTCAGGTAGATCACCTTCACCCATTTGACGTTTTCGGGCATACCGTACAGGTCTTTAAGTTCCTGTTTACTATCCCAGGAAATATGAATAATTCCGAAGCTGATGCTCGGGTTTTCCACGATAATATCGTGAACCACTGCGGAAACCCCGCCCTTAAGGTAGGGGTAGGTCGATTCCATCACCAGCGCAACATCGACCTCAGGATAATCAGGGTCGGGTGTTCGGGGTCCCGGCGCGGGCAATTGCAGCGGGGCATAGTGGTTACGCATTGCGGTGTTTATCAATGTATATGACCTCTCATCTACCAGGCTAGGGCACGACGCCAGAAGAGTGAGTATTCGGGATTAGCCCAGGCACGACGGTAGAGTATCCACGTGACGAGGGCGAGAATTGCTTCGCCGATAATGATGGGCAGATAACCGCCATCGTTCGGGATGATTGAAAAGGCGACAGTGACGATCAGCAGGTGTACCGCACCGATAATGTGCACAGTCTTAAACATAGTCATGTATTCCAGCTGATAGATGAAGAGCGCCATCGCCAGGAACAACCATGCCACCGTCAGCCCCGCATAGGCGAGCGGGAAGGTGTTCGGTACGAAAATATACATCAGAATGCCCGTAATGACCGAGCAGATAACTGAGACAATCAACGTATTGCGCACGGAGGCGTGAGAAATACGCACTACAGCGTGCGCCTCCGGCTCAATTTCATTGAAGGGAAGTTTATTGAAGAGGGTCCACAGACGCTGAATAGAGCCGTTCACGCGGTTAGATTCAACCACGAAGAAGTAGTTGTAGGCGATCACGCAGGGAACCAGGCTCATGTAGATGGCGATAACGTCGATCTTGCCGTTCGTCACCAAGAAGAGCACGTATTTATCAGCCCAGAGGATAGAACCGGTCAGCAGGCCGCGAATGACGTCGCGGTAGGCGGCGCCTAGGGGAAGGCGGCTGAAGTGGAACAGCTGCTTAAGTTCACGCCCAATACCGCTGAACAGAATGGCCGACCCCACCAGCGGAGGCAGGAACCACACGGTCGGCAAAGTCAGCAGAACAATCGTGTAGCCCACCCATGCGAAGAACCACAGCGGACGGTTTTTTGCCACGTTCGGCACAATAAGCAGCTGCGCATACGCAACGTTCAGCATACTCAAAAAGAGGAAGGATACCAGCGCCACCATATCCCAGTGCAGTACGAGCACCACGGGAATGGCGAAAAGGAACGCGATGGGCAGGCCCACCAGATAGAGGTAGCCCCAGTGGCGGCTAAATGCCCTCAGCTCGCTAATATGCTGATATTTCGGGTCGGTATCGAGAGTAGCAAGAAGTTCTTGCGCCTCTTTGGATTTGTGATCCCGTTTGAGAATCGCCGCTTCTTCCTGAACCTCGCGGCGCGCATCCTCAACTTTCAGGTGTTCGGATTCGAGGGCGCGGTAAATAGGCATGCATACCGCCTGGCTTAGCCAGGGAACCACGATGGACGCCGCCAGAATAATCTGGATGAGCGGCACCGACCCCACATAGTTCCTGCTGAGAATGGGGGTTACGAACGGGAATGCGACTGTTAGGAGTGCAACGGGAGATACATAGAGAAGAAAATTGTAGAGGAGTCTCCAACTCCAGCGGTTTTTCGGGATGTCTGCATGGTGGGAAGACAAGACGGGAACTTCTTTCAGCGCTATTCTCACCTAATGCCTATATGTATATTGCCCCTGTACCTGTGGTTTAAGGGCAGGGATGGGCTACGCGCAGGGAAAACTGCGCTGAACGACTAGGTGATCGGTTTTCGGGATTTCAACCCCTTGTATTGTATACGTGTAAACTATTTTTGACACGCAGCCCACAACTGGGATTTATGCCACATACTCCCCGCTTTTTTAAGGCAGGGCAAGCCGCATACATGCATCACAAGGTTTCACTACTACTTGAGTATAGCGGTACCGAACCAAGTTTGCGGGGTTTACCGTCAGATGTGCACAAAAATATCTCACGCGCCATGCGCTGAAATACTTAAAAATCCCTGATAAATAGCGGAATATCGGCTAAAAAATATTCTTCATCTTAATCAGCATCACACCGCGACACGACGACAAAAAGCCGTTCCCTCCCCACCCACACGCGGGCGGAGAGGGAACAGCTTTTGTTATATCTTAAGAAGAGCTTTAGGATGCGCTCGACAGGGTACGCAGCGCCACCGAAATCACGGCAAGGCGCGGGTGCGATGCACTGTCGGGCTCGGCATTGCGGACCTCATCAAAGATGCGGTCAATATTGCCCACACGGGTCGGGTGGTTCTCAATCCAGGAACCCAGCGCCTGCAGAGCACCCTCGGGGTTGCTCGGCGCGCTGCCTGCGTCTTCCTCAGCCACCGATGTTGCAAGCTCTGCGGCGGTCTCATAGAGGCTGCCGCGCAGGGCCTGACGAGAGAGGGTCTCCCAGCGGTCGTTACGGGGCAGCTCGCTAATGAGGCCAAGCAGCTCATCAACCTTGAAGCGGTCGTAGGTTGCGAAGTAAATCGGTGCCAGCTCAACCGCCTTGAAGTCGTTATCGCGGGCAGAGCGAATAACATCCAAGAGAGCGTAACCCTCGAAGCCGCGAATCCAGATAACAATGAGTTCTTCGGGAAGACCCCAAGCCTCGCCGGCATCGCGCTTGGAGCGAACTCGTGCACGGGAAACATCCGAGAGGTACGCGGGCAGGTTGTTGCGAAGCTCCACCACATCGCCAAAGCGTTCCAGCAGGGAGCTGATCGGATTGCCCGCAACCACACCGCGCTCGGCGATAAACCAACGCACCACACGGTCAAGAACGCGCTGATCATCATGCAGCACGGTGTTCCACGCATCCAGGGAAGTATGTGCGGGCAATTCGCGGTGCAGTTTCGCGGCTTTACCCAGCTCGAAGAGCTCGCGGGCGATGATGAAGGCGCGGGCGACCGCATCCACTCCAACGCTGGTTTCTTCGACCGCGCGGTAAGCGAAGGTAATACCGCCCAGGTTTACCATCTCGTTGGCAACGCGGGTGCAGATAATCTCTTTGCGCAGCGGATGCGAATCCAGGTACTCGCCGAAACGCTCCACCAGAGGCGCCGGGAAGTATTCGCGCAGCAGGCCCTCCAAATAGGGGTCGTCCGCGAAGTCGGTCTCTTCCAGGGCGTGTGTAAGGTAAATCTTCACGTAGGCGGCCAGCACGGAAAGCTCGGGGCGGGTCAGCATCTCGCCGGTGGTGTCAAACCGTGCCTGCAGTTCCTTATCCGTGGGCAGGAACTCGACGGTACGGTTCAGACCGGCGTGCTTTTCGAGGTCACGCATCAGGCGCTTATAGACGTCAATGCCCAACGTGCCGTAGTTGAATTCGCCCTGCAGCAGAACGTTCTGCTCAACGTTGGTTTCAAGCACCTTGGCGCCGACTTCGTCCCGCAGGGATTCGATGAACGATGCGCGCTCATCCGGGGCAAGCTCACCGCGTGCCACCAGACGATCCACCAGAATCTTGATGTTCACCTCGCGGTCACTGGTTTCCACACCTGCGGAGTTGTCGATGGCGTCGGTATTGATGATGACTCCGTTGCGTGCAGCCTCCACGCGGCCCAGCTGGGTGAAGCCAAGGTTGCCACCCTCGCCCACGATCTTGGCGCGCAGCTCGTTGCCGTTCACGCGCAGGGCGTCGTTTGCCTTATCGCCCACCTGCGCGTTCGTTTCGGTGGATGCCTTCACGTAGGTGCCGATACCGCCGTTGTAGAGCAGATCAACCGGAGCCCTCAGGATCGCAGAAAGCAGCTCGGAGGGTGCCAGCTCGGTAACATCGTCCTCAAGACCCAGCACCTCGCGCACCTGCGGGGTAATCGCGATGGACTTCAAACCGCGCGAATACACGCCGCCGCCCTCAGAAATCAGCTCACGGTTGTAATCTTGCCACGAAGAACGCGGCAGCTTGTACAGGCGCACGCGCTCCTCGAAAGAGACGGCGGGGTCCGGGTTCGGATCCAGGAAAATATCGCGATGGTCAAAGGCGGCGACCAGGCGGGTTTTCTCGGAGCGCATCAGGCCGTTGCCGAAGACATCGCCGGACATATCGCCAATGCCCACAGCGGTGAATTCTTCGCTCTGGCAGTCGTGGCCGAGCTCGGCAAAGTGACGTTTGACGGATTCCCAGGCGCCGCGGGCGGTAATGCCCATCGCCTTGTGGTCGTAGCCAACCGAGCCGCCGGATGCGAACGCATCGCCCAGCCAGAACCCATACTCGGCGCTGATCGCGTTTGCGGTATCCGAGAATGCGGCGGTCCCCTTATCGGCAGCAACCACCAGGTAGTAGTCGTCACCGTCGCGGGCGATCACGCCCTCGGGGCGTACTACAGTCTCGGTGCCGTCGGTAGCAACGGAGAGGTTATCGGTCACATCCAGCAGGGAGCGGATAAAGACCTTGTAGGATTCGCGGCCCTCGGTAATCCAGGCGTCACGGTCCACAGCGGGATCGGGCAGCTGCTTGGGGTAGAAACCACCCTTGGCGCCGGTTGGAATAATAACGGCGTTCTTGACCATCTGCGCCTTGACCAGGCCCAACACCTCGGTGCGGAAGTCGTCGCGGCGGTCGGACCAGCGCAGACCGCCACGTGCCACATTGCCGAAGCGCAGGTGCACGCCTTCCACGCGCGGGGAGTACACGAAAATCTCGAACTTGGGGTGCGGCAGAGGCGCAAAATCGATCTGCTCGGGCGCAATTTTGAACGCAAGCGCTTCTCGACCCAAGTATGCGTTGGTGCGCAGAATAGCCTTGAGAATTTTCAGGAGCGAGCGCAGGTAGCGGTCGGCATCCAGGGTTGGAATCTTGTTGAGTTCTTCGCGAATCTGCTCCAGAATTTCTTCGCGTTGAGCTTCGCGCTGCTCATCGGTGAGCCCATTGTTCGGGTCGAAGCTGGTGTGGAAGAACTGGACGTAGAGCTTTGCGATCTGCGGGTACGCCATCAATGTATTTGACATGAACGACGGCGTGTAGCCCAGGCCCAGCTGAATCAGGTAGTGGTTGAAGGCGCGGAATAAGCGAACTTCTTTCCAGGTGAGCCCGTGGGCCAGAATAAGCCGGTCCAGGGTGTCGGAGTCGCGCTCTCCCAGCAGGTAGGCGTTGAGCGCATCCTCGTAGAGCGTTGCGACAGCGTGCGGGTCTACACCTTCGGGGAACTGCACACCAAAGTCGTACAGGTATCCGTAGTCCTGCCCATCTTCGGGCGCGAACTCGTAGGGCCTTTGGTCAACGACGACCAGTCCCATATTCTGCATCACCGGGAGCAGTTCGGTGAGGGTATGCGGTGCTGACAGGTAGGTCTTCAGACGGGTGGTAGCTAAGTCGCCGGTCTCGACTTTGATAGCGGCGGGCCTCTGGGTATCGCCCGAGAGAGATTCAAAAATCACAATATCCTCGATCGCGTTTTCTACTTCGTAGTCGGCGCGGTAGGTTGCTGGCGCGGCTTCCGCCCAGGCGGAGGCGAGCCGGCGTCCTTCTGCACCGGGTTTCCAGCCCTCAAGCGCGGCGGCGGTAGCCTCTCCCCAGGAGCGGGTAGCGGCTTGCAGGCGCTTCTCAAGGGCGCTTACATCAACATCCGGCACGACGTTCGGGTCGGCGAGCCGGATGCGGAAAAACACACGCGCCAGCGACGATGCCGAGAGGTAAATCTGGTAGTCGATGGCGGTTAAATCAAATTCTTCGCGGAATACCTGCTGGATGCGGGTGCGCACAGAGGTGTTGTACCGATCGCGCGGCAGGTACACCACCGCGGAGATAAACCGTGCGAACTGGTCGGGGCGCAGGAAGAGACGGGTCTTGCGCCGTTCCTCCAGGCCCATGATGCCGCGGAAAGTTTCGGTGAGTGTATTCACCGTGGCGTGCATGAGTTCAAGGCGCGGGTAGTCTTCGATGAAGCCGATGAGCATCTTATCGGAGTAAGAGCCGGGGTGGAATCCTAGGCGACGGCGCACCATGGCGATGCGTTCGCGAATGAGCGGGGTTTCTATGGCTGGCAGAGAGTATGCCTGGCGGGTGAACAGCCCCAGAATCACGTATTCGCCAACCACGCGCCCGCTCGCGTTGAAGCGGCGCACCCCAATGTAGTCGAGGTAGTCGGTGCTCTGAATGGTGGAGCGGGTGTTCGCCTTCGTAATGTAGAGTGGGCGCGGCCTGAGCGCGCGAGCGAGGGTGTCGTTTTCCAGCCGGATGCGGTGCTGCCCTTCGGTGGACCGCAGGATACCCAACGCAGAGTGAGGGCGGTCTGCCAGTTCGAGAACCCCTGAAGAGCCATCGAGCAGGCGCTCTTTGATACCCATGAAGAGGAAGTTACCGCGGGCGAGCCAGCGCAAAAAGTCCTGTGCGATTTCGATGCGTGAGGAAGGTTCGTTACCGCCGGGATGCGCGGTGAAAGATTCTTCGCCTTCGCCGAGGGTTATGCCGCGCAGCGCATCCAGGGATTCGGCGATGGTATTCACGCGCTCGGCCATGGCTTCGGCATCGGTTTCGCAGGCTTTAATATCGTCGAGGATTTTCAGGGCGGTAGCGCGCAGACGTTCGCTGTCTTCGTCGTTGAGCTTGCGGGTGAGGCGAATCGCGATCCAAGACTCGATCATGGGATGCGCCGTGAGCTTGCCGTCCTTCGCTGAGAGCACGGGCAGCCCGTAGGTTGCGGTATCGCCGCTGGCGAGGTTACTGGCGCGACCGGCGCCGCGTGCCGAGAGAAGTTTTCCGTTGGGGTCGCGATCCACGATGAAGATGGGGTGGAAGAGCGAGTAGACGCCGCCGAAGTCTGAGGCGATTTCGGCGGTGAGGGAACTGACGAGGTACCCCATATCGTCGGTGACGACGAGCAGCGTGGTGGAGTATTCGTCGTTATGCACGGTGACCGCAGGGGTATTGGGTTCTCGCGTCTCAGCGAGCGCACGGTGCGCTCGCGCTAACTCTTCTAGTTCTTCCGTTGAGAAGACTTCTCGGTCTTCAACGGGGCTGTTCTGGTAATACTGTTCAATCCACGCATCATCGCCAGACCAGCGTTTCATAGCGTTGTCATTCACTGACAAGGTATGCCTCCGAAGTTTGTATCACTTCTCTGTGACGTTCTGTCTGTGTTTTATACGGCGTTGTGTGTAATCTCTTCCTAGCTTATACCCTGTACACCGGTGCAGGCTTCCATTTTAGGGAAATCCGGCAGGAAAATATTTTTATTGCGGAGATAAATCACATATGCTTCCGCTCTGAGCAATATTTGAGGCTTTTCGCGTTGTTTTTGAGGCATTAAACCCGTATTCGTGGCATTTGCATACATTCCGGTGCCTGTCGTGTTTTTAGCCAGAAAGCTGCATGCATTGAGGGCTTTATTCCGAGCGCGTGGCATGAACACAGTTCCGGGAGCGATGGTTTGCCTTGGGAGTGTATCCTTCAAAGCCTTAACCATCGCCCCCGGAATTTTTATCTATCGTCCCGTTTGGGCTTATTCCCCGTATGGTTCGTGCTTGAAGACGAACTTTCCGATGGTTTTACCGGCACGAAGCCGCTCTAAAGCCTGGGCACCGTCACGAATATCGACTTCCTCCTGAATAGGCACCGTCACCTCGCCGGATGCAACCAACGCCAAAGCACGGCGCAGATAGGCAGTAAAAATATCGGGGTAGGCATTGGAGAGCAGCCCGATATTGAAGCCCATCATGCTGATACCGTCGAACCAGAAGGTATTGGTGCCCACCGTCTGATCCCCGTCTTGAGCGGCGTTGCCCACCACGATCAGTCGCCCCTCGAAACGCAGAAGTTTAAGGAGTTCGGGGCGGTCGCGTCCAGAAACCGGGTCGATAATCACGTCGAATTGCCGCCCGCTCTTATCCGCAAGTTCATCGCGCAGCCACACCTCGTCGTAGCCGAAGTCGAGGGCGAGTCGGCGTTTTTCTTCGGTACTGACAATGCCGACCACCTTTCCGGCGCCCATAAGCTTGGCGACCTGCCCGAATTGCGTGCCCAAACCACCCATAGCGGCCTGCACCAACACGTGTTCGCCAGGCTGCAGACGCGCCGTGCGTTCGAGTGCCGCAAGGGCTGTAGGAGTATTAGCAGGAACGACCGCCGCCAACGCCGGGTTCATACCCGCAGGCAGGGGTGCCACAAGGTTTGCCTGCGCCAGGCAGATTTGGCCGAAGCCGCCTCCTGAACCTAGCAGGGTCAGCGGAGCCGCGACCTTATCTCCCACGCGCAGACCGGTTACTCCTTCACCGAGGGCATGGATGCGCCCCGCGGCTTCGATACCCGGCGCCCAGGGAAGCGGAAGCTCTGCCATGCCTTCGGCGAGAAGCGCATCAACATACCCGACTCCCGCGTATTCTGCGCGAATGGTAACCTGCCCGGGGCCTGGGGTGGGTTCGGGCACGTCCTGGTACTGTAACCCGTCGATGCCGGTGTACTGCGTGATATTGAGGGCTTTCATAAGATCATCCTTTCTATAGCAGATGCCTTAATAGTAACAGCTATCTGTTATAGAAGATACAGAAACGCATCCCTCACACGAAGAATGGGTGCTGGCAGTAATACACTCGCCCGTAAAGCGGGAGCATTTTCTTCATGCGGGAGCGGCTTAAGTGCTCCCAGATGAAGAAAATGCTCCCGAAATTTCTGCTCACCCGAATACCCGAAATAGCGCTGCTTCTAGTGACAGCGAGCCCTCGCTCAAATTACGCCTGCGCCACGGTAAGCGGATGCGCATCCAGGTAAATCACCAAAAGTTCCTCGGTCACGTCAAGCTCATAGGCAAGCGCGGGCAGGTTATCCGGGTAGAAGGCGGCGGCGCGACGCAGATCCCCCGGGTCGATCAGATTTTCTGCGGCCAGCAGGTCGCAGCTGCGCTCGCGGCGGGCGCTATAGGATGCGTCCCAGGCGTCGTGCTCGTCTCCGCGCACGGCGTGCACGAGTTCGTGGGCAAGTACGGAACGTTCTTGCCGAGTGCGCATTCCTTCGCGCAGGGTAATAGTGCGGCTGGCGTGGTCGTAGCGACCGAGCATTCCGTGCCCGGGCGTTCCCCAGACGATATCGACCCCGAGCGTGTGTGCGTGAGTGTAGGGATCGTAGCTAGGCACCAAAGAATCCCTCCTCGCTGTCATAGATTTCGCCGCGCTTTGCGGCCAGGGCGTAGTCCTCTGCCGTGTATTTGCGATCCCTTTCGCCGGATGCACCGCTCACGGCACCCGCGACTGCTCGCCCAGCTTGTGCGGATGCGGCGGCAGGCACCTCCACGGGGGCGGTAGGGGGTACCGCAGCACGCACCGACTGTTCCCGAGTTTGCACCACCGTCATGCGGCGCAGCACCTCGCCCATTAAGTCTTCGTTGGAAACATCGCGAATAGACCCGCCCACCCGCAAAGATTTGGCGCGAGCGGTGGTGATAAGCCCGCTTTCGACCATGAGGTCGAGCAGGTCAAGCCCGAAGCGGTCGGCTATCTTGACGAGGGTTTCTACATCCATCACTCCAGTACCCGAGAATCGCCGCTGAATAGCGTTGGGGTTCATACCGAGTTCGGCGGCGAGCGCCCGCTGGGAGAGTCCTGTCTTGTATTTGATGTAGTCACCGATAGCCATGCCACCAGTCTAGCAGACTGATTTATTTTTCGGGTCATAAATATTACAAAATCGTTCATTATGCCCGAAATTCCAGGGTTTTCATCATATTTTGCATTGATAATTCAATCAAAACGCATGACTTTCTCTTTCATTTCGGGTATGCTGTCACAAGGTCCCACAGCATACCCCCTAGATAGAACCTGCCGCCCGCCGCCGCATCTCAACCAGCAGAAAGGACGATATGACACGCACACAAAAACCGCGCCAGCAAAAACAACGAGCAGTTCAGCGGTTCAACTGGTTTAAGCATCTCAACGCGATCATTCCTGCGGTAGCCACTCTTCTGCAGGTGTACGGCCTACTCAGCCAAGAGCAGGCGAGCGCCTGGGCTGCACTGGCGCTAACCATCATCAGGTTGTGGTTAAACTGGCGCACAGAACGAACCTCGCACGCAGCTGAGGGCACCTCACATTCCGCGTCACAACGCAGGTAATACGTGCATCCTCAAAGCGGCGGATAAAAACGCCCCGGCATTCTGCCGCTGCTAGAGAAGATTGCACACCAGGAAGGCATCTAAAATCTGTACGAGATTTTAGACCATGAGCTTTCTCAGGCTAGAAGTTCCCGCAGATTCCCCGCGCCTACAGGGGAGCCTGCGGGAGCTTTATCCGTCTTAAACATGCTTCCGATAGGTAAACTCTTATACTCGCGGTAGCATGAGTAGCAGACTACCCTACAAAGACGGAGATCCTATGCGTACCCCTCGTACCAGCATCATCATGCCGGTCTACAACACCGCCAACACCGTCATCAACGCCATACAATCCGTCCGAAACCAAACAGACCCCAACTTTGAGCTCCTCATCATGATCGACGGATCCCCCGATGACTCCGCCGACATCATCACCGCATACCACCAGAAAAACCCCGACACCCGCATCCACATCTTCAACAACCCCGAAAACAAAGGCGTCTCCGCCGTACGCAACCAAGGACTCGACGCCGCCCGCGGCGACTGGATCACCTTCATCGACTCAGACGACGAATACCACCCCGAATTCCTCGAAAAACTTCACGAGGCGGCGCGCACTCACGATGCCGACATCGCCGTATGCGGGCATACCATCAGACACAGCGACGGTACCGAAGTGCACCGGGCAAAAGTTACCCCCGGAGTGCACGAAGGCGAAGATATTGCCATTGAGTTTTTGGAAGACCGCTACACCGGGTTCATGTGCGATAAAATCTTCCGTGCCCAGCTATTTGACGGGGTGCGGTTCGCCGAAGACATTCATCGCGCCGAAGATGCCCTCGTCGTCTTCGCCTGCTGCATGAAGGCGAAGCGCCTGGTCGGCATCACCGATCACCTCTACACCTACAGGATGGAACAGGGCGGGCTGACCTGGGGGCGCATCACACCCGTTGAAGAGAGTATTCGCCACACTGACTATATGCGCCGCGTCGCCGGAGATTTACTGAAAACCCCGCGAGGCAAAAACGCTTTTGCCGCATCTACAAGCGTCACCTTCCTCAATAATGCGCAGCAGGCACTTCTTGCAGGCGGTTCGGATGCACCCGGCGTTATCGCCGCATGCCGAAAACAGCTTTCGTGGGGTCAGGTTTTTGCGACTCTGCGTTCACGCCCACTCATGGGTGCTGCGGGTGCTCTCTTGAAGCTTTCGCCAAAGCTATACCGCGTGCTCTACGGCGCTTATGTCAAACGTAACTACGGCCTTTAACCCTATATCAATCCAGGAAAAAATTTTATGCGTACCCCTCGTACCAGCATCATCATGCCGGTCTACAACACCGCCAACACCGTCATCAACGCCATACAATCCGTCCGAAACCAAACAGACCCCAACTTTGAGCTCCTCATCATGATCGACGGATCCCCCGATGACTCCGCCGACATCATCACCGCATACCACCAGAAAAACCCCGACACCCGCATCCACATCTTCAACAACCCCGAAAACAAAGGCCTCTCTGATATGCGTAATCAGGGGCTTGATCATGCACGAGGTGACTGGGTAGTTTTCCCCGATTCTGATGATGCCCTCGAACCTACCTTTTTGGAACGGCTACATCAGCAGGCTGAGCTTACCGGTGCAGACGTGGTGAATTGTGCTCATAACATGGTAGATACGCGGGGGCACAAGACTAAACGACTCAAGGGTACACCGGGTATACGCACCGGTGAACAAGCAGCTTACGAGCTTCTGCAAGATGAACTTTCCCCCTACGCCTGGGATAAAATCATTCGCCGTTCTCTTTTCAACGATGTTCGTTACCCCGATATTGAGCGCGCCGAAGATGAATGCGCTCTCCTCAAGTGCTACTTGGCGGCACAGAGCGTATCAGTGATAGAAGACCCTCTCTACAACTACTCCGTAACTCCAGACAGTCTGACGTGGAGTCGCATCACCCCGGTAGAAGAAACACACCGTCTTATCACATATTTTGAGGATGCTCTCGGAGAGCGCCGCAGTGAGTCCGATGCGCAAAAAGCACTAACCGTCGCACGAGTTCTTGCGTTTCTTAACAACGCCCAGCAGGCGCTAGTGGTCGGCGGTGATAGTGCGCGAGAGACACTACGTGAATGCCGCAAAGGTTTCACCTATACGCAAGCGCTCACAGCGCTTCGCACCAATCGAGTTTTTGGAGCAGCGGGAGTACTTCTTAAAACTTCCCCAAAACTCTACCGTGTTTTATACGGAATATATATAAAACGTACTTATAAAATGTAGAATATGAATTTTGGTACTGTCATGTATCTATAAGCATAAACAGCAGTCATAGAACACAAAGGGTTAGTATGGTAGGCTCCACACGCGATAATTCCCTTCACCTTACGGGAACAAAATCCTCAAAACAGCGCCGTGTGTACCTTGACCTCATCAATTCGGTGGCAATCATGTGGGTGGTACTCCTGCATGTGCGTTTTATTACCCCGGATAATCCGTCATCTTCGGCGTGGTGGGTTGAAAATATCCTATCTGGCTTCGGGGTTGCGGCAGTTCCTCTATTCTTTATGGCGACCGGTATTAATCTCTTGGATTTTACTCGCCGCGAGTCTATAGGAACGTTCTATCGCAAGCGTTTTACCAAAATTCTGATTCCCATGATCTTATGGGCGCAGGTCTATCTTTTCGTTCATATGTGGACGGGTTCTACTCCGTTTCCCGGAGTTCACGAAATTCTGCGAACATTAGTAGCTCCCAGTAGCGAGGCAGCCACCTTCTGGTACCTTGAGGCCTTAGTCGGCGTCTATCTAGTGCTTCCGATTTTCTCTTACGCCATACGTGGTGCTCAGACGGAACAAACTACCACGGCACGCACCGGATTCTTCTGGCTTATGGCGGCGCTCGG
Organism: Rothia sp. HMSC071F11; assembly: GCF_001809115.1. Classification (NCBI taxonomy): domain Bacteria; kingdom Bacillati; phylum Actinomycetota; class Actinomycetes; order Micrococcales; family Micrococcaceae; genus Rothia; species Rothia sp. HMSC071F11. The sequence continues at coordinate 147,933 of NZ_KV795771.1, forward strand.
ACTTGTTCTACCGATTATCACCCAGGCAATCCACCTGATCTACCCTCACGTCCTACCCGAGTTTGTTGCACCCATCACCGGGTATCTTGGGTTCTGTCTTCTTGGGTATGCACTTGCCAATACCGAATTTTCTCGTGCGTGGCGCATCGTTATTTATCTGTTGGGCATCGTGGGATTAGGAGGATTTATCTTCGGCAGTGCTTATTTAATTGAGCATCGCCCAACATTCGTGCCTCTGGCACACGGATACCTTGCAGTTCCAGCAATTTTATGGGCAAGCGCGGTCTTGGTGTTCTGCAAGTATTCACGCATCGGCCAAGCATCGCCCACGGTGCAGAATATTCTAAAACGCCTTGCGGCCCTCACGTTCGGGGTTTATCTGGTACATCTTCTTATCATCCAAATTCTACAGGCGGTAAACTTCTCTCTGACTAAAGTGCAGTGGGAAGTTCCCTATGCACTCTTCGTGTGGGCTTTATCCGCCGTGATTGTGTGGATGCTGCGGCTCATTCCTCCGGTACGCCGCTGGATTCTGCCCTAATAAGTTTTACTCCGAGAAATCGTCTGAGGGGTTTACCCACAGTATATTGACGCAACGCTGCGAACTTTGTGGAAGCGGAAACTCGCTCTCAATATATAAATGAGCTCACCGAGAAAGAGTGTTAAATTTCTACCGTTAAATAAGATCATGTAAAGCACACTGTTCAGGTAGAATTTAGATAGTTTGTGTCACTCACTGATGGTCACTGTAGATCATCTAATAACTCAGGAGCAACCGCGTGCTGCATAAAAACATACAGAGATACCCTACGCTTTATGAAGGGGTATTTGAGCGTGCCAATTCACTCAATTTTTTAAGACTTATTCTCGCTTCTTGCGTGATTTTCTCCCATACACCCTACCTTGTCATGGGTGCCAAAGTAGATGAGCATCCTCTTGTGCATAACTTTTATGTATTTGGTGACTACGCGGTTAATGCATTTTTCTGTATTTCAGGTTTTCTGATTGCGCATAGCGCCTACCGCAGCGGGGCAGGTTCTTATCTTGTTAAACGTGTGCTCCGTATTTTTCCCGGTTATTGGGTTTCTATTCTTTTTGTGGTTGCTCTTGGCGGTCCGATCTCGGTCATAACGGGGCACACCGCAACGGGGTGGGACTGGGCAGATGCTCTTCACTACATTCGTAGCAATTACGATCTGATGGCACTTCAATATCCGCTCTTTGGCGGGCCCATTGACGTTCCTCTGGAATTTCCTTCATGGAATGGGTCTGTCTGGAGCCTAGAATATGAATTCTTCTGCTACCTCCTATTACTTCCGCTCTTTTACCTGCCCTTTATTCGCAAGAATCTGAAAATCTTTATTCCGCTGGCATACCTCATAAGCCTGAGCTACTACCTGTGTAACCAATATCTGGGGTACGACTTTATGAGCCAGGCCTTCGGGCTTCACCCGCGCGACCTCAACGCTTCGGCGCGTATGTACCCGCTCTTCTTCGCGGGTTCCCTACTCTATCTGCTGAGCCGCAAAATCAGGGTTTACCCGGTACTGTCGGTTCTGTGCGTTGCAGCCGGGGCGTATTTCACCTGGTTGGCGCCGTATGCGGATGTTTTGCAGTGGACCCAGCTTATTCTCGCTTACGGAATCATTGGTTTAGGATGCTCCATCAACGTTTCGTGGGCACGTACCAATGACATTTCCTATGGCGTATATGTGTATGCGTGGCCAATACAACAAATTCTGGTGATGCTCGGGTCTATATCCCTGGGTTTAGCGGCCAATATTTTCTTGGATCTGATACTCACCTTCGGCGTTGCCTGGCTTTCCTGGATGTTTATCGAAAAACCCGCGATGAATCTGGCACGGCATCCCATTGTGACGGGCAGCAAACGCAGGGAACCGTCCCCGCCGCCCGTGCACAGTACATCAGATACGCCCGCATCACAGGCGGATGAGCCCGCAACGGCTCAGATACCGCGTCCTCTGGGGCATCCCATACAGTTCTCATAAAAGCATCAAGGGGCGGCTTATCGTAGCCGCCCCTTTTCTATACGTATTAGTGGGTTTCGCCTCGTGCGGTATTCTCAACCAGCATTTCCCGTAAAGCCTCGCCCTCACTGAGCGCCTGCGCGGAACGGGCGTGAATCCTCATCGCTGCCAGATGCACCACGAACCCGCAGATAGGGCCCGCATAGAGCGCAACTAGGGCTCGCCCCACCACCGGAAGAGGAGTTAAAAACGCTACCGCGATAACTACCACGGCGGCGGTTGCCCACCCCGTTACATACGCACGATGGCGCCCAATAGCCAACACCATATTCCCCGACAGGGAAATTAGCGCCAGCACGGCGGAGGCAAAAACCAATACCGCCATGACTGTACCGGTGATAACTTCGGCATAAGCATCATTCTGATTAGCTTCCGGCGGGTAAATCAGCCTAAAAAGCATAGGAGCTACCAGGTATGCGGCACCGGCGCCGAACGCCCCAAGCCCCAGCACCGCCACAGCAGGCTTCAGAAAAGCCGCCAACGGGCGATGCTGCTGCTTCAAGAACGCCGAAACAGCCACCCCCTGAAACGCCTGCAGGGGAATCATAATCGGCGAGCGCGTAATAGAAATCGCCAAAAAGAGCGCACCCATAACGAGTTTGGTGTGTTCACTCTGGTTCGGCTCGCTGCCGTCTAAAATATTGGGAAAGCCCATCATAATCACAGCGGCGGATGCTGAGGACAGGAACGACCAGATCAGGTTCATGCTGAGCTGTTTGACCTCAATATCGGCGCGTGCCGCCCAGGCTTTGCGCCCGCCGGGGAGAAAGAGGGCAAGGAGTATCCACAACGCCATGGGGGTTACGGTGGCGACTTCCAGCCCCGTGAGCGTGGGAACCGCGAATGCTGCGGCGATCATCAGTACAAGACGACCCGCCGATTCTAGGGCGCCGATTCCGGCGAAGAGATACCAGCTGTCGCGCCCAGCACTGGCACCGCTCATGGTTGCCTGTAATGCGTAAAAGGCTACACCTGCGGCAATGGATCCTACCGCCCACGGGGTATTTGTAGGAATCTGGTCGTGCGCCCACAACGGGGAGGTGAGCACCACGAGAAGCCCTGCTAACAGGCCGAAAGCACCGGCAACATATACCACGCGCACCCGGTATACGCCGTCACGCCGTGCTGCGCCGACCGCGCGGGTTACCTCCGGCTGAATGCCCGTAATAATACCGGTTACCGCGAAGAGCGCACCCCAGAACAGCAGAAACTCTTTCATCTGGATACCGCCGAGCGCATGATTGGCGATAACGGTAGTGCCTAAAGTCGCTAACGCCGTCAGCACCGAGGACGCTAAAAGCGCCATGGATTGATACCGGCTGATAGTTCCGCCGGCTGTGCCCTGCTGATCCGTATTCTCGGGGGTTATGTTCTCTGGGGCGGGGTCATCCTGGGGTGTGTTCTTCGCGCCAGCCATTGGACCTTACTTCACCACATGAACGGCAAGGTTTTTCACGCCCTGCCATTTCTTCGCCAGGGCTGCCTTCGGAAGCAGCGTCAGCGCGTGAGCACGGGATGAGAAGCGGATGCGCGCCACCCGCGCCGCCTTCTTCCACCCGAGCTCGTCCATCTCTGCGGCCATCGTCTTGTAGTAGCCGCGTTCCTCTTCAAAGCGGGTGCCTTCCAGGGCGCGCCATGACGAGTCGGAGCCTCCGTGACGCCGGTACATGAAGGCTACCTGCGGATCGTAGTAGAGGGCACCGCCGCGCATCGTAATATCGAGGATAAGCGCCATATCTTGGATAACGTTAAGGCCTTCACGGAATCCGGTATCTACAATAGCCTCAGCACGCCAACCGAGCGAGGGGAAATAGAACCAGGCACCGCGCAGCAGAGAGACTGCGAGCTCCTCACCCTGAAGAACCGCCTCTGCCGCAGGACGGTAGTGTTCTTTCGTGCGCTCCACAAGGGTATTAGACAGCGCATTATTCTCGTCGATAACCACCACACCGGGCTGGAAAATACTGGCTTCTGGGTGGGCGGCGGCGGAATCTACCAGCCACTGCACATAGTTGGGGAGCATCACATCATCCGCGCCCATAACGGTTACGAGGTCGTTCTCTACAAAAGTCAGACACTTACGATAGTTGGCGTTTGCGCCCAAGTTCGTTTCATTGCGCATATAGGTGATGCGCTCATCGTTCAGCGAGGCAAACCAGCCGGGAATAGACTCGTCCGGGTAGCCGTCATCCACTACAATCAGGCGCCAGTCGGGGTTGGTCTGCCGCACGATAGAGAGCACAGCCTGCTTCATCATTGAAACATCGCCGTAGTAGGGGAAGAGGATATCAACGGTCATCGTGTTCAGCTCCAGAGGTTGAGTCTTGGGGGTCTTGATCGGGATCTTGCGGGGTGCGATGCGCTGGCGCACCACCGGGCTGCTCGTGAAGCGCCCGCAAGATAGCCACTTCTTCGGCAAGGATGCGCGTCTTCTCCGAAAGCCTGGAGACCTCTAAGGTGAGGTGCAGGCATACGGACATCAACAGCACGATAGAGAGCAGGAAGAGCAGGTTAACCGGCAGCGTTAAACCCACAAATTCGGTAATACCGTCCAGCAGACCGGGGAATATTCCCAGTACAATAATGGCGGCACCGACGCCCAGCCACAGGGCCGCGTATTTTTCTTTCATCTTCAGGTTGCGCACCTGAATAATAACGAGCGTACAAATACACAGCGCAACGATAAGGAAGAATATACTAGCGCTCATGCTGATCCTTCCTATCAGTCTTTTTACGGTTCATCGAAATCCAGTAGGCAAAAAGTGAACGAACAAGATAAACCGCCGATTTCACCGGACCGGAGGAAGGTGTTCCGCCTTGACGCTCGCGCATTCTCACGGGGGTCTGCTTCACACGCAGACCCTGTCGAATAGCCATAGCGGTAACGTCGATGGTATCGCCTAAATACTCGGCGGGTAGGAATTTACAGTAAAACCTAATACCTCTGCGGTTGGCAATTTTGAATCCGCTCGTCACATCGGTGAAAGGGGTTTTCGCGGCGCGGGTGAAAAGGTGTGAAAGCAGGCTCATCGCCCATTTTCGAGGGCCGGATACGTTGTAGTCGCCCGAGCCCGCAAATCGGGAGCCAATAACAATATCGCAGTCCTGCGCGTGCGCAATCAAATCTGGAATGCACATAGGATCATGCTGACCGTCGGAATCCACCTGCATCGCATAATCGTAGTCGGCGCGGCGAGCATATTTATACCCGGTGCGCATTGCCGCCCCTACCCCCATGTTGTAGGGCAGATCGATCACAAAAGCACCAGCTCTGCGCGCGATTTCTGAAGTATGATCCGTGGAACCGTCGTTCACCACAACCAGATCTACCTCGGGAACCCTCTGTAAGAGCTCAGTGATGGTGTTACCGATAACCTCTTCCTCATTCCACGCAGGCATAATGACGAGTGTGCGCGGCATCGGCTGCGAACTCTCTGAACTCATGCGTAGGGGATTCCTCTCGGTGATACTGGAATACACGTGTTATGACTGTACTCAGTCTATCAGTCAAAGGCAGAGAGCACTGAAACACCCGTGACAGCCGCTGCTACCCCCCGTGTATGTATACTCCACCGAGCTCAACAGGGAATACCGCTCATTACTGAGGGGTTCCACAAGCCGTAATGCGGTAAAGAGTTGCCTCGCCCTTGGAGTACACAGGCTCTGCAACACCTTTCTGCTGCAGATTTTCCAGACCGGGGTACTGGGAACGATGATCTCCACGAATCTCTTCGTTAATCTCCCGTCCCTTAAAATCCAGGTAGTAGTATGCCTTTGAATTTTGCACCGCAGAGCATACGGCGGGGTTATCGGCGGCCTCGTTGAGGTGCTGATAGATCTCTCGGGCATCGGGGGTAGCTGTGTACAGAGGATGCGCAGCCGTCACCTTATATCCGGTGAGCGCATACGTCACCGCGCTGCCGGTCCAGGGCTGCACAATTACGGTTTCTCCAGTTGGCACGTAATCATGCAGATGCTCAATCACGTCACGTTCATCGGCCGAGAGGAGCAAGGCGTCTGACTTGGGAAGATACCGTTCCTGGGTGCCCTTAATATAACCCTGGATATTAGGATCTGTCTGCAGGTTGATACCCAGCGGAATCAAGAGAATAACTGCCAGCGCCAAGGATATAATTCCGCCGTGTTCTTTAAGCGGTGCAATGCGCTCGCCAAGAACCGCAATCGCCGCCTTAAGCCACTGATACGCGGCGTGCACGCCAACAACGGCCATCGGAGCCGCCAGAATTGGCACATTCGCGGCCAGGCGGAACGGATCGTGGTACCACACGCCCAAAACCCAGTCGCGCCCGTCGTCCCAGACCATCCACCGGGCGGCGACATAGAAGTACATCACATACACCCAGCTGAGCAGCAGCCAAACGCCGATGCTTCGGGTACGCAGCAGATAGTACGCGCCCATCAAAGCAAGCACGGAAACGGTCCAGAGCAAACCATTACTCATTTGACCGTTCAAAAGAGCTTCACCCACGGCCGTGCTGTCCCATTGTGTGGGTTCCCAGCCGCCCGCCTCGCGAGGCGGACGAACGATACCCCACAGGATATTTAGGGTAATCGGGTATATCGCCAAGAGAACTAACTGTATAACGCAGACAAGCGGTTTGAGTTCGCCGCGCCACGCCGCACGAATCTGAAGCGCCGCACGCACCAAAATAATAGGCAGAGCGAGCGCGAGCATGGTCATCAAGACGTTAGGATGCGCCAGTGCAAGCCCTAGCGCCATGAAAAAGCCCATGTACAGCGCCGGAACCGTCTCGATGCGGCGCGCCTGTACCGTGCGTAGAAGCTGGGCGAATAGGCCCAGCACGGTGGGAAGAAGCGCAAGACCCAAGCTATTGGGGTAAAGCACACCGAAGTTGATGAGCAGCATGGGGAACGCCGTAAACGATGCCGAAATAACACCCACGCTGAGCAAGGCCGGAATGCTGGCGCGCATCGTGGAACGCACCAAATACATGACCGACAGCGGCCAGATTACCGCCCCCACCAACACGCTCATAAGGTTTGCGGTGGCGGGTACGCTTATGCCCGTTACCTGGTAGATAACCGTGGCAATACCGTGCCAAACGGCGGGATAGAAGGTCGGTGCTTCTCCGCCCGAGGTCATATTTGCAATGGTCAGCGAGGAAGCATCGCCCGTATCTGCCATATAGCGAATGGCGTTGAGGTGAAAGTTGACGTCATAGGTTTGCGAAATGTATTCGGGACGTCCGATAGCGCGGGCAATGCTGATGTACAGCAAGATAAAGCCAACGAGAACGCTAAGCCCCGCCGCAAGAGTCTGCGGGGTAAACCAACCAGAACGCACAATTGCGGTGTTTTCCTGCTGATCGCGCAGTTTCTGTGGGGCGGGAAAATCCAGCCAGCCTCGACTGCCAAGCAGGCGACAGATCAAATACCCCAGACCGGCGAGAATAACCGCGAAAGCGAGCGGAATCAGGAATGAAAAACGTACCCCCACTTTGGAGGCAAAAATCGCGCTCACCCCAAAAATACCCACGGAAATAGGGGCGGCAAGACCTAACGCCTCCACACCGCGCTGCCGCATAGCCAAAGCAACGATAAGACCCGGAATAAGGATTATCAGAGCACCCACTATCAACGGGATAGTGAGCGAAGCCCAGGTCGTTTCCATGCGGTTATCTCCTTGTGACTATGTTTTGCCGTGGCGGGCTCAAGTGTGCCGTATGCTGCTTGTGCTTGTGTACGTTTTATATGTGTTGCGATGTAAACCTTTAGTTTCCATAGTAGTGGCAATACGTCTGAGTACAATTTTTCACGCCTTTTTATGCATGTCTGTGTGGCGATTCATAGGTTTCCGCGAGGTATCAGCGGTATACGATTCGCTGAGAGAGCCTTTCCGAATGTTTTGCGCGGGTTATCCCCGGAACTCGATGGTCTTTATGTGTGTCAAATACCGGAACCTGGTGCATCACAAATTCCGGGGCAGGTTTGCTTTCGGTCATGGAGCTTTCCACCCGTTGTACTGTGGACGCATTCGACACAGGAACCTGCCAAAATACCAGGTTTTATTACGTAATGTTGCTTGGTGCCCGTCATAAAAGCCCTGTCAGAGAAATATTGAGCAATAAACGTGTGCTGGCGGCGGCGGCGTTTTACTCTAAAGATAGTTTGCCCCACATTCACTGACGATGCAGCATGAGAAAGGTCTTAACTATGGCTGAGCCTCTAGAATCAGAAACATCAGAGCTTTTCAAGCAAGCATTCGGGCATCATCCTGCCGGAGTTGCCGTTATTACCGCCACCGATGATGCTGGCGAGCCCGCGGGTTTTACCGCATCCTCACTCACCTCGGTCGCCGCCGAACCCGCGATTGTAGCGTTCTCCCTCAAGGCAGACAGCGGATCTGCCGGTAAGATCGCGGCCGCTCCCTCATTCCTCATCCACATGCTTGACGCCGAGAATGTGCAGCTCGCCAAGAATTTTGCCACCCACGGCTATCCCCGTTTTGCGGATAAGTCTTCATGGGAGTTCCTCTCCAGCGGCGAGCCGCTCGTGCACGGGGTGCGGCGCGTGCTGCGTGCCACCCCGCTCAGCCGTGTAGAGGCTGGCCCCGCTCTCGTATTCACCGCCAGGGTTGAGGAGTTTATTCGTCACGATTTGGGCGGCACTCCCCTGGTTTATCATTCGCGTTCTTTCCACGCGCTCGGCAAGCATTCCAACGTAGACTACGCCATCTAGCCCGCCGCCGACCGCATCATATGGCTGCATTAAGGCTTTTGGGAGTGAATTAAAGCGCTAGAAAACCCGCTTTAATTCACTCCCAAGAGCTTTTTTACTATGCATGAAAGCCAATTCACAGGTCCATAGAGGCGGCAGACGCGCTAAGGTATTAAGAGAACGTAAGCCACATAACCCCACACAGAGCCACAGCATCGAAGGAGAATCCGTGAGCACCGAGGACCCCGCCCAGAGCGCAGCGCACGCCGGCGGTACAGCATCCGACATCCCCGTAGAGCCTCAGTCCTTGGAGTGGATGCGCCGCTTAGTTGCCATTCCCAGCATCTCGGGCACCTCAAATCTGGGCGTTATCGAGCTTATTGAGGCGGAATTCGCGCGCTACGGGTACGCTGGGCAGCGCACCTACAACGCCGATCAGACCCGCGCGAACCTGTGGGTTACCGTGCCCGCCGCTGATGGTTCAACCGAGGGCGGCATCGTGATTTCCGGTCACACCGATGTGGTTCCGGTCGAGGGGCAAACCTGGGATTCCGATCCGTTCACGCTGCGGGTTGAGGGTTCGCGCGCCTACGGGCGTGGCGTATGCGATATGAAAGGCTTCCTGGGCGTGGCACTGTGGCTTTTGCCGCAGGTCGCGCGGGCGCAGCTGAGGGTTCCGCTGCATTTCGCGTTCTCCTACGACGAGGAAATCGGGTGCGTGGGTGCCCCCACCATGCTTGAAGATGTTGTGAACCGCAATATCAGACCTCAGTTCGCGATCGTGGGTGAGCCGTCAAGTATGCGCGTGATTTCTGCGCATAAGGGGGCGCATCGTGGTTGCGTGGAGATCACCGGCACGGCGAAGCACGCATCGTTGGCGCCGCACGGCGTGAGCGCGGTCAATGCCGCTGGCGAGTTCATTACTTTCTTCTCTCGTCTTGCCGACACGTGGCAGTCTGAGGGGCCTTTTGACGATGCATTCATGGTTCCCTATGCGACCGGCGGCGTGAATTTTGTGCGCGGCGGGCTGCAATACAATATTGTGGCAGAATACGCCGAGCTTGAATATGATCTGCGCACGCTCCCCTCAATGACCACCGAGTCTGTGGTGAAGTTGATTGAGGATGAGCTTTTCGACAAGATCCTGCCGAATCTGAAGGCGCGCGCCCGGAAGGCGGAGGAGCTTTCCGGCGCACATTCGGGGGTTTTGCAGGAGCGTGTTCAGATCAAACATGAGCTTCTTGCCGCCGTGCCCGGTCTGGGAACGGCAGACGACGCCCCCATCATAGCCCTCATGAACGAGCTTTTAGGCACGAGCGAGGCCCCCGAAAAGGTCACCTACGGTACGGAGGCGGGGCAGTTCCAGCGCGCGGGTATTGAGAGCGTGGTATGCGGCCCCGGCGATATCGCCCAGGCGCACTCCCCCAATGAATGGATTGAGCTGGAACAGGTTCGCGAATGCGAGCGCTTCTTTGAGGCAATCCTGAGGTGGGCCTCGCAGTAGGAGCCTCCCCCACTTTTTTATCCGGCGAGTTATTGTGCATGCGGCGACTTAATAAGTCGCGAAATGCACAATAGCTCGCCGAATAGTTTTAAAGCCTCAGGGTTACCGCCAGTAGTTGTTGGCTGCCGCAATGGTCTGGAACTCGATGGCTACCACCTGCGCCGCAGCTGTCAGCGAGTCCGGGTCTACCGCGTATTCCGGGCGTCCCGCTTTGAGAGCATCCGGGTTAGGTTGAATCTGGTGGATGGTATGCCGCGCGATAAGCATCGCCAACTGCCGCCCTTCTTCGGGGGTTTCGGTGATGAGAGTACCGCCGGGAATGCCCTGTAGTTCTTCTGCCGGAAGTCGCTGACTCATGGTAAATACTCCAATCTGCATATACTCCTTCAACGCCACCGTAATGAACTGCCCCGGGCGCTCTCAAGCAAGTTTCCCCTGATGCTCGGGTTAAGCCACCCCTTATAGCCAGCGCCGCATCGGTACGCAAAAACCGCATCAACATCCGTGCCGCTTAAACACGCATGATTCGCCTCCAAACCCTGGACTGTCACACGTGATGTACGCCCCACTTTTCCACATAAACCCACGAATACCGCTTATGTCTTTGGGTTACTTTATCCCAAAGTATTGCTATTTCGAGCTTCATCACGTCTTATAGAAACACATATAAAACCAAATATTCCAACATAAACACAAGCGGAGGGTTCCGTGCACACCATCAGCCCCTACCTCGCCGAATTCCTAGGTACACTCATCATGTGCACTATCGGATGCGGCGCCATCGCCACCGTCGAGCTGCGACGCTCCAAAGGGCACGGCGATAACTTCTTCACTATCGCCTTCGGCTGGGGTTTTGCCGTAGCCTTCGGTGTCTACGCCTCACACCCGTATTCCGGCGGGCATCTGAACCCCGCGGTCTCGGTAGGGTTGGCGGCTTTTGGCGAATTTGATTGGGCTAAGGTCCCCGGGTATGTGATCGCCCAGCTTCTTGGAGCCATGGCAGGCGCGGGGCTGGTGTACCTGAACTACCTGCCGCATTGGAAGGCCACCGCCGATCAGAAAATTAAGCTCGGCGTATTCTCCACAGTTCCCGCTATTCACAACTATTTCACGAATGCGCTCTCTGAAATTATTGGCACGTTCATGCTCGTCTTCTCGGCGCTGTACACCGGCGTGAACTTCAAGCCCACGATTACCACCGGCGGCGTGGAACTCTCCCTGAACCTCAACGATGTGCTCAAACCCCTCGCCTTCGGCTTTATGGTGGCGGTGCTCGTGGTCGGGCTAGGCGGGCAGACCGGTTACGCCCTGAACCCTGCGCGCGATCTGGGTCCGCGCATTATGCACGCTCTGCTGCCCATTCACAATAAAGGAACCTCACGCTGGTTCTATTCGTGGGTTCCCGTCTTTGCCCCGCTTGTGGGCGGTTTTATGGGAGGAGCGTTCTTCAAACTCTATTACGAGAGTGAGTTCACAGTGTGGGTTGTCATCTCGTCGGCATGCGCCATCGCGCTTTTAGGGTTCGCGTATTGGGCAAATAGCCACCTGTACCGCGCACCCAGCGCCGAGGTTATTCCGCAGGGCGAAGACACCCAGGCGACGGCGGCGAGGGCTGCGGCGACCTACACCGCTACCGGTTCCGTCCCGATTATCGAGAAGCGAACCTATCAACAGTAGGCTTGAGCTAATTTCGGGAGCGAAAAGTTGCAGCGGGAACGTGTCCTTCTGACTCGTTACCTCGTCAGCTTCGGAACGTTATTAGGTGCCTCGCACGCTCGGAATAACGTCCCTCAGCGACTGCAACTTTTCGCTCCCAGATTCTCGATGTACCCTTACCCGATATGATCCGGCAGGTGGCGGTAGCGCATCCGACGGCGGATCCGACGCCACACGAGCACAATGAGCGCACCGATTAGGGCGCCGGCGGTGTTGTTGATAATATCGTCCACGTCGAAGGTGCGGTATGCGCAGGGCACCAGGCCCCAGTTGCCGCTCAGCTGGCTCAGTTCGATGAAGAGAGACAGTCCGAAACCCGCCAAGGCTGAGGCGCGCAGACCCCAGCGCAGGCATCCGGCGGTAAACAGCCCTATAGGAATAAACAGGCCGATGTTAAAGAAGAGTTGGGCGAATGCCCGCGAGGTTGCGCCGCCGGTTCCCGGGGTTTGCAGCATCTGGAATGCTTGGCCCCAGCTCCAGCCAGCATAGAGGCGTGGATAGTATAGCTCCGAGTGGCATTTTCCATCGCCCACACCGATGGGGGTGAGGGTCAGAACCAAAACCACCGCCAAGAACAGAGAAAATATGCCGGTGATGATATAGTGCCGGGCTGTCAGCGACGATCCCGCGCGGCGAGCGCGCGTTCTCATCAGAAGAAAACCAAGGGCAAAAAGAGCGAGGGTAGCGCAGATGATTTCAAGACTAACCGTCCCCATCTGCTCCGATAGTAGTTTCCTCATCCACATTCCTCGTCAATAATGTACAGCGTCTATAGGCAAGCCGTGAGTGGTAAAAACTCGCCTACCACCAGTGTAAAGCTATTGGGGCAACATCAAAGAACCGGAGCTTCACACGCCGCCGAATGCGCCCCTCACCTGTGCTGCACCCCACACTATTCAGTGCTCTCGTAAGCACATTAATTGTCTATCCTCTTCAAAGGTAAATCCCGTCACTCTTAGAACTGTTTAGTTCCAGAAGTAAATTAGCATCCTAATTTATAAAACCATAAACCTCTATAGTGAGTTTTATTCTAAAGTATTTTATCAACATGTATCGGGGGTACTTCACACTCGTTATGTGTGAAGTACCCCCGATACGTACAGCAGAGACGACTCTGCCCCAATTTCGCGCTAGCGACGGAAAATCCTTTCAACAGCTTCTAACATAATACGTGTGGGAATTACTCGTGTAACAACTCGTGCTACAAAAGCATTTTGTAGCCCATCCACAAAACTGGGCTTATTAGTCTTAAGGGCGCGCATCGTGTTATCAAGAACCTGTTTTGTGGATCGCAACTTGCCGACCTTACCGACGACAATACCGCCGTCAGGGCTCTCAAAAAATGAAGTATCTGTGGACCCGGGGCACACAGCAAGTACTCGGATACCATCATTTTTTGTTTCACGCCAGAGTGCCTCTGTGAAAGATAGTACAAAAGATTTCGTAGCACCATAGACTGCCATATGTGGCATAGGTTGAAAAGCAGCAGTTGAAGAAATATTGATAATAGTTCCATGGTGCCGTTCACGCATCGTCGATAGGTACCGTGCCGTGATCCCTACAACCGCTAAACAGTTCAAACGTACTTCTTTTTCCAAACGTTCAGGATCGTCATCCGCAACATCACATTGGGTACCAAATCCAGCGTTATTCACAAGTACATCAATTTCTAGGCCCGCCCTAGTAGTCTCATTCCACAAGCGTTCGGCAGCATCGAACTCAGAAAGATCAAGCGGGATGGTAGTTACCTCAATTTCGTGTTTGGTACGCATCTCATCCGCAAGAGCGTTGAGCTTATCTTTATTACGCGCCACCAGAACAAGATCATGCTTCTGAGCAGCATAACGACGAGTAAATTCCTCGCCAATACCTGAGGATGCACCAGTTATAAGAGTAGCCATAACTTTTCCCTTCCATAGTTTTTTGAACAATCTTAGACTGTACCGCATCTACAGCATGTCAGAATATAGGAATTACCTAAGAGTGAAATATACTACGACACTAGAGTTTTTTTATTTGCAGAGTTATAACCAAAGTAAACTTACTACTTCTCAAATTCATAAAATTCTGCGGTTCCTACAGACTGGTGAGACTTGTTGCTTACAGCCGCTGCTGCTTGCGTCCATGCACCATGCACCACAACAATGGAAGGTTCACCTTGCTGGTGGAGTTGTGCCAAGAAGCTCTTGGTACGAGGCATCATATCAGCGATAGATTCCCCTCCTTCCGGAGGCCGATAAGTAGCGGAAAATGGATCTACACCAGCTTGACGCACTAGATCCATGGCTTCATTTTGAGTCAAACCTTCATATTTTCCCAGGTTGCGTTCAGTAAGCCGTTCATCAACATGCACAGGAATATTAAGGATGCTCTCGATCAGTTCAGCAGTCTGCTGGGCACGAACTAACGGCGAAGTATAGATCCGTGCATATACCCCTTGCGGTATTTTTTTTGCAGACTCTATCACGGCGTCTTTCCCCTCAGAATCTAATGGAGGGTTACTTACGCCCTGCAAACGTTGCTCTCGGTTCAAATGCGTTTGGCCGTGACGGAAAAAAAGGATTTTCATGGTACTCCTTTGAGATTATTGATGCGGGAGAACATGCGCTATGGAATACTCGCAATCAACGTTGCATCCACTACCATGCCCGTTATAGATACTGAGTTTCTCCTCTTTCACAGGAAGTAACAGATGCTCGTCAGAGACCACATCCGCCTTCAAAAAAGAATCTTCCCCTAAACTTTCGCTGACCCAACCTTCATACTTACGCATCCAAAGTGTATTGCTCTTTTCTCTTGGGATTCCGTCTAACATTGCCATGAGAACCTGTCCAATCTGAGAACAAGCAATAATATTCGCAACAAGGAGTGATTCTCCTGGCAGAGAATTAATAGGTTCAGCTATTTCAACGGTGGCAGTAGCACGCCCCGCAGCTGGATCTATAACCACATCAGTAAGCCCAATCTTAGGCGTCGCTTCGGATATTATTGCCGCAGAGTTGGCGTGATTTTCACCGGCTTCAACTCGATAGTCGGCTATTGTGTACATGTTGCCAATCTGCACTCTAGCTTGGATTGCACGATCTTCGATCGCCAGCTCGCCAGAGACTGGCATATTGTTAAGATCCTCATCGGGTGCGGATCCCGCACGAACCATGACATGCGTAATGTTGATTATTTCTAGTTCAGAGCAGAAACCAGCTTGAAACGCCTCATCATAAAATTTTCTCCCAAGCTGAGCTAGCATGAGAACAGCATCAATAGTGCTCAAATGAGGTATACGTTGCTTACCCCGTCTTTCTCCCCAGGAAGTCACATAATGTACGCTTGCCTTACCAGAGATACCCCATGAGCCATCCCACCTTGGAGTAAATTGAACAGATATATCCTGCTGAGCGGTGCGATAAATCGCACCGAAAAAACGAGATGAAGATTCTCCAAGAACCTCGTCAATCGTTGCCGCCGTAGTTATATTCGTCATAACGGTATCTTTCTACTCTGGGAACCAAATCTAACTGACTGCATTTTCCAAGTAGACAGTTGAAGACAGAAAATAAATTGTGGCTTACTATGCTATAACAACGCAGATACAGCCTATTTTCTATCGCTTCCATCCCAGTTCAGTGAATGTATCAGCAGACAAATTACAAGGATCAAGACGAAGCTGGAGATGTTGATCTGGACGGACTATAAAGGCCTCACGGCCCTGCCCTATAATGCTGGTAAAACGCGGCTCTAAAGCAGTATCTGCAAGGTCAATAATCTGGAAGTAAGCGGGAGCAACTGAGCGAATGCGAGCTACTTCTTGACGCCATTGTTCAGCGGAATAAACAGCACCCGGTGTCAAAAGAACCGATGGAGCCGCAGGATCATATCCATCTCGATAACGCAAAACTGACTCGGGCAGCGGGGGAATACGAATACCATCTTCCCCATAGCAAACATCAAGCTGAGCCATCTGTCGTGGAGAGGGCATACCCATACCAGGAGCTTCCGCTTGAGCATTTTCATCGACTTGCGCTGTCTGAGCACGTGTCCAAGCAAGAACACCATCCACATGAGAGCGACGCTCTTTGTCATACTCGTCGAGGGAACTTTGATCAAGGTGTCCCAAAAGGATATGAGCTAAACGCCATCCCAAGGCGACAGCATCCTGGAACCCTGTATTCATACCCTGGCCCGATGCTGGAGTACTCAGATGTGCGGCATCACCCGCTAAGAGGACTCGTCCAGACCTATACGTAGAAGCTTGTTTCACAGATGCCTGAAATTGCGCTGCATACCGAACACGGTTAACTTGACCTGATATATTCATTTCTTCAAGCAAATCTTGTAGTGTTTCGGTCACAGAATCTACACTCTCAGGTGTAAATGCGCTAGTCGCAAACCGGAAAAGATCCGGACCAATGGGAGCTATCGCCAACCTCCCTCGCATCCCGAAATAATAGCCTGCCTCATTCGCCGGTAACCCACTCGCATAAGCGTCAACAAGAGTGAAAATAACTGGGACAACTTCACCGTTGAACGAGATATTAGACTTCTCACGAACCGTAGATGAGCTTCCGTCAGTGCCTATTACCCACGCAAATTGACGCTGATCGAGCGTACCATCTGAACGCCGAAGTGTTACCTCAACCGCATGATCTTTTTGTTCGAGATCAACAAGTTCTGTTCCTCGATCGACAAAAACACCAGACTGTCGCAGATGTTGTTCAATAGCCGTCTCCGTTACTGGTTGCGGCATAGTGAGAGCAAAAGGATACGGAGTGTCCACAAGGTCTGAGAAATTATATGATGCAATAACCTGGCCATCACGATGAAATTTACCCGCTTGCACCTGGCGTGCCTGTCTCGCCAAAATGTCAGTCAGACCAAGACGAGCAAGAAGTTCGAGAGAACGCGGCCAAATAACATTAGCTTTACTATGCCGAGTATATTTTTCTCGCCGATCAATGATCGTGGCTGTCACACCAGCTCTCGCCAGCTCGCTTGCTACCACAAGTCCTACTGGACCTGCTCCCACAATTAGTACATCAAAATTTTCTACGTCTTTCACATTGGCTCCTTTTAAGTATAGCAAGGGTCAAAATTTCATTAAAAAATTCTAGAAATTAATGAACACTCATTATTCTAGAATTTTTATTTATGTCATGTCAAGCATTTTTCAATAAAAATCAAAACCAAAAATAAGATATATATCACACTTGATTATGCGGCAAGTAACCAACACGTAGGTGCATAAACACTGCTAGTATTTTTATAGAGCTCATTTGACTCAACAAAACAGTCAAAAAAGTGAAAAATTAAATTTAACTAAACTATAAATCATAAATTAATTTGCAAGGTTGACTATCAAAGTAAATTGATGCACTAAGTATTGGGAGGGTCGCAGTGAATAACGTGAGAAGTAATCTAATTTGCTTGCACCACGCTGGCGGAAGTGGATCTACTTTTAATACATGGAAGCACATTGGGGAAATAAATGGTGTTAATGTTATAACTCCTTCAATGCCGGGAAGGGCAGAACTATACAAGGAAAAAATTATAAGATCTCCTAAAGAAGCAATTCAATGGATTTTGGAAGAAGTCTGGGGGAAAGTTAACGGAGATTTTCATCTTTTTGGCCACAGCCTTGGGGGGCAACTCGCTTTTCATGCTGTTTCCGCAGCGGTAGAATATGGCCTACCTCTCCCTACAACGGTTCACATTTCCGCTGCTCGACCGGGAATTAAGAATACTCACCGGCCAATAGATGCCCAAGCAGTTACAGATGAGGAAGCACTTCATCTCCTAAGTACTCTCGGAGGTGCTACCGAAAAACAACTTGCAAACCCCCTGTGGCTACAAAGAGCTCTCCCCTTATTGCGAGATGATCTCACGCTGAGCCGACGATTAACCGCCTGCCAGGGAAAGTATTTCCCCGGTCACTTGAACCTGTACGGTGGGACCGAGGATACCTTTGTACCTGTAGAGCTCCTTCGAGGTTGGGGTGAGATAGCAGACTCTATTCATTTAAAAACATATGATGGTGGGCATTTCTATCTGCATGAGACTCCTACAGCAGCCGAAGATATCATACGTACCATCACTCATACCAAGCCTTAAATTAGGCTTTGACAGAATACTTATCTACGCTCTGGAACAGTCCAACATAACCTATACATGTCTTGAGTTGAGTAAACTAATTCACGGATCCCAAGGCTATTGAGACAGTACTTATCGCGTATAAACTCACGAAAATCGGTGGCTAGACCCGTGCCCATGACTTTACTCATAGCTTCCTTCGCAAGCCACATATCGAGTAATTCATGACGTCGTGCCTCACCATGGAGCAATTCCACTGTCCTCTGCTCTGTCATCGAATAGCATCGCTGAACGATCCCATACCCTTCGAGATCCCGATTTTGAAGCTCTACATCAACCCCAATTGGACCTATACGACTTGCTGCCGCAACCATAAGTCCGGGGGTATGTGCAACGCTCACCCAAATATCTTTCGAGTTCAGTATCTCAGGTCGTTTATTAGGGCGAGATGGTGCAAGTTTCGCATCCTCAGCACCAATCTGGTTGAGAACTTCGTATAGAACTTGACGAGAGATAACGAATTGATGCTTGGCTTTTTCTGAGATAATCCCTAAATACCGTTCTCTATCTTCACAAAGCACACGATGTTCCACCCAGCTGGCAGGATCCTTCGCCTCATCTTCACACGCAACCACAATTTCTTCGGAAACATGCAGGATTTTCAACAGGTCTCACCACTTTCGGCAGCACACACAAGAAACCTCTTCCAGCCCTACGTTCATATCGTGTTTCGCCTTCTCAATGACCTTTTCAAGGGGTAAACCGGTTGACACGGGTATGCATTTTCCCATGCCAACCGATATTTTTCTTCCCCTCTACCTCGTCATGCTTGCTCTAAGTTCACCGTGATGTTCCCGAAGCAAATATGTAACGAGGTCTTGCGGAGTCTGTGCTTGGTCAACCAACAATCGAATATCGATCTCAATTCCAAATTCCGAATCTACCATAGACACAAGCTGAACTACCATAATAGAGTCAAAGAAAAGATCCTCAGTAAGCCGGGAAGTTAGATGCACTTTTTCCGGAGGGTGACCGCTAATTTTAGCCACATTGGTGAGTATCCACTCTTTAAGGAAAGCAGGTTCTTGGCTCAAATCATCGTCTGAGATCTCAGAAAGCATATCCGATGAGATCTCATAAGATGCTGCTATGCCCTCTTTCCCCTGCTGCTGACCAGCATACGAAGCAGTGCGCCAATAATGCTTCGAGGTGTCAAAGACGTATCCGGGAACCTCGACCGAAGTTCTCTCATCGCTCCAGCCGACTTCTCCTGTCTCAACCATGACGCGAGCCAAGACGCGGTATAAGTCATCAGCTCCCGCACTTTCCCGTCCAAGGGTAAGTACTGGAGTATCGCTCAAACGACCTGTACGGATCGAACTTGCCAAAACAGGACGGGGCGTAATTTCTACGATGAGATCCGATACTGGTGCTACCTCGGGGAGCTTATAGAACTGTACCGGTTCACGCAGATGACATATCCAGTAGGCAGCATCAAGACGGTCGTCAGCATCAAGAAAGCGTCCAAGACGAGACGAATAGAAAGGAACCTTGGGCGTTACCGCATCAAATTCTAAATCATCAATAGATTCCGCAAAATCTTGAAGAACGGGATCAACGTGCGAGGAGTGAAAAGCGCGCGTGCTATCAAGCTCAACGCTATGAATACCCGCTTCTTTCAGCCGTGCGGACAGCGCACGTAAAGATTCCCTCGGGCCCGAAAGAACACAGCGATCTTTACGATTACGAACAGCTAATTCAACATCTGGGAACTCCATCAGGTATTCTGAAGGATCACCCATAGCAACAGCGAGCATACCGCCATGTGAACTCATAGCGGCACATGCCTCTCCTCGTGCACGTACTAGGGATCCTGCAGTTTTGAGGTCCATGACCCCTGCGATAACTGCAGCTGAAATTTCGCCAAGACTATGTCCCGCAACCCAGGTAGGTTGGTGTCCCATATCTTTTAAAGCAAAGGACATCGCAAGCTCATGGGCAACAACCGCCGCTTGGGCATATAGAGGCTCATGAGTCCACGCATCGTCGTTTCCTTGCATAAGGTCTCGAAGACCCGGCAAGATATGACCACATATTTCGTCAAGACGAGCTGCGTAGGTAGGTGATGTCTCAGCAAGATGCTTTGTCATACCTGCGTACTCTGTTCCCTGCCCGGCGAAAACCCATCCAGATCTAAACTGCCCACGGTCCATTCTCTTCGAGGACCAGGCCACGGCTGGCGAGGTTTCCCCCTGTGCCACATTCGATAGCGCATCAATAAGTGAGGACCGTTCTTCTGCAACCACCGAAACTCGGTGAGCTCCCATCGACTGGGTGCGCCGTAATGATGCACAAACATCACGTATTGATGATGACGTTTCTTGAAGATAGTCAGTGATATGTGCTGCATTCCGGCGTAACGATTCATCATCCGGAGCACCGAGCAGGATGACAAGTGGTTCGTTTGTCTCATCATGATGCGGAGGCTTTGGCGCTGCCTCAAGAACCACATGTGCGTTAGCACCTCCCAGCCCAAAGCTACTTACACCAATACGCGGCTGTTGGTCTGTAAGAGGGGTAGGTTCTTTAAGAAGTTGGATCTGCTTATCGTGTAAGCGCAGTGCAGGATTTTCTTTCGTAGCATGGCGGCTAGGTGGCAGAATATTTTTTTCAAGACTCAGAACCGCCTTAGCAACTCCTGCAAGTCCTGCTGCGCCTTCAACATGCCCAATATTCCCCTTGACAGAACCAATATATAAGGGAGTATCGCGTTTGCCGGAAAATACATCTCCTAGAGCATTCGCTTCGATCATGTCGCCAAGAATTGTACCTGTTCCATGACATTCCACCGCAGAAATTGATTTCGCAGAAATTCCACCATCTTCAAGGGCTCGAGTTATTACCTGAGATTGAGCTTGACGGTTAGGAGATGTTAGACCATTACTGCGCCCATCATGGTCTACTGCACTACCTCGGATGATAGCGCGCATACGAGGTAATGCCTTTTTGCTACCATCGACCGGACACGGACGTAAATACGCAGCGACTACTGCCTCACCACGCACAATGCCGTTTGCTTCGCGGCTAAAGGGTTTACATTCACCATCAGCAGCCCCAATCCCTGCAATAGCGTAGAATCTGTGCATCGCCGGAGTCATAATAACGTTTACACCCACAACGATGGCTTCGTCACAGTCTCCTGCTTGAATCGCGCGGCGAGCACTGTGCAGCGCAAGCAGAGATGACGAACATGCAGAATCTACAGCCATACTAGGGCCAGTCACCCCAAGTACATAGGAAATTCGGTTGGCAATCATGCAGTATCCGTTGCCAGTACCAAGTTGGGGGGTCATACTACTAGGATCTGTAAGGGTAATCTGTCCCCACTCATTACCCATGACTCCTACGTAAACTCCAACCCTGCGACCAGCGAGAGTGTGTGGGTCTACCCCCGCATCCTCTACAGCTCTCCACGCTACCTCTAGCGAGATTCTCTGCTGAGGATCCATGGCTTCTGCCTCAGCAGGGCTGATTCCAAAGAAACTTGCATCGAAACAACTTGGATCTTTCATCAGTCCTGCTCTGTCTCGTGGAGTTTCAGAATCGATAGGTTCCCATCGCTGATCATCAACAGCTCGTATTGCAGAAGATCCGCCGAGAAGGCTCTGCCACAGCTCATCTAGAGAATCCGCACCAGGAAATCGTCCATCAAGGCCGGCTATTGCGATATCAACCGTTTTAGTCATGGTTTAACCTCTGAACTAGTTCTTCTGCGAGTGCTTCAATGGTTGGATGATCCCATGCGATAGTTGGATCTACCTCAAGTTGGAACGAATCCTCAATCTCACCGCAGAGGGCAAGTGCGTACACTGAATCGAGTCCTAGCTCAGCCAGAGGGCGAGTGGTGGAAATGTCCTCTTTCGGCCTATTACCATATGTGGCAACACGGTCGATAAGCCAAATTTCCACATCTTTTTGGGTGTACTGTGTCGAGTTTGTCATGATAGCTCCTTATGTGAGAGTAGTGTGTTCTTGCGGGAAAATGGGTTCGTTGCTCAACCGCATTGAGCGATGCTGTTCGAAATTCTTGATGAGGCGTTCGACAGCCGACTCCCGTATAGCTGCTGGGGGTTCTGGGGCACCAAGTCCAAGACGGTATGCGAGGCGTCTAATGCATAGTTCGAACCATACGAGGGATGCTGGCTCCTCGCGTGCTTCTGAGGTAGCCCACTGGCCGATGACAGCGCCTGTTGCCATGAGTAGGGTGGCTTCTCGCGCCATCTCGAATATGTCATTATTTGCTGTGACACTGAACGAGGTCAATGGTTGTTCTGTAATCTCACTACGCAGCTCGTTCCAGCGTTTCTCAAGAGAGGTGAGAACTTCTGCACAGTCGGGAGTTACACGAGCGATAGTTTCCTTAGTTGCTGAGTCAGATAACCAGGGTGTAAGGGGATCAGGTCCCCCCAGGCTGAGGCGCAACGTTTTGAAGTCAAGATCTCCACAGGCATTATCGTCAAAGAGGTCTCGATTCGTATCTGGAATTTTCCCTCGTGCCCAGCGTGGCAGTGCACCCAAAACAGCAAGAATGCATGATGTACCGCCTGCGTGTCCTATAGGAAGGACTCTCAGGTCCCGCACGAATTTCTCAATGATTCCATAGGGGGAGACTCGTCCGTAAAAGGTTGATCCGAAAAGTACAGACAAGGCAGAGAGCCCATCCTCTAAAACATCCGGAACTAATGCCTTGCATGCGGCAGACAAAAGACCGGATGCATTAGGGTCAACGTGCAGGGATCGCACAGCGGCATTTGCGAAAATATCTGCAATAACTAAATCTGCAAATGCAGATGCTATGAGGTCACGTGCATGTGGGAGGTCAAGGACTCGACCACCGTAGAGTTTACGATCGGAAGCATACTCAACCGCAAAGTATAAGGAGGCATCAAGTGTTCCCACAGCAAAAGCAGGTAAAACAGCGCGCGTCACCTGAAACGCTCGTAATGCGGTTTCAACAGCTTCACCACGGCGACCAATAATCGCTTCTTCTTTGACGTTCATGCCGTCTAAATGGATACCATTCAAAAGTACTGTTCGCATGCCTGAAGTAGTATACCGATTTTGGAAGGTACCATTCTTATCTAGGTCATGCCGCTCTGTGAGAACGAGGGTATGAGAGCGAGCTCCGTCCAATTCGCTTGAGCGTGCCATAAATAGCACCTGCTCTGCACGCTCAATATTGTTAATAACTTCCTTACTGCCAACTAGCTGACTACCTACGTTATCACTAGTTTCAAGCCTAAATTCGTTATGTAAAAAGTCATTACCATGTGCAAGCTCATGGAATCCAATAGCAATCCGTCCCTTATTAAGAAGGGTTTTTGCAACCTTAGCTTTTTGCTCTGGAGAACCAGCAGTCCACACATTTACACCTGACATAAGGGATGTGAGGCCAAAGCTGAGGGCCAGGCTAGGGTCGCGACGGAACACAGGCATAAGCCGCTCAACTAACTCTCGGGTTGATCCCCAGCGTCCACCAAGAGAACGGGGCACAAACTCATCGTTTGCTCCCCAACTCATCAGTATCTCTTCTCCTTCTGGGTTGGGGTGCCCAGCGTTATCAAAGTTTAGAACGGTTTCATAGGAGAATGTTCCAGGTTGAGTAGGATTTCCTAGCACATGTTCCAAATTAAGAAGTCTGTTATCTGTAGATCGTGATGTCATGGAGTAACCTCCTAAGCATTGATGTGTGGTGTAAAAGCCGATATACAATATCCGGGAGAAAGCTGTCGCCATTGATCAAGAAGGCGATACGCGGATTCTCTTTCTCGCTTCGTCTTATTCCGATGCTTCCGAGGTAACGATGCACGTTGAGGATTGAGCATTTTAATGAGTCTTCTCAGGGCCATTGAGGCTATTCCTGGATCAGACCATAGGTTCTCGCTCTCGCAAGTAGCTACTTTTTCTAAAACTGCTGAAGCCGCCAAAAGCACGGTGAATTCATGTGCTAGACGGAATCCTTCTGGCTCAGGGTTTCGAACAGGACGCATTGCTTTTGCTTCTTCAGCTAGGGCTTCAGCTCGTTTAACTAAGATGACTGCCATGTCTCGCCCTGTCCCGTCTAAGGCGTCAGAAGCACGATTCGCGCTATCTGTGAGGGACGAGAACATCGTGGCTCCGCCTGTGGTCATTAACATAAGACGCTGATAATTAAGTGGAGTATTATTCTCAGCAGAGATCAAAGATTCAGGCGTTGCTTCGGGTAAAGGTGCCTTGTATCGTACAGCTCGTGGTAGCTGTTGCACAATGGAATGCAGGTTTACTACCGAATTACCATCAAAAATTGAGACGACTCGGTTGTCTCGTACGGTTTTCTGGACATGCCCAAGTTGCCCATCGGCTAGGACAGCACGAGCACCAATAAACCGAGTAATGCGCACCATAATATCGTCCACAATATGCGGAACGAGATACTTCACAGAGGGACTTATCACTGAGGCTTCAGACGGATTGAGTTGAAGATGACGCGCACCCATGACCGACATAAGTTCAGCGATCGCTAGGTCCACTGCGACATCGGCCAGCTGATCTTGGGCAGCGGGCAGATCTAGTAATATATGGCCCATAGTATTACGACCAGCTGCAAATTCAAGCGCCGCAGATAATCCTGAATCTGCCGCACCCAGCGAGAGAGCAGTGCAAAGAGGCCGTGTGACCTGTAAACATCTGAGCACGATCTCAAGACCGTCTCCCGGTGCTCCAATAAGTCTGCCTTGAGGTATCTTAGTATCGCGCAGGGTAATACCGCTGATGTCTGCACCTCTTATCCCATGTGTCTGGATTTTTGGAAGATACTCCCATGTCCCTTGAGCTTCTTCTTTATCCATGTAGAAAAGTGACAGAGAACGAGGCCCTGGTTCGTCACCAGTTCGCGC
Organism: Rothia sp. HMSC071F11; assembly: GCF_001809115.1. Lineage (NCBI taxonomy): Bacteria > Bacillati > Actinomycetota > Actinomycetes > Micrococcales > Micrococcaceae > Rothia > Rothia sp. HMSC071F11. The sequence goes on from NZ_KV795771.1 coordinate 172,919, forward strand.
CAGAATCGTCAAAGCGCGACCCCGTGTAGCATTATTAATCATCCACTTCTCACCGTTCAGCGCCCATCCGCCGTCTGATGTTTTACGTGCCATCACGGATGTTGAGAGCAGATCGCTACCATGCCCACGTTCCGTCAATCCCCACGAGATACTTTCGCCTGCTAATGTATGCTCGGCGACTCTCGCGGCTGTCTCATCAGATGCCGAATCCCATGAGCAGACCGCTCCCAGAAAGGTCTTTCCGTGTCCTATAGCTGCTGTAAGATCTCGCCGAGCGACCGCTCGTACAGCCATCATTACGTCTGCAAAATCATCGGTTTTTCCGCCACGCGAAGTGGGTACATAACCCTTCTGAAGCCCTGCGGCAACAACTGCCTGAAATTCTTCATGCGGAAACAGGGATTCCTGGTCTAGAGCTACGCTACGGACAAATGAGATAGGAGCATCTACATCACGAGGGTTTCCCAAGGCATCTTCAATCTCACATGCAAAGCTTTGCTGTCGCTTTGTACTCATTTTTCTCCTCTATCTCCTGCTGCCATGGATTCGCGTACTTTCCCGCGCTGAACCTTGCCTGAACTTGTTTTGGGCAGAGACCCACGGCGACCAAATTTGATAGTTACGTTGCCAACGCCAAAACGATCCCGTAATACTTGGGCAAGTTCTTGGCGTAAAGGCTCTGTGTTCTCTCGCAGTTTTTCTGGAGTTAACTCGATAACAATTCCTATACCATCATCCAGTTCAAAAGCTGCAGCGGTACCAGATGCTCCTGAGCCGATAGCGTCTAAGGCACTTTGTTCTACGTCCTGTGGGAAGATATTGCGGCCACGCAGAATAATGACTTCCTTCGCACGACCCGTAACAAATAACCTGTCATCGATAAATGTCCCAAGATCACCTGTCCGCAGATAGTCTGCATCTATACCATCAATCCGTGCAGCGAAATCCTGTGTTGTACGCTCCCTGCCACGGTATCCTCGTGATACCCAAGGCCCTCGAACCAGAATTTCACCGACGGTACCCTCCGCAACTTCCTCCCCTGTATCGGAAGAAACTATACGCACATCCGCCTGTGAAGCAGGAACCCCGCAGGAAACAAGCGTAGTAGCATCATGCCCTGCTTCAGCAGGTCTAACCTGGCCTTCTGAAAGTTGATCGCGGTCTGCTTTAAGTATTCGCGGGTATCCATCAGGCTCGTCCCCTGTAATAAGGAGAGTAGTTTCTGCCATACCGTATGCAGGTCGGAATGATGCAAATCTGAAACCCAGCGGTGAAGCCAATTCATCAAAAACACACATTGATTCCCACCGTACGGGCTCAGATCCTGTAATAGCGATTTTTAACGAAGAGAGATCTAACCCCTTAACCTGTGCCGGATGTGTAAGCCGCGGGACAAAAGCATAAGCAAAGTCTGGTCCTACAGTCATCGTCGCACGACGTTCAGAAATCATCTTGAGCCAGAGATAAGGACGCCTGAGAAACTGTGCGGGTGAGGTGAAAACAAGAGAGCACCCCACAGTCAGGGGGTGGAGAAACATGCCGATGAGCCCCATATCATGATAATGAGGCAGCCACCCAACAGCTACATCTGATACATCTGCTTTAGTTATTTCGAGTATTGAAGCTTGATTTTCAAGGAGATTCCGTTGTGTAATCTCAACACCTTTTGGATTTCCAGTAGACCCTGAAGTGTATTGCAGAATTACAAGGTCATCTGGTTCCGTGTTGGGCATACGCCATGTATCTGCCGAAATTTTAGATATCGTATTGGGCTCAGGAAGACACCAAGCCACATTATCAACATTAGCCATTAAGCAGGTTTCCCATCCAGGTTTATCACAGAGAATAAATCCTCCTGGAGACTCTTCCAAAATGAGCTGCAGACGCCGTGCAGAGTGCTCATCATCGGCTACAACAAGCGGAATAGGCGCAATTGCTAAACCTGCATGCAGTGCTCCCAAAACTGCGCGAATAAAATTTATGCCTGGGCTAAAAGCTAATACTACCGTAGTGCCTGGACGATAGCCTTTTTCAGTTATCCAAACTGCGATGCGGCGAGCATCTTCTGATAGTTCTGCATAGTTCCACCGAATCTGTTCTGTTGGACCGTTCCAAAACTCTATCCAACTTTCGGTAGCTTGCTGATCAAGCTTTGCAAGAATATGCTGAGTGAACGTTCTAGAGGAGTAAATTTGGTTCTTCACATTGTCCTCAACGGGTAGGGTTAAAACACCCACGGTGTCCCCCTTTTGGTTATCGGCGTTATAAGATCGTAATCATCTGATACCAGAGGCTTGCAGCATGTACACAATTCAAAAATTGCGATTCACGCCCCGGGTGCGATGTACATACTAAGGAGGATACGGTTGGGGACGATTCTTAAACGCCCATACAAGGGAATTCTTTATCACAGAGTGTCCACTACTGGGTTGCGTAAATTTACGCAGGCGTAGGCTTTTCGCATCACAAATATGATCTAGTCTCTTATGGAAACAGGAAGAATGATTTTCAAAGTACGATATATATACGGCACATCTGTAGTATGGGACAAAATTTTCAAGCGGAACCCTTCTGCCACTATCACCGAAAAATGTTACCAACAAAATTAAATATCTACATGTAAACTTTTTATATGTAAAATTAATATCCGCTTCAGATCTAGAAACGTAAAAATAGAAATATATGAACACTGAAAAATCAATGTTCGATTTTATATTCAACTCACCTACCATAGAAGCATGGGGCTCCGAAAGCAAAATATTTCTAATATAACCTCTCACAGAAACCTCCTTGCACGCACTTAAAACTCAAACTTTGTAGACATTTATATAGAAAACCTCCATATATAAATGTTGCTTGAATCACTGATGGTTATTTTCAATACAAACTCTATATCTCAATTAAGAGCATACCTTAAATAACTCACGAAGCAAGGGAACTTTAATATCCTGCAGTAAATTTTTTTACACCAAGAGGATCCATAAAATATAACTAGTATCATCAAGCTTCAAAGATGTCTAGGGTATACATAGAACAAGTTTCTATAATAAAGAAAATAAATATTTTAAATATTTTATACGTAAAATTTATATTTTATCAAAATTGAACAATATGCAGGATAGGTATACTGAGCAAAATAGAGGATTATACATAAAGAAAGAGTTAGCTATTTATCTGGGGTATCTTTCTCATTAAAATAGCTCATGCACCACAGTATGTATCAGTTACTCTACTGGTTGACCTCTACCTATTTGTTTAGTGAGTTACTAAACCAAGAGTTTCTATGAGGTGGAACTTCTTCAGATATCTGGAGTCAGCCTGCACAGGAGTTTATAGCATGCTAAGTAGAAAGATTCTACTCAAAATTCTGATTCTCTAGAAGAAAATATCGATAGGGATGATGGGTGCTACGTCGTCCCCCAGCAGCAAAACGAAGCAGAGCGTGCCCGCGAGCGCCGCGAGAACTGCCCCGATAACCTGCACGAGCCAGAGCATCAGGAATTTGGCCCGTTTGCCTTCGCGGCGTGCCGTAAGCGCTTCGACCATCGCGGTGGAGAAGGTGGTGAACCCGCCGAGCAGGCCGGTGGTGACGGCGGTGCACCAGAAGATAACGGATCCAGAGGCACCGTAGTGAATATCGAGCGCGTTCGGGTTGGCGACCGGCATAATCAACAGTCCGTAGAGAAATGACCCCACCAGGTTAATCACGAATACGGGGCTGATGATGGAGCGTTCGGTGCGCAGCCGGGGCGACATTTTGACGTCGAGAAAATATCGGATCATTGCCCCTAAACCGCCGAGCAGAAAGACCGTTAGTGAGAACACGATGAGTCCTCCCGAGCGCTGGCACGGCGTGCCTCCCAGCGGGCGGCGATTTTTCCGCCCATGAAAAGGCCCAATGCTGCGGCCGCTAAACCGCCGATAAAGAGTACGGCAAGGCTGAGCAGAATGTACCACCCGTGCACCGTGTAATGAATAAATACTGCCTGCGCGGTCACCGCCGCGATGGACGAGTAGGTGGTGTACCCGCCCATCATTCCGGCGCCGAATAAGAAGCGGAACGGGCGTACCACTTTTTCGCCGTGTATGCGAGCACGTGATGCCCACAGCGCGGTCAGAAGCCCCAGGGTGAAGGATCCGATCAGGTTCGCAGCAAGCACGCCGCCGGGTGTGTGGATGCGACAGAAGGCGCCTATGCCTCCTCCTAAGAAAACCAGCAGCGGCGCGGGTATGCGGTTCAAGTATGCGGCGAGCGTTCGTCTTTCTGCCATCGTGCGATGCGCCCCTTCGATGCGCTCGGGGTGAGAACTCGTGTTCTCGCGGCGATCCCCTACTTTCACCTTAGACCACGGAGGTACCAAGACGTTAATAAACGTGTTTTGTGTAGCCTACCGCTCATCACCTAAAAAGCGCGAGCAGGTCTTTTTTGCTCCGACAAGGTAGGATTTTCCTACCTGCTCGGCACAATACGACCTGCTCGCGCGGTATGCGTTATCAGCTAGCGGTTATTCAGTTTTCTTCTTCGCCCAGGGAGTCTCAATGTTTGATGCATCGATATCACTAGTTAAATCAGCAATACCGCTGGTTTTAGTCGAGTCTTTATGCTCCAGCTCTTCCAGAAGGGTTGCGCCTTCCACATCCATATTCGGAACGAGCTTATCGAGCCACTTCGGCATCCACCATGCCTTCTCTCCCAATAGAGACATAATCGCTGGTGTTATAGTCATGCGAACCACGAAGGCATCAACCAGCACACCGAAGGCAAGACCGAAGCCGATGGGGCGAATCATTGAAGATTCGGCGAAGATAAACCCGCCGAACACCGAGATCATGATGATCATCGCGGCAACCACCACACGTACCGCATGGTTGTACCCAGCGACGACGGCGGTCTTCGCGTCTTTACCGTGCACATATGCTTCACGCATGCCGGAGACCAGGAACACCTGGTAGTCCATCGCCAGGCCAAAGAGGATACCGATCATCAGGGTGGGCAGGAACGCCAGGATCGGGCCGGGATCGTGCACCCCGAAGAGAGACCCCATGAAGCCCATCTGGTAAACCGCAACCACGGCACCGAAGCTTGCCAGAATCGAGAAGAGGAACCCGATCGAAGCAACCAGCGGCACCAGAATCGAACGGAACACGAGAATCAGCACGATAAACGAAAGACCCATGACGACTGCCAAATACAGCGGCAATTTTTGCGCCAGTGTATTGGAGATATCGATGTTGCCGCCAGTCAGTCCGGTCACGCCCAGACGCACATCGGTGCCCTGCACATTGACGTCCACCTGGCGCAGCTGCTCAACCAAGTTCACGGTTTCAACCGAGCTCGGCCCATGTTTGGGGATCACCTGGAATATCTGCAGGGTGTGATCATCAGTTTGCCCCATAGGAACTGCTGTCTTTACATTTTCAGGATCTTTCGCCTGAATTGCACGAGCAATATCAACCTGTGCCTGTTCAACCTGAGCATCTGTCATCCCAGCAGGAGTATGTGCCACTGCAACCACAGGACCACTCAGACCTTCACCAAATTTATCCTTAACAATCTGGTATGCCTGATACTCAGTGCTCTCAACCGGAGAACTTTCTGCTGAGGGAAGACCCATGCGCATCTGACCCATGGGAATAGCGATAGCCCCCAGTGCCGCCACACAGAGCAGAATGGTAACCACAGGTTTAGCGAGCACGATGCGCAGCCAACCGTGTGGAGTAGCCTCGCGCTTTTCCTTCTCGGCGTGATGTGCGGTGATCTTCTCGGGAGTATTGACGGATGCCCATGCCTTCTTCGACATGACCTTGCGACCGATCAGCGAGAGCATAGCGGGGGTTAAGGTCACCGAAATCAACACGGCCACGAATACGCACAGTGCCGCAGCGTCGCCCATGTACCCTAGGAAGGGGATGCCGGTGACATTCAGAGCGAGCAGGGCGATAATCACGGTTGCGCCCGCAAATACCACCGCGTTACCGCTGGTGCCGTTAGCAATCGCAATAGATTTCCGCAGCGGCATGCCGTCCATCAGGTTAGACCGGTGCCTGTTGAGGATAAACAGCGAGTAGTCGATGCCCACCGCAAGACCAAGCATCATGCCCAGCATATAGGTGGTTGAGCTCATATCGACTAGGGTGGAGAATGAAAGGGTTCCCAGAATACCTATAATTACGCCCACCAGCGCCATGATGATAGGTAGCCCGGCGGCAATAAGAGTACCGAGCATAACGATAAGCGTAATGAGTGCCACTGCAATACCGATGATCTCACCAATACCCATACCAACATCGGGAGATTCAGCAATGCGTTGGTCAAAGTTAACGACAAGCCCCTTTAAATCCGCAGCACGGACCTTTTCCATCAGTTTATCTTTTTCAGCCTGGGGAATCTCCGAATTTTGCATTTTAAAGAAGACTCCGGCGGCTGCGGTAGACCCATCTTCAGAAACCATACGAGCGCCGCTCATTAAATCAAGGAGCGCAGACTTACGAGCAAATTCTTCTTGCTGATTAGGAAGGTTCTTTTCAGCTTCTGCTAGCTCAGAGGCTTTACCATCCAGCTCTTTTTGAGTTTCGTTTATCTGGGTCCGCTGCGCATCCAGCTGTCCCTGTTGTGAGCCCAGCTGCTCACGCATTGATTCCAAAGCGCCAGATGCTTGAGCTTGTTCACGTGCTTCATCGAGTTGTTTTTGTGCTCCTTCAAGTTGCGCCTTACCATCATCCAGTTGCTTCTGGCCGTCTTCAAGCTGTTTCTTACCGTCGGCAATTTGTTGTGGTGCTGCCTCCAGTTGAGGCTTACTCTCTTCAAGCTGTTTCTTACCATCAGCTATCTGCTGTTCAGTAGCAAAAGGATCAAGAACACCGTCAACAGCTGAAATATCTCCTTTAAGACTATTCAGCTCATCTACAAATGCCTGTTTCTGTTCCTCAGTAATAGCTGAACCATCACCAGTTTTAACGATAATCTGCCCGGTGCCACGGTTAGCATCAGGGAATCGCTGAGCAAGCTCGTCGGTAAGACGCTGGGTTTCGGTTCCGGGCATCGTAAGGGTGGTCTTCAGCTGCCCGTGGAATGCGCTATAGCTACCGGCAACACCGGCAATAACAAGCACCCAGATAGCAATAACCGCCCACGCCCTGCGTGCGGCAAAGCTACCTATGGAATATAGCCACTTAGCCACTATGGTTCTCCTCAAATGTCTCTGTATCGGTTGAGTAATGGTGTGCGTATTTGCCGTCGATTAGCTCTTCGACATAGTCAAGACAGTGTTTTATGTTTTTCCGCATTTTTTCGGCATTTTCGGGCGGCTGTGGGTTACCTTCGGCGTCGTAGAAGGAGGCCGCGATTCCCTCGCAGATGGCAGAGGCAATGAGGTTCCCGAAGATTGCGATGCGCATCCGCGGTATGTCCTGTCTCTCCTGCCACAGCTTGTCAATGACCATCTCAATGGAGTTCAAATAGGAGGTTGAGCTGTACTCATTGAACTTATTATCGAGAGCGTAGTCGTGAAGGGCGAACAGCAGCCGAGCGTGGGGTTCTACGTGCTCGGCAAGGCGTTCGGTGGTGAATGCGGCACGCACACCGTTGAGCATATCCCGCTCGGGATGCGCTCCTCTGGGGGTGCAAAAGTCGGGGATGACCTCAAAAATACGGCGCAGATACTCGTTCAGGCGTTCAACGACGACGGCTTCAACCGAGGAAAAATGGTTGAAGATGGTACGCCTGGATACACTGGATTCTTTGGCGAGCGCATCCGCCGTGAGCGCCTTAAGACCGCCTGCAAGCACAAGCTTTTCTGCCGCATCCATAATGGCGATGCGGTTCTCGGCTTTACGCGCGGAGCGTTTATCTACAATCTTTTGGGTAATACACACAGTTATTACACTAAGTGCAATATTGCACCAAGTGCAACTATTTTTTGTGTGAGCTCAGACATATTTCTGCACTCAGTGCATATTGTTTAAAAAGTCTCTGCTCGCCAGAAAGCCCCGAGCCAAGCGGTCTATGAGACCGAAACCCCCTGCCGCATAAGTGGAAGACGTACCGAAAATTCGGTTCGTCCGGGGCGGCTTCGCACAGAAATCAGCCCGCCGTGTGCCTGCACGATCGCCTGTACGATTGCCAACCCGAGGCCGGTCGTCCCGTCAGAGCCCGAACGCGCCTTGTCTGCCCGCGCGAATCGGTCAAAAATCTTGGGCGCAAACTCTGGGTCAATTCCGGGACCATTATCCACAATGGTCATGAGAGCTTCACGGCGATCCGCAGATACCCGCAGCCCGGCAATAACGGTCGTACCCTCGTCCGTATGCTTGCGCGCATTAGAGAGCAGATTCAAAATAACTTGCTGAATCTGCGAGCGGTCCGCGATCATCTCAACCGGTTCATCCGGCACATCCATGCGCCAGATATGGTCGCGTGCCGCCGCCTGCATATCCGAAACGCTCTCGACAAGCAGCTCGGTTAGGTCGATGTTCTCAAACTTCGGTTCACGCCCTTCGTCCAGGCGCGCCAGCAACAGCAGATCTTCCACGAGACGCGACATTCGTTCGGTCTGCGAATCGATGCGTGCAAGCGAGGACTGCCCGCCGTCGGCGAGAGGTTCCGTCCACCGCAGCATATCGGAGTAGCCCTTAATGGCGGCCAGCGGGGTGCGCAACTCGTGGGATGCATCCGCAATGAAGGCACGTATCTGCTTTTCGGTACGTTCACGCACGTCAAGAGCCGAACTCACGTTATCAAGAAGCTGATTGAGCGCATACCCTACAGACCCCACTTCGGTGCGGGGGTTCGCGTCTTTGGGGGTCACACGCACTTCAGGAGCAATAGTGTCAGATTCCAGGTTGAGGCGCGCCACCTCGGTCGCCACACCAGAGACACGCTCTAAGGGCTTCATCGTTCTGCGAATTACGAACGAACCCAAAAAGCCGGTACCGATCATCACGGCAACCGACCCAATACCCATTGTGATAGAGAGCATGGTAAGGGTCTGATACATTGCCCCCAGCGGCACACCGGTGATAAGCGCGTCTGAAGAAGGCCCTGGTGAGGAAACCTTCACCATGTATTTACCAACGTCAAGGTTCACTTCGGTAAGCTGACTCTCTTGATTTACGGTGTTCCGAAGAGAGTTAAGAGTCTCGCGGTCTTTATCGCTGAGCTCCTTGATACTCCCGTCGGCACTCAAATACCCCGAGAATTTGTAACCACCCTGATGATCGACACAAAGGTTAATGGTTCCGGCACCCTGACCCGGCGTGTAGAGAGGGTTTTTCGGATTAGATTTATCGAGGCATTCAAAACCGTGGCCGCTGGGAGAATTATTGGGATTGGCGGCACGATTCGCAGTTTCTTTGAGGGTACTGCCGATTTGTGATCGCAAAGAGTTCTGTAGCGTGGCATAGGTTGAAACGCTGGTGATAAAACAGGCAATTCCTAGAGCCGAAACAAGAATAAGAATAAGTCGCCTGCGCAGATGCGGCATTGGGCGTATCGCGGTTTTATCCCGTTTTTTTCGACTACCCTGTGGGGGCTGTGTCTCGGGAACACTGGGAGCTTCCACAATGGTCACAGACTTCACCCCTTCCAGGATATATTACTAAATCGGAATATAAGAATATATACACCTTGACTAGGCGCTTTACATAATTAGGGGCTTAAACTGCCGGTCGAATTACATAGCCAGCACCGCGTACCGTATGGATCATAGGTTCACGACCCACATCAATTTTCTTCCGCAGATATGAAATATAAAGCTCCACAATATTCGCCTGACCGCCAAAATCATAATTCCAGACATTATCCAAAATCTGGCTTTTAGAAACCACGCGTTTCGCATTCTCCATCAGATACCGCAGCAGGTCGAATTGGGTTGCCGTAAGAGCGATAGGTTCACCGCCACGGGTGACTTCGCGGGTATCTTGGTTGAGCACCAAATCCCCCACAACGAGTTCGGCATCGTCAATAGCGGCAACACCCGAGCGCTGCACCAGCCTGTGCAGACGAATCATAACCTCTTCCATCGAAAACGGCTTGGTCACATAGTCGTCGGCACCAGCGGCAAGCCCTTCGATGCGGTTATCCACCGAATCTTTCGCGGTCAAGAAAAGGCAAGGCACTTCGGGATAAAACTTCCGGATGCGGTCCAACAGTTCCAGGCCGTCGAAACCGGGCATCATAATATCAAGCACCAGCACATCGGGGCGCCAATCGCGGGCAATAGCTAAGGCTGCGGGTCCATCACCAGCCGACTGCACCTCCCACCCGATCATCTTCAGGCCCATACTGACGAGTTCTTTGAGCATCTCCTCATCATCGACCACTAGGGCACGAATGGGGCTGCCGTCCGGATGTTCGAGGGTCGGCAGGTTTTTAGCGATTTCGGTTGCTTTGCTGCTCATAGTGTTAAGGGTAGCGGTATTTAAACGCCTGTGTAGGTTTAGTGGCTGCTTTTCGAGCAGAACATAAAATATACATGCCCCGCACACAGCCTGCACACAGTATTCCTAACCCGTCAATACAAGGATGTCCACAAAAAGTGGGTGACGCGCATTAATCCACGTCACCCACAATATGAGGAATTATTTAGAGGCGAATACCGCTTGGTACTACTGTACGAGCCTGAAGCGGCACAACACCGCCGCCGCCGGGAGAGCCATATCCGTTAACGCGGGATGGCGTGGCTGTTTGGGCATCCGAGAAGTCTTCATCCCGAATCTCTCCTCGATCAGTGATCTCGGTGAGCATTTCTTTATCCCGGTCGCCCACCCGTATCTCTTGGGGAAATATTTCAATCCATGAGCCGTTAGAGCAGGTCATGACTTTTACTTCCCGGTCTTTAATATACCGATAGGTGCCGTCCGCGTTAACGTATGTTTCCTGTCGGGTTCCATACCCGTAATTAGCTTCGGTGATTTCCTGCCAGGAACCGTCAGCATGCAGTTCTGCGCTATGGCTCTTTGTTTTCATGGTCCAGGTTCCATCAGCTTTGACTTCCCCGTGTTCATCGCCGCGCTTATCGTAGATCCATGACCCATCGGATTCGTTGATAGTGGTCCATTTCTTATCTTTGCTGTCCACAGATTCGGTGGATCTGGGGCGGGGCTTACCTGCTTTGTTATCGTCAGTCAGTGCTATCTCTTTTTCGCTGATACCCTTTTTCTTGAGTTCTTCAAGATCCGGGTTTTTACCGGATTCGTGGCTCGGGCAGGTGATCGGAAACTTAACGTCCCTCATAAAATCAAGGCCCCGCGCCTTTTCCGGGTGCTCCAAAAGTTCAGATACTTCAATCTGCTGCCCAGCAGACGATGATGCATTCGAGCTGGAGGCTGATGCCGCAGCATGCGAGCTTTGGGGCGAGGAATTATTGGATGAAGATGCGGTTCCTGATGAACACGCACCCAGGGCAAAAACCAGAGCAGTGCCCAAAGAAAATACAGAAAGTCTACGCATTAAAAGTCCTTATCGGTGACTATGAGGGAAGTTACAGAATCAAATATACCCCGCCTCAGGTCTTCGCCACCGAAGACACGCTTCTGCCGGTCATAGGAACCAAACGCAGATACCCTTCTACGAACACTTTCTAGCGCTCATTATTTAACAACCCGCAAACCATTATTTAACCCCATACCCATTTTTACCCTTATATTCCGGGAAAGTTTTGGAAGGGAACAGAATCATTATTTAACTCTCAGGCAAATATTATTTAACTCCGAGCCCTTGATGATGTGTGCAAAAGGGTGGCGCATCCAACCATACAATCTGGATGCGCCACCCTCTACCTTCTTCACAAACATTTTCCGTTAAGACACAGCCTGCTGACCGGGCTGCAGAGGCTGACGCGGGGTCAACGGAATGACCCCTCCCCCGCCGGGACCATCACCTCCACCAATCAGTAAATCTGGTTGAGGAGGAACGTAAATATACCGTTCTTTATCTACCGAAGATACCTCGCTCTTACGTGATGACGATTCCCGATATACTTTGCCGTCCGGGGTGCTGTATACGGTTTCATAGGCGTTTTGAGTACGCCAGGTGCCATCAGATTTTACTTCTTCTGTTCGGTCCTGGTCTTTTCTCTGCCAACTTCCGTCAGGGTTTACGTGAATAATATCTTCCCCGGCGCTGCGTGTATTATTTTTGATTTCCCATGAGCCGTCAGCATACAACACAGTAGTTTTATCATAATTACCGGAGTTATCAGAATCTTTCTGCGTCCACGTGCCGTCTGCTGCAACATGTATTGTCGTGTCTCCATCGCGCGATTCCCAGCTCCACGAACCATCCGGATTGACCTTAGCCATACCGAAGAAGGGGTCTTTTTCTGAACGTGGTCGGGGCTTGCCCGCTTTATTCTCATCCGTCAGGAGTATGCCCTCAAGTTCAGCGGTAGCATGCTTATACTCATCGGTTCCAGGAACAGCCTCTTTAACAGGCATTCCCAAAGGCAGAGCCGTACGCGGTTTCAGGGGAATAACACCATTTTGAGGAATATATAACCCCATATCGTACATACTATTCATGTATTCCCTAGGAGTTGTAACCCCACTCTGCGCCCCACGTGTGATAGATTTTTCCTCCCCGGTTTCTGTATTCTTTTCCACGGCTGTACCGTCAGGGTTTCCCGTGATGACCTTATTATTCGAGTATCCGCTAGACTTCCACGTGCCATCAGCATGTGCCTCAACGTTTTCTGGGGAAGACGAATCGCTCTTACGCTCGACACTCCACGTGCCATCAGCATTAACGCGAGTTTTTGTCTGTGAAGAAGAAACTTTTTCAATCCTCTCCCAAGATCCATCTGCGTTAATCGTCATTTCGTGATATATGTCAGACCCCGTTCCACGCTTCACATGGAATGTACCATCGACATTAACTACAACTGATAATTTATCCTGGCCGCTGCCTTCTTCAACAGTCCACGAACCGTCGTCCTTGAGCTTTACATTCTTTCCCAACGAGCTCTGAGACTTCTGTTCAGCGCGCGGGCGGGGTTTACCAGCCTTATTATCGTCAGTAAGACCCACAATCTGTTTCTCATGACTCTGTTCTTCATTCTTCTGTTTCTCCTCTGTTGGGTTCGTCGTGGGGGAAGCGGAAGAAGACTCGGGTGAGGCAGAAGATGATGCGGAGGAAGATGAAATAGAGGAGACAGGGGAAGATCCCTCAGATTTACCCGGGTTGGCTCGTTCCACAGTCATACAGGCGCTGAGTGTGAGCATGAGGGCGCATCCAGTGGAAAGGGGAGCGACAATGCGGGTGAACTTAGTGTTTTTCATCGAAAATTTCCTTAAGACACAGCCTGCTGACCGGGTTGAAGAGGTTTACGCGGTTTCAGCGGAATAACGCCTCCGCCGCCGGGGCCGTCCTCTAAATAGGAGAGGCTCGGTTCACGGGGAACTTGAATATGGCTTACTTCATGTCCTCCCGAAGGGAGCTCGGTCTTTCGACCCGAACTCTCCCGAAAGACTTTACCGTCCGGGGTGCTGTACTTGGTGTCGTATTCAGTTTGGGTGCGCCACGTCCCGTCAGCTTTTACCTCTACCGTTCGGAAGGAATCCTTTGAAGTCCAACTACCATCAGGGTTCACGTGAACAAAGTTTTCTCCATCGCCCATTTTTATTTTAGATTCCCAGGAACCATCCGCGAACAACTGCGAACTTCCTTCACGGCCAGTTTCTGCGGAGTCCTTCTGATCCCACGTACCGTCTTCGGAAACACGTATGGCTGAACCTTTACTCAGCCAAGTCCATGCCCCATTCGGGCTGACGATAGCATCATCATCGATTTTCCTCTCTGAACGTGGTCGGGGTTTGCCCGCTTTGTTCTCATCCGTCAGGAGTATGCCCTCAAGTTCGGCGGTAGCATGCTTATACTCATCAGTTCCAGGAACAGCCTCTTTAACAGGCATTCCCA
>NZ_KV795771.1:186930-188034 GCF_001809115.1 Rothia sp. HMSC071F11
TTCCAGGAACAGCCTCTTTAACAGGCATTCCCAAGGGCAGAGACTTACGAGGCTTGAGCGGAATAACACCGTTTTCAGGGACGATCTCATCAAGTTTATAGGTATCGGCGATCGAGCCTTCATCATGATCTTTCGGGGTCGTGACCATCTTCCACTCTAGCGGGGTAAGAGGTTTCTCCTCCCCCAACTTCGTGTTCTTTTTGATTGCCGTCCCGTCAGGTTTTCCCGTTATAACCGCGTTCGCCCTTTCGGTAGATTCCCAGCTGCCGTCGGAACGCATCTCAGCTTTTTCTGGGGAACCCTCACTCCCATATTTTTTCTCGATGGTCCACGTGCCGTCAGCATTAACGTGAGTTTTTTGTTCACTGGAAGAACCTTTTTCGATTTTCTCCCAGGACCCATCGGCGTTGAGGGTAAATTCTTCCGTAGAATCTTCCGAATTTTTATTCTTCACCTGGAATGTGCCATCGGCGTTAACCGAAACCGATTCCGTGCGTCCATTGTTATCTTCTTCGACAGTCCACGAACCGTCATCCTTGAGCTTTACATTCTTCGTTGAATCCAAAGGCTCCTGTTCAGCGCGCGGGCGCGATGTACCGGCCTTATTGTCGTCGGTAAGCCCCACGATCTGTTTCTCATGCGACGTTGCAGAAGCTGAAGAGGATGCGCCGGAACCGCCATGAGTAGAATCTCCCGAACCGATTCCTTGTACAGAGGTCGAGCAAGCACTGAGTGCCAGCATGAGAACACATCCGGCAGATAGGGGACCAAATACGCGAGTGTGATTATCATTCTTCATCGAAAATTTCCTTACGGCTATGTAGTCTATGCGGTGTTTAAAAATACCTTTGCCCTCAGTCTATGGTTCTTGAACAGACCCGATACCGCTAACACCCCACGTTTTCTTCCAACACTCAGCGAATATAGAGTACGTTCCCATATTTCTTCCAGCAAAGCTCCAGGCAGAAGGGCGTTTTAGACACAAAAAAGGTGGCGCATCCAGCCGTAAAATCTGGATGCGCCACCATACTACCGAGAGAGGTTCGAGGTTACTGAGCCTTCTCCCCTGCTTTAAGCGGGGTACGCGGTTTGAGAGGAACAACG
>NZ_KV795771.1:188134-188532 GCF_001809115.1 Rothia sp. HMSC071F11
CATATTTCTTCCAGCAAAGCTCCAGGCAGAAGGGTGTTTTAGACACAAAAAGGTGGCGCATCCAGCCATACAATCTGGATGCGCCACCATACTACCGAGAGAAGTTCGGGGTTACTGAGCCTTCTCCCCTGGTTTAAGCGGGGTACGCGGTTTGAGAGGAACAACGCTGTTGCCGCCTACGCCGCCTTCAGCATATGCAATCGGGTTTACAGGAACTGTCGTAGGGGTAAGCTCTTTCCCAACTTCGCGTTTCTCTTGGCCTGGTTTCTCTTGGTAGACCTTGCCGTCGGCAGTTCCGTAGAGGGTAGAGTACGAATCTACACTGCGCCACGTTCCATCGGCCTTAACCTCCATGCCCTTAGCACCTTTAGTCAGATCCGTATCGCCGCTCTCGCGTA
>NZ_KV795771.1:188632-189154 GCF_001809115.1 Rothia sp. HMSC071F11
GGTAGACCTTGCCGTCGGCAGTTCCGTAGAGGGTGGAATACGAATCTACGCTGCGCCACGTTCCATCGGCCTTAACCTCCATACCCCTAGCGCCTTTAGTCAGATCCGTATCGCCGCTCTCGCGTACTCGAATCCAGCTGCCATCGGGGTTTACGTGAACCCGCTCGTTCCGTTGCGCGTCAAAACTTTCCCAGGTGCCGTCAGCATTCAGATTAGCTTTATCGCCTTTATTATTAGTCCACTCCCAGGTGCCGTCGGCTTTGGTGGTCATAGTATAGCTCTCGCTCTTATACTCCCATGAACCGTCCTCATGCACTGTCGCTCCAGGGTAGGGGTCTCCATATGTCGAGGTCGGCCGCGGCTTACCGGCCTTATTATCATCGGTCAGAGCCTTTGAGGTAGCGCTCGAATTTGCCGAAGCCGAGGCGCTGGTGCTGCTGGAAGCTGAGGCGCTGGGCGATGCAGTTTCCGAGGCAGACGCGCTCGCACTCGACGAGCTGGCGGCGGAAGACGAAGGTGCCA
>NZ_KV795771.1:189254-189995 GCF_001809115.1 Rothia sp. HMSC071F11
GCGGCTTACCGGCCTTATTATCATCGGTCAGAGCTTTTGAGGTAGCGCTCGAACTTGCCGAAGCCGATGCGCTGGTGCTGCTGGAAGCTGAGGCACTGGGCGATGCGGTTTCCGAAGCAGACGCGCTGCCGCTCGACGAGCTGGCGGCGGAAGACGAAGGTGCCACACTGCTCACCGAGGAGGAGCAGGCGCTCAGGGCGAGCACCGCCACAAGAGCGGCGGAAAGCGGCATCGCTAGACGACGAGGGTTATGCATAGAAGTCTCTTTCAACAGTGATTATTGCACGGTGTTTATAGCACCGACTTATTCATTCTATCGGCATCTCTCCATAAAATGCAGAATATATCCTTCATATTTTAGAAGGGCTGCATCGTATTTTATGTTTATCGAGGTAAAAGGCGGCAAGCCTAGAGCGCATAGATTCGCTTTCTCACGGTAAATGGCGCGAGGGGGCTGTAAAATCTTGAGAAAGCATTCGATACCGCCCACACGGAAGGAGGGATGCATGCGCATCAGCCGCATCTATAACAATAATGTCGCCCTCACCCGTGATTCCTACGGGCAAGAGGCGGTAGTTATCGGGCGCGGACTTGCCTTTGGTAAACGCAAAGGCGATCTGATCGATCCACATAAGGTCGAGCAGACGTTCATTCCCGAACACGATATTTCCGCCGAACGGCTCAGTTGGTCACTCTCCGAGATCCCTCCGGAGATTCTTGCTATTGCCTCCGAACTTGAAA
>NZ_KV795771.1:190095-190635 GCF_001809115.1 Rothia sp. HMSC071F11
TTATCGGGCGCGGACTTGCCTTTGGTAAACGCAAGGGCGATCTGGTTGATCCAACTAAGGTCGAGCAGACATTCATTCCCGAACACGATATTTCCGCCGAGCGGCTCAGTTGGTCACTCTCCGAGATTCCCCCGGAGATTCTTGCTATTGCCTCCGAACTTGAAACGAAGGTTCGCAATACCCCCGATATTAAAATCGCGAACTCCTTCATCATTCCTTTCGCAGACCACCTGCACTATGCTGTTGCGCGCGCACGCGAAGGACTGCAGGTTGATTATCCTCTCGCACCAGAGGTAACGCTGCTGTATCCGCGTGAAGTTGAGTTCGGGCGCCGGGCACTTGATCTGGTACATGAGCGTTTGCATCTCACCCTAGATCCGCAGGAAGCGATTCCTTTGGCGTTACATCTCGTCAATGCCCAGTTTGCGACGGCCGATATGTCACGGGCTTTCCGCATGACTGAGGTTTTTGCGCAGGTTTTTGATGTTATCGGAGCAACGTATGGTAAGCCGATAGACACAAATTCCATGTCGGCGGCGC
>NZ_KV795771.1:190735-222365 GCF_001809115.1 Rothia sp. HMSC071F11
TCGTCAATGCCCAGTTTGCGACGGCCGATATGTCGCGGGCTTTCCGCATGACTGAGGTTTTCGCGCAGGTTTTTGATGTTATCGGAGCGACATATGGCAAGCCGATAGACACAAATTCCATGTCGGCGGCGCGGTTTATTACCCATCTGCGTTATCTCTTCGTACGTGCCGATCGAGAGAACAATAAACAACAACAGCATATTACTCAGCCCGGTGTTTTGGCGGCGCTTCGGGCGGATGCGCCCCAAGCCTTCGCATGCGCACAAAAGGTTCTTCTCCTATTAGAGATGCAGCTCAATCAGCCGTTACGCCAGGATGAGCTCACGTATTTGACGATTCATATTGACCGTCTCGCCCAAGAGATGTGGGGTTCTTAGAATTTAAAATCATCACCTCTACACAATAAAAAGTCTCTTGATCGTAAATAACGCAGAATTTTTAATGTTTTATTCACAATCACAAGAATTTTTAGTCAGAATGCATCTTACCCCCGACAAGCCCTTCCAAAACTCAATATATTCCTATATTGGAATATAAGAATATACGCTATTAATGCATCAAAATACAGCATATAACAGCTTTTTACCCCTGTCCGACTGATGACCTTTCACACTCTCCACCCTCTAGATCATGCCCTTAAGAACGACATAGTTTAGGTCACATATACTATATTTATGTGCCGAGAGGTTCTCATGTAGAAGTATTTTTTCCTATATTTTTCTCTATATTTAGAACCGCTACCGACCGTGATATTCTCAAAGGGTTTAGACCCTTAATACGGAAACAACACACATTCTGTAGTAACGAGAGGACCATCATGGTCACTATCATCGTGGCGGCACACGGGGAGTCAGCACCCGCGCTCTTAAAGACCGCCAGCATGATCCTCGGAAACCTCGATAACGTGTATCCGGTGACATTTCTTCCCGGGCAGGGTCCGGAAGATTTGATCGAAGAGTACACGCGCATCGTTGCGGAAACAGGATCCGAAGAAACCCTTATTCTCGTCGACCTCTTCGGCGGCAGTCCCTACAATGCGGGTGCTCGATTCGCGGCAGAACACGAAAATATTGATGTTGTTGCAGGCGTCAACGTGCCGATGCTCATCGAAGTTATCAGCGGCGCCGGT
Organism: Rothia sp. HMSC071F11; assembly: GCF_001809115.1. NCBI lineage: Bacteria > Bacillati > Actinomycetota > Actinomycetes > Micrococcales > Micrococcaceae > Rothia > Rothia sp. HMSC071F11. The sequence continues at coordinate 191,865 of NZ_KV795771.1, forward strand.
CGCAAAAATGCAACCCTCAAGAGCCTAGTTGCCAAAGCCCATAAGGCGGGCGTGAAGGGTATTCGCTCCTTCCAAGAAGCCAACCAACCGGTACAGGAAGAAAAGCCTTCTCAAGAGGCAAAACCCGCCGAAACACCGGCGGCACCGGAAATACCCGCAGAACAGCAGGTTGAAGGCGGGCATATGGATGCTATTTTCACGCGCATCGACTCCCGCCTTATTCACGGGCAGGTCGCGGGCACCTGGGTTCCTTATGTGGCACCGCAAACCTTTATTGCCGCATCGGATGCAGCCGCCCACGACAACCTCCGCAAGACCCTGCTGCTGCAGGTGGCGCCCGCCGGAGTCAAAACTAATGTGCTCGATATTGCTAAAGCGGGGCGCGTGTACAACAACCCCAAGTACACCGGCATGAAAACCATGTTTGTACTCGAATCCCCGGTCGATGTGGTGCGTCTAATAGACGAAGGCGTCGAAATTCCAGAGGTCAATGTTGGCGGAGTAACCTACAAAACCGGTATGACGCAGCTTTCTGAGGCAGTTTACGCATCTGAGGAAGACCTCGAAGCGTACCGTGAACTTCTCAAACGCGGCGTCAAGCTGTACGTACAGCAGCTTCCCAACCACAACCCCGTCGATCTGGCAAAAATTTTGAAAGAGAAAGGCCTCGACTCATGAGTCCCCTCGCATTTATTCTCGTCATTGTGGTGGCGTTCATTGCGGGTGTCGCATCCGTGGTGGACGAACGCCAGTTCCACCGCCCCCTGGTGGCATGTACCCTCATGGGTTTCGCCCTCGGCGACCCCACCACTGGCATTATCTTGGGCGGTATGCTCGAACTCATTGCCCTCGGGTGGATGAACGTCGGCGCGGCGATGGCACCCGATGCGGCGCTCGCATCATGTATCGCAACGGTCGTCGTTATTCATGGTCACCTTGATAAAGCGCAGGGCATCGCCGTTGCTATTCCGATTGCCGCAGCCGGGCAGGTGCTCACCATTTTCGTGCGAACTATTACCGTCTTCTTCCAGCATCAAGCCGACCGGTTCGCCCAAACGGCGAATTTCCGGGGTATTGAGCTCATGCATATCAGCGGTATGGTTCTGCAAGGTTTGCGTGTGGCTGTCCCAACCGCCGTGGTTGCCCTTATTAACTCCGAAACCCTGCAGAACTGGCTGCAGGCTATTCCTGCTGAGGTGACGAACGGCCTGCGTATCGCTGGCGGCATGATTACGGTGGTCGGTTTCGCCATGGTCATTAACATGATGAAGTCCCGCGCCCTCATGCCGTTCTTCTTCCTCGGATTCATCGCGGCAGCCGCTATTCCGGCGTCCCAGGAAATCACGCTCAGCGGCGGCAACAAGGATGCTATCGGCAACCTCGCCGCAACCCTGGCAGACCCCGCACAGCTGAACCTAGTCGCGATCGGTATTGTCGGAGCGTGCCTGGGACTGCTGTATACCCAGCTGAATCCAATCTTCCATAAGAGTGAGGCGGCACCGGCAGCCGCACGCCCAGCCGACGACCTCGACAACGAGCTTGAGTAGGAGCGAATCATGACTGAGAAAACTCAAGAAAAAGTAACCGCCGAGGTTCCCGACCTCACCAAGCGCGACAAAATTGATACCTACATCCGCTCCACTTTCCTGCTCGGCTCCTTCAACTTCGAGCGTATGCAAGCCATTGGTTTTGCGGTGTCGATGATCCCCGCGATTAAACGTTTCTACACCAAGAAGGAAGATCAGGCAGAAGCGCTCACCCGTCACCTGGAGTTCTTCAACACCCAACCGTGGGTCGCGTCCTCCATTATGGGTGTGACTGCCGCTATGGAGCGCGAAAAGGCAGCCGGTAAAGAAGGCATTGATGATGCCGCCATTACCAACGTGAAGGTTGGTCTAATGGGACCGCTCGCAGGCGTGGGCGACCCGATTTACTGGGGTACCGCGCGCATCGTGCTGGCGGCGGTAGGTGCATCCTTCGCTATTGCGGGCAATATTCTGGGACCGCTGATTTTCTTCTTTGGCATGACCGCGATTCGGTGGGGTACCCGCTGGTACGGCTTCAAATATGGGTACGAAAAAGGTACCCAAATCGTGGGCGAAGCGGGCGGCAACACCCTGCAGAAGATCACGCAGGGCGCCTCGGTGATGGGCCTGTTCGTGATGGGGTCGCTCGTGTACCGGTGGACGACCATTAACATTCCGCTCAAGCTCACGGAATACGAACAAAACGGTAAGAATGTTGAGGTCACCGTGCAGTCAATGATGGATCAGCTGCTGCCCGGGCTTGCCGCACTGGCCCTGTGTTTCCTGTGCATGTGGCTTCTGCGCAAGAGGGTTAACGCCATTTGGATTATTTTCGGTCTCTTTGCCGTGGGTATTGCAGGTTCCTACCTCGGGTTCCTGTCACTTCCCTCCTAGGTCTGAGCGACCGTTTGATAACCCTGCGGGATGCGCGCTCCGGTAGACTGGTACCGGACGCGCATCCCGTGATTTTTAGCCACCGCACAGACAGACCTGAGGAATCCCATGAAAAAACTGATGGCATTCGATTTGGATGGTACTCTGCTTTTTGACCGGACCATCGATCCCGCGAATGTGCAGGCTATTCACCGCTGGCAGCAGGCCGGGAATCTTGCGGTGTGTGCGACGGGGAAAAGTATTTTCGCCACGAAACTTGCCCTCGATAAAACCGGCGTAACCTTCGATTACAACGTGCTGTACACCGGCGCGGTTGTGACCGACGCCGAGTACAACATCCTGCACGCGCAAACTCTGCCGGTGTCGGTGGTGCGCGCCTGCTATGAGCGGTTCACAAAGGAGCCGGGGGTCGCTCTTTTTGCCACGACTTTAACCCATGACTATCGTCTGGCGGATAATGTGGGGTCTTCGACGAATATTCTGCCCGCGTTCCTGCCGCTGGCAGAGTCCGAGATTGATACCCAAGATTATGTGGGCGTGCCCCTGTGGATTCCTGAAGACGATGCTCGCGAGCGCACCTACCGCTGGATTCTTGAGGAGTTCGGTGATTCAGTGGATTGTCACAAGAATCAGGATTTTCTGGATATTGTGCCCCCGCGGTGCACGAAGGCGACCGGGCTGGCGTGGCTTGTGGAGTATCTGAAACCGGTTGAGTATGAAACCTACACGATTGGGGATTCCTGGAACGATGTACCCATGCATGAGTGGGCGGATCATGCGGCGTCGTTCAGCTATTCCCCGGATGATGTGAAGGCGCGAACCGAGGTTTCGGTGGATCATGCGTGGGAGTTTATTGACTCTTCGTTGGGTGCGTAGATTCTACGTTTCACGTGAAACTTTTTGCGAAAACAACGTCTATAGATTGTTAAAGCGGGGTAGATGGCGAATGTCTTCAACAAATAAAGAGCGCAATCCCGAGAGTTTTGGCGATGCTTTTCGGCAGGCCGCCCGTGAGTCTTTGGTGAAGAACCAGCGCGAGCGTTCCAGCGATATTGTTTCTATTGCCCCGATTCAACTGGCGCTCGCCGCGTTGGCTATAGGTATTTATGCCCTGTGGAATAGTTGGTTGTGCTTGATTCCGCTGGGCGTGGTGCTGGTGCTCATGTGGGTGCGTTACACCATGCAGCGTTGGCGTGATCGTCGCCTGTGCCATCTCGTCTTCTCCCAAAAGGTGTCCTTCCCGCCTACAGCTTTTCGAGGATACGCACGAGCTCCGACAAAGTAACCGCCCCGTCAGGTGGAGTGACTCCGTCCTCGAAGACCATGTAGTAGCGATAGCCATTGCCAGACTTGTTCGCCCACGCCCGCCCGAGCCTGATCTTGCGGTTAGAATCGTCGTTCTTCAAATGCTCGCCCTTGGACTCGACAACCACGATGGTGCCGCTGGTGGTCATCACGACGAAATCTGGGTAGTGATTGAACGGACCATTGAGGCAAAAACCCTTGCGTTCAATGACGCGGTGCCACCAGCGAACGTTGTTCATTCCGGAGAAACGACCAGCGAGTTTGAGCTCAAAGCCGTTCATCTTGTCTTCGGCCTCATACAGCGACCCGCCAATCAGGGAGCTGGCATGAATGGGCTGGATAGCTTTAGGGAACGCATACAGCTCTTGGATATCAACGCGCCGTGTCTCGATGTCCTCGTAGAACTTCTTGAATTTATGTTCCTCTAGCAGACCAAGAATCTTCTGTTTGATTTTCTCCGCAACTGCTTGGGGATGCTCTTGGTAGGTCAGAAGTTGTTCACTACCGAAAGCATCTACAACTCGACCGATATAGGACCGGAGGTCTGAATCGTTGATCGAGTTGATCGGTTTTAGACGCATGTAGACAGCTTCGGCGGCATTGCGTTTCTGGCTCTCAACACTGAGCTTCGAGAAATGCTCGCGCATGAAACGCTGATCTGTGCTCGACATGCGGAAGGCTTTGGGCACATCCACCCCCTTTTGCACGTCGATGCGATACATCTGCTCATCGGCTGCTGACAGATCAATCTCAATGTCCTTGTTGAGGAGTACGAATCCCGCCGCCAAAGCCTCATGACGCAGAACATCGAATTCGCCGCCGCCGGTGGAAAACAGAGCTGATTCGGGAGTCCTGATCACAAACTGTGGTAACCGAGTGGTCTCGATGTCGTCAGCAAATTCAGGGTTCACGAAGCTCGTGTTCACAGCATCCTCCAAATCTGAGGGCACGAAGCCCTCACCCATCTGTGCAGCTTCTTCGGCCTCCTGCTCATAGTCCGCACCCTGCTGGGCAGCCTGCTCGATCATCGAAGCCACTGTCGGATCAGCTGAAGGTTCTTGTGAACTTGCGGATTCTTCTCGCGCATCTAGATCAGCTGCAACTTCCTGCTCATCGAACTCCAAGAACTCTTCAACGTCCACACTATCCTCTGGGCCTGGGGACGTTGGGGCGGGTTGGCTGGACTGGTCCGTGCCAGTAAAGTCGAAAGCGACTTGATCGGCTGCGCGGAAGTCGCGCTTGGAGAATCCTGCGCTGTTGAGCCCGGCAACGATCTGTTTGAGCGTTGCGCCGAAATCGTTCGAGGAGGTCAGCACGTAGCTCATGTTTAACAACGTGTTCGGTTGCTTCTTGGCGAGGGGTTGGCGCAGAACACGGCCAAGGATCTGCTCAACATCGACCTGGCTGGTCTTGTTCGCCAACGACGCCAAAATGTAGGCGAAGGGGCAATCCCAACCTTCCTTCAACGCGTTCACGGTGATGATGAACCTGATCGGACACTCCTTGCTGAGCAGGTCCACGCCCTTGAGCTCGTTCACGTCGGCGGTCTTGATCGCGATCTGCTCGGCAGGAATACCCGCCTTGACGAGCTTGTCACGCAGCCGCTCAAACGATGTAGCGTCCTCGCTCGTCTTCGGCTGAGCCTGAAACAACACGATTGGGCGAATATAAGCGCCACCACTTTCATACTGCTGTGTAGCAGCGACTTCTAGTGAACGGCGCAGGTCGATCGCGTCTGTGACAACATCCTTTTGCGACGCTCGGTTGTATGCAATGACCGGAAGTTTGACCATGCTCTCGTTCTTGAGTGAGAGCGCATCCACATACGAGATCACGTTCGCTTGCCGCTTCGGGGTTGCGGTCAGATCAAGAATGAATGCAGGGTTGAAATTCGTGAGCATCTCCTGGCTCAACGTGCTCGTCGCATGGTGCGACTCATCCACGATCACGACGGGATTCAACTGGTTAATCACCTGGAACAGTGCAGTCTCATCCGCGTTCTCGATCGGCTGCTCCGGGGCACCAAACGCGGTCGCGAACGAGGCGAGATTCCCATTAGCTTGGTATGCCTTGCGCCCGTCCTTTGTTCGTGAGCGGAACGAGTCGTAGGAGAGCACCATCACTGACAGCTGCTCAGCCACCGTCGACGGGCTGAAATTCTGCCCTGCCAGCAACTCTTCTTTCGAATACACCTCAACACGGCCACCAAAATCAGCGTTCAGCTTCTGCCGATACGGATGGGCCGGATTCTTCAATGCCGCCAAGGTTTGCGTCAAAATCGAATCTGAGGGCACCAGCCACACTACGACCTTCTTCCGTGTCGGTGGCAGAGCCTCGAAAATCGGCTTCACTGATGCACACGCCAAAAACGTCTTCCCACCACCGGTCGGGACCTTGTAACACACGTGCGGGACGCCGTCGATCACGTTCTGGTAGCCCGGCATCTGCGGGGTGCCAACCTCGATCTGACGGGACTCCCAAAACACTTTGAACGCATCGCTCAGAGTGGGCTGCTCGTTAAGCTGGGTGAGGTAATCCTCCAGATCGGCAATCACCCGGTTTTGATACTTCTTCAACTCCATGACCAACACTCCTTAGAGACGGGTGATATCCCGAGGGATCTTCTTAAACGTGATATTCAGGGAGCGCAGCTCCTCATCCGACAACAAACACGTGTCGGCATAAATGACATACGAACTAGCCGCGCACTCAGGCGGGATCGAAGCCAGATAGTCACGATCCAAACTCGTCACACGATCCGGCTCGAACACGAAAAAGAACGACGCGTCATCATACCGACCCAAGAAATACAGATGAGCACTAGACGAACTCGAGAACGCCTGTCCTGTCTCGGTGAACCACACATACTCACGGACCTGCTCAAGAGGAACGTCAGGATTCAGATCCCCCTCCACAAGCAGCGGCGCGCCAAGCTCATAGAAGGAGAAGTCACCTCCCGTACCCGAAACATCATGGTCGTGTGACTGCGTAGCGACAACTTGTAGATAGGAGCTACCCGATTTACCTGTCACTTTCGTGACGATCTTCGGGCGTGACACCTTGGTGTACTTGCCCTGAGCCTCCTCATAAATCTTGTTCGCCTCGGCGAGCAGGCCATCGGCTTTCTTCATCGCCGCCAACGTGAGCTTATGCTCGTACAACGTGATCGATTCTTCAGACTCACCCTTGTAGCCAGTGATCGCGCGACGGACACGCTCGGCAGTGACCGAGTCAGCGTAGTCACCCAACTCAACCAAGATGAACCGTCTATTGCCTCCGTCAGCCTTGTTCAAGTTGAGCAGGGCGTGGGCGGTTGTGCCAGACCCCGCAAAGGAATCCAACACAAGGGAGTTCTCGTCGGTGGCCACCGCCAGAATCCGCTCGATCAGGCGCGTTGGTTTGGGAGTGTCGAAGGCGACCCGACCGTCGAAGATTGCCCGGATCTCCTTTTTGGCTTCATCAGTGTGCCCGGCAACCTCATAGGACCAGAAGTTCGTCGGCAATGCTCCGCCGACACTGTCCAGATAGGTCTTGCGACGCACTCCGCCTTGGCCGCCCTTCGTGAAATAGAAACGCGGCCACTGGCCCCGCTCATACACAGCCTGGGCATCGGTTCTGGCTTCCTCGAGGGGCTTCGCGAGCATCAATGCCTTCACACCCGGCTTCACGTCGTCTGCACTAATGCCGCAAACCGCGGCGCGTGCTTCAGCATCATCAATGTCGCGGAGCTCGTAGTCCGTCCAACCATTGAAGATGCGGAGCATCTCGTCTTGCTGGTAGCGCCAACAGTTTCCGGTTCCCGGGTAAATCAACTCACCTGTGAAAGGGTGCTGGATGGCGTAGACCATGCCCTGGTGGGTAGCCGCCCCTGGAGCAAATGGATTATCCGAAGTCCAGGCTCCTGAATCATTATCGGGATTCTTATAAATCGAATCCATGTCGGCTGTGCGTTCGAGCTTGTTGGGGTTCCATCCTGGCTGTTTGGAGAACACGAGCAAGTGTTCAACCTCGGCAGGGATTCCTTTGGAATCATTACGGGTCGAATAATTTCGCTGCCACGAGATGTCAGCCACGAAACAACGAGCCCCAAAGATCTCGTCACACATAGCCTTCAGGTGGGCAGCCTCATTGTCATCAATCGAAACGAAAATAGCACCAGTCGGCGCAAGCAGCCGCTGCAACAGCCGCAGGCGTGGGTACATCATGCACAACCACTTGTCATGGCGGGAGAGGTCTTCGCCTTCTTTGCCGACGACTTCACCGAGCCATCTCCTGATTTGCGGGTCGTTGACGGCGTCGTTGTACACCCAACCTTCGTTACCCGTGTTATAGGGAGGATCAATGTAAATACAGTCGACTCTTCCTTCATAGCGAGGCAGGAGCGCTTTGAGAGCTTCGAGATTGTCACCATGAATGATCATGTTCTGGGAGCCGTTGTCCGCATCGTGTTGGCCGTGCTCGTCATATGAGTATTGGCGGTCAAGGACGCGGTAGGGAACGTCGAGATGGTGGGTGATCACCTTGTCTTTGCCGACCCAGTTCAGTTCTGGCATTAGCGTTCCTCCTTAGGCTCGTGAGTGTTGTTGGGATGTGGTTCTTCTGCGGCTTGACCGGTGCGAACCCACTCGTCGATTTCTGAGAGCTTGAACTTCCACACCCTACCGACCTTGTAGGCGGGAAGATTGTGCGTCGCGATCCATTTCGTGAGGGCGAATGTACGCCACGCTTATTTTCTGAAGGTCTTATGTTCTTTTTACAGAAGCAGTATCTTTTGCCCCATTCTCCACAGCCTCTGGAGCATCAGGAAGATCCTCCGGCAGAGGGTCTGCATCCATATCCACAGCCGGTTCAGCAAATTCTTCATCAAGACGCTGCACCACCGGTTCGCCGATCTCTAGTTCTGATTCATCGGGACGTTTGAGCTGAGCGCCAAGATGAGTCAGTTGATCGCGGTTAACCAAGACAACTAATACCAAAGCGTTCAGAAAAAGACCGACGATAAAGAAAATCCAGCCGATCAGCATAAACCTTCCTCCACTGAGCACAGCACCTACTATCAGCAGTGCCGCCGAGCATAGATATGCGGGTGAGAGAAGGAATTTTGTGTTCATAGCAGACCTTTAGCGAACGTTTGAGCGTGGGTGAGAGCCTCGTGGACCGTTGGGTTTTGAGGGAAGAACTCCAAGTTTGCCGGCGTCAGACTCGCAGGTCGAAGACTGCGCGGCTTCATCCGATGCGGAGTTTTCTTCTTCACCATCATAAGCCCCGTCATCACCCTCAGGACTGTCATGACGCTCCGTATTTTTATCGCGCATAGCGCCCACAAGGTTATTTTCCATCTCACTTAAGCTTGTCACCAAAGCGGGCGTAGGCTCTCCTTGAGCCTTGGAAATAGTGACCATGTGTGCAAGAACATTCAATCCCAGCGCGGCAAGAACTAGAATCCATCCGAGCCACAGCAGCCATGTCTGTGAGAGGCTAATCAGCAAGGCACCGACCACGATAAGAAGTAGGGAGGTGAGATAGGCGGGCGAAAGTTTTTTAGAATTCATGGGTTTTCACAGCTTTTCAATTATGAAGAAACGCATAAAATATTCGTATACATTATGCGTTTGAACGGCGTAAAATTCCTCTTAATCCAATTTTAGATGATATGAGGCCTCAAAGCATTTCATACCGTGAATTTCCTTAATTTTCCCAGGTTCACGGTGTGAAAATCATAGCTTAACGTTGTTCATCAAATATGGCATTAGAAACATATGGCGAAGAAGGGGCATCCTTCACGATGGGAATAGTCGAAGTTCCCAGATGACTGCGGAGCATGTTATACCTTTCAAGAGCTACGCTTCCGGCAGGCAACGAAGGCAGAATAAAGTTATTATTCGTGCGCACATTCTCAGCCTGAACCAGAATATCCAACTTACGAATTACTCGGGAAACATCGTGTGAATCGTAACGATCCTGAGCTGAAATCACTGCACGCTGTGCCGCCATCAGCGCCGCATCACGCAGACGAATATAGTCGCTTCGCTTATCCTTGAGCTTTTCGATATGGGGCTTATATTCCTCAGGCAGGCTCTCGATAATCTCGTCGCGGCGAGTAATAGCGGTGTACATATCCTTCACGCGGGCGTAGGTCTCTGGATCAACCGTTGCCTTTGCTTCTTCCTGCAGGGCTTCCAAAGCCGCATTCTGAGCCAGTTTGAGCAGTTCGGGAACGGCGGTATCTTCCTCATGGTTCACCTGAACCTTCAGAATCCTCACCACAAACGGCAGGGTCAGCCCGGGCACCACAAGGGTAAAGAACAGAATCGAAATCATCATCACGATAGCGTCTTCACGCACCTGTTCCATACCGTCGATCATGGGAATAGAGAGCGCAAGAATCAGGGTCACTAGGCCGCGCATCCCCGACCAGGTCATCACGATAACCTCGGCGAAGGATTCGGGAGCACCTTCATGCACCGGGCGGGCAGCCTTACCAATCAGCCAGATGACTGTGAACCACACAAGACGAATTATCATCGCGACCACAGCAATAACGGCACCATCGACGAAGAGACCGGCAATACGCTCTGAGTTGGCTTTATAGATAATTTCGCTCGCCTGCAGACCGATCAGCCCAAAAGCAATACCGGTCATGAGCAATTCAATAATCTGCCAGAAAGATGAGGTCGTCAGACGATCCTCAGCTTCTAAGGCCACCAAATACTTAGTGCTGGTGAATTGAATTGCGGCGATCACCACGGCAATAACGCCGGATGCGTGAATATTTTCTGCCACCAGGTAAGCAGCGAAGGGAATTACAAGAGTTACGGCATTTCTCGTCACCACATCGTGGGCGCGCAGACGCACATAACCACCGATCCAGCCAAATGCAAAACCGATAATAACCGCTAGAACCGATCCTAAAGCGAAGTCCCTCATAACCTCGATTGGTTCGATGGCGTGATGTTCCTCCATCGAATGAATAGCAGCATGAAAGAGCACAATCGATATAGCATCGTTAAAACTACCCTCAGTCTGAAGCGTGCCAATCAGACGTCGTGGAATGCCGACAGGCTCGGCAACGGCCTCAACAGCAACGGGGTCAGGGGGTGAAACCGCGGCACCAAGTGCCAGAGCGACAGCAACCGTCATTCCGGGAACCCACCACAGGGCAACACCGGCAACGGCAAGCGCAGATGCCGTGGTGAGCAGCACCGAATAGAGGATAACGGACTTCCAGCGGCGCCGGAGTGTACCCCAAGAGAATTTCACACCGATAGCCCACAGCAGCGGCGGCAGGAAGATCGGCAGAATAATATCGCTGTCGATTTCAATATGGGGTCGATCGGGAGGTAGCAGCAGCGCTCCAACACCCAGGATGGTCATCATCACGGGCCAGGGAAGATTAAGGCGATCGCCAACGCTCACCATAATGACTGTTGCAAGTAGAATCAGAACTATAACGGATAAGTAGAGCATTGTCTCTCGTATCAACCCCTTGTATTTTTAGATACACTCATACTCAACTTTACCGGAGAGTCACAGGTAACAGCCCTTCTTGCAGGAGAGTTCGGGTAATGTTCACCTACAAGACGAATAACCGTAAGGTAATACTATTCCAATTTTGGAATATATCGCTTTTACCCCGCAAACACAGGGAACCCCTTCACCAAAATCAACCTCTGCGATCTTGATGAAGGGGCAATTATGTTGCGTGAGGGAAGCTAGATGCTATGCCGACCCACAGCCGCCGGAACCGCATCCGCACCCACCGGAGGTAGCGGGTTTCGGAACCTCAACCGGCTGAGCGGAATCGTGCCCACCACAGCATCCACCTTCGGAATGCGCATGCTGTTCTGTCGAGACGGAATCGGAACCGCAGCCGCCCGAGCCACAGCCGCAGCCACCCGAGGATGCGGCAGGCTCGCTTTCGTGCCCGCCACAGCATCCGCCGCCATCAACAGAACCGCAGGCTGAGCCGCGTGCCTCACGGTGACCCATCAAATCAACGCCGAGCTCCGAAAGATACGCCAGGTACCCGGCGAGCGCATCGCGACTGCCCGAACCAGCGATCACAATCCCGCCGTGACGCAGTGCTTTGAGGGTTTCATTCACGAGCGGCCAACGCTCAATATCATCGGTAATGGTAATAGCACTCACAATATGCATAGCCAGAGATGCCAGCGAACGCAGCGACTCTTCGTAGCCTTCGGGAAGGTGAATAACCTTATCGGGTGCAGCAAGCCGCAAGACGGAGAGGATGCGCATCAGCGTCATCGGAACCGCCTGCTGAGGTAGTTTCACGGTAATGCCGGTAGATTTCCCGGCTCCTAAAGCCACCATCCGGTCAGCGAGTTCATGAGAATCAATATCTTGGCTTATATCTAAAATTTCATAAGAATCAATAGAAATTGAACGTGTACCTAATGCTTCAGCTAATTCCTCATCTTCAGTATGAATTGCTATTACATTGCGAAATTCTTGGCGGCGAAGTGCAGATGCTGCTTCAATAAGCGCAAAATCTTGACCGTCTTCAGTGCTCAGAAGCGACTGCGCTTCATCGCGGGTCAATCCCTCTCCCCCGCTAATGCGTGCCACAAGTTCGGAATATGCGTTACTCATACCATTTATTAAACACCTACGTAAGCCTCAATTTTTACAGTTATGCCACTAGCAATTTCTATAGTTTTCTACATAAATACAATTACTTCTTCATACTCTTTACGAGAATTTATAGGTGTTTTTCATGACAGCAGAGAGATTTCACCCGTAAAATAGACGTGTGGTACTTTCTCAAGCAAAAATTTTAGACACAGCATTTGATCTTCTGGTAACCAATGGTTTAGCGGATTTGTCGATGCGCCGTTTGGCAGCTGAACTTCAAGTTGCTCCCGGCGCCCTCTATTACCATGTCAAGAATAAACAGCACCTTTTGGTGCTTCTTGCGAACTATATCTTGGACAAGAAAGCTCCAAAGGAGCTTCTTATGCCCGCGGATTCTAAGGATCCAGAGGCAGTAAAAGAGTCCTTGATCGTGCGCGGACAGGTTCTTTTCGAGACTATTTATTCCATTCCAGAATTTCCTGAAGTTATTCGCCTGGCATTGGCAACTAATCCTGAGCGGCTCAAGCCCGTGGCGGCCATTGCCTATGACGCTCAAAATATGGGGTTTGAGCCTGGGGAGGCGCTGCGCCGCGCCCGCATGCTCATTCACCTTGCCTTGAGCCTGGTGGAAGAGGCACAGGCTATTCCTGTATTGACTTCGCTGACTGCGGAAGCCGAAGAGAATCCCCTGCAGGAAATTCCTAAGCCGGTGTGTGAAGCATATACGGCTGATATTTCCACTGCTATTGATGGGCTCATGCTCTCCAAATAATTCCCGCATACAGATGCATATGCATCAGCCGGGGCTGCTGCCGTTGTGCAGTCGTGCCCCGGTACGCAGGCGTGCAGATGGTATGTTGAAGAGTACCGTTTTATCGCATTGCCTGAATGGAGTTCTATGACGACCACCGCAATCCCGCAGTGGGCTTCTCTGCCCGAACATCAGGATGAAATTCAGCGGGTACGCCAAGCGTTTCGACAGACCTATGGTAAAGAGCCTGATGGGGTATGGTCCGCTCCCGGTCGTTTGAATCTCTTGGGTGAATACATCGACTTTCTGGGTGGTTCGTGCATGCCTATGCCGCTGCCCTACCGCACCTATATTGCGGGGTCGCTGCGCCGGGACGGGGTGCTGCGCGCATCTTCTTTGCAGATGCCCGGAGACGAACGCACAATTGTGATTCGGGATATTCAACCCGGGCATATTAAGGGCTGGTTCACCTATGTTGCCGGTGTTGCATGGGCGATGAATCATGAGGGTGGTCGCGATATTATGCTTCCCCGCCAGTTCGGGGCTGATTTGCTCATTAACTCACGGGTTCCTGTGGGAGGGGGGCTTTCTTCGTCCGCCGCTTTAGAATGCTCCACAGCACTGGCGCTTCTTGACCTTTCCTGCCCGCTGCGCCCCGGTTGCCCTGATACCGATGCGGTTCCTTCCGACCGCTCCCCCGATAACGATGCACTCCGGGCCCGCCTGGCACAAGTGTGCATCACCGCAGAGAATAAAGTTGCGGGTGCACATACCGGCGGGCTCGATCAGACGGCGTCGCTGCGGTCGAAACCAGGTCAGGCTTTGGTCGTCGATTTTCGTGATTTTTCGATAGACCCTATTCATCTGAACCTGCAGAAGCACGGGCTAAGTTTTCTTGTTGTTGATACGAATACCCCGCACGCGCTGGCGCACAATGGTTTTGCCACCCGGCGTGCCGCCTCTGAATCGTGTGCGAAAGCGCTTGGTCTCACCTTTCTACGTGATGCTCTTCCCGAAGATCTTACGTGTGCACACCACGATGAACGCGAGGCTAAAGAATGGCGTTTGGAACTGGTAGATTCTTCGGTTAATCGTTCTCTGACAGCGTTAGAGGAACGTGAGGGCCCGGCAACTTTCCCGCGCGGTTGGGTCCGCCATGCGTTTCACGATATGACGCTGGTGGGGCGCGCCAGCTACCTGCTCAAACATGCGGATGAGCTGGGGTATCGGGCTTTTGAAGAGGCCGGGCGCATCTTTACCGAGTCCTTTATTTCAATGCGCGATGAGCTTCGTGTCTCCCGCCCGGAGATCGACGCTGCGGTTGAAGCATGTCTGGCACACGGGGCCTTAGGGGCGCGCATTGTCGGAGGCGGTTTCGGCGGCGCCGTGATGGCTCTTGTTAAAACATCCCGGCTTGAGGAAACAGCTCAGGCGATCGCCCAAGCATACGCCGAACACGGGTACGCCGAGCCTCGTTTTCTGCCGATGGTTGCCGGTTTTCCTGCGGATTGTGATTGGCTCTCGGAGAACTTTAGATAAATTTCACCCTAACTCATGTCATGATATTTCGAGGGTTGTTTATACTCTGTACAACCTCTACACTGTGTTTCAACCAGTCACCCAAAATAAAGGAGAGTCTTATGGGTTTCGATCCGAAGAACATCGTCGAGCAGGGCATCGACAAGGCAAAGAACCTCGTTAACGACAAGGCAGGTAAGGAAGTCGTCAACGACGAGCACACCTCGAAGGCTGAAGAGGTCGTCAATGAGAACGTCCAGAAGATTACCGATAAGTTCGGTAAATAAGACTCTAGTCTTCAAAAATTCCCCGCACCATGAAAATGAATGCGGGGAATTTTTCTGTATTCGAAGGCCTTTACCAGCAGATTCATGATTCTTTCGCCTATGCTGGAATTATTGTCTCAAACGCTCTGTTTTTTGTAGTGTTAGACAGCCCGCATGCAGCCTGTTGCTTTACCTCGATGGGTCACAGTAACCGCGGCGGGCTCCCTATTGTGTTATACCTTTGGAGATCAAAATGCTCGAACGTCAGCAAGCAACCCAAGAAGACGCACGCAAAGTTCAGGAAGACGGCGGAGTCGTCATCTATTGGCGCCCTGGATGCCCCTTCTGCGAGCGCCTCGATTCGTCGTTAGGCGATCTGGGCAATCATGCAACCTGGGTCAATATTTGGGAGGATCCTCAGGCGGAGGCCCATGTGAAGAGCCTCAACGAAGGCAACGCGGTTGTTCCCACGCTCGATACCGGCGATATGCATTTCGTGGTAGCTGATCGACAAACCCGCGAAAAAGCCGCAACTCTCATTCGCAACACTCTTTCCTAAACCACCGAAGGACTCCCCTATGCCGCGTCCACCGCTGAACCGCGATACGACCCTTTGCATTTCCCTGTCTGGACGACCGTCAAACCACGGCATCAAGTTCCACAATTATCTGTACGAGAAACACGGCCTTGATTACCTGTATAAGGCGATGACAACCACGGATATTGAGGGTGCTATCGCGGGTGTGCGCGCTCTGGGTATTCGCGGGTGCTCCGTTTCTATGCCCTTCAAACAGGCGGTTATTCCGCTCATGGACGAGGTCGATCATTCGGCGCAGGTCATTGGGGCGGTCAATACTATCGTCAATACGGACGGGCACCTGCACGCCTACAATACCGACGTGATTGCAGTAGCTTCCTTGCTGAAATCGCATGCCGTTGATCCTAAGCTGCCGTTTCTTCTGCGCGGTTCAGGAGGCATGGCGGCGGCCGTTGCGGGTGCCCTCTACGATGCTGGGTTCCGGGCGGGCACTATTATCGCTCGTAATGAGGATGCAGGCACGGCGCTCGCACGCCGGTACGGGTATGCGTGGGCGCCTGAACCCGGCGATCTTACCGCTCCAGTGATTGTGAATGTTACCCCGATCGGTATGTCTGGCGGTGCCGAGAGCGAGCAACTGGCATATCCGCAGTCCACGATTGAGGCGGCGTCGGTGGTATTCGATGTTGTGGCGATGCCTGTGGAAACCCCGCTGATTCGTGCCGCTCGCGCTGTCGGTCATGAGGTTATCACGGGCGGCGAGGTGATTGCTCTGCAGGCAGCTGAACAATTCCGGCTGTATACGGGCGTCACGCTTAGCCCCGATGACATTGCTCAGGCTGAGGCGCAGGCGAACTAGTCTGTACAAGCGTTCCTCTGGGTGCAGTTCGTTGATCGAGCTGCACCCGTTTTTTGTAATTACACATCCTGGGTTTTAAGTTTTCCACAGGTGGGGATAAACATGGGGAAAACCTTACATGCCTGTAATTTCGAGATGATAAAGCCTTCTATCCACAGGTAACTACGGGGTACTAACAAATGTGAAATTACATCACTGTAGTTATTCACAGTGTGGAAAACTCATGTGGATAATCAAAAAATACAGGTGCTTTTCTGTGTTTTAAAGCAATCGGTGGACCACCGTATCCCGCCCTGTCCCCACGGGGAAACTTGGGATACTGCGGCCCACCAAAAATTAGTTATCCACAGGTTTTTCGAGCGTTACCTTTGGATACTTCGTGTTCGCTGAATAATCTGAGGTGCTAAAAGCGCCGCCGTAGCAAGAGCACCGATCACAAAACCGCCCGCGTGAGCCTGCCAGGAAATCCCGGGAACGAGGAAGCCAAAGGCGACGTTCACGGCGATCATAATCATGAGGGCCCGTATATTATCCCGTTCACGCAGAACCACCATAATCACCAAGTAGGCACCGATCAGCCCGAAAATACCGCCGGATGCGCCCACAACCTCCGCCGTTGGATCATCCAGAAGAAGCACGCCGAAAGAACCGCCTACAATGGAGAGCAGATACACGAGCAGATACCGCCACCATCCCATCATCTGTTCAAGGGCAATACCAAAGATATAGAGGGAGAGCATATTCATCACAATATGTGAGTAATCGTTCTGTGAGTGCAAGAAACCACTGGTCAGCACGCGATAATACTCCCCCGTGAATTCGGTGTAGTCCCATTTCAGGGCAAACATGGAATACACCCAATACTGCGGGATGATGAGCTGAAGCAGATATACCACTACGTTAATCCCGATCAGGGTGTAAGTTACGTAGGGAACGAACCTGCGCGGTGCGCGCGCCTGATATTGGCGTCCATATAGCTCTCGGTAGCAGTCAGGACAGATCATCCCGACGTCCAGATTAATTTGGCATTCCCCGCAGGCGGGACGCATGCACCGTTTACACCGTGCATAGCTCACACGGTCGGAATGCCGCGGGCAGGTGGGCTCCGTCTGAGAGCTATTTTGCTGTGGATTAGATGGGTAGTCCACGTTTTTCCTTTCATACGCTCTTACTCAGTCCCTCGGTTCCCGTGGTTTGGCTCATGGATGCGAGAAGAACGCAGATACGGTGAAGGACCCGTCCCGGTTGCCCAGGCGGGTCCTTTCCCAGCACGAAATTAGAGTTTCTTGATGTCGATTGAAGAGATAACGACATCCTTCACCGGGCGATCCTGTGCACCGGTTTCAACGCTTTCAATAGCGTCTACAACCTTCTTAGAAGCTTCGTCGGCAACCTCACCGAAGATGGTGTGGCGACCGTTCAGCCAAGGAGTCTCTGCCGTGGTAATAAAGAACTGCGAGCCGTTAGTACCGGGGCCTGCGTTCGCCATTGCGAGCAGATAGGGCTTAGAGAAAGAAAGCTCGGGGTGAATCTCATCCTTGAACTGGTATCCGGGGCCGCCAATACCCATGCCGAGAGGGTCACCGCCTTGAATCATGAAGTCCTTGATAATACGGTGGAACACCACATCTTTGTAGAGCGGAGTGTTCATGACCTCGCCGCTGCGGGGGTGCTTCCACTCTTTAGAACCGTCTGCCAGACCGATAAAGTTCTCAACGGTCAGCGGTGCATGATTGCCAAAGAGATCAACGACGATATCACCGTAGTTGGTGTGAATAGTTGCTTGAGCTGTTGCATTAGTCATAGGTCTATTTTGTCATGTTGTCTCTATGATGCGCTAGAAGCCGCGCTATCACGGCGTCACGTTAAATTTAGCCTGCTGAGAAAACACGGGCGGTTTATCAGTATTTTTAGCTGAGGTGAGGGTTTCAACAAGCATTTTTCAGGGTAATTCCTTATGCTGAGAGGTGAACATTTACCCGCGTACGTGAGGTATTGCGGTATGACTGATGGAGGTTCACGATGTTCTGCAAGAAGCGCAAGGCTCGCAAAGCCGCGAAGAATTCGGCTGTCGTCGCCGCTATGGCCATGGCAGAGAAGGCCGATGACCTGAATATCCCCGGGCACGCAGATATGTTTGCTGAGAAGCTCACCGGCAAGAAAAAAGCCATGAAGAAGGCTCGCAAGACCGCCTCGAAAACCGCACGCAAGGCCCATAAAGAGCTGGCACGCATCGAGCGCAACGGCGGTAAGCGCCCCCGTAAGGGTCTAGCCCTGGTGGGTCTGGTTCTTGCGCTGGGTATTGGAGGCGTTGCCGCCTACAACGCGGCCCGTCCGGTTGAAGACCCCTGGAAGAGCGCCTAGTTACCCTCTCCCCCATATCCGAAAAGCCATTTTCTTGATTCCCTTGTTCTCACGGCGGATCGCAGAAGATGGCTTTTCTGTTTTAACGTTCCTCACTGAGGTCATATAAGTCTGATACCAGACCAACGTGCAAACACGTAGTTCACTGTGTACGCCCACTGGGTTCTAGAAGCTTCAAGATGGCAATCGAGGCAAAGAGAGCCGATACCGGCCAGAGGAGATCTCCCCAGCCGAAAGACCGAAAGAATGCGACGCCAAAACCCGTGATCATCGCGGATGCTGCCGCCAAGATTACCGAAGTAATCAGCGGAACACGGCGCGGCAGAAAGAAGTGGGCAGTCCATAATAGGGCCATCAGGAAGAAAATGGCAGATAGTCCTCGCCACCACGGTTCCAACTTGGCGATCCCGGTATCGTCCGAGGTGACAACTGCGGCTACCCAGCCGATGATAACCAGTGCCACAACGGTCACGGCCATAAGACCTGAAACCACGCGGGAAATGTCGTTATCCTTTTTCATCATATCGGTCATCAAGGTGCTCCCATCGCCCGGGCAGAGCTTCTATCCCACTGTTTATACCTATCACGGTTAGATCACAAAGGGCGGCGCCAAAAGCATCATTGGACGGGTATTGGGCTGAATATTCAGCGCCGCAGCAGATAGAGCCTGCTGAGTTATCTGGTGAAGAAGACTATTTCGACAAGGATAAGTCATATACACAGCAGAGGGCTAGTAGGTTCGGTATCGTGCAGATACACATTTTGACCATTAGCCCGTTGTATATGCAGCAAGCAGGCAGATATAACAAAGAGGTCTCAGACATAATGTCTGAGACCTCTTCTTTAAAACTAGTCCGGCGACAACCTACTCTCCCACACCCATCAAAGTGCAGTACCATCAGCGCAAAGAGGCTTAGCTACTGGGTTCGGAATGGAACCAGGCGTTTCCCTCTCACTATAATCACCGAAACGTGGAGGCGAGGGGACTCGAACCCCTAACCCTCTGCTTGCAAAGCAGATGCGCTACCAATTGCGCCACGCCCCCGCGGTGCTCTACTACTATAAACTACTTTTTATAACGTAAGCAAATCCAGCAGAGCGTTTCTTATGAGAAGTACATCACAAGATTTACAGACCCCTAAAAATTGTTTCCTTCACACGAATGTGCATTTCTTTGAGCCCCTCCAGCGTAACCCTCTGTTCACGCATATACGTTTGAGCCACATCGACGAGGTCTTCGGGATTTCCATCAATAACAATAATCAGACTGTCCTTCTCCCCCGACTTACGGCTGCTGCTTTTTCCTGAGGTATCGTCTATCCAACGTGCCGTGAAGCTCTTCAAGTTATTGAATTCCTGGGTCTCCATAGCGTCCTGAAGCGCCATAGTTATCAGATTCAAACGCTCGGCGCCCAAAACCTGAATTGAAATATCCGCAGTAGCACCCGAAGGAACCTGAAGTTTATTGCGCTGCACGGTATATTGCACTCGCATTCCCTGCGAGAACTGCGCGTTTTGCAGGGTTCGCAGATTTTCCTTGATCTTGTTCCATGCGCCCTTCGTAAGGCTTACATTGACGTTGAGGATATTCGAATCTTTATCTTTCTCAATACTCAACGTATCAACGGCATAGCGAGGTACCGAAACCCCAAGAATTGTTCCCCACTCAGCTTCGGATATTCCTTGTGGGGCAGGAATGGTCATAGCTGCTTCATTATCCGCGGGTTCAAGAGTAATGGACTCGGGGTGTCCATATTCCCACAAGGCCGAAAGAGCACGTGCGGTACCGGCAGAATCTTGTCGCCCACGACTCGTTATCGAGATACGCCCAATAAGTTCAAGATCATCCTCGGAGTTATCGTCCTTGTTCCGACCCTGAATCGTAAATTCTTCGACCTTGAGATAGGTTCCGTCAATATTCTCTCGAATATCGCGCTCCCATTTTTCAAGCTGTTTCCTCCGCGAAACAGTCGCCGCCGCCTCATCGCCTAATATTCCGGCACGGGCAAATTGGGGCATCATCGCAACAACGTCGGCAGCCACGATGCATCCCGCCGTCAGCAAAAGCGAGCGCCTGCTCAGAGAATTCACGCGCTGAGGAACATATTTCTTCCATCCGCTAGACTGAGCATCTTTGTGTGCAACATCGTTATTTTCCGCGTTCTGCGACATTACGATATTCCTTTCACCGGTGAGTGAGATTCTACGTTTTTATCTCTACTCCCAGAATACCCAATACCGTCGCAGAAGAACTCATCAGGACTGTCTCATCCGCTTCACATCACATGAGATTACGTTCAGGCAGATTAGTACGCGCGCCATAAACATTTAAAGCTGTGGGGCAAGAATTACTGCAATTCTCGCCCCACAGCTTTGTCTTCGGATTATCCTAGGCAGATTCAGCTTTTTGAGTCTCTTCTTCATGCTGCCCGGCGTTGTTTTGTTCAAGTGCCTCGTTCTGGAGTGTCACATCGGCTGCCGCAAGTTCGGCAATACGGATTTCCCCGGTAGTGGGGTCATCATAGGTGACATATTCAGGATGCCCCTCGATCTCAGTACCGTCATTTACGTGAGTCTCCGATATTAAGAAACCGTGTGCACCTAAAATTTTGGCGACTCGGTCAATATCTTGAGGGGTTGGTGTATGGTCTACCACACGACGAATGTATTCGTTAATGCGTTGGTCACTTACATACGCCTCGCCGCGAGCGGCACGCGACTGCATAAGACGACGCACAACTTCTTGAAGCTGTTCATCAGTCAAACGCATTTTCAAAATTGCCATAACCGCTGCACGGTCTTGAACAGGAACGTCCTTCGGGTAACCGACACTGAGCCAGTCAACAACACGCGAGATGATGTTTTTATCCGGCATCGGATACCTCCTCTATACGTTCATCATATCTATCTTCAAGCATGTATTTAGTGACCTCCACCGGTCACACCAAATATATTCCACCCAAAAGTATGGAAGATGAAATCTTTGGCGACCCACAGAATGCCAATAAACACAATTCCTATGATGATAGCAAATACAACGCTCGCGGCAATCTTTGAACCGCGACTAGGAGGCTGAATCTCGATGAGTTTACCGTCTGCCGTGTACTCGGTATCCCCCGCCAGCAAGCGCATTCCAAAGGCGTAGAGTGCTGGCAAACCGGCACCTAAGAAAAGCCCGGCAAGAACAACAGGGACGATCTTTTCAAACAATTCGAAAAGAGACATTATGCACCCGCCTTTTCACGTGCCGGAGAGGATAATTCAGGAATGTCTTGATCATCGCTCTGGCGACTCTCAAGAGTTTCGTCCTGAGTCTCCTCTGCCTTGCTGTCATTCTTGCTGTCGTTCCAATCGGCGGTCACGTTCGATGCGTCCACAGCATCCTTCTGGGAATGGCGCCACATCCAGATACTAAAGGCCAGCAGGATCAAGAAGACAACCAACTCACCCACGTGATGAGTGTTCGTCAGGTTATTCAGTCCCGTACCAATCAGCCACGTAATAGCACCGATAGCGGCAGCGGCGGGAAGAGTAATAACCCAGGCGATCACCATACGCCCGGCAACACCCCAGCGTACTTCTGCGCCTTTACGACCCAAACCGGTACCCAGAATTGAGCCGGTAGCAACATGGGTGGTCGAAAGTGCCATACCAAAGTGCGAAGAGGTCAGAATAATTGCTGCGGAGGCTCCGTCGGCGGCTACGCCCTGCGGGGTATCAACTTCCACAATGCCCTTACCCAGAGTGCGGATAATGCGCCAGCCGCCCAGGTAGGTACCCAAGGCAATGGCTATGGCACAGGATGCTTTGACCCAGAACGGGATAGCATCGTCGTCTTTTACGGTACCGGAAGCAACTAGGGCTAGGAAGATCACGCCCATAGTTTTCTGCGCATCGTTGGTGCCGTGCGCCAAGGACATAAGGGATGCGGTGCCCACCTGACCCCAACGGAATCCGTTGGTCTTCTTATCATCAGATACCGGCGAGGCGACGCGGTATACCAGCCATGTACCCACCGTAGATACAAGAGCCGCTACAACCGGGGACATCACGGCGGGAATTACGATCTTGGAAACAACGCCTTCCCACTGCACACCATTGAGCCCCATAGCGGCAAGCGCGGAACCGATCAAACCACCGAAAAGAGCGTGAGAAGAACTGGAGGGAAGCCCAAAAAGCCAGGTCAGCACATTCCAAAGAATACCGCCTACAAGACCGGTAAAGACGATCAACATAAGATCGGAACCGTTGGTACTGATATCAATCCTGTCAAGGTTTACCAGCCCTTTACCGACGGTTTTAGCAACCTCAACGGATAGAAAGGCACCCACTAGGTTCAGCGATGCTGACAACGCCACCGCTGTCTTAGGCTTAAGCGCACCGGTAGCGATGGAGGTCGCCATCGCGTTTCCGGTATCGTGAAAGCCGTTTGTGAAGTCGAAGGCCAGTGCCGTCAACACCACAATCACGAGGATGATAAGTTCAGTAGTCACATTTTGATTATGGAATGTCTCGCGTAAAATCTAAAGTATTCTTCCCTGAAACGAAATAACACTTAAAACAACATAAACCAACACAATGCCTGTGGGCTACAATGCCTCATCTTGACCTAAAAACCCGAGAAATAAAGGATATACGGATAATAAATCCACCATATATCACGAGCCTTTTCCATGGTTTTCTGTGGTTTATAGCGTTTCCTAAGATTCTCCCCAACAGCAGGTCTCCTCATGTATAACACGTGTTCATCTACTGTTCATGTAGATGCGAGGATTTATGACGCAGCGCGATTATAAGGTTTGTAGTTCCATCTAGGAACACTACATATTTGAGAGAATTTAGCGGAATTTTGGTAATAAAACGAAGGACCCCGAGTTCTATACTCGGGGTCCTTTTCTAAAACTAGTCCGGCGACAACCTACTCTCCCACACCCATCAAAGTGCAGTACCATCAGCGCAAAGAGGCTTAGCTACTGGGTTCGGAATGGAACCAGGCGTTTCCCTCTCACTATAATCACCGAAACGTGGAGGCGAGGGGACTCGAACCCCTAACCCTCTGCTTGCAAAGCAGATGCGCTACCAATTGCGCCACGCCCCCGCATTAGCGGAAAATCGCTATGAAGTTCTAAATGGAATCTGTAGATTCCTGCCAGGCCTGACGGACCTGCTGCGACTGAACCTTTTTGAAGCCCAGAAATGCCACGATCGAGACAGCCGCAAGAACAAAGAGCTTTTTCATAGCAACCTTTCGTCATGGAGAGTGGGCGTACCAAGACTTGAACTTGGGACCTCTTCGTTATCAGCGAAGCGCTCTAACCGCCTGAGCTATACGCCCTCCCATTCCGGCGGAATTCTCCGCAAGAACGAAATATAACTATACAGATGTTTTACCCTGTTGCCAAATCTCTTAGATGTGCATTACAACACAGGTAGAAACCCCATAAAACCAGAAAACCGGGGGAGTATCACTCCGATACTCACCCCGGTCGATAACGCACAAAGACGGCGGTTTTAGATACTCAGGACTATCTTATGATTCGTCGCTGAGGGTCAGCGTAATACCACCCACGAGCTTAGCGGCCAAGTTATACAAAATTGCGCCGATCATACTCAAAAGCGTGAAGATAACGGTGTTAATGACCGACAGAATAGTCGTTGCCAAAGCCACCTGACCGATATTGACCATCTGGGTAATATCAATATTGGTGTTACCGGTACCCATGGAGGTTAAGATCTGGTTCACGCCAGTAAAAGCACCCGAGGCCTGCAAGAAAAGCCAGAGGATTACCGAAGCCACAATGGTCACAATGCCCAGAGCCATAGAGAGCAGGAAGACCATCTTCGCAACCGACCAGGTATCAATTCGCTGAACCACCAGACGAGCGCGGCGAATACGCGAACGCGGAACCGGGCGGATAGACTGGCGTCGTTGTCCCTTATTCTTAGGACGCGCGCCGTTGGCGGGACGCTTCGCAGGACGCTGCTGTGATGAACCACCAGGCTTAGATGCGTTGCTTTGCCGGTTAGAAGCATTCGTACCGCCCGCAGGGGATCCCTGTGCTGCGGGTGCCGTTTGTTTTCCTGGAGCCGACCCCTGTGGGTTTGCGCTCATTAGTTACCTCCGTCTACATCGGTGGATGCGGTGGTTGGCTTATTTTCTTGCGTATCCACCACCTCGGAATTTATCACAGATTCTTCTGTGGCTTCCACCTCAGCGTCGTCTTCTTTCTGTTCATCTAGCTGGCGATCTTGGTTACGAGCAATACCAATAATGCTATCGCCCTTACCCGGCTTCGCAAAGATAACGCCCATAGTGTCGCGTCCCTTGGCAGGAACTTCGCTCACATTGGTGCGAACAACCTTACCGCTCTGCATCACCACGAGCACCTCATCGTTCTCAGATACGATCAGGCCACCCACAAGAGCGCCACGACCTTCCACAAGCTTAGCAACCTTAATACCGAAACCGTTACGACCCTGAACGCGATATCCCTCAACATGAGTACGCTTGGCGTATCCGCCCTCGGTCACGACGAACACGAAGGACTCAGGGATAACAACCTGTGCCGAGATCAGTTCATCACCGTCACGGAACTTCATGCCGGTCACGCCCGAAGTCGAGCGCCCCATAGGACGCAGAGACTCATTGTTAGCGTGGAAGCGCAGCGACATACCATTGCGCGAGATCAGCAGAATATCATCTTCGGGAGAGACGAGGAACGCAGAGACCACTTCGTCATCATCACGCAGGTTAATCGCGATCAGACCGGCGGTACGGTTCGTATCGTAGTCGCTCAGGCGAGATTTCTTGACCAATCCACCCTTCGTGGCAAGAACCAGGTACTCGGCATCCTCATAGGTCTTCAGATCCATGACCTGAGCAATATGCTCATCCGGCTGGAATTCCAAAAGGTTTGCCAAATGCTGTCCCTTGGCATCACGCCCAGCCTCTTGCAATTCATAACCCTTGGTGCGGTATACGCGCCCCAAATTGGTAAAGAACAGAATCCAACTGTGTGTGGTGGTCACGAAGAAATGCTCCACAACATCGTCGCCGCGCAGCTGAGCGCCTCGAATACCCTTACCGCCGCGATGCTGGCTACGGTACTGGTCGCTGCGGGTACGTTTGATGTATCCGCCGCGGGTAATCGTTACGACGACTTCTTCCTCAGGGATAAGGTCTTCCATCGACATATCACCGTTGAAACCGCGCAGAATCTCGGTACGGCGGTCATCACCGTAACGATTCACGATCTCGCCCAGTTCCTCGGAAATAATCTCGCGCTGGCGATCTTCAGAGGCAATAATCGCATTGTATTCCGCAATGAGGCGCTGCAGCTCGTCGTGGCGATCCTGAATCTTCTGACGTTCCAGAGCCGCCAGACGACGAAGCTGCATATTCAGAATTGCCTGAGCCTGCGCTTCATCAATATCCAGGAAGTCCATCAAGGCCGAACGAGCTTCATCGGCTGTGGGGGAGCGGCGGATAAGTGCAATAACCTCATCCAGAGCGTCCAGAGCCTTGAGCAGACCGCGCAGAATATGTGCTTCTTCTTCAGCCTGACGCAGACGGTACCGAGTACGACGCACAATCACGTCCATCTGGTGGTTTACCCAGTGGCGAATGAAGGCATCAAGCGAGAGAGTACGCGGAACGCCATCCACAATCGCCAGCATATTGGCTGAGAAGTTCTCCTGCAGCTGGGTGTGCTTATACAGGTTGTTGAGTACAACCTTGGGCACAGCATCGCGTTTGAGCACGATCACGAGGCGCTGGCCGGTACGGCCGGAGGTCTCATCACGCAGATCGGAAATTCCGGTGACTTTACCTTCCTTGATGAGATCGGCAATCTTAATCGCCAGGTTATCGGGGTTTGCCTGGTACGGCAGCTCGGTCACCACAAGGCAAGTGCGCCCATGGATCTCTTCGACATTGACGACCGCGCGCATCGTAATGGAACCGCGGCCGGTACGGTAAGCATCCTCAATACCCTTGGTACCCAAAATGGTGGCGCCAGTGGGGAAGTCCGGTCCCTTAATACGCTCCATGAGGGCACTCAGAAGCTCTTCATTCGTGGCGTTCGGGTTCTTCAGGAACCATTCCACACCTGCGGCAACTTCACGCAGGTTATGCGGAGGAATATTGGTTGCCATACCCACAGCGATACCTGAGGAACCATTCACCAAAAGGTTCGGGATTCGCGCTGGCAGTACCGTGGGCTCAAGCGATTTACCGTCATAGTTAGGCTGAAAATCGACGGTATCTTCATTGATGTCACGCACCATTTCCAGGGCGATAGGTGCCATCTTCGTTTCGGTATAACGCGGAGCCGCAGCGCCGTCATTACCGGGGGACCCGAAGTTACCCTGACCGAGCGCCAGGGGATAGCGCATCGTCCAACCCTGAATTAAACGTACTAGTGCATCGTAAATAGCAATGTCGCCGTGCGGGTGGAATTGACCCATCACATCGCCAACGATGCGGGCACATTTATTGAAAGCACGGTCGGGGCGGTAACCGCCGTCGTACATTCCATAGATCACGCGACGATGTACCGGTTTAAGACCGTCGCGTACATCCGGTAGGGCACGACCGATAATAACCGCCATCGCGTAATCCAGATAAGAACGCTGCATCTCGGTCTGCAGATCTACCTGTTCAATATGACCGTGGGGATCGTCAAGCACAATCTCACCACTATTTGTGGTGACCTCGATATCTGGGTTTTCGCTTTGGTTTTCTTCACTCATGAGTTTTTCCGTTCCTCTGTGACTCTCTCGCTTATATTCCGTTTGGGAAATATAGCCAATTGGCTATATACCAAACCCTTTAGATATCGAGGAATCGAATGTCCTTGGCATTCTGCTGAATAAAGTCGCGGCGTGCTTCCACATCTTCACCCATCAGAACCGAGAAGATCTGATCGGCTGCAGCCGCATCCTCCATCTTCACCTGAAGCAGGGTACGGCGTTGAGGATCCATCGTGGTATCCCACAACTCGGTATAGTCCATCTCGCCAAGACCCTTATAACGCTGAATGCCGTTGTCCTTAGGCAGACGTTGGTTTTTGGCTTGACCGCGTGCCAGAGCCTCATCACGCTCGGCATCCGAGAACACATAATCATGCGGAGCGTTTGACCACTTGATGCGATACAGCGGAGGCTGTGCCAAATACACATATCCGGCTTCGATGAGCGGGCGCATAAAGCGGAAGAGCAGGGTTAGCAATAGGGTGGTGATGTGCTGACCGTCCACATCGGCATCGGCCATGAGAACGATCTTGTGGTAGCGTGCCTTCTCCAGGTCGAAATCGTCGCCAATACCGGTGCCAAAGGCCGTAATCATAGCCTGAATCTCAGCATTGGAAAGCGCTCGATCGAGGCGGGCACGCTCCACGTTGAGGATCTTACCGCGCAGCGGCAAAATAGCTTGGCTATTTGGATCGCGCCCCTGTACTGCCGAACCGCCTGCGGAGTCACCCTCCACCAGATAAATTTCGGAGATCGACGGGTCCTTTGAAGCACAGTCCTTGAGTTTGCCGGGCATAGAGCTAGTCTCCAGCAGACCCTTACGCCGAGTCGTCTCACGCGCTTTACGTGCCGCCATACGCGCCTGTGCCGCCGTAATAGCGCGGCGCACCACATCCTTGGCGACGGCGGGGTTACGATCGAACCAATCGGCCATATGATCGTTGATCTCGCGCTGGGTAAAGGATTTTGCCTCGGAGTTACCAAGCTTTGTCTTTGTTTGCCCTTCGAACTGCGGCTCGGAAATCTTAATCGAAATAACCGCGGTCAGACCCTCACGCACGTCTTCACCGGTGAGGTTATCGTCTTTATCGCGCAGCAGTTTATTCTCGCGGGCATAACGATTCACCAGGGACGTCAGCGCAGCACGGAAACCCTCTTCATGAGTACCGCCTTCGTGAGTGTTGATCGTATTCGCATAGGAGTGCACCGATTCTTTATAAGACCCGGTCCACTGCATAGCCACCTCAAGCGCCA
Organism: Rothia sp. HMSC071F11; assembly: GCF_001809115.1. NCBI lineage: Bacteria > Bacillati > Actinomycetota > Actinomycetes > Micrococcales > Micrococcaceae > Rothia > Rothia sp. HMSC071F11. The sequence continues at coordinate 220,483 of NZ_KV795771.1, forward strand.
TATGACGCACGGTGTCTTCAGCCTCAAAGTAGATAATATCTTCGTTAATAACGGTTTTTGAACCCGCGTTGAGGAAGTGCACATAGTCGAAAAGACCATTATCGTAACGATAAGTGACCGTTCGGTGCCCTTCGGAGTTTGCGCCTACACGGTTGAGGGGAAGAACTTTATCTTTTTCATCCTCTTCTTCGGCAACCTCATCGCCCCCCTCAAACTGGTCACGCTCATCGGTGAGAGAAATTGTCAGTCCCTTATTCAGGAACGCCATCTGTTGGAACCTGGCACGCAGAGTCTCAAAATCAAACTCAACGGTCTCAAAAATCTCGGGATCAGGGTAGAACGTCTGAATAGTACCGGTCTTCTGAGAGGCTTTACCGCGGCGCAGGGGACCATCAGGAATACCACCGTTAGCAAAAGAAATGTGCCAGGAATAGCCCTGACGGTGGACTTCAGTTATAACCTTTTTCGAGAGCGCATTAACGACAGAAATACCCACGCCGTGCAAACCGCCGGAAACGGCATATCCGCCGCCGCCGAATTTACCGCCAGCATGAAGAACAGTCATAACGACCTCGACCGTGGATTTATGCTCGGTTGGATGCTCATCCACGGGAATACCGCGGCCATCATCTTGAACGCGCACACCACCATCGGCCTGAATTGTAACTTCAATATGACTTGCGTAGCCTGCAAGCGCCTCATCTACAGAGTTATCGACCACCTCGTAGACCAGATGGTGTAGACCACGTTCGGTTGTCGAGCCGATATACATACCGGGACGTTTACGAACCGCTTCCAGACCCTCCAAAACGGTAATGTCAGATGCGCCGTATTCATGGGGTTGTTCAGATGTCACGAGTGCGTAACTCCTTGGGGTAGATCTCATGCCCGGTGATGTATCACCGCTGCACCTAGATGAGCGCAGCATCAGCATATTCTCTACTATTCTACCGAATTTCACGACTTTACGCCCATATTTTGAAGGGTGTTGAACGGCTTATTTCGAATATACAGCCTTCTAAGGCTTTTCTGAGCATACTCACCCCGGTATGCGGTAGGGGATATATACCGTACCGTTATCTTCGTTTCCGGCGATTTAGGCCCTTATGACGCAAAAGTGTCAAATAAGCGGGTTATCCGTAGGTGTCTCGTACCCCTCGGCCTCCCGGTGCTCGTTTAGGGCCGCGCGATGCCCAGCGCCCGTTATTCGGCCCATAAATACGGATGTTCGTCACCACTCCTTCGCCAAGCTCACGCGCGAACATCTGCACAATCTGATTACGCATGAGCCTAAGCTGCGTTGCCCACGCGGTCGAATCACACTGCACATCGACCACGGCATTCTCAAAGCGCGTGGGTTTAGCGTGCGTGGCAAGTTCGGGCCCAACGAGTTCACTCCATCGTGCCATGACGCTGGAGACCGCCACGGGTTCTTTCCACCCGCGAGATCGAATCAGGTACGAGATCACGCCGTCAAGCGGTTTAGGATCGCGAGAATCTTCTCCAGAGGCTGTATAGCCTCCCAGCGCACGCATATCGACCCGCTGGGCGCGAGTTTTCCGCTGTCCAGGTTCGACGCTCATGGCAGAGCCAAATTCACGAAGAATCTTCTTTGCCGAGAATGCGTTGAGTCGCCCCTCACCGCGGGCTGCTGCGGCGGCGCGCATCCGTTCTACCATGGCGGCGGGGGCATCGACCTCATCACGATAGTATTCTTGCTCCGGATCAAGCGAAGATTCTTCATGATTCGACGCTTGCGTGCCTATTTCCTCACCGTCATCCCAGAGTTTCTCGCTCATGAGGGCAAATCCTCAGTCTGCGGTGCGTCTGTGGTTTCGGGCGCATATTCGGCGTGAGCGGCACTCACCCGCACTAAGCGGTAC
>NZ_KV795771.1:222465-222765 GCF_001809115.1 Rothia sp. HMSC071F11
TGAGCAAAACCTGTTCTGCCTGGGCTACTAAAGCGCCGAGCCTATGACGCCGTTCTGAATCTAGCTCGGCAAAAACATCGTCAAGAATAAGAATGGGGGAGGACCCGGGGGACTCGTCGTCGGCACGATGTACAAACCAGGAAGCCAACCGCAAAGAAAGCGCAACCGACCAGCTTTCCCCGTGAGAGGCAAATTGTTTAACAGCTAACCCGCCCAAAAGCAGCGTTATATCGTCCCGATGCGGTCCCACCAGAGTCACCCCGCGCTCCAGTTCGGCGGTACGGCGCTCGCGCAAGCGCT
>NZ_KV795771.1:222865-223510 GCF_001809115.1 Rothia sp. HMSC071F11
AAAGCGCAACCGACCAGCTTTCCCCGTGAGAGGCGAATTGTTTAACAGCTAACCCACCCAAAAGCAGCGTTATATCGTCACGATGCGGTCCCACCAGAGTCACCCCGCGTTCCAGTTCGGCGGTACGGCGCTCGCGCAAGCGCTGCGCCATCGCATCTTTAATATCGTCGATGCTCATACGCGAAACATGTTCGAGCCCTCGCTCGGTGATTTCGGGAAAAACTGTCGAATCGTAGGTGAATGAAATATCTTTTGACCCGTCGGTCAGCCCGGCGTAGGCGCGCCGCAAGTGGGGAAGCAGAAGCCATAGAACGCGAAATCGTGCTGCGAGGAGCTGTGCCCCTAGCTGCGCTAATTGTTCCGACCATACATCAAGGGTGTGCATTGCGTTTTCATCGTCTACCGCTGAGGAACCGCGGCGCTGCAATGTTTTCAACAGCGAATTGCGCTGGCGCAAAATGCGTTCGTATTCCTGACGGTACCCGGAAACGACGGGTCGCAGCGAAACCGCTAAATCATCAATAAAACGGCGTCGTCCCGCGGGTTCACCCTTGACGAGCTGCAAATCTTCGGGGGAGAACAACACGGTGCGCGTAATCCCTAGGGCTTCACGGGCGCGCACGGGAGCGGCTCGATTAATGCGCA
>NZ_KV795771.1:223610-223971 GCF_001809115.1 Rothia sp. HMSC071F11
AAACCGCTAAATCATCAATAAAACGGCGTCGTCCTGCGGGTTCACCCTTGACGAGTTGCAAATCTTCGGGGGAGAACAACACGGTACGCGTAATCCCTAGAGCCTCGCGGGCGCGCACGGGAGCGGCTCGATTAATGCGCACCCGATTGCTCGCCCCGGGTGCTATCTCGAATTCGGTGACCGTTTGTTGTGAACCACGCACCGTGCGCACACGAATATAGGCTCGGGATGCGCCCACCCGCACGAGCGGACCATCATGGCTTACGCGGTGCGAGGAAAGATTCGCGGTGTAGTCGATAGCCTCAATAATATTGGTTTTTCCAACACCGTTAGGCCCTAAAAAAACGGTAACTCCGGCGCT
>NZ_KV795771.1:224071-224426 GCF_001809115.1 Rothia sp. HMSC071F11
AGAAGGGGGTAGGTGCGGTAATCAAGAAGCGAAAGATGATCAAGATACACAATACCCCCTTCTATAAAAACGAATGTTTATTCTAATTTTCTATGCCCCGGCGCCGAAACGCACAATTAGTTAGCGGGCAGGCGAATCGGCTGAACCAGGTACCGGTAGCTAAGATCTTCTTCACTCAGCGGTTCATCCTGACCGGAGAGCACAGCAGGTTTAGGAGCCTCAGTGAAGGAGAAACGTACAAAGTCGGTATCAAAGGCACCCAGTCCCTCCGAAAGGTACGTGGGGTTGTATGCCACTGTAATTTCGTGACCGTCCAGCTGTGCGGGCATCGATTCGGATGCGCGAGCCTCATCGC
>NZ_KV795771.1:224526-225040 GCF_001809115.1 Rothia sp. HMSC071F11
GTTTAGGAGCCTCAGTGAAGGAGAAACGTACAAAATCAGTATCAAAGGCTCCCAATCCCTCCGAAAGGTACGTGGGGTTGTATGCCACCGTAATTTCGTGACCGTCCAGCTGCGCGGGCATCGATTCGGATGCGCGAGCCTCATCGCCACGCCCGGCATCGATCGATACCTGTCCGTCTTCGGTGAACTGAAGGCGCAGGGGAGTGTTACGTTCTGCCACGAGGGAAATACGACGCGCCGCCTCCGCCAAATCCGATGTACGGACAACAGCATGAACCGCAGTTTCGGTTGGGAAGAGGGCACGAAGATTCGGGTACTGACCGTCCATGAGAACACTCGTAGTTCGGCGAGAGCCTGCGGAGAAACCGATAAGATCGCCATTTTCAGGAAGTGCGATAGAAAGCTCTCCCGAGCTTGAGAGGGTACGCCCCACCTCGGTCATGGTTTTGGCCTTGAGCAGAACCGCAGCCTCAATTTCAGGGTTCTCAGGATTCCAGGTAATTTCGCGCATCGC
>NZ_KV795771.1:225140-225426 GCF_001809115.1 Rothia sp. HMSC071F11
CGGAGATTTCCAGGCGAATACCGGTAAGCAACGGTAAAGTTTCGTCTTTGGAAACTGCAATCTGAACCTGGGAGACAGCTTTAGCGAATTCCGCGCCATCAACGGTACCGGAGATCTGCGGTAGCTCAGGAAGCTCCGGATAGTCCGTCACCGGCATACCCGCCAGCTGGAACTTTGCGGAACGACAGGTCATAAAAATTGTGGAGTCATTAGCCACGAACTCAACATCTGCGTTAGGCAGCGAGCGGCAAATTTCGGCAAGCATCTTACCCGGTACTAAACAGGT
>NZ_KV795771.1:225526-225738 GCF_001809115.1 Rothia sp. HMSC071F11
CCGTTGAGCACGGGAGAGGTGGGACGAAGAGGTAGCGAGCGTGCGGTCCAACCAACCGCCTCGGCAAGTACGTCACGTTCAACGGTAAATTTCATCAAAGAGCCTTTCGGTGATGAAGCAAACGGGTTTGGAAAACAACGATGATGAGCTCATGGATGTGTATGGAATTGAGAACCCTACATCGTGCGTGTGTAGTTTATGCAAAACTGCAT
>NZ_KV795771.1:225838-227121 GCF_001809115.1 Rothia sp. HMSC071F11
AAAGAGCCTTTCGGTGATGAAGCAAACGGGTTTGAAAAAACAACGATGATGAGCTCACGGATGCGTATGGAATTGAGAACCCGACATCGTGCGTGTGTAGTTTATGCAAAACTGCATAATCCATCCTACCGGATACAGGTTCGTGAAGGAGAGGCTACAGGATAGTTCCGCTCAGAGGGTTTAGAAAATTTTGTAATTACATCTTTAGGAAGGTAGATCATGCAGTACAGCTTCAGAAGGTTATGAAAATTGTAATTACAAAAATCTGGTGCTGTTGTCTCGCTACCATCGTCAAAATAGTTGGATACTGCGTTCGATTGGACCTGCGGGGGTGCACTTCATGTTATGTGAGGGTGTTTTCTTTAAAGTACAGTAATGTTAATAACCCCTGTGGATATCGTGGAAAAACCAGAATTTCCCTGTAAAATCAAGGAAATCACCTGTGGATATTAAGTGGACAAAAATTAGCGTTTCTGAGGATGTATTGTGTATGGATATTTATACATCTATTTTCATCCACACATCATGAATAATCATGCACTTAATATCCACTTAACGCCCCGGTTTAACGCACACGTTATCCACAGGCTGTTTAAACCTTGAAATTCCGGGGAACTACCGACTTTCACGCTGATCCTGCTTGATTTTGTTCGTCAAATCGGTGACCTGGTTAAAGGTAGTGCGTCGTTCGGCCATTTGTGCCCCCACCTTTCGTACCGCGTGCATAACCGTTGTGTGGTCGCGGCCGCCTAATTCCTGCCCGATGCGCGGCAACGACATATCCGTAAGCTCCCGCAGTAAATACATGGCAATCTGACGTGCATTTGTGAGGGTTCGAGTGCGGGATTTTGATCGTAGATCCTCTAGAGTCACATCGAAATAGGAAGCCGTGGTCGCCAGCACTTGCCCCGAGGTAATTTCGGTGTCGCCCGCATCTGTAATGAGATCTTTGAGCACAACTTCGGCTAAAGCAACATCGACGGGCTGCTTATTGAGCGAGGCGAATGCCGTTACACGAATGAGCGCGCCCTCCAACTCGCGGATATTCGCCGTAATATGCGATGCAATATACTCCATCACATCATCAGGAACGTTGAGCGATTCACTCTGTGCCTTTTTACGCAAAATAGCGATACGAGTTTCCAGCTCGGGAGGCTGAACATCGGTAATCAGACCCCACTCGAAGCGTGAACGCATACGTTCGGCGAATCCGGTGAGCTGTTTTGGCGGCAAATCAGAGGTAATCACAACCTGCTTTTGGTGATTATGCAGGGCATTGAAAG
>NZ_KV795771.1:227221-227756 GCF_001809115.1 Rothia sp. HMSC071F11
TAATCAGACCCCACTCGAAGCGTGAACGCATACGCTCGGCGAACCCGGTGAGCTGTTTTGGCGGCAAGTCGGAGGTAATCACGACCTGCTTTTGGTGATTATGCAGGGCATTGAAAGTATGGAAGAACTCTTCCTGTGTATGCTCTTTACCCGCCAAAAACTGGATATCGTCGATCAGAAGCATATCGACATTGCGATAAATCTGTTTGAAAGATGATCCTTCATCGTCACGAATCGAATTGATGAAATCGTTTGTGAACTCCTCAGAATTTACGTACCGCACGCGCAAGCTCGGGAAAAGATGCTTGGCATAGTGCCCGATCGCGTGCAGGAGGTGGGTTTTACCTAGCCCCGAATCGCCATAAATAAAGAGGGGATTATAGGCTTGGGCGGGGGACTCGGAAACAGCAAATGCTGCGGCGTGTGCAAAGCGGTTAGACTGCCCAATCACAAAAGTATCGAAGGTGTAATTTGGGTTCAGACGCGCCGAAGAATCCCAACCGGAATCCGAAGAAACAGCGGTATGAGTATCCGT
>NZ_KV795771.1:227856-235341 GCF_001809115.1 Rothia sp. HMSC071F11
CGGAATCCGAAGAAACAGCGGTATGAGTATCCGTGGCTGGGGAAGAAATGTCCTCAGTCTCTTCATGAGAAGAAGTCGGCTGAGCGGGAACGGCAGAGTCCACATGCTGCGGCGTGTGTACTTCGGAAAAATCGGTGGGGGAGGGGAAAGAACTCTGCGGGCGCTCGGCGAAGATGGCGGGATCAACCGGTGACGCTGCCGGTGCGTCGGCAATGGGCACATCCGCAGTTTGATGAGGCGGTACAGGGGTGTGGAGCTCGGCCTCAACCTCATGAAGTGGGGGCATAGGAGAATCATCTTCGATCTGCGGTATCGAAGGCGAAACCGTCTGAGATGTTTGCGCAAGCGATTCATCAATCGTAAAAGCCTCTGATACACCGGGACCAAAAACGGTGGTCAGAGCCTGTTGGAAGGGTGCCTTGAGCTGAGACTGAAAAATATTGCGGGTTAGTTCACTGGGAACGGCAATCAGAAGAACGGTTCCCACGAAAGCCTGAGGCTGTGCAAGACTCACAAAACCACGCAGACGCTGAGAGACCTCAGGATTCGCTTGCAGAATGCTTATGACCTGTTCCCAGCGTTCCTGAAGCTGCGTGTGCTCAGCGTTCATCAGTGGTTCCCCTCGTAAAGATGACAAAGATATGTACCGATTCTACCGTAGGTTATATACATCATAAATAGCTTATCCACAGGAGTTATACACAATGTGGAAAAAATGTGTCTTTCCTGAGGATAACCGGTTGAAAAATTCTTGAATTTCGTTATTTTTCCTTGATATATCAAGGAAATTAAGTGTATATCAAGGATGTGGAAAACTGTGGATATGATGTTTTGAAGGCCCGTTGAGAACACCTGTGGATAGTCTAATCCCCACAACCTGGGGATAACCTGGGGTTATGTGTGGGGCGGATTAACTTGCTTTGCAGCATAGACTCTTCTAGAGTTGTTCTGTTGTATGTGTACCGCCTACCTCGAAGTGTCGAGGTACCATCGGGCACGAAAAAGCTTAGAAATCCTAGCCAGCGGGTAGGATTTTGTGTCCAAGGAGATAAGTATGAGTAAACGTACTTTCCAGCCGAATAACCGCCGTCGTGCGAAGAAACACGGTTTCCGTCTTCGTATGCGTACTCGTGCCGGTCGTTCTATCCTGTCGAACCGTCGTTCCAAGGGTCGTTCCAAGCTTTCGGCATAAAGAACTCAGCAAAACCCGCTAACGCATTCGTGTTAGCGGGTTTTCCACTACAGGGAAGGAAAACGTGCTGCCAATCCAGCACCGGATGCGCACCAGCTCCCAATTTTCCACGGCTTTTCGTTCCGGTACCCGCTCAGGGCGCCGGAACTTAGTTGTATATACGGCTCAAAAACCCGGAAATACAACCCGGATAGGTTTCATTGTGTCAAAAGCCGTCGGAAATGCTGTGACTCGTAACCGTGTTAAACGGCGTTTGCGTGAACTCGCTGCCGCAACCGTTAGCGCCTACCCGCAGGGACTGTATATTGCCGTGCGGGCGCTTCCCGCATCCGCTGGAGCGAACTGGGAAGAATTACGCGCAGACTATCGAGGTGCCCTAGAATCCTCCCTGAAAAAACTTGACCGTCAAGATCAGCGCTGCAATGTTGAAAACCGTGGGGGAGGGGACTATGAACCATCGTCGATGTGATGAGCGTTTTCACCCTCATCACAGCAGTACACACCATCCCCACACCCATCAGCTTGATCCCGATGACCGCCTCGCGCAAGCGCCCCATGAGTTTGTGCATCCGGTATCTTTTTTACATGCGGTCTACACCTTGCCGCAGAATATTCTGATTGGGCTTATTAAGGCTTACCGTAAAGTCGTATCCCCTCTCTATGGGGATGTATGCCGGTATTATCCGACCTGCTCCGCCTACGGGTTAGAAGCGGTCACCACTCATGGAGCCCTCGGCGGTCTCAGCCTGACCGTGCGGCGCATCCTGCGGTGTAATCCCTGGGCAACCGGCGGAATCGACCCCGTTCCGCCCGGAAAACGAACCTTTGCCTCCGGTCAGGAACCTAAAATTATGCTCCTGAACCATCCCCTAGAAACTCACTCGAACAACCACTAACGGTTGTCGAGATTCCTACAAAGACTTAGCCGAGTCATAAGGAGAAAAACTCCCGTGAACATTTTTGACATGATCCTTTGGCCCTTTAAATTGGCCGTGTCTGCGGTGCTGTGGTTCTTCCACACGATCTTTACCAGTATTGGTATGGATCCGTCTTCGGGCTTTACCTGGGTGCTGTGCATTATCTGCCTGACCCTGGTTATGCGTACCCTCACCATCCCCCTTTTCGTCAAACAGATTAAAGCGATGCGCGGTATGAACGCCATGCAGGGCGATCTTGCAAAGCTGCAGGCCAAATACAAGGGGAAGAAAGACCAGCTTTCCCGCCAGGCGATGGCACAGGAACAGATGGCACTATTTAAGAAGCACGGCACCAGCCCCTTTTCATCCTGTATGCCGATTATCGCGCAGACGCCGATCTTCCTCGGTCTCTATCAGGTGCTCATGGGTGTTTCTGGTGCGGCTGCAAACAACGAAGATATTCTGCTGCTTCCTGCGGAACTGGTTAAACAATTCAACGAAGCCTATATCTTTGGGTCACCCATCTTCTCGACCATGATGAACCCCGGCAACGGCAATCATACCGCCACCGTTGCCCAGGCCATCATCATGATTCTGCTCATGAGCGGTACCCAGTTCTTCATTCAGAAACAGCTCAGTGCCAAGAACATGTCCGAGGCAGCTAAAAGCTCCCCGATGTTCCGTCAGCAGCAGATGATGATGTACGTTTTTCCTCTTATCTTCGCGGTTACAGGCGTTAACTTCCCCCTGGGAGTGATGTACTACTGGACCGTCTCAAACTTCTGGGCTCTCGGGCAGCAGTGGTGGGTTATCCGCAATAACCCGAATCCCGGTTCTCGGGCTGAGAAGGAGCTCAACGAACGCCGTGCCGCTAAAGGTCTGCCCCCCGTTGGGAAAACCAAGGAACAGCACGAAAAAGAGCTTGAGGAGGCGCGTGAGCGTGCCGCCGCGGGCCAGCGTCAGCAGCCCATGAGTAAGAAACGCCAGAAACAGCAGCAGCGTAAAGGCGGCGGGCAGAACAAATCGAGCAATAAAAACTCGAATAAGCCGAAACTCAACTAAACACAGCATCGATAAATTCAAGGAAAACCATGACTGAAATATTTGAAGAAACCGCAGAATCGCCAAGCACCGCATCGGAAACTGAGGCTGTCGAAGAAATCGACGAAGTCAGCATGATTGAGGAAGAAGGGGATATCGCCGCTGACTACCTCGAAGAACTTCTCGATATCGTCGATCTTGACGGAGATATTGATATTGAGGTGCGCAACCAGCGCATCTACCTCTCGGTGGTCAATGATGAAGATGGGAACGAAGACCTGCGCCACCTTGTCGGTCGCCGCGGTGAGGTCTTAGACGCTCTGCAGGAACTCGTGCGCCTGTCGGTTCTGGCCGCCAGCGGCAACCGTTCGCGTCTTATTCTCGATATTGCGGGTTACCGTGCACAACGTCGAGAACAGCTTACCGAAATAGCCCTCGACGCCGTCGAGAAGGTACGTGCCTCCGGCGAAGATTTCCACCTGAAGCCATTGGGCGCCTATGAACGCAAGGTTGTACACGATGTGGTTGCTGAACAGGGGCTCTACAGCGAATCCGAAGGCGAAGGCACACGTCGCCATGTGGTGATTTCCCTTCCGGAGGCGTAAATGACGGTTCCTTGTGAAGGTCAAGACCTTATAGCCGCCACCGCAATTTTTGGCGATCGTCTGCCTCTAGCACAGCGCTATGTGGAACATTTGGCGACGACGGGGATTGAGCGCGGGCTCATTGGTCCGCGCGAGGTACCGCGCCTATGGGTTCGTCACGTGCTCAACTGTGCCGCCGTGCAGGAATATATCGCCGAAGGCGCATCCGTGGCGGATGTAGGCTCTGGAGCGGGTCTGCCGGGGCTGTGTCTGGCTATTGCCCGCTCCGACCTTGCGATCACGCTCATAGAGCCTCTGGAGCGCCGCGTGACATGGCTTTATGAAGTGGTTGAGGATCTAGGCCTTGAGAATGTAAAAATTCTGCGTTCGCGTGCCGAGCAGGCTATCGGGCAAGTCGATGCCGATGTGGTGACTGCTCGTGCCGTATCTGCGCTGGTGGGCCTTGTGGATATTACCCTGCCGATTCTGCGCGGTACCGGTGAGCTTCTGGCTCTTAAAGGGCGCTCTGCACGAGAGGAAATCAAGAAGGCTAAGAAGAAACTCAACCGTTACGGGGCTCGCGAGACCGAAATCCTGACGGCGGGGGAGGGACTGCTGGATGAGCCCACAACCGTTGTGCGAGTTACACTCTAGCCTCGATAAACTCTGAAGCTGCGAGCTTCATAGGGGTTGAAGATACATTCTCAGATGTATCTTCAACCCCTTTTCTTATGATCTTTATCTGATACCGGAGAAAGAGTTTGTGGTACACAAGAGATAAAAGGGAACTTTCGGCGGAGGCACCGTAGTTTTTCGTGAATGTGGAATATTAAAAATGAGTAATAGAAGTTGTATAAATTTTCCTGGCTGAGAGGTTGATAATCGGTTCATGATGCTGTGCTGAGAGTGAATACTTGGGGATGAAATCATAAATTTTCGTGAAAAAATACGAATCCTAGACAACTTGTCGAGGGTGTACGTGGTATATCGCTGTTTTGACAGGTAATCTTAAAGAGGAACGCGCAGACCGGAGACAGCATCGGTGTTTCACGTGAAACATTCTTGATGCTCTTTATTCAATGTTTCACGTGAAACATGGTGTGCGTATCTTTATCTGGCGAAAGACACATCAACCATCAGCATCAGGCGCGGAGGATATATGACGATCACCCCCGGTGGCTCGACGCCGCCTTTACTGCCCAAGCCCCCACATACACGCGTCTTTACCATCTCGAATCAGAAGGGTGGAGTCGGTAAAACGAGTACCGCCGTGAACATTGCGGCCGCCCTTGCAGAAGCGGGAATGAACGTTTTGGTCATTGATAATGACCCTCAGGGAAATGCTTCGACGGCTCTCGGTATTGAGCATGGTGTGGAGCTTCCCAGCACTTATAACACTTTGATTGACGATACTCCGCTTTCTGATATTGTGCAGGAGTGCCCTGACCTCGACAATCTGTGGTGCGCGCCCGCGAATATAGACCTTGCCGGGGCAGAGATTGAACTTGTTTCGGTCGTGGCACGCGAGAAACGCCTCAAAAACGCTCTGGAGGACTATACTGAGTGGCGTGCCCAGCAGGGGATGGGGCGGCTCGACTACGTATTTATCGACTGCCCGCCGAGCTTGGGGCTGCTGACCGTTAATGCTTTCGTGGCGGCAGAGGAAATCCTGATTCCTATTCAGTGTGAATACTATGCCCTGGAAGGCTTGAGCCAGCTGCTCAAGAACATTCAGATGATTCAGAAACACCTGAACTCCAATCTAGAGATTAGTACGATTCTGCTGACCATGTACGATGGGCGTACCAATCTTGCGTATCAGGTAGCGGAAGAGGTACGGGAACATTTCCCAAAGGAAACTCTCCAGACCAAGATTCCGCGTTCTGTACGCATTTCGGAAGCACCGAGCTACCAACAGACCGTTATTAGCTATGATCCAACGTCTACCGGTGCTCAGGCCTATCGTGAAGCGGCGCAGGAAATTGCGCGCCGCTAAGAGGAATACGGAGCATATAGATGCTCTGAAATATCGGCATATCAGGATTGGTAATTACTCCGATATTCTCCATAAATAAACTTTTTGAGATTTATATCTAGGGAAATACCGAATTTTCTGAGCGCAGATTTTACGGTGCTGCAAGGTTCATATGAAGTGTAATCGGCATGCATGAGAGCGGTAGAAAATTTGGTGTGAGGAAGGAAAAACATGGCAGAGAAGCGACGGGGTCTCGGAAGGGGACTGGGTGCTCTCATTCCCAATAATACGACGCCTGTTGTGACTGCTTCCGATGTTGCCGAGAAAGAGGCGGAAAAAAAGGTAGCGGCGACCCGCAAACCTCAGCAAGAGGAACAAGCCGCCGCATCTTCGGCAAAACGCACGAAGACTCGCAGCGTAAAGCCGGAGCCGCAGAAAAAATCTGCCCCGAAAAAGGAACCGTCTGCGACAACGAAACGCACAGAACAGCAAGAAGTTCATATCTCTTCGTCGCAAAAGGCTACGGAACCGAAGCCTCAGAAATCTTCTGCTGAGACTCAGAAACCTTCTGGTTCATCGAAGCCGCAAAAGGCTTCTGTGGCTAAGATACCCAGTCTTAAAGCCCCTGCCGTGAAAGCGGGGGAGAAAAAAGAAGAGAGTGTACACGTCTCATCTGCTTCTTTGTCCACATCGCAGCCTGTGCAGAAATCAGATGTTTCACGTGAAACATTGTCTCAGCCTCGCGAAGTTCAGAAGAAGAAACCTCGTATGGATATGGGTGCGGCACTTCGCAATACGACGTTAACACGCCGCCCGGTAGATTTCTTCTTTGGTGAAGAAACGAAGGAAGCTGAGGAAGAGGGTAGCAGCAACCTCGTACCCGTTCCTGGAGCTCAGTTCGCAGAAATCAAAGTTTCTGATATTCACCCAAACCGCAAACAGCCTCGCGTTGATTTTGATGAGCAAGACATGGCTGAGCTCATCCATTCGGTTCGTGAGATTGGTGTTCTGCAGCCTATTGTGGTGCGCCCTTCACGCGAGAAAAATGCCGAAAAATATGAGCTAGTAATGGGCGAGCGGCGTTGGCGTGCAACCCAGGCTGCGGGTCTAGAAACTATCCCCGCCATTATCCGTGACACGCAAGATATTGATCTGCTTCGAGATGCCCTGCTGGAAAACCTGCATCGTAGTCAGCTGAATCCCATTGAAGAGGCGGCTGCATATCAACAGCTTATGGAAGAGTTCAGTACCACCCAGGAGCAGCTTGCAAAGCGTATTGGGCGCTCTCGCCCGCAGATTTCAAACACGATTCGTTTGCTTAGGCTTCCTCCTCTCGTACAGCGCAGGGTAGCGGCAGGCGTTATCGCTGCCGGGCATGCGCGCGCCCTGCTGACTTTAACCGATCAGGCAAAGATAGAGACCATTGCTCAGAAGATCGTGAATGAAGGGCTTTCTGTGCGTGCCGTTGAGGAGCTTGTTGCCCATGCGAGCGAAGCTCCGGCAGAGAAAGAGCGGAAGACCCCGCAGCCACAGAAGCATCACGAGCGATTGGACTATATTGCGGATGCGTTTGCTGACAAACTGGATACATCGGTTAAGATTTCGCTCGGTGCTCGTAAGGGCAAGATGACTATTGAGTTTGCTAACGTTGAGGATCTCAACCGTATTATTCGGGTTCTGGATTCTGATTTCAAAGGTTCTTAGTCCATGCGATAGCTTAGAATCCTTACCCGCATAATCTACTGGGGGTGGTGATGTTTCACGTGAAACATCACC
>NZ_KV795771.1:235441-255420 GCF_001809115.1 Rothia sp. HMSC071F11
GGTGATGTTTCACGTGAAACATCACCACCCCCAGCCTTGTATAAGGCGTGTATATCTGGTTTACTGAGCATCGTGGCGGGCTATTTACCTTGTCCATCTGCCATTGTCTCCGGATAAGAAGAGCTCACAGAGCTCTAAAAGACAGGTGTATGAGTCTTTGTAGGGCTTGCAGCGGTGTATATAGCAGAGCAGGGGAGTGGAGTGGGACGAGACTAATAACGAACTCCGAGCTGAGGGTAATTGTAAGCCTGCGCATCCTTTTTTGGATATTGAGGATTATAAGGGTATTTATAGAGACGAGCTAAAATCCCATGTTTTCGACACGATGAAATGGTTACAGGAAGAACTATACCGAAGCCATACAGAGATTCATGGATAGTATCTTCATAAGATATTCTTATCTAAAATACAACCTCAAAAAGTATATAAAGTGTTTGTAGTCCTGTAAACGAGGCGGGTATAAAAATAGAAGGTGTGGATGTTTCACGTGAAACATCCACACCTTCTATGGGTTTTTTGAGGATGAAGGCTTGAAGAAAACCTACTTGATGTATTCCTCAAAATCAGCAATGAGTGCCTGTTTGGGACGAGCGCCTACGCTCTTCTTTACAACCTGCCCATCTTTGAAAAGGTAGATCGCGGGAATAGAAGTAATGTCGTATTCCATAGCGGTGTCGCCGCTCTCTTCGACATTGACCTTCACGACATCGACCTTCTCGCCATATTCGGCGGCGATTTCATCGAGAACCGGGGCGACCATGCGGCAGGGACCGCACCACTCGGCCCAGAAATCAACGATTACCGGCTTGGAATTATCCAGAACCTCAGCCTTAAAGGTGGCATCGGTTACTGCTTTTGCGTTGCTCATATCTGATTCTCCTGACTAAAGGTTTTCGAGGTAGTGCTGTGCGTCGAGTGCTGCTACCGCACCCGAACCGGCGGCGATAATCGCCTGACGGTAGGTTGGATCAATGACGTCGCCCGCGGCGAAAACGCCGGGCAGAGAGGTTTTTGATGAGCGTCCCTGAACCGCAATCGTGTTCTGATCGGTAATCTCCAGCTGATCCTTAACCATCTCGATACGCGGATCAGAACCGATAGCAATGAACAGTCCGTCGAGCTTCATATCGCGGGTAGCGCCAGTAACGGTATCGGTCAGAACAACCTCTTCCAGCTTGGAATCACCGTGAATCTCGCTCACTACGGAATTCCAGAGAACTTCAATCTTGGGGTTGTCGAAGACGCGCTGCTGCATAATATCGGATGCGCGCAAAGAATCACGGCGGTGGATCAGATAGACCTTGGATGCGTAGGTGGTGAGGAAGAGTGCTTCTTCCAGGGCAGAATCGCCGCCGCCTACTACCGCGATTTCTTTATCTTTGAAGAAGAAGCCATCGCAGGTTGCGCACCATGAGACGCCGTAGCCAGAGAGTGTATCTTCACCTTCAACACCCAGCTTGCGGTACTGCGAACCGGTCGAAATAATAACGGTTTTTGCGAGGTGTACGGAACCGTCGGAGAGAATAACCTTCTTAATATCGCCGTCGAGCTCCAACTTTTCGACATCCTGGTAGCGAATATCCGTGCCGAAGCGCTCCGCCTGGGCACCGAAATTGGTCATGAGCTCGGGCCCCTGGATTCCCTGCACAAAACCGGGGAAATTTTCGACCTCGGTTGTGGTCATGAGAGCGCCGCCGGGGGAGAGGGAGCTCGCGAAGAGTACCGGCTCAAGGTTGGCACGCGCCGCGTAGACGGCGGCAGTGTACCCGGCAGGGCCGGAACCCACGATAATAACGTTGTGGACCTTCTGGTCGCCCTCAGAGGCCGTTTCTTGGACTTTTTCTTGAGGGGTGGAGGATGCGGCAAGGTTCAGACCGCCGAGAGCGGCGCCTCCGAACAGATTACCCAATGTATTTTCAGTGCTCATTCTTCTCTTCCTCGATTTTCTTCTGATAGTCGCTCAACGCAACAGTATCCCCAATTATTCCATTCTGGGGGAGGCTAAGCCATATTAGCTGGGTTTGAGGTAAAAACGCCGGGTACAGAAGAAGAAATGTGACGTTTTATGTTCGGGGCTGCACCCGACGGAGAATACTGGACGGGAAACCTTGAGAGAGCGGGATCGAGGCAAAAATAAATGGCGCATCCCCATGTATGAGGATGCGCCACTCGTTGAGGCTATACGCTACTCGGCCTTAATCTCGCCAATGCGCAGACCGTAGCTGTACCCTGCGATAGGCTGCGAGAGCTTGGGTGCTTCATCGAAGACGATGATGATGTAGCCGCCCTTATCGGCAGACTGCTTGTCCTTATCCAGCTCAACCGTGACATCCTGCCCAGAGAAGCTTCCCTTGCCAACTTCGGTGGCACCGCTCATCGAGGCTTGGTTGTTGGTGTATACGGTGAAGGAACCGCCGGAACCGCCCGTCTGCTGAATAGTTAGTTTAGAGACAACCGTGGGAGACTCTAGTTTAGCGGCAAGTCCGAATTCCTTGACGACACCACCGAAGGCGGGGCTACCAAAACCATAGCTGGACCAGGTGCTTGAGGGGTTACCATCGGTCAGTGCGGGAAGACCGGAATCCATATCCGCCATAAAGTTAGGGTTGCTCGGTACCAGACGCGATACGGAGGTAACCTTTACTGGCGCATTGGAGGCGCTGGGCGATGCCGACGGGGAGGCTTCCTCAGATTCTGTAGACCCTGCCGTAGCGCTTGTGCTCGCCGAGGCGTTCTTACCTTTAACCGGATTCGATGCGTGATTCGACCCCAGGCCGGTCAGCGTGGTGAGTACGCCACCGGCAACAATGACCAATAGAAGCACGGCGGCGAAGGCAATAGCCCAGGTTCCGCGGTTTGTGCCTTCGTCTTCGTCGTCTTCATAGACGCCGTCATCGTTCGGTCCGGAGACCATAGGTGCAACGTTCATCGAGGGGATCTGTGAGACCTCCCAGGCCTTTACAGCGCTGATAGCGGAGGTTTCGGAACCCACCATTGGAATGTTTTCGTAGGTTTGCGGCGCGGCACCGGTAAGGCTGTCACCGAAGATTTCGGCCCCGAGCGCCTCATCAGGGTTGCCGTCGGGAGAGACCGAGGGGTTATCGGTCAGTAGGGTGTCAAGCAAAACATCCGGGCGGCTGTATGAGGTCACCAGGTATTTATTGCCTTCGGGGGCGATTCCCATATCGAGGATCTGAATGTTGTAGCGGCTATTGACCGCCAGCGCCCGCGAATTCTTCTCCAAGAGGTGGCTGCGCACGGGAGAAGCCACCACCACCGAAACCTTACGGTTCAGAATCTGATCCTTACCTTCGAGGATCATATCTGATTCGGCGGTGATGATAATCTGTGCGGTGATTTCGTAACGGCCACCCAAAACGGTTCCGACCGGAATCTGCTGCGACAAGTTCTCTCCCGTCATGTATTTTCTCGCCTATAGTTTAGTAGGCTCTTCCAAGATTTTACCCGGATTACGCCGGATACGGTGTTTTTAGCGGTTTGCGGGCTGGTTTAAGATTCGTTTGAGGCCCCTCGTCGTGCGAGTGCTTTTACCTTGCCCGCGATGGGTGCGAAGAGAGCATCTGCCTCACGCACGCGGAAAATCTTGAGCATCACCACATAGCTGAAGAGCATGGTGAGACCACAGATTATAAGGGTTATAACCGCTGAAATTTTTGATGCCCAGGCGAAGCCATCAAGATTGTATCCGCCCAATACCCACAATACGGCGGCGGCAATAACTCCCGCAAAACATGCCGCGAGGGTAGTACGAGCGTACATGTTGATAATACGCTTCTGCCCATAATACCCAAGTCTGCGGCGAATTTCGTAGTGGCTGATGGCGACCACGAAGAGGTTCTGCACCGGGAAAATCAGGGAGAGCGCATACACGGTGTAGCGCGGGTCAAGCAGGGAGGCAACCCCACTCATAATGACCATAACAATTGCGGCGTAGAACTGAATGAGGAAGGGGGTGCGCGCGTTTTCCCGGGCGTAGAGAACGCGCCCGTAGAGGAAGGATATGGTCAGTGCTGGGGTTCCCAATGCGGTAATAGCAATGAGGCGCCCAATGACGGTTGCCGCAACCGGGTCTCCGCCGCTAAAGAGCACCGCCACGGGACCGGCGAGGACGATAAGTGCGAGCGCACAGAAAACGGTGGCAATACCGGCGGTACGCATACCGTGTGAAAGGGCGTGGATGACGCTGTCACTATCGTCCGCGATGGCGGAGGAACTCATGCGGTTAAAGAGTACTGTAGCGATGGAAATGCCGATCACGCCGTGGGGGAGCGAGTAGAGCATCGAGGCGTAGTTCATTGCCTGCAGACCGGGAATCTGAATACCCATATCGGCATACTGGGCGCGGGCGCTCACCACGGATGCGGCAACCCGCGTCATGTACATATACGACAGGTTAGAGACGGCACCGGCGGCAAGGGTCCAAATCGCCAGACGAGATGCTTCCCGCAGTCCGATACCGCGCCAGCCGAAGTCCGGTTTGAGTCGCAGCCCCAGCCTCCTGAGCGGGATAAAGAGAACGATAGCCTGCAGCGCCACGCCCAGAGTTGCCGATCCGGCAAGGAAGATCGTCTGCATCGACGTCCAGCTTTCGACCGAGTGGCGTGGCGGATTGATGGTTGTATCCTGCGCCCCGAAGGTGAAAATAAAGATAAAGAGCGCAGCGATAGCAACGACGTTATTGAGCACGGGCGCCCACATGAAAGCCCCGAAGGCCTCTTTCGCGTTGAGTACCTGCCCAATGACCGTATAAAGCCCGTAGAAGAAGATTTGCGGCAAACACCAGAACGAGAATATATACCCGAGTTCCTTCTGCTCTGGCGTCCATGTAGAGCCCATAACGTTGATAATAGGGATGGCGCACGCCAGCGTAATCGCTGTAATCAGACCGATGGCCGTCACCGTAATTGTTACGAGCTTGGAAATATACCGTTCGCCGCCGTCTTGGGCTTTAGCGGCTTTGATAATCTGCGGCACGAGCACGGCGTTGAACACACCACCGGCGACCAATACGTAGATGAGGTTGGGGAGCGTATTTGCGGTCTCGAAGACGTCACCTACGGTCGAGAGGGCACCCAGTGCCACCGTGAGAAGGATTGCCTTAAGGAACCCTAGAACACGGGATACGAGCGTTCCCGCCGCCATAATGGCGCTTGAGCGTGCATCGGTACGTGCCAACTTCTTCTCCTGGTTGTGACGTTAGAGCTGGGTATTAATATACTCTCGTGCAATATCTGCGATGCGCCGTTCATTAGCGAAAGAGAGTTTCTGGCTAAGCTCCGCCAGGGGTACCCACGCAACATCGACTGCTTCATGATCGGGGTCATGCTCAATGGTTAGGCGGCCGCCGGTAGCACAAAAAAGGTAGTGATGTACCGTTTTATGGATGCGCTGCCCACTAGACGTAAACCAGTAGTCGATATACCCGAGGGTAGCAACAATGTAACCGGTAATTCCGGTTTCTTCGGCTATTTCTCGCTGAGCTGTTTCTATCAGACTTTCATGACCTTCAACATGTCCCTTAGGTAGACACCATTCGAGCTGTCTGTTGCGGTTATAGCGCGCAATGATTGCCACCGGCAGGTCGGGACTATCAAAATTAATCATGAGCCCTCCCGAAGAGACCTCTTCAAGCGCAGGCACCGGAAGCTGGGGCGCGAAGGGGCGTATTTTGGGTGCGCGCGGTACGGGAAAACTCATAGTTCTACCTTATCCGATGCGGCGTTATTTTGGGCTATGGTGCGGCTGATAGGAGCCCGCTAATATGCTCTTGCCGCTAATATCTGGCAGGATTAAGAGACTATGTCGCAAAAACTTGATGTGCTCTCAAAATATCCGGATGCTGTTGAACTCGGCGAACTCTACCGTCAGGCGGGTTTTGATCTCTACCTAGTCGGTGGTCTGGTGCGTGATGAACTACGCAATGCCCCCGGCGAGTTCACCGATTTCGATATGACTACGAACGCCACTCCCGCCCAGAGCGAGCGGATTTTGAGCGCCTGGGGAGAGCATATCTGGGATATCGGCAAAGAATATGGCACCATCAGCGCCCGCAAAAACGGCGCTGTTTACGAGGTAACGACCTACCGCGCCGAAGTGTACGTTGCTGATTCCCGCAAACCCACGGTGGAATTCGGCACCGATCTGAAGGCTGACCTGATACGGCGCGACTTCACCATCAACGCCATGGCTGCTGCGCTGCCTTCGGGGGAAATTGTGGATCTTTTCCACGGCACTAAAGATTTAGCAGAGGGCGTTTTGCGAACCCCGCGCTCGCCTCAAGAATCCTTTTCCGAAGACCCGCTTCGTATGATGCGCGCGGCGCGGTTCGCTGCTCGGTTTAACCTCACCGTAGCGCCGGAAGTATTCGAAGCGATGCGGCAGATGGCATCGCGCATCGAGATTATTTCGGCGGAACGGGTGCGCGACGAACTCATCAAACTCATCTGTGCAGATTACCCGCGCGTGGGCCTGAACCTGCTCGTAGAAACCGGACTCGCGGGCTATGTTCTCCCGGAGCTGCCCGCCCTGCGCATGGAAATGGACCCTTCACACCACCATAAAGATGTTTATGAGCACTCGCTCAAAGTCATGGAACAGGCGATCGAGAAGGAAACCGACGCTGACGGTCCCTGCCCCGCACCAGATTTTGTGCTGCGTTTCGCATCGCTTCTGCACGACATCGGCAAACCCAAAACCCGCAGATTCGAGAAAGACGGCTCGGTATCTTTTTTGCAGCACGATGTGGTTGGTGCGCGCATGGTCAAAAAACGGATGCGCGCCCTACGCTTCGATAACGACACCATCAAGGCGGTGGCGCGCCTCGTAGAGCTTCATATGCGCTTCTACGGCTACCGTGAGGCCGGATGGACCGACTCGGCGGTACGTCGATATGTGCGGGATGCAGGGGAGCAGCTGCAGCGTCTCCACAGGCTTTCTCGGTCGGATGTCACCACGCGCAATAAGCGCATGGCGCGCTCGCTGGCGCAGGCATACGATGATTTGGAACGGCGTATTGATGAGCTTGCAGCCCAAGAAGAGCTGGATGCGATGCGCCCTGAACTGGATGGCGAACAGATTATGGCGGTGCTGGGCATCGATCCTGGTCCTCTTGTGGGGCAGGCGTATAAATTCCTGCTGAACCTGCGTTTGGATGAGGGTGAACTTGGTGAAGAAGAAGCGACCCGCCGTCTGCTCGTGTGGTGGCAGGAGCACGGAGAGTCCTAAATCCCCATAATACGGCGGAATACTGCGGAAAAGAGTATGACGGAGACTACGGTGCATAAGGTTCACTAAATGCCTCTGTGAAGCTAAATTGACGTGTAGGATGGTACTCAGCGGCAGCGTTCGCCGCGCACGAATACACATTCACCGAAAGGGCATTACTATGTCTGATAACTCTGCCTTTAATCCGGCTTCTAACCCCGCATTCAACGGTTCTCAACCTCACGGACAGCCCGTACAACCTATCGCCGTAGCACCGGTCATGATGGTGCAGCAACCCAAATCCATGGCGGTGGCATATCTGCTGTGGTTTTTCCTAGGTTCCCCTGGTATTCACAAGTTTTATCTGAACCAAACGGGTCAAGGGATTCTATACCTGTGTTTATTCCTTACTGGCTGGGCAACTGTTTGGTTTCTTATCGGGATAATTCCTCTTGTAATTTTGGGTATCTTGCTCATCATTGATATTTTCCTGATACCTGGCCGGGTGAACCAACTCAACGGTGTAACCCCCGTTGTCGTGAAGCAGTAACAGCCCATTATCACAACCCCACCGCGCATTGGAGAATCCCGCATCCTCACAGTCGAGGATGCGGGATTTTTTGTCTGAACGAAGGTTGGTGCGGTGGGGGAGGGGAGGGCAGACTCCCACCGAATACACACCCCGTTCCCAGGGTTTGCGCATGTGAACTGTCTAAACTTGCAGTGAGCGCGTTATATACAGCGCGCTGAAACACTCACGAAGGAAGGAAATATGTCGCAACAGGTTTATGAACCTAAACTTTTCGCCCATGGAACCGTTCCGGGCAGCCGTACTTATGTGAACTCCGAACATGAACAGTCGACCGTCGTTGTGGTTCGCCCCAAATCCGTGATTCTCACCTATGTGCTGTGGCTTTTCCTCGGATGGTTAGGCATCCACAAGTTTTATCTGCGTCAGCCAATTCAGGGGCTGCTTTATCTGGCGCTCACCGGTATAACTAGCCTGCTGACGCCCATAGGTTTAGGTTGGATAACCGGTATTCCGTTAGGCCTTCTGCTCTTCAAAGACCTCTTCACGAATATCCTTCGAGTCGCCATCCTCAACCTTCGGGACTCTTCGGTTCGTTACTACTAAAACCAGAATTTTTAGCGTTCAAGACTCTAGCTTCAGGATGCGCCCGTTACACTCATGCGGTTGGCGGGCGCATCCTTCTCTTTGCTGGATTCTACCGCGTATTCTCGTGTAGTATAGAAGAATCTGTGTGTGCATCCTGAACAAGAGGATGCTGCACCGGGTGCCACATGAATCTCCTGCTATGGAAATCCCATAGCCGTTTAGCCCAAAGGAGGGGTTTAATCATGCGTGCATACGAACTGATGGTTATCCTCAACCCCGAGGTTGAGGACCGAGCGGTAGAGCCGTCTCTGTCGAAGTTCCTGGAAATCGTCACCAACGCTGGCGGTACCATCGACAACCTTGACATCTGGGGTCGCCGCCGTCTGGCATACGAGATCCAGAAGAAGTCCGAAGGTATCTATGCGGTTGTTAACTTCACCGCGAGCCCTGAGACCGCCGCTGAGCTCGACCGTGTTCTAAACCTGAACGAGTCCGTTATGCGTACCAAGATCATCCGTCCGGAGGATCAGAAGGTCAACAAGTAAGACTCTAAAAACCGCGACCTGATTAAAATGTCAGGTTCCTATGGTTACCTAGAGTTATATACTTGAATCCATTCGAGGAGGCATCAATGGCAGGCGAAACCATTATCACTGTGGTCGGGAATCTCACCAGCGACCCTGAGCTGCGCTACACTCCCGCAGATGCGGCGGTTGCAAACTTTACGATTGCATCTACCCCGCGTACCTACAACCGTCAAACCGGTCAGTGGGAAGACGGTGAGGCACTGTTCCTGCGTGCGTCTATTTGGCGCGACTACGCAGAGAACGTCGCAGAGACCCTGAAAAAGGGAACCCGTGTGATCGCCCAGGGCCGTTTGAAGTCTCGCTCGTATGAAACGAAGGAAGGCGAACGCCGTACCTCAATGGAGATCGAGCTCGATGAGATCGGTCCCGCTCTACGGTACGCTACCGCCCAGGTAACCCGTTCACAGCGTACCTCTGGAGGTAACTTCGGCGGTCAGCAGGGCGGCAACTTTGGCGGTAATAACTTCGGTAATAACCCCCAGCAGGGTGGTTTTAACAATTCCGCACCGCAGCAGGGCTTCGCTCAGCAGCAGGGCGGAAACGGTTACTCCAGTAATGCCGGATTCGGTGGGGGAGCCCAGCAGGCGCCCGCACAACCGGCACAGCAGCAGGCACCTGCGGCTGATCCGTGGACCTCACAGTCCGGTGGAAACTACGATTGGGGTACCGGTGCCGATGACGAACCTCCGTTCTAAAGAAACATTCCGTCTTCCTCAAACCAAACCATATATCAATCCATCCCGCGGTTAACGCCGCGGGCTCCCAACCTAAAGGAGCACCACGATGGCTAAGGCTGAAATCCGTAAGCCCAAACCTAAGCAGAACCCCCTGAAAGCTGCTGACGTCACCGTTATCGATTACAAAGACGTCGCCTTGCTACGCAAGTTCATCTCCGATCGCGGCAAGATCCGCGCTCGCCGCGTAACTGGCGTGACTGTTCAGGAACAGCGCAAGATCGCTCAGGCAATTAAGAATGCCCGTGAGGTTGCACTGCTTCCCTACTCCGGCGCTGGCCGCTAACGAGAAGGAGAGTAACAAGTACTATGGCTAAGATTATTCTGACTCAGGAAGTAACCGGTCTGGGTGCCGCTGGTGACATCGTCACCGTTAAGAACGGCTATGCACGTAACTACCTTCTTCCTCGCGGCTTTGCCGTTTCGTGGACCGTTGGCGGCGAGAAGCAGGTTGAATCTATCCGTGCGGCCCGTGCGGCGCGTGCGAAGGCCTCCCTGGAAGAAGCCCAGGAGACCGCAGCTAAGCTCTCTGCTCGCCCGATTGTAGTAGCACACAAGGCTGGTGCTGATGGTCGTCTCTTCGGCTCCGTTAAGGCAGATGCTATTGCTGACGCTATTGAAGAGGCAGGTCTCGGCACTATCGACAAGCGCACCATTCACCTCGGTTCCGCTATCAAGCGCACCGGTGAGTACCAGGTGACCGCTCGTCTGCATGAGGATGTTGTTGCCAACGTTACTCTGGACGTTGTAGCAGCCGCATAAGCAGGGCGTATTTAGACGCTGTGAGGGCGTCGCATTCCGACTGGGATGCGACGCCCTTTTCATATGTGGAGCCAATTATCCGTTTTACCCGAGAAGTGCGGGGTAGGGGAGGGGTATGTTTCACGTGAAACATTGCGTGTTACAGAGTACCGTCAATAAAATCTATGACCGCTTGGGTTACCTCTTCCAAATGCCCCTCGATCATATGACCACCCGTTTCGAAGATACATGTGGTGAGATTCGGGTATCGGTACATAGAACTCTGCACATGCCCTCGCGGCTGGGCAAAAGGCACAACTCGGTCATCTTGTGCATGGATCAGAAAAACGGACGGTTCCAAGCTCTCAATGGGGTATTCCTCAAGATGGACCGCCATATCCGGGTTTGTGATAGCTGCGTCGATCTTGGCTCCCATACGTCGCTCCTGTAGGGGGAGCATCCCATATATGGTGTGTGAGGGAAGCCCAAATAGAGGTTTGAAAAACGGAGACAGCAGCCACATGATGTAGTCATGGTTCAGAGCGGCAGGAGGTCCCATACGCGTGGGCAACTTTCGTGGTTTTTCCTCCAGGGGTGGGGCAGAGCTGAGGAGAATAAGACCTGTTGTCCGTTCCGGATAATCCAGAGCGAAACGAAGAGCGAGGGTTCCTCCGGCAGAGGAGCCTAGCACATAGACCGTCTCGATATTGAGGATATCAAGGAGTGCCATCAGAGCCGCTGCCTGTTCTTTGGGAGTTCCTTCACCTGCAACCGAGCTTCCGGGGTACCCAAAACGCGATGGAGCAATAATCCTGTAGTGTTCCGAGAGATCCCTAACGTTCTCAAAGGCTTGGTCGTAGCCTCCATAGATACCGTGCAGAGACAGGATAACGGGAGGGTCGCTATATGCTGAGGATGACCCTGTGGGCATAATGTCGAGATATGTTATCTCTCCATAGCTGAGATGCACCGTTTTGGCCGGATACGACGCGAGTTTGTCCACAGCATCGTGGAGTGCCCGGCGGCATCGTATACCCTGAACACCCATGTAGGTTGTGGCAGCAAGCGCTGTACCACCAAGGAGGAACCAACCCCACCGGCCGTATCCTGCACGGTTTTTCTGTGGTTTCCGTGTACTGCTAGTCCCACGCATAGTTCCCTACCCCTTCGTATACGGTCTATTTTTAACTACAGTAATTTCACAAACGTGGGCGCACAACCCTAGGGGACGGGTATTAGGAGTATTCTTGGAGATACTTCGATATAGTAGTATTTCTATCTCTATACGTTGGATAACTATATTTCTATAGGAATTTTCTTATAGACAGCATTAATGTTTCACGTGAAACGGTGTGCGTAAAAGATTGAGAAATAATAAAAATATCGGGAGGACCTCAAAAATCCTATATTCTCCGAAGCGAGAACCGTAGACTGGACGTGACAGAATATCCTTAAATTTCTGCAGAAGGATAGGTATAGATGTTACAGGTTCAGAATCTTACCAAGAGGTATGGTGATAAAACCGCTGTTAACGATATGTCTTTTATCGTTCCCGACGGTAAAGTCACCGGTTTTTTGGGTCCTAATGGGGCAGGTAAATCGACCACGATGCGCATGCTGGTCGGACTCCATAAGCCCACCTCGGGCGAAGCCCTTGTGGACGGCAAAAATTATCAGTCCCTTAAATCTCCGCTCCATACGGTGGGAGCCCTCCTTGATGGGAAATCGGTACATCCGGGGCGCAGTGCACGCACGCACCTCATGTCTATTGCGCTTACCCATGGTATTTCGGCGAAACGTGTGGACGAAGTTATCGGTATGACCGGTCTAAGCCAAGTCGCTAAACGGAAGGTTGGCGGTTTTTCCCTCGGTATGAACCAGCGTTTAGGTATTGCCTCAGCTATCTTGGGCGATCCCCATAACGTTATTTTGGACGAGCCGGTTAATGGTCTTGATCCCGAAGGCGTGGTGTGGGTTCGTCAGTTGGCAAAGTATTTGGCATCTGAAGGTCGGGCGGTGCTGATTTCTTCACACCTCATGAGCGAGATGGCGCAAACCGCTGACGACCTCATTATTATTGGGCGCGGTCGCCTGCTGGAACACACGTCTATTGATGAACTTATCTCGCGAGTAGGCGGCCATAAAGTTCTGGTTCGTACCGATGAACGTGACCTTTTCGCTTCGCTCCTTGCGGAACGGTCGCTTCCTTTCGAGGCGGTCGATACCGATGGTTTATTGGTTTCGGCTGATGCTCGCGACCTGGGTGAGCTCGCTTTGCGTGAACAAATTTTGCTCTATGAGCTGGCGCCTCATGAAGCAACTCTTGAGGATGTTTACCTTGAAATTACACGTTCAGAGGTTGAATATGTCTCTGATGAGCTTCCTGGTGCTGGTGCTTTTACCGCAGGCTCTCCGGTGCCGAATACACCGGCAGCCGATCCTCAACTGCAACCGGTGGCTAGTTCTCCAGAGCACAGCTTTATCGATGAAACCCAGCAGGAGAATGGGAGGAACATATAAAATGAGTACTCAAACCTACGCTACTAAAAATGCGCCTGCACCGGTTGCTCATAATCTATCATTCCTGGGTGTGCTCCGCTCAGAATGGTTAAAGATGCGCTCCCTACGTTCTCAGCAGGTTCTCTTCATCATTACGGTAGTGCTGATTTTAGGACTCGCAATGCTGCTGGCTCCTGTTTTTAACGAACAATTGGCACAGTATGAGAAAGATGTGAGTACATCGCAGATTGTGAATGGGCAATCAGTCAACGGTTCCGAGATCATTGACCAGATGAAGAGCGCATCGTACTCTATCGGAGTTGTAGGCGCTTCATTGGGAGGCATTATTCTTTCTTCCATGGCGACGGTATTTATTGCATCTGAATATGCCACGGGTGCCATGCAAACAAGTCAGCTAGCAGTACCACGTCGTTCTCTTTTATATTCTGCTAAAGCCCTTGTGGTGACGGTGGTAGCTTTTGTCGTAGGAACCTTGAGCGGTATCTTGGCATTCTTCTTAGGCCAGATGATACTCACGGAAAAACTACGAGTCTCTTTCGACGGTGAAGTACTTCGAATCACTCTTCTTCTTGGACTATATCTTGTGGTACTTGCTTGGATGGGATTCGGGTTTGGTGCTCTCCTCCGTAATAGTGCCGGAGCTATTGTTCTTACAGTCGTTCTGCTTTTTGTGGTGACAATAGTTCTTAGTTTCTTCAGGTCTGCTGAGTGGGCAAGCGATGTTTCCAAGTATCTACCTGTTCATCTGGGCGAAAATATGTTGGTCCACGATACTGACCAGTTCAAAGACCCCGGTTACGGGATGCGTTGTTTCCTCTTCACCCTGTGGGGTTTTGTACCCTTGGTACTTGGCTGGATTCGCTTCAAATTCAACGATATGAAGTCGTAGACTTACGGCTCATCGGATAAGAGGAAGTGCCGCCTCCTGAACATATACTGGATGGGAGGCGGCACTTGCTGTTACATCAAGGATCACCGTTGTGAGCTACTCTCGGTTAGGCTAGATATATGGCGAAAAAATCTTTCAATCACCTTCCCCCCAGCACTCAACTTTTGCGGGTCGGCATCATCTTCGAGGCAGTAAGTGTTGTACTTGTGATACTTGCCTTTATTCCTTTTCCCTCGCTCACGGTGAATGCCATCCTGTTTTATATCACGATAATCGTGGGTAGTTTTACCTCTGTGATCGCCTTTATCTGTGCCATAGTGGGGCTTATTCGGTTTGTGCGTCATCGCATCGCAAATATTGTATTGGCGGCGGTATCGGTGCTGATAAACCCGGTGACCGTGGTTTTGGCTGATGCTCTTCTGAACTCTAACGGCTAAATTACTGTCGCGTGGGGATTGCGCTCTTCCCAGTATTTCTTGCGGGGACTTTCAGGTGTTTTTCAGCCAAACCCCAAGGTTCCTCAAGGTAATTACGGTTAACTAGAGGTGTTGGTTCGAGAGGACTGCGATGTGAATGTGTGTGTTTCAGAGAGCGAATATGCTCTCGTGGAACTGAAAAGCGAGGCTACACAGTAGCCTCGCTTTTCAGTTTTAAAAATTTCGCCTTCTTTCGGGCGGCTATTACAACCTCATGCACGGCACCGGATACAGCGTGTAATTCTCTGCGATATATGCCCTGTAAGGAAGCTCTGACCCCTGGCCTTGTGTCTACAGCACACATGACCCCTCGTATTCACAGATATTCCCAAGGTTTAACTCACGAGGAATAAAGGTTGACGGGTCATAGTTATGTCAGGTAGTTCGAGAGGACTATCTGAAAGTTGGACTTTCCTTAGCGGAAGTGGCTCTGATTTTCGTATGTATGTGTGTGTGATTGAGGCTGAGATCGAATCTTCGGGTTCGGTCTCAGTTTCGTTTAATCCTTAGTCTGCATTCCGCACATAAAGCCACAGAAAACAACGGTTAGTGCCGGCGTGACAGGAGGTTTGCAAGATACAGCATAAGAAAAATGCGGCTACCTCATGATGGAGTGTAGAATTAGAGCATAAAAATCTTGCATATTAAATACGAATTATCACAGGAGAGTTATCGTGCCTAAAACCCCGAACGTTCCCGGTACCGATCGTCCCGCCGAAAAAGCCGCCGGACACTGGCTGCTCGCCCAACTCGGCAAGAAAGTCCTCCGCCCCGGTGGGCGCGAAACTACAAACTGGCTGCTCAGCCGTGCACTCGGCGGACAGATTGACGTAGTCGAATTTGCCCCCGGACTAGGCATTACAGCGCTCGAAATCGTCAAACGCAGCCCCAAGACCTACACCGGTGTAGACCTTGACCCAAAGGCGGCTGAAATCGTGCGCGGGCGCATCGGAAACAACCCCAACTACACGGTCGTGAACGCCGGGGCGCAGGAGACCGGGCTGCCCGATTCCAGCTACGACGTGGTGGTGGGCGAGGCTATGCTGACCATGCAGACCGACAAACATAAGCTGGAAATTATGCGCGAAGCGGCGCGCATCCTACGGCCGGGCGGCTACTACGCCATTCACGAGCTATCGCTAACCCCCGACTACCTGCGCCCTGAGGTTCAAGAAGAAATTCAGAAGGACCTGGCACGAAGCATTCGCGTGAACGCACGCCCGCTTACGGTTGCCGAATGGACCCGCCTTGCCGAAGAAGCCGGGTTTGAGGTGTTAGACGTATATCAAACCGAGATGGCTCTTTTAGAACCCAAACGCATGATTGCCGATGAAGGGGTGGGCGGACTCGCCAAGATCATGTTCAACCTTGCACGCAAACCGCAGATTCGTGAGCGCGTGCTGGGTATGCGCAGTGTTTTCCGCCGTCACGCCGACCATATAGGCGCTATCGGTCTGGTTCTACGGAAGAAATAACTACGATTTGCGCGGTCAGAAAACGGAGCCTGAGTTTTCCCGATACAGTGGGAGGATTACTGAGGCTCCGTTTTACACTAGATATATATGAGGCGTAGATCCCACTCAAGCATGTGTACGCCCCCCGCTGGAGAAGACAATGAGCCGTATTCTTTTCTCTCCCGAAAGCTTTAATATGGGTGAAACCACGCGCGGCATCGAAATAGCGCGTGTTGCCCAAGACCGAGGGCACAAAGTCCTCTTCCATATATACTCGCCCAAATACCGTGGGTTGCTGGAAAGCGCGCGGCTTCCCGTGCATCTTCGTGAACCCATCATGACTGATGACGAAGCGAAACAACTCATGGCGCTTGACCAAGGCAGGGGAGTGCGGAATCCCTTCACCACCGAGAAAGTACGCCAGAGGGTTACCGTAGAACTTGCTGCTATTCGTGACTTTAACGCAGATGCCGTGGTGATCGGTTCTAACCCGACTATGTTGATCTCCGCGCGCATCGCTGGTGTACCTATTTTCTATGCGCGCCCTTATGCATATTCAACGACCTATTTTTCTGCGAAATCTGCCGGTGAAGCCCCCTCAGCACCGGGATGGTTACGCGCACTGGTTCGGGCAATATCTTATAAACCAGCCTCGTTCACTCGTGTAGCCCGCGAACATGGAATCAAACTCCCGCGCCGTACCATCGACATGTTCAGCGCTGACGTAAACCTTATCTGTTCTCTTTTTACCGAGCTGCGCGGCGATCCGTTAACGGCGCCGGATGTCAGTGTGGGTCCTATCTACTACCGTGCTCCCGGTGAACTTCCGCAGATTGTTCGGGAACCTAAAAAGCGACCACTCATCTACGTGGGGATGGGCTCATCCGGGTCTGCGCGCATCTTGGCGGCGGTGTTGCGACAACTTTCAACGGCACCGGTAGATGTGCTGGTCGGTGATGGGGTGCTGTTATCGGATGCTGATGCGCGCTCGCTGGGCGACAATATTCACCGTGCGGGAACTGTCCCGGCTCATCTGCTTGCTGGGCACATTGATGCCTCAATCACGCACGGTGGTGAAGGAACCGTGCAGACAGCGTGCCTGGCGGGGGTACCGTTCGCGGGTATCGCCATGCAGGCCGAGCAACGTTGGAATATTGAGGAATGTGCACGGTACGGCAATGCCCTGCGCTTCACGAAACATGATGTGCACCGAGGCCAGATGTGCGGCATTCTGGATCGTTTAATTTCAGATGAGACCATGCGTGCCAAGGCCCGGCAGCTCGGTGAGGCAATGCGCGGAATGGACGGACCAACCCGCGCCGTAGAGGTGATTGAGGGCTATCTCAAAGACTGTAATCCTGCCTAAAGAGTGCGAAACTCTGTTCACAGAACCACAGCGAGGTGAAACGATGAATATTTTGGTTGTTGGAGCATCGGGCTATGTGGGGCGTCATATTGTGGAGCAGGCGCATCGTCGCGGGCATCGGGTGCGTGCTGTGGTGCGCGATAAGGCTCGGGCTGAGAGCGCCGGGGTGTGGGGTGCACCATCGCTGGCGGATAGGGTAGATGAGTGGGTGGTTGGTGATGTAACCGACCGTTCCTTGACAGCAGGGGTGTGCGATGGCGTTGATGCGGTTATTTCGGCACT
Source organism: Rothia sp. HMSC071F11 (assembly GCF_001809115.1). Taxonomy (NCBI): domain Bacteria; kingdom Bacillati; phylum Actinomycetota; class Actinomycetes; order Micrococcales; family Micrococcaceae; genus Rothia; species Rothia sp. HMSC071F11. The sequence continues at coordinate 252,832 of NZ_KV795771.1, forward strand.
AGGGGTGACTCGGCAGAAGGCCGACCCCTGGGATATTGACTACCATGCGAACCTAAATATATTGGAGTCTGCGCGCGCCCATGATGTCACACGTTTCTGCTATGTGAACGCCATACACGCCGAGTCGATTCGTTCGCAGCTCACGCGTGCGAAAACGGCTTTCGCGCAGGCATTGATCCAGTCGCCGCTGGCGCATCAGGTGGTGAGCCCGAGTGGATACTTCTCGGATATGAGCGCTATAGCGCAGATGGCACGCCGCGGCCGGGTGTATCTTCTGCGACCGCAAGGGCGGCTTAACCCCATTCACGGGGCGGATGTTGCCGCATACTGTTTTGATAAGGTGGAATCTGCTCAGGAGGGATCCTACGATATTGGTGGTCCCGAGGTTCTCTCGTGGCGCGAGGTAGCACAGTACGCTTTTGAGGCGGTGGGACGCCCCGCGAAGATCACGGTTATACCGCCCCGGTTAGCAGACGGTGTGGTGAAGGGGATCGGCCTTATCAAACCGCGCGTGGCCGATACTTTGTCGTTTATGCTGTGGGGTTTAACGCATGATTGTGTGGGGGAGCCGACGGGAACGCATAGTCTTCGAGAGTTCTACCGGGAACAGGCGCAGAATTTATAGGGCGGTGTACATTTCAACAAGCGTTCATGAGAAACTAGCATAGAAGTTCTGCAGAGATTGCTTCTGGAACGCCATAAGCATCGGATAAAAACGCGATTTTGAGGAAAAAGCATGTCTGAAACTGCCATCGATTATGGTTCTCGTACCCTGCCGCACGATGATGTCGCGGAGCAGTCGGTGCTGGGCGGCATGATGCTCTCTAAAGACGCTATTGCCGATGTTGTGGAGACTCTGCATGCGGGAGATTTCTATAAGCCGCAGCATGAACTGATCTATGAGGCAATTATTTCTCTGTACGGTCACGGCAACCCCGCCGATGCGATTACGGTAGCGGATGAGCTCAAGGGGCGCGGCGAACTCACACGAGTCGGCGGGGCAACATATCTGCATACGCTCATCGCTTCGGTTCCAACCGCTGCGAATGCCCAGTATTATGCTGAGATCGTCAAGGAACACGCGGTCATGCGCCGTCTGGTAGAGGCTGGCACTAAGATCGCCCAGCTCGGTTACACGAGCGAGGGCGAGGTAGACTCGCTGGTTGATCAGGCACAATCTGAGATTTACGCAATTTCAGATGGCAACGCGAAAGAGGATTACGTTACTTTCTCAGATGCCTTAGAAGCCACGATGAACGAGATCGATGCGAACTCGAACCGTCCGGATGGCGTTTATGGCGTGCCCACGAGCTTTATTGAGTTTGATGAGCTCACCGGTGGTTTGCATCCGGGACAGATGATTGTGGTTGCCGCGCGTCCCGGTGTGGGTAAATCGACGTTGGCACTGGATATCGCTCGTTCTGCCGCGATTCATCATGATATGACGACGGTCTTTTTCTCTTTGGAAATGGGTCGCACCGAGCTTGCAATGCGTGTGCTTTCGGCGGAGGGCCGCATTTCGATGGGCCGCCTCAAGAAGGGAGATCTTGACCAGGAGGGATGGACCAACCTGGCGACCCTGCAGGGAAAAATAACTGGTGCACCGCTTTTTATTGATGATTCGCCGAACATGACGCTCATGGAGATTCGTGCGAAATGCCGTCGCCTTAAGCAGCGCAATCAATTGCAGCTTGTGGTGCTGGACTACCTGCAGCTAATGAGCTCGGGAAAGAAAGTTGAGTCTCGTCAGCAAGAGGTTTCGGAATTTTCCCGTAGTCTCAAACTTTTGGCGAAGGAACTTGAAGTTCCGGTCATTGCGCTGTCGCAGCTGAACCGTGGTTCGGAGCAACGCACCGATAAGCGCCCAATGATCTCTGATCTGCGTGAATCCGGTTCGATTGAGCAGGATGCGGATATGGTGATTCTGCTGCATCGTGAGGATATGTACAATCCCGATAGCGATCGTGTGGGCGAGGCAGACATGATTATTGCGAAGCATCGTGGCGGCCCAACGAAGACTATTCCCTTGGCATTTAGCGGTAAGTACTCGCGGTTTAATAACATGGCTTCTGAGACTCCACCGCAGCAGTATTAGCGGAATCTAGCGCATTTGAACGTAAGAAAGGCGTTGCTTGACCGGTATTTTTACCGGGAGGGCAGAGCCTTGAGTCTTTAAGAATTTTCGGAGTATAAGGAGTTTTCGTGAATGAGGTTTTCATGGAAGTAAACACCCAAAATATTGTGTGACACACTACATATTATTCTGGTTTGCAAAGCACGGAAAGCCTCTGTATAGTTGTATGAGTCGCCGCGGCGAGCGGGGGTAAAAACCCCGAGATTATGCGGCAAAATCAACTATACACCGTATGACTTGAAGTTTATGTGTCACATTTGTGAGACGATTTCAAGAGTATGATGGCTTGAATGAATCTCAAGATTGTGTGATATAAAACACAAAGTTTTAGCTTGTGTTTCTTTCTGGAAGCGAGTATAGTTGTATAGGTTGTCACTCAAAATGGAGTGGCGATATCCCTGACCGACTGATGATGACTCTGATTGTGTGTTGTTGTTGGTGTGGTGTGTTGTTTG